>CBFDBU010000007.1:0-160104 GCA_965603125.1 uncultured bacterium | reverse complement strand
CCGAAAGAGACGCTGCTTGAAAAAACAATTTACACAACTCTTGACAGGAACTCGACACCTTGACCACCCTTCCAATTCCTGGTTTCCGTGATGGGTTTGTGATCTGGATTCTGAGTTTGTTTACATTACTTCCAACATCTACGATACCAAGAATGTCACCGCGGTTCTGATATAACTTGCTTTCTTTTAAGTAGCTTAGGGTCTCGTCTTCGAGGTTAGAGGACGTAACCTTAGAGATTTCTCCGGTTTTGCTGTAAAGCGAGCCGATGTTTTGCTGAGGTACGTCTCTTAGCAAACGCACATTTGCCCAGTTCTTTCTATCGAGGAAGAAGATATTGAGAACCAATCCAAAGAGGTCGCGTGACTCTTCTCGTTTTAGGTGAACTCGAATCAAGTCGCCAGCCTTAAGATTGACGCCTTCTCCGATCTCGCAGTGAATCACATCAGGGCTTCTGGAGCTGACAACAGTGGCTATTGATTGTTGTGAGCGTTTTCCTAAGATGAGATTGAGAAAGGCTTCAAACTTAGACCCTATTCCAAGAGGCTCCCAGATCATTATAAATGCCCAAATCAAAAGAAAGCCAAAATGTGTTCCTTGCAGAGCCTCCGCTCCGTGGAATTCCAGAATCCCGTAAAAGAACATGGCCGAAAAGATGACACGCGCGTTGCCGAGCGTCCTAACGGCCTTACTAAGGTATGAGTTGAACCGTGATATCCTTCCCGACACAACTGCCGGGCTTGTCATTATCAAGATGTTGACCAGAGTTAAAAGCAGGATAGACCCCGCGTACACCATGATTGCCGTCTTTAATTCGCCGTATTGCTCCGGGCGTAGTGCAACGAGGCTCGTAATAACAGCAATGGTGTTTACAACTATGTCTCGCTGTTTCGTGAAGTGGCGCTCAATCAGAAAGAAACCCACCAGCATCAAGATTATGCCGTGCGTCAGGAAGAAAGCCCTGTTCTGAAGGATATCAAGATTACCGAAGTCGAAATAGTATAGTGCAAGCGACCCTATCAGCAATACAATCAGGCTAATTACTTGTGTTCTTATCCCCATTGCGCTCCCCCCTCAAGCCACATTGTGACCTTCTTGAAATCTGGTGTGTGCAAATACACGGCTGACAAATTCCCTGTGACCACTTTGTGACCACTTTCTTTCCAAGTCAATACAAAAACTGTCCAAAGTGATACTCTTACTAATTAAGCCTGTTCTATGCCTGTGTGGAAGTTAGATACAGTCAGAAGCGAGTGCAAGGGGGATTTTGGGCTGAGCAGCAGAAACCCACCCCAAAGGGGGATGGGCCACCCGTATCGGTCGGAATCGCGTTCAGGGCGCGGCCGTAGCCACGAGCTTGCCGGCCTCATATTGCTCCTGGAGAGCCACCAGGCCCATTTCATCCCAGGTCGTCCAGAGGCCGTCTTTTTCGCCGTTCTTGTAAAGGCCCTCCACCCATCGCAAGCCACTCTCGCGCCATGTAGTATGGCGACCGTCCAGCAGGTCATTCTTGAAATCCGACTCCTGCGTCTTCTGCCCTGTAGGCAGCCACGTGATCCAGGTGCCATGCCGTTCGCCGTTGAGGTAGGTTCCCTCTTCCTGCAGCATCCCGTTTTCGTGCCAATTGCGCCACTGTCCTTCCCGCTCACCGCGGACGTACCTGCCTTCGTGTTTCTTGTTTCGGTTGAGGTAGTAGCTGACCGAAAGGCCGTGCAGTTCGCCGTCCTGGTACTCGTGCCATTCCATCAACAGCCCGTTCTCGTACTTGGTAGTCCACAAACCGGTCTCGCGTCCATGGTGGTACTCTCCCGCAGTCTGTTGCCGGCCACTCTGATACCAGGAAAGGTAGGCCCCGTGGCGAACGTAGGAGCCGGTTGTGTCTTTGATCTCGGTCCATTGTTCCTTCGTCTGCCTGTCGGAGTAGTACTCCTTTTTCTGCCTGATCGTGGCTGAACAGGCTGCAACGATCAGCATGATGCAGCAGGCAATAGCAACGGGACTCCACAGGCGTTTCATATTCCGACTGTCTCCTCACTTAAAACGACTATTCTACAATCGTTATCGGCAACTTTCGATCATGTCTGAGGCGCCGAGACGCGGGCGTCATGGGAGCGGTTTCAGGACATGGCCAGGCAGGGCGAGCCGGATTGGACCAGCCGCGACATGCTTCGACTGCGCTCATGCATGACTGAAGATCCGTAGGGTGGGTCCGTCTTCGAACCCGCCTTTGTTGGCAGGTTTGAAGACAAACCTGCCCTACTATTGCTGCACGCAGCATGACATACCTGACGCGCGCAACGCGAAGGAAAGACTTGCAGGATGCCATGCGAAAAAAACCACATCGTGGGGTCAGGCGTGGAAGCGCAGCATCAGTTCCGCGGGATGTGGATTCAGATAGACCTGCTGTGCGGCCCACGTGATTTTATACTTGTCGATAAAGTGCTTGATCAGCGTCAGCGGCGTCAGAAGGGGGGCGTCACCGGTGCGGTAGTTATCTACGGCCCATCTGATGTCGCGCTCCTCGGCAGCGCTCAAATGGCCTCGCAATAGTCGTAGGAAACAGCGGAGGACTGCTGCGCTCTTTGCAGGGGTGGATTTGAACCGCAGCGCCTCCATGAACAACACGGCGTACTTGTCGCAGAGCTTTCGGGTGGAGACCGTCCCCGACGATGCAACAAGCTCATCCAGCATCCGGCAATACTTCGGGCTGTGCGACTGCAGTAGAGAGATGTGCGCAGCGTGGAAGACGTTGAGTCCTGCGCGAGAAGGACGACCCGCAAGAAGACCGCGCAACCGCCGGTATGCAAACAACCGCACGATGAAATTATCGCGCGTACGCACGTCATCGAGGATGCGTTCGTCCTCTACCGGGAGAAGCGGGTGGTGGTTCATCAGTGCCGCAGCGAACAGGCCGGTGGCCGCGCGCCTGACCCGGCCTGACGCGTCGTAGAGCTTGACGCGTACCTTCCCGCAACTCGGCGACTTCGTCTTGAGAACACAGCCGCAGACATTCGCCAGGTCGCGTCGCCGAACTCTGCTGCGGGCATAGCTGACCATTCTTCGTGTCCAGTCGCTGCTGGTCTCCATGCCGATCATGTGGGGCGAATCGACCGATCCCTCCAGCCTCACCTTCTCGCGAGGAACTCCCATGCCCAGTTCTACCTCCGGGCAAATCGCCACCAGCTTCACGTGCCTGGCCATGACGTCGGTAATGAACGGGTGCTTTTCGTGACGGGCGTCGAAGCGGAATCTTCTGCCCAGCAGGCAGGCGCTGACTCCGATGTGGATGGAAAGCGGCTCGCGCTTGTTCATAATGTCAGAGCGTCGTACGGTCGTCGGGCTGTTCTTCCCGGGTGCGGTCGTGGCTGGTGACTGCCCGACATTCCACAGAACCGCTACATGCCCAGCCGTGAAACCAGGTACTGCGGGTTGAGGTCTTCCCCGGTTCCACGCAGCAGGAGTTCGCGCCAGCCATAACGACTTCCAAAACGCAGGTAGTTCTGTGTCAGGAAGGAGCCGGACGTATTTCTGTCCGTGAAGCCGCCGTAGGTTTTCTCAAGGTAGGCGACGGTCTGGGCCGCCACCACGGTCCCGAAGAGATGGTTTTGAAGGTACCCGGGGTGGGTGATGTAATGACTGACCGCCGCCCACGGTTTGATCTCATCGTGGCGCGGAAGCTGCATGTACCGTTCAAAAAGATCCCAGTAGATTTTGTTCAGGTCGGCGTTGGAGTTGGCGTAAGCCTGATGTTCAAACATCAACCTTGTCAGCATGAGGCGCAACGAGATTATCTCCTGCTCTCGCCTGGCCTTGAGGTAGCGACTGATCAATTCCGGCGGCAGGTGAGCGTATTTCTCCAACCACGTGGAATCCTCACAGAGGGCCGCAAACGTCTGAGCCACGCCCTCAGACCAGCTACCGTCGAGGAGGCGTACAAAAGGGGGGCAGCTCTCGGACACGTGAGACGAGTGGAGAGCGTGGCCGATCTCGTGCATGAGCACCCGTGTACTGTACAGACCACCGGAGAGGTTGGCCAGGACCCTGATATCGTGCGGTGGTTTAACGGCAAAAGCATACGCAAACTGTGATTTACTCGGTCGCGACTCAAGGTCGAGATAGATAGGGAGCTTGTCCAGATCATACCCTAAGGCCATGAGGCTGCGTTTGATGTACGCCAGTTGAGAATCGACGGGGAAATACCAGTCGACCTCCCGGTTCACATCGGCATAGCCAAAAGCGATGTCCCAAATCTCAAGCTGCGACAGGCTCAGTTTCCGCCGCACCACCTGCAGGATGATTCGGTAGCGTTCACTGCTGAGTGAGTCCAGCCGGTGCAGCAGGTCAAGGTACTCCCTGGAATCTATCCCCTGGGCCTTGAAGGTCGCGGCCAGGTAGTTGTTGTAACCCTCGCGGCCTGCCTGCTGGTTGCGGAGCCGGATCAAGCGCTGCAGGCCGTCGGCTGACTCGTGGCCGATCGCGCGCCAGGCCCGGTAGGCCATTTCACGCCGGACCCGATTCCGGTCGCTTCTGTAGGTGACATACAGGAAGTTGGCGTGGCGCGGTTCCCCCTCGAATTCAGCCCGGTAAGCAATGTTAAGCGCCGAGAGTGAATCGCGCAGATGCACGATATCGGGCCGGGATTCCACACGTCCCAACAGAACGGCACCGTATAACAACTCATATCGCCGCTGGTCTATCTCGCCGGTCAGATATGGTTTTGCCTTTTCCAGTATATCGAAATTGCGGTTGTCGCCAACGACGTGATTGTACAGCCGGTTGTAGAACCAATTCGAGTCCGAGTAGCCCTGGGTATGGTGCCGCCAACCTTCCAGAGCCAGGCGATAGTCCAGCCATTCCAGCTTGTGTTCCAGCGAATCCAGCACCAGCTCCGCATCGGCAGCCGATACCTGCCTCTCCTGACAGGACGCGACCAGCATCATGCAGACCAGACCGATTACCAGGATCACTGTCGCTCTTGAGATCATTTGCTGCCTTTCTTCATGTCGGCGAAGTAGGAAAGGGCCATGGCATAACCGTAGAAGCCGAACCCGACCAGATAACCCCTGCACACGGGCGCGATTACGGACTTGTGGCGGAACTCCTCGCGGCCGTAGACGTTGGACATGTGGACTTCGATGCTCTCTATATCCACCGCCGCGATGGCGTCGCGCAGGGCGTAACTGTAGTGCGTAAAGGCGCCGGGATTGATTATCAGCCCGTCCGCCCTGAACCCTTCCTCGTGCAGGTAGTCGATCAGTTCGCTTTCCGAGTTGGACTGAAAGAACGACACCTCGATACCCATCTCCCCGGCCATGTCGGCCAGACGACCATTAAGTTCATCCAGCGTCTTTGTTCCGTACACTTCCGGTTCCCGTTTGCCCAGAAGGTTGAGATTGGGTCCGTTGACAACCAGAATCCTAAGCATCGGCGCCTCCAGTGACGGCATACACACGCAACATCGCCCTTACAGCCTCTTTTACAATACTCGGTCGAACCGCAGCAGAAATAAAGGGTCTCCCCGGACGCTCAAGCAAGACATAATTGTGGCCACGGCTGGAGCGCTTCTTGTCGATCCTGACAGCTTCAAGCAACCTGTCGGCATCGATCTTAAGCTTTGGCACAGATCGCATGAGTCCTTCAATGAGGTCACGGTACCCGGACAGGCTGTCGCGCCGGGCGGGTTTGGTCAGGCAACTCAGTTCCACCGCACCCCATAATCCCAGCAGTACCGCCTCCCCGTGCAGGAGTCTCCCGTAGCCGAGGCTGCTCTCGATAGCGTGGCCGAACGTATGACCTAAGTTGAGCAACATCCGCTCCGACTGCTCGCGTTCGTCCCTGGCGACGATACCCGCCTTGCAGGCAGCCGACAAGCTGACCAACCGGGTCAAACGGCGACCCTGATACAAGTCACCGCGGACCAGGTACGACTCCAGCGGAGTCAGCATTTTCTCGCCCATCAGCCCCGCATACTTCACAACTTCTCCCAGACCGGCCACAAGGTGCCGGACTGCCAGCGTGCCCAGGAAGTCGGTGTCGCAGAATACGAACCGCGGCTGCCAGAAAGCACCGACCAGGTTCTTGCCCGCCTGGTGGTTTATGCCGGTCTTGCCACCGATGCCGGCATCCACCATACCCAGCAAAGTTGTCGGCACCACTCCCCACCGGATACCGCGCAGGGTCGTCGCCGCGGCGTAACCGACCAGATCGCTGGTTACTCCACCGCCGATCGCAACGATGAAATCGTCGCGACTGATCTTCTCATCAAGCAGAAAGCTGTAGATGCGATTGAGAACCGACGCCGATTTCGATTTCTCACCGCCGGGGATGACCAACTCAGTCGCACGCCGGTCGATCCGCTTCAACTGCGATTGCATACGTAGGCCGTGCAGGGCGAAAAACTGCGCATCGTAGAATACGAAGAGACGACCGCCGTCAACATTCCGCGCAACCAGCGCCGGCAACCGCCGCGCAATACCGGAGCCGACAACGATCGGATACCGGCCGGATTTCAACTTGACGGTGATCTCAGGCATTGTACTCGACTACCATCCGGTAGAGGCGGTCTACCGTTTCCCGAACGCTCCTTGCGCTTGTGGACAGCCTGCGGTCGGCCGTCATGTAATGGGCGAGGCGCTTGTCCAGCATGTTTCGGATTCTCTCGATGGTGGCCTGGCGGCGGCTGGGGCCACCCACAGGCGCAACGCGCAGCAGGGGACGATCCTGTTTGTCCTTCATTCGCCGGTATATCTCTGCTACCGAGCAGCTCAGGTAAATCACCATGCCGGTTCGTTTGACCAGACGGCGGTTGTCACGACGCTGAAGAGCCCCGCCTCCCAAAGCCACCACTATTGAGCCTCTCCTCTCGGCAAGTTCCCGGATAACCTCCTGCTCCATACCGCGGAATACCCGCTCCCCGCGTTCTCTGAATAACTCGTCGATCGTCACACCACAGCGGCTTTCAATAATTGAATCGGTGTCATAGAATGCGACCTTTAGTAGCCGCGCGAGCTTTGACCCAACCGTCGACTTCCCGGAACCTGAGAAGCCCACAAGATAAACATTCCCCGATACAAGTGCCCGCGCCATGCCTCTCTCACCCGCCCCTCTTACCAAACACCCGGCGATATACCGGATCGAAGGCGACCTCTTCCCCGGTCCATAGAAAAAACGATCGCGTTGCCTGCCAAATCAGCATGGCGGAACCGTCGATTGCCGTCAAGCCCATTTCCTGCGCCTGTTTTATCATTCTGTTGTTTTCATTGTAGTTTGCGTCATAGTAGATGGCCCCACGAGGCCAGGTGAAATGGTCCGGCAGAGGTGAGGTCTCGGGATGATTCCAGCCGCCCAGGGGGGTACCGTTGACGATTATGTCCCACGCATCACTCCGCCCGTCATCCGCAACGGGATGGCAGGCCGTTTCGATGTGGACGTCCTCATGCCGTTGTCCGGCGCCGGTTGCAAACGTTTCGAGCCGCTCTGGGGTTCGTCCCACAATAGTAAGACGGCGAATGCCAAAGTCATGGCACAGGCTGTGGACAATCGCACCGGCCACACCGCCGCATCCGAGGATCAGAGCCGACCCCCCGTTCAGTTTCTCACGGTATTCTCGCAAAGGCATCGCGAAACCGTAACAGTCGGTGTTGTACCCGAAGGTATTGCTCCCGTCGATCTTTATCGAGTTCACCGCGCCCAATGATGCGGCAACCGGGTCTACCCGGCTGAGGAAGTCGACGACCTTCTTCTTGTACGGGATTGTCACCGACAAGCCGTCGATGCCCGATTTCACCAGTCGCGGAAAACGGGCGACGAACTCGTCCGGTGGGATGTCGAAAACGTCGCACGTACCGCCGACACCCTTGATGTCGAAGATGGCCTGAAACAACTCAGGTGACTTCGAATACGATATGCCGTGACCGAGGACTCCGAAACGGAACTGATCCTTCATTGGACAATCTGATCCAGCAGTTCATAGAAACCGGGGCACGAGACCGCAACCACGGCATCATCGTCAATTGTCGATGGCCCCACCAGGAACAACGATGCGATCGAGAACGCCATCGCGATCCGATGATCGCCATGGCTGAAGAAGTCGGCCCCAGAGAGGTCCCTCCCGCCATCGATAGCCAGGCCGTCCTCCAGAAGACCACACTTGACGCCCATCAGCCGCAAGTTCTCCGATATGGCTGTCAGACGGTCGGACTCCTTCACGCGAAGCTCCCCGGCGTCGCGGATAATGGTTGTACCCGTGGCGAAAGCAGCCATGACGGCCACGATCGGAATCTCATCAATGAGAGCTACCGTTGTCTCACCGGTTATCCGACGCGACTTGAGCGCTCCGCCTGTGACCGTGACCGTGCCACGTGGTTCCCGGGAGATCATCCTCTTGTCAGTGATCTCTACCGCACAACCGATCGCCTTGAGGTGGCTAAGCATCCCGGTGCGGGTCGGGTTAAGGCCCATGTTCTCGATCGTGAGCGAAAGGCCGGAGATCGCCGCCGTGGCCATGAAGAATGCGCCGGTTGAAATATCTCCGGGGATGTCCACCGAACCACCGGTAATTTTTGCATCAGCGGACAAGGAAATCTCCCGCTTGAACGGTTCCGACATCTGCACGCGGTGTTTCCGGGGATCGTCCTGATCGGCAACCACCACCCGCTTGACATCGCGGACGGATATACCGTCGCCGAGTTCTCTTACCATTGTCTCGGTATGGTCTCGCGTGATCCTGTTTTCACGTATCGTCACCGCGCTTGAAGATGCCAGACCGGCCAGAAGAAGGGCCGACTTCACCTGCGCTGACGCTACCGGCATGCGGTACTCAAGAGGCAGGAGCTTCGTCCCCCTGATTCGCATTGGAAGCCTGCCTTCGTCCGCAAACAGTTCCGCCCCCATCTCCGTCAGGGGATCGATAATTCGCTTCATGGGTCGGCGCCGCAGCGAGTCGTCTCCGGTCAGAGTACCTTCCACCTGCGATCCCGCCAGAATACCGGAAAGCAGTCTTGCCGTCGTTCCGGAGTTGCCGCAATCTATCATGGTATCCGGGTCGTGCTTCAGGCGCTCCGGCGGAGTCAGGACGAAATCCTCTCCGGCCATTTCCACCTTCACGCCCAGTGCCCGGGCCGCTTCCAGTGACCTGAGGCAGTCGGCGTTATTCGGGAAGTTTTTTACCGTGATCGGCGCTTTTGCAATGATCGAGAAGAGCGCCGCCCGATGAGCAATGGACTTGTCCCCGGGGAGCGTGATACTCCCGCCGATATTGCGAGCCGGCCTAAGTGTTCTCTTCATTGACTGTCCTACCCAGAACGGAACCGATGGCGCGAACCTCGCCGATCAGATCGTCAAACGCGTCGGGCGTGATGGACTGCGGGCCGTCGGAGAGAGCGTTGGCCGGGTCGTGATGAACCTCTATCAGCAACCCGTCGGCGCCGGCCGCAATGGCCGCCCGAGAGAGAGGAAGTATCTTGTGCCGTTTGCCGGTTCCGTGGCTGGGATCGACGATTATCGGCAAGTGGCTGGTGCGCTTCACAAACGGGACCGCCGACAGGTCCAGCGTGTTGCGCGTGTGGTCAGCAAAAGTACGGACTCCCCGTTCGCACAGTATGATGTTGCGGTTCCCCTCGTTCATGATGTACTCAGCCGCCATGAGAAATTCCTCGAGAGTGGCCGACATACCACGCTTGAGGAGAATCGGCTTCGGCTGCCGGCCGGCCTTTTTCAGAAGCGAGAAGTTCTGCATATTGCGCGCGCCGATCTGAATCAGGTCGGCATACTCGGTTACGACATCAAGTATCTCCGTATCGATGGCCTCGGTTACGATCCGCAGGCCGTACTTCTCCCGGACCTCGGCCAGTATCTTGAGGCCCTCCTCTCCGAGACCCTGGAAGCTGTACGGCGAGGTACGCGGTTTGTAGGCGCCGCCGCGAAACAACTTCGCCCCCGATCGCACAACATGCTCGGCAATAATCAGGCACTGCTCCCGGCTCTCAACAGCGCACGGACCGGCCATCACAACCAGTTCCCGACCACCGACCAGAACCCCGTTGACATCAACTACCGTATTGTCAGGATAGAACTCACGACTGACCAGCTTGAACGGCTTGGTCACATGAATGATATCCTTGACGCCCTCCTGGGCGAGTATCCTGTCGGCGTCGATCTGTTCCTTGTTTCCGGTGACGCCAATCGCAGTCCGGATGGAACCGGGGATGGGGTGAGCCTTGAGGCCCGCTGCCTCGATCTCGTCACAAATGCGCTTCACCATCTCCTTCGTGGCCCTGGTTTCCATGACAATCAGCATTCATCTCTCCTGAGTTCAAGCATAGTGTCTGTATACCGGCTCGTCCGAGACGTTTCCGTTTTCCTGTCAAGGGCGGGCATCCTTATCGTGGTCATTACATCTCCTCGGGCGCCTCAAGTCCCAGCAACAGTAAGCCTTCCTTGATGACCGTCCGTACCGCCTTCACAAGAGCCATCCGCGCAGCGGAACGCTCTGTGTCGTCTGAGATGATTCTGTCGATTCTCCCCTTGTCATCCTTGCGCTGATACACCTTGTTGAAAGCACCCGCCAGGCGCAGCAGATAGACGGCGACGGCATGCGGATCGTACGCCCGCGCCGCATCGGCCACCGCGTCCGGAAAATCAGCCAGAAGCTCCACTACGCGTCGTTCCTCGGCGTGGTCCAGAAGGGCCGGATCGATTTCGGGGCTGATGCTCCCGCCATAGTTGCGCTCAAGCGAACAGAGCCGGGCGTGTGTGTACTGAAGGTACGGCCCGGTTTCTCCTTCGAAATTGAGGACGTCTTCCCAGATAAAATTGACGTCCTTATGTCTTTTGACCGACAACTGCCCGAAAATCACCGCTCCCACACCGATCATCCGGGCCGTCGCGTCTATCGCCTTCAACTCCGGGTTCTTCTCGATGATTTTTTCTCGTGCGAGGGTGACCGCCCGATCGATGACATCTTCGAGAAAGATGATGTTCCCCCGCCGGGTGGACATCGTCTTGTCACCAAACTTCACCCAGCCGAACTCAACATGCTTCACGCGACCGGTCATGCGGTCTGCGTCGGGAAGCTTCTCGGCCTCCTCCATCATCGCAACCACCCGCTGCACCTGTTTGAAATGATCCGCCTGGGCGGAACCGACAACGTACAGGGATTCATGGAAGCGGTACTTATCCCAGCGGTAGATCAGGCTCGCCAGCTCACGCGTGGCATAGAGCGTACCGCCGTCCGCCTTTTTGAGCAGACAGGGCGGAAGTCGGGAGTCATGGAGATCCACCACCAAGGCCCCGTCTGAAATTCTGGTGAGGTCATCCTTCTGCAGCCGCTTAATTACCGGTTCCATCTTGTCGTTGAGAAAGGCTTCACCCGTGACCCAGTCGAACTCAACCCCGAGCATCTTGTGGATTCGCTCGAACTCGGCCATCGAAACAGCCTTGAACTTTTCCCATAGCTCGGTGATTTCAGGATCGCCCTCTTCCAGCTTCCTGAAAGCCAGACGGGCTTCCTCGTTCAGGGAGTCATCCTCCCCGACGGCGTCATGAAAACGCACGTAGAGATCAAGCAGCGGTTTCACCGCGTTACCGTCAAGAGGGGTGCCTTCGCCCCACCTGCGGTAAGCGACAATCATTTTGCCGAACTGCGTCCCCCAGTCACCCAGGTAGTTGATACCGACTACGCTGTAGCCGAGCTTGCGATATATCCTGCGTAGCGAGTTGCCTATGACCGTAGAGCGCAGATGCCCGATCCCCATCGGCTTGGCGATATTGGCCGAGCAGTACTCCACCAGGAAATTCCGGCTTTGGCCTTCATCCGAATCGCCGTAGCGCGGCCCGTGTGTGAGCACCTCGCGCAGTATCTCCAGGGTCAGAACCGAATGGTTTGCCTGCGCATTCAGAAATCCCGCTACGGCCGAAGACCGTGTCAGTGTCGGGCCGGCAGCAGCTTCAGTCAGTGCATTGGTCTCGGCGGCCACTTTCGCAGCGATCTCGGGTGGCTTGCCCTTGAGCAGACGCACAAAGCGAAAGACCGGCAGCGAGAACCATCCCAACTTCGGGTCTTTGGGGGTTTCGAGATTGTCATAAACGAAGTCCGGGTCGAAAACCTGTTCGTCCCCGGTGGCTTTGTACACCTCCGGGTAGACTCGTTTGAAGGCCTCTGCCGTGGATGCCGCGAACTGCTGCTTGAATTTGTCCTTGCTCATGGCTCAGGCGGCAGTATAGCGTACCGGCATCCCAAAAACAGCAAAAAAGTTCTACGGCTTGGTTTGAGGGCATATTCGTGAGGGAGAACCGGTACACCGGAGAAATGTTCTCACCGACCGGGTGCCCCACCATATTATGGTGGGAAAAAACCTGATTGACTTCAGCAGTTTGTGGGGCTCTGATCCAGTTGTGACTAAGTCAACCAATTGGTGTGCGACATATACAGGTACAGACCCAGGACATAGGTAACAGTGTAGACCCACGACATAGGTAACAGTTATGCTACGGCACAAGCTAAGGAGGTGTAGCCGTGCCGTGGAAGGAGACCTGTGTTATGGACGAGCGCTTACGTTTTTTGGGTGAGTATTTGAAGAAGGAACGTTCGATGTCGGCTCTCTGTCAGGAGTTTGGCATCAGCCGCAAGACGGGATATCGGTTTGTTCATCGGTATCAATTGGAGGGTCTTTGGGGGTTATTCAATCAATCGAGGGCGCCTCATCATCACCCTCATGCCGTCAGCGACGATATGGTCGGGACGATCCTTGCCGTGCGAGAGAGACATCCTCGCTGGGGGCCGCGCTGGATCGTGTGGCTTCGACTGAGTACTCCTCTACTGCTGGCATAACCGCCCCCTCGGGTTCACTCCCCTCAGATGGCCGGTCTTCGTGGCCGTGTCGTATCACGTCAGTGAGGATCACGTTGATACCGTGTTGGCGGAGCCTGTCCACGGTCTCTTTTGTGACATCAAGATGATAGTAGCCGGGGAAGGCCGGCTCGCCCAGTTCGCCGATCAACCCGAATGCAAATGCATAATGACTCGAGTCCCTGAGATCAAGGCAGACGCCGATCCTGGCCTCGGGCGGCAGAGCCCTGATTGAATCCGCGAGATGCTTAGTAACTTGGCGAAGTGAGTCTTGTGTATGACGTCTGGCTTTGTGGAGTGAGTCTCGATGCGATGGTTCCTCTGGTTTTTTCATCGGAAGCCTTGTATTCTCAGGGAGCACTCTATCGTCTTGTTCGGGATGTACGACGCTATCGATTAACGTAGTCCTGTAGGTGGAGATATCATAGGTGGAGGCAACAGGCGCCGGCTTGTCATGAATCACTCCGTAACTGACGCCGAACTCAGCCAGTTTCCATGAGTTCTCAACAGTCGTACGAATCGTAAACGTGCTGTCACCGTCAACGTCCCCAATAGGCCCCACAACCTTCTCAATGAAGTCAAGATCTACTTGCATGAGGAACTTGAGATCAATCTGCAGCGTCAGCTCTTCCTGCAGTTGCTCAGGCGTCAGCCGGGCCCGCCTCTTGTCCCAGTACGACGGTCCGGGAAACCGGGGACTCTTACCTCGTGGATTACCGGCCCACCACTCAACCACATCACCGGTCGTGACAAAGTACGCAGCAGCAACAGTCAACCATCCACAGCAGTTGATCCGAAGCTCGATTCCACCCGTATCGTCAGGGGGAATGATGATATCAAGTATGATCGAATAAAGTTGAGACTTGTCCGCAATTACTGTCCACTCGTCAGGACCAGAGCAGATCAGCCCATTCTTGGTTTCAACAGTGATCGAAATCTCCGAGCCATCCTCGCACAACTCGGTTGGCCTAAAGCTCAACTCAATCTGGGCTGGTCCCGGCTCTTCAACAGATACAACTGGCTTGAATGTCCCGTCTACGGGCTGGATGATATCTTCGCTGGCGTGTACCGTTCCGAGGGCACCGATAAGACACACCAGCGCGATTGCTATTTTCCATTTCCTTTTCATCTCCTCCTCCTATGAAATGATGTTCTCCCCGACGGTTTCAGTACATACGAACCATGTGTTCTCAAGCTCTCGTCTCCTTTCGTCCACTTTCAGCTTGTACAAATGACAGAGCACAAACTTCCAGGCACTCACAGTAATCGTAGGTCAAGCCGCCTGTCGGCTTGACGCGACTCTCACAAGTCAAGCGGTACGGCTCTCTATCACAAGTCAAGCGGCAGGCCGTTTGACCTACTGTATGTAATCCGGCAAACGTTCTATCATGCACCAAGTTAACCCCACTGGTTGAAAGCACAATACACAATTCTGGCTGGCTCTCTTACCTAATAGGACGCACAAAGCCGCCGGAATGTCAAGAGGAGTATTCCCCCGAAACAGACTGCTCGTCACGGACAGGACGACTAGAACACCATTATCAACCGAGACGTACGTCCCGTGCGTCGCCCTACAGATGTTTCAGTATCCGCTCCGCCAGGGTCACCGTGATGCCTTTCAACCGGGTGAGTTCTTCGACCGAGGCTCCTTTGATGCGCTTGACAGAGCCGAACTCCTTGAGCAGCAGTTCCCGCCGCGCCGGGCCGATGCCGGGGATGCCGTCAAGCGCGGATTTGATCGTCCTTTTCGTGCGGACCTTGCGGTTGTATGTGACGGCGAACCGGTGCGCCTCGTCACGCACCTGCTTAAGCAACATCAACGCCGGTGAGCGACGGTCGATGTCAGACTCACAGGGGGCCTGACCTACTACTACTTGTTTTGGGGTGTTTGTGCGTTCGGGTCCAAACGAGTTTGAACCCGCCACCCTTTGACAGGTGATTGGGAGACCGTCAGGCAGGGACACCTGACGGCACAATACTAGGAGCGTGCGAAGCGCAACAGACCGGCATCGCCGGCCTGCTCCGTGGGCGGTTCTCCCAATCTGCCCCTGATTTCGCAGCCTGCGGAGAGGATTATTTCGTTTGACAACCTTTTGCAGGCCTTGTATAATCCGGCGACGTAATTGTCCATATGTTTGAAATGAATTAGTATCTCGTTTACCAGTTCTCAGGAGAAATGTATGCGCGGATTTAAGATGCTGTTGGTCATCGTTGCTCTTCTGGCTTTCTGGGCCGGATCGGCAACATCTACTTCGGTGAGCCTGAAGCTGTCCGGGCCGGGGGCCGTCAATGACAGCACAATCAAGGCGGGCGAAAAGGTGTCGTTTGACGTCTACCTGGTCAACGATACCGTCTTCACCGGCTTCACTATGGGATTCAGGCTGACGTCGCCCGACATCAAGAAGATTGTCCACATGCCGGACAGCGCCGGGGGGCTTACCGAGGCCGGAGATGTCAAAGCCTACAACGGCTGGGACGACCAATCGGTCTGGGATCTCAACGGCGTTATCGCTACTGGATGCAGTTGGGACGGCGTGTTGCCCGACACAGTGGGATTCGGCGGTTTGTGTGTCAAGATGCAGTATCTTCCGCACAAGATCGAGAAGAAGCTGTCAATGGACCTGATGTTTTCGGGACCGGGGACGATCGTGGTCGACTCCAGCTTCTATCCCCCGGGCGGCAAGTGGCTTTTTGCTGCGCCTTCCCGGATAGGTCCCATTATTCAGCCGGAATGGTCGGGCCCACACAAGTTCAACGTAGTCAAGTGATCTGAGTTTACCAAGCCCATCGAAGATGGTAGGCTAATAAGATCTGGGCTTCTCGCTCCCATCACGAGGAGACCGGACTACCACATTCGGCTTTTGGGGGCCGCAAGAGCCGACCAGGTGTACTGATAGGCCCCTTTCAGATGGTCTGGCGAACGTGCCTTCCCGTTCGGTGCGAGGACGGCTTCCGGTCTGCGAACTTCTGGTGAACAGGTCGCAGCGTTCCTGCACCCGATACGGCACGAACTTACAAAGAGCTACTTTCGGGTATTCCCGAAGGCGCATTGGAGCGCCCTACTTGTGTTGATTATCAGTGAGCGCCGATCAAGCTTGAGGTTTTCGATGGGGGTTGCTCTGTTGATCGGCATGGCATTGTTGCTGTTTAGGCATCTTGCGGCGGCTGGAGACGCAGGCTCTCTAATGGCGGCTGACGCCGAACCGGGGTTTGAGGTCTGGATTGAAGCCGCCGGACCGGTCAAGCCGGGTGAGATCGTAGATGTCGACCTGTATGTCGGTCGGTGGAATTCAACTTGTACTACGTTCATCGGTGGCTTCGAGTTGGCCCTGGCTTTCGATTCCACCACCATGACGCCGTTTGACGTCCTCCCCGTTGAAGCACCGGCCGGTTGCACCTGGAAGCCGCTGAGGTATGAACATAGCTTCCCCGTTGACAACGGTTACCACCTGCCGGTTCTGAGGCTCAAGGCCGACATGGAACCGGGCTGCCTGCATGACACCTGCCGTTGCCTGCGACCCGACGGGCGGATTTGCCGGCTCCAGTTTCAGACCCACGGGAAGGCAGCCCTGTACGGCACAACCAGCGATCTCGATTTCTGCTGGGAGCAATGTACGGACAACGTCCTGCGATCGGCAGACAGCGACACCGCTTTCCTTGCCGGGCAGGTATTTGACGCCGCAGGGGTGGACATAACGGACGACAGCATGGCGCTTCCCTCGCCGGCCGGGCCACATGCCGACTGCGACGACTCGCTGCTCATCCGCTACCAGTGGACTATGAAAAACGTAGTTTTCCGCAGCACGGCAGTGACCTTTCAACCCTGGGAACCGAGTGGTGTGGCGGGGGATATCAATGGAGACGGCAGCGGATTCGAGCCCGATGATTTCGACATCCTTCGCAATTTCTTCCTCTACGGTGACTCCGTTTTCAATCTCGACCGTGAAGCACAGATTGCAGAAACCGATATCGACTGCGACGGCCTTAACGCCAGTCTGGCCGATCTGGTCGTTATGCGTTACATCATGAACGGCACCCCGCCGGGGAATTCTCCCTCCGAGACACCACACGCCAAGTTCATCTACGAAAGCACACCCGATCGCTACCTGCTGACAGTGAGCATTCGCGCCGACAGCCCGATCGGAGCATACAACCTGTGGTTTGCCAGAGAGCAGTTCGAGGTGAACTACGTCCAGTTCCATGGCGACGAGAATGCGGGGGAACAGGGTGGCCGGTACTACTACAAGGTCTCGGACAGCCTGCGAGCGCTGTTTCTCGGAGGGTCGCCGCAGGCGCCGCTGCTGGACGCCGGGCTTCACAAGCTGTTCACTATCTCCTACGGGGGCAACGAGCCTCGCGTCGTGGCTGAGCGCGCCGTCACAAGTGAGGGGATCGCCTTCCAGGATGAACCCCCCACCGATGTTATCGCCGAAACTTCGACCGAGCCAGGTCTGCCAATAACCACCCTACGCCAGAACTATCCCAACCCGTTCAACCCGGTCACAACTCTCGAGTTTCGCCTGGGGCGCAGGTCTCCCTGGCATCTGGGAATAGTGAATATCACCGGGCAGTTTGTCACCGACTGGTCGGGAGTCGACGGCCCCGGATCGCTGGCTCTCCGGTGGGACGGTCGTGACAGATTCGGACGGAAGCTCTCCAGCGGTGTCTATTTCTATCGTCTCAGTACTCCCAGCCGCAGCATTTCGAAGAAGATGATGCTGCTCAAGTAAGTGTTCGGCGGTCGCGCTCGGCGGCCAGGCCGCTTTTGTGCCTTGCGATAGAGGTTCAAAGCTGTAGATTGGGTATGTGAGAATACTGGCGGCTGCAATTGCTGTTTTACTTCTTGTTGGGGCTGATAACGACGCCTCGGGAACCACACCGGATTCGGTGTCGGTTAACAGCCTGATGACCGACAGCGTCGATTTCTCCGGGTCTCCTCCATTTGTGATCTCTATTGACCATGTTGTCGCTGTCGCGGGGAGAATCGACGATACGCTTGACGTTATCCTGAAGTCACACGGTCGCGGTGTGGCAGGCTTTGATCTCAAGCTCGCCACCGCGAACGATATCGTTGACATTGTCGAGGTCTTGCCCGGTGAGCTGCATGATTCATGTCATTGGGAGTTCTTCAATGCAAGACGGGTCCGGGGCAGTGAGTCGACGGAAGGCTACCCGGCGGCGGTCTGGCGGGCGATCGCGCTTGCGGAAGTAGTACCGGACAGCGTGAGGCCCGTTTGCTATGGATTGGGCCGGGAGGTTTCGCTGCTCCGGCTGGTTGTGTCCAGCGAACGGCGTGATTTCGTGCCGGATACGGCCGTGGCGATATTCTTCTTCTGGGAGAGTTGTACCGATAATAGCCTGGCCAACGTGGGTGGCGACACCCTGTCCCTGTCGCTGAAGACGGTCGACCATCTCCCGACCGCAGACTACAAGCGAGACTCACCATTTCCCACTCGCTTCGGCGTGCCTGACGAGTGTCTCGATAGAGCCGCCCGAAACAGGCCGCTACGCTGGATCGAGTTCCACAACGGTGGGGTGGAGTTTCGCATCGACCCGGAGCCGGACAGTGCTGAGGATAGCTCGTCAGGAGATGGAGCAGCACGACGCCCGGAAGACTGACGCGAATGCGCCCAGCTCACACGTTGCAACAGGAGCGAATGCAAAGCGCAGGGAATCATGTGTCGCTATAGCCTGAACCCATACCGGGAAACTTCACCCCAATGGAGTGACCCTCTCAGGGCAACTTTTGAGAATGACGACGTTCTCGATCTGCACCGCTCGCTGGATGAGTACCGGGCCACGCCGTTGGTGTCGTTGCCGGCTCTGTCAGGAGAACTCGGTGTGGGACAGGTTCTTGTCAAGGACGAAGCCCACCGGTTCGGGCTCAAAGCGTTCAAGGGCCTTGGGGCGTCGTATGCCGTCTATCGTTTCGTTGTCGATGAACTGACGTCCCGCGGGAACCCTGTCCCCCCTGCGCGCGATTTCTACCGGCGGCCTGGCGTGGTTGATGTGGGCAGGTATACCTTTTGCACCGCCACCGACGGCAATCATGGGCGCGCCGTGGCCTGGACAGCCAGGAAGCTCCAGCAGCGCGCGGTGATCTTTGTCCCCGGTAACACCGTGCCGGCACGCGTCGAGGCCATAGAGTCGGAAGGGGCCAGGGTGGTGACAGTTGACGGATCGTATGATGACGCCGTGGCCGAGTCCACCGCTATGGCAGAGAAGAACGGCTGGCAAATCGTCTCCGACACTTCATGGCCGGGCTACGAGGATATCCCGCGCTGGATAATGGCAGGATACCTGACTATGTTTCGCGAGATACATGAGGCTTCGACCGATACGCCGCGCGTTGACATTGTCGTGATTCAGGCGGGCGTGGGGGCTTTCGCGGGCGCGGCGGCGTGGTATTACAACATGCTTCACTCTGCATCCGGGATCAAACTCGTGGCGGTGGAGCCTACCCAAGCTGACTGCCTGTTGCAGTCGATCAGTTCTGCCGGTGGTAATCCGGTCACGGTCGCGGCAGAACAGGACTCGATGATGGCCGGTCTCAACTGCGGCACACCGTCCCTCGTGGCGTGGCCATTAGTGAAGTATGGGTTCGATTTGTTTCTGTCAGTGTCGGACGACTACTGCATCCGGGCGATGCGCCGGTTCTACTATCCAAAGAGCGACGACGCGCGCCTTGTCTCGGGTGAATCGGGCGCGGCTGGTCTGGCGGCGGTGCTGGCGCTCCGAGCCGAGCCGTCTCTTTCACCTGCGGGGGCATTCCTTGACCTCGGCCCCGACTCATCCGTGCTTCTGATCAACACCGAAGGCGACACCGGCGAAGCCGGGTTTGGGGCCTCTGCTGGGCGCGAGTGGCCATGAGTAGACATTGTAGGTCGGAACCCCTGCGGTTCCGACATCGCGGATTGCGTCCATCGACAGCGTTGATTATCTTCGCACATGACCAACATCCGTCGCTTCTATTCCGGGGGGAATATGTACTTCCTGACCCACGTGACTTATCATCGCATGCCCCTGTTGGTGGAGAACTACGATTTGTTGAAGGACGCCCTCGACTCGACACTGGGATTGTGGGAAACACAGATATCTGCCTGGGTCGTATTACCTGATCATATTCACATGATAGTCAATCCCGGTAGCGCTGACTTGTCGCATATGATGAAGCGTTTGAAGCTGTCGTTCTCAGCGCGTTATCGGAAGCGAAGGAACGCTCAGGGGGGACGTGTGTGGCAGAACAGGTTTTGGGATCATGTCATTCGCGATGAGGATGACCTTCGGCAGCATGTTGACTACATACACTACAATCCTGTCAAGCATGGACTCGTAGCCAACCCATTTGAGTGGAAACTATCATCGATCGGCACGTTCTTGGAACAGGGGTATTATGCCGAGGATTGGGGTTTGTCAAATAGTCTGACATTCAATGGGGACTACGGTGAATGACTCTTCGGTAAGTGCAGAACTTGGCTTCAGTGGTGTCGAAACCGCGGGGGTTTCGACCTACCAATTGGCTGTTTTCTCGGATCAGAGCGTTATCAAGAGCGTACCCTCTTCCCCTTTTCGAGGTGTTTGTCGCCAAACCCCTTTAATGTGCTCTTTACCAACCGATCGCCGTGTCCCATCTTAGCGCAAAGCTCCAAAACCAACTCCGCGGCAAGATCAGCTGACATCGCCAGAAATCTTGATAGGCGATCAGTTAGGTGATGCGTCAGGGCATTCCCGGTAAATGGTTTAGACGCATATAATCCTCCAGACCGCGTCGGATCGAGAGTATCGACTCGGACGCCCTGCATAGGTGAGTATCTTAGAGTAAGCTCAAGAGTGTCGTCCAGCGAGCAACCTATGTTGTCAAAAAGTCGTCCCAGGCCATTGACAGTTTCTGACAGAAGCTCGGCCTGGATTTTCGAATCAAGTATCTCTGGCCTTTTCACCGACGATTCTACTGTCATGTCTTTTGAGTAGAATAAGGCCTTTGAGTAGTCAAACCTCCAGTAATCGAATATTGGGCGTCCGTAGAACGGCTCATTTGAGAATGCCCAAATGAAATTGTCTGCATACTGCGGAGGAACCCTGCTGTTGGGAAGAAAGAAGATATACGGCCATCCTCGATAGTCCACACACGCTTCGCTCAACGCCGCTTTCGCTTGTTCTACACTGAATGACATGTCGGTGCGACTAGGTTCACAAAGGACCTCTCTGTAGATATACTTCGCACTCGTTTCCGGCATTGATTCCCTCTCGCGTTGATTACTCATCCGACTCAACATTCTCCAGACCGTTCGGTTGATACTTCTGTGCTTCACGGGAGAACGCATCCATCATTTGTAGAGGATCATAACCACGTCTTGGTGTTTCCGAGGTGGGCTTGGACACACCGATAACGATCTGATAAAAGTCTCGAAGTATCTCCGCTCTGTCGTTTACGCTACATCTTCGAATAAGAGATCTGAAGTCTGTCACGTTGGAGATTTCTTCACACGATTTGTTGGACGTGCGGTAGTAAAGTGCACATTTTCTCAGGAGCAAAACGCCACTATGGTCATTCTTATCTCTCTTACAGATATGAGGTGTGGTGCCGTGAGACGGTATGACCAGCAGGACAAAACAGACTTGCTTCTTATCATCGGTAATTGGAACCACGCTTACATCAATAGCTGGCTCGGCATACTCATTCACCGACTGCGAAACCGCAGTCACTTCCCAAGACTTCTGATTGTCACTACATACACCCGTGAAATCGAATCCCAACCCTTCGTCACGTTCGGCCACACCGATTACCAGGTAACCTCCACCATAGTTCGCAAACGAGAGAATATCCTTGATAATGCGGTACTTGGTCGCTTTGTCCCAAGGCATATCTCGTTTGTAATCGACGTCACGACGCTCATGGCCAGTGTATATTAGCCTTAGATATTCCTCGTAATTTTGCACACAACCTCCCTGAATCTTTTTGTTAGTTTATTGCCAAACCCTTCCGTTGTCAACCCCCGATCCCTATTGACAACACCAAGTAAACCGTTTAATTGCGCCTTCAAACGTGTGTGAGCAAAGCCCGTCCGACGGGCCGGAAACAGAGGAATAACAGATGCGTCTTTACGAATTCGAAGGCAAAGAGCTTTTCGCAAGGTGCAAGATACCGGTCCTGGTGCGAAGGGTGGCAAAAAGCCCCGATGAGGTCTACGCCGCCGTCAGCGAGATGGATATCCCTGTAGTGCTGAAATCCCAGGTGCTCATCGGCGGCCGCGGCAAAGCGGGCGGCATCAAGACCGCCGAGGGGGCCAACGAGGCGCGCACAGCCGCCAACCAACTGTTCAAGCTGAAGATCAGGGGCTATCCGGTGGCGTCGGTGTTGATCGAACCGCGACTGGATATCACGCGGGAATACTATGTCGGCGTGACTATCGACCGCGCCAACTACAAATTAGTCGTGATAGCTTCCGGCGAGGGGGGAGTCGATATCGAGGAGACAGCCGAAAAAAGCCCGGAGAAGATCGTCAGGAAATCGCTCGGTATCGAGCAGGACCTCTACCCTTTCGAGGCGCTGGCTATCGCCAAGAAGATAGGCGTGCCGTCCGACCTGCTCAAGCAGGCAGCAGGGATTATCGTGAATCTCTACGACCTGTTCCGCAAGTACGACGCCAAGTTAGTCGAGATTAACCCGCTCGTGGTTACCGCCGACGACAAGCTGGTCGCCGCCGACGCCCGCGTGTCTATCGATGACGATGCCCTTTTCCGCCACCCGGAACTGGCCGAGATGGGCGTCGAGAAACGCCACGAAGAAGGAGAGATGACACCACGCGAGCAGCAGGCGACCGAGTGGGGCATTCCCTATCTCGACCTCGACGGCGATATCGGCATGTTCCCCGGCGGTGCGGGCTTCGGTATCATGGGAAACGATTTCATTCACTACTATAAGGGCCGACCGGCCAACTTCATGGATTCGGGCGGGGGGCCATCACCGGAGCGAATCGCCAAAATGCTGGTGTTGCTCGATGAAAACCCCAACGTCAAGGCCATCTTCGGCGCCCGGTTCGGCGGCATTAGCCGCTGCGACGATTTCGCCAGGGGAGTCATCATGTTCCTCAAGGATCACGGCCTCTCCAAGCCGATGGTCATGCGCATGACCGGCAACAACTGGCAGGAAGGTGTGCGGTTGTTCGATGAGGCAAAGAAGACAAACCCGGAGTTGTTCGAGAAGATAGAAGCGCACGGCATAGAGACCCCGATTGAGGAAATCTCCAAACGGGTGGTGGCTCTCGCCGCGCAGGAAGGGGGCAACTGATGGCGATCCTGTGTGACAAAAACAGCAGAGTGATGGTGCAGGGGATCACCGGCGGGGCGGGCAGCTTCCACACCGAGAGGATGCTGGCCTTCGGCACCAACATCGTCGGCGGCTCCACTCCCGGCAAAGGCGGACAGAAAGTCTGCGAGAAGCCGGTCTTTGACACGGTCGCGGAGTGTGTCGAGGTCACCGGCGCCGACGTTTCGGCGATCTTTCTGCCCGCGCGGTTTGTCAAGGAAGCCGCCATCGAGGCCATTCGCGCCGGGATCAGGTTCCTGGTCGTCATCCCTGAGCACATCCCTATCCATGACATGCTGCACGTGCGCCGTGAGGCGATCGAGCGCGGCGTGACCGTCATCGGCGGCAACACTGCCGGTGTCATGACGCCCGGCGAGGCCAATCTCGGCATCATGCCGGATATCGCCTTTACGCCCGGACGGGTGGGTACGATCTCGCGATCCGGTTCCATCACCTACTACGTGGCCGACACCCTCACACGATCCGGCTACGGGGAGACCACCTGCGTGGGGCTGGGCGGTGACCCGGTGTTGGGGTCAACGTTCGACGAGATCCTGGTGAAGTTCGAGAACGACGAAAAGACCAAAGCTGTTGTTATGTGTGGTGAGATCGGCGGTGTCTACGAGGAGCGCGCCACGGAGACCATCAGCCGCATGGAAACGCCGGTGCTGGCGATGATCGGCGGCATCTACGCTCCCCCCGGCAAGCGGATGGGTCACGCCGGGGCGATTGTCGAGGGGAAAATGGGCACGGCTCAGGAGAAGCTTGACGCTCTTGCTGCGGCCGGTGCACATCCCTGCCGCACCTTCACCGACATCCCGAAGACGCTTGCGAAGTTGGGGGTGTAGAGGGGGGGACAGGCAGATAGGAAGTGATCCACCGCGGACCGGAGCTGAGTTGTAGGTCGAGACCCCTGCGGTCTCGACGGATTCAAGATCGGTAGGGTGGGTTCGTCCTCGGACCCGCCTTTGTGGGCAGGTGTCAGAACCACAGGGGTTCTGACCTACAAGACTAAGTTGGGGGTGTAGAGTAGCAGTTGTAGGTCGAGACCCCTGCGGTCTCGACAGATTCAAGATCGGTAGGGTGGGTCCGTCCTCGGACCCGCCTTTGTGGGCTACAGGGCTATTCTGACCCTCAGAGCCAGCTTGCTGCTGGCAGCACATCAAAAGTATTTGACATAAATCACGATTCACTGTTGCTTATACTAATTAACTGATGAGAGTTGAATCTCAGATACTTGGGAGAACCAATTTATGAATAAACCTACTGATGCTAACCGGCTAACGAAGAGCAGGTGGATTATACCTACATGCACAGTCGCGAATGCAATAATCATGGCTGGGATATTAGTTATGTATGCATCACAGGTGGCAGTAATGAGAGACCAGCTTGACGTCATGCAAGGCACTCTGCAGACTATGGAGGAGAATCAACGAGTAGCGCAGAAGCCAATGATAATGGTACACCTCATGAAAGACCTTGACTCAGGCATCGTAGGGGAAACTATTCCTATACCGACAAAGGGGGGCGATGTCAGATTTAGCGTCCCGTACTTTATCACTAACATTGGCAAGAATCCAGCTCTTGGTATGACATATCTTCACTGGATATCGACGGATTCAAGCTATTCTCCACCCGCCGACCTCGAAACTCAGACTCGCTACGCTGACGACATTCTTTTCCCCGCAACAAATTTTCATGGTGGAAGAGATCAATTCCTGAGACAGGATTATTACGATGCCGAAGTCGACGGAAAGAGCTTTTATCGTCATTTCGCCTATTGGTACGCTGACGGAGGCGGCCATCAGTATGGTCATCATGTTGTGTGGCTTGTGAAGTATGACAAAGAGTCGGATGTCCTCACTTTTCAGTCGATTAGATATTATCCGTTAAGCACCGAGCCACCACAGTAGGTCCGTACCCCTTGGTGGTTCTGCCATTGCGGCGGGTTCGAAGACACTCACACGTTCAGGCTGTTGGCCGGGATGTGTCGTTCCGTGCCCGGCAGATGCCCTCGTCTGCCCTCTGTCCTACTGGCGATTGCCAATATCCAATCTTCGAAAACAACCTGGATTCCGGGTCAGGCCCGGAATGACGAAGGGTGACACCCGCTACTCACCCCAATGATGAAGGGTGGCACCCTCAAACTTGTTTGGGGGTGTTTTTGCGATCAGGTCCAAACGAGTTTGAACCTGCCACCCGTCGGCGTTGCCGGTTTTTCGCGCGAAGCGCAAAAGGCAGGCTTGCCTGTTCCGTGGGCGGCAGACCTGCGGTCTGCTGCATCAGTCAAACTGGCGAAAGCCAGCGTCCCAGCCTTCGATAACAACCTTGATTCCGGGTCAGGCCCGGAATGACGAAGGGAAACTCCCGCTACTCATCGGTTCTTGACAACATGAACTTGCGATGACCACTTCCCCGTCGTATCTTGCGCCTGCCGAAAAAAACGCTGTGGCAGGAACCGATAGATGGCATGAAATCATACCTTGACTGTATTCCCTGCTTTTTCGAGCAGGCGCTCCGCGCCGGGCGAATCGCCACTGATGACGAACAACTGCAGAAGCGCGTTCTCGATGGCGAAGCGTCAGATGGCTTTCCGAACGGTGCTCAGAAACCTGCCGACCTGCCTGAAGAGAGCCGGCTTGTTCTTTGCCTCGCGCATGATTTTCACCAGGGCCGAACCGATCACAACGCCATCGGCGAAACGACACAGCCGCTGAGCGGTCTCCGGCGATGAAACACCGAACCCGGCCACGAACGGCTTGGAGAGCTTATCTCGCAGGCGTTTCAAATACCGGTCGGTGGCAGTATCGAACTTCTTGCCGGTACCGGTGACTCCGGTGACTGTGACCGCGTAAACCAGGTCGCACGAACGGCTGTCGATAAGGGCGATCCGCTCCGTTGTCGATGTCGGCGCCACGAGGAAAACGAGCGAAAGGCCACGAGCGCGTGCGTCCTCGGCAAACGATGCGCCGTCTTCCACCGGCAGGTCGGGTATTATGAAGCCGTCGACGCCGCATCTGCGCGCCCTCGCCAGGAGCCTCGATTGACCGTACACAAGCACCGGATTGTAGTAACCCATCAGGATCAGCGGAAAGGCGACAGTCTGCCGCAGAGTTTGTACTCCCTGGAGTATCTTCCCCAAGTGTACGCCGTTGTCCAGTGCTACTTTCGAGGAGTGCTGGATTTCCGGCCCGTCGGCTAAGGGATCGGAGAACGGGATACCCAGTTCTACAATGTCGGCGCCGCAGTCGCGCGCAATTCTCACAAGCTCGAGCGAACTGTGAAAATCCGGGTACCCGGCGGTGAAAAACGGAACCAGCAGCTTGCGCTTGCCGAGGCTTCCGACCGTCGCTGCGATCCGGTTCACGGCTACAACCTTCCCCAGTCGGCGAGAATGCCCATGTCCTTGTCCCCCCGGCCTGAAAGACAGATGACCACGTTGCTGCGCCTCTTGAAGCGGGAGCGCTCCTTCGCTAAGTAGGCTATGGCGTGGGCCGATTCAAGGGCCGGGATGATACCTTCCAGGCGCGAAACCAGCTTGAGGGCCCACACCGCCTCCTTGTCGGTGACGTTGCCGAAGACGACGCGGTCGGTGTCTTTCAGGTATGAGAGTTCCGGCCCGACTCCGGGATAATCCAAACCGGCCGAGATCGAGTGCGGCAGGATCACCTGGCCGTCGAAGTCATATATCAGGTAGCTGTATGACCCGTGAAGGACGCCCGGTTTTCCTCGCGCCAGAGTGGCCGCATGTCGACCGGAACGCAAGCCATAGCCGCCCGCTTCCACACCGTACAGCTTCACGCGCCGTTCCCTGACAAAGGGGCTGAAAATGCCGACCGCATTCGATCCGCCGCCCACGCAGGCGATAATGGCATGCGGCAGCCCCCCCAAAGCCTTGCGGCACTGCCTCTTTGTCTCCAGACCGATGACCGACTGGAAATCCCGCACCAACATTGGATACGGGTGCGGCCCGACAACGGATCCGATTATGTAGAAAGTCGTGCGCACGTTGGTCACCCAGTCGCGCAGCGCCTGGCTGGTGGCGTCCTTGAGCGTTTTCGACCCCGATTCCACCGGCACGACTTCCGCTCCCAGAAGCAGCATCTTGTCCACGTTCGGGGCCTGTCGCCTCATGTCCTCGGTTCCCATGTACACTACGCAGTCCAGCCCGAACCGCGCGCAGACCGTGGCCGTCGCCAGACCATGCTGACCGGCGCCGGTTTCGGCGATCACCCGCTTCTTCCCCATGCGCCGCGCCAGCAGCACCTGGCCGACGGTATTGTTGATCTTGTGCGCGCCGGTGTGATTAAGATCCTCGCGCTTGAAATAGACCCGCGGTCCGTCAAGGTATTCCGTCAGCCTTTCCGCAAAGTAAAGCGGCGATGGTCGCCCCACGTAAGTAGAGAGATAACCGCTCAACTCTTTCTTGAAGGCGAGGTCGTTCCTGATCGTTCGATACTCGTGCTCCAACTCGTCAAGAGCATGGATGACGGTTTCGGGAACGTATCGTCCCCCGTAAGGACCGAACCGGCCCTTACTATCCGGCAGTGATTTAACTCTTCTCTTCATATCTCAGCCGGTTGCACATTTTGAAGAACTCTCTCATCTTGATATGCGATTTCACACCGGGCGAATCCTCCACCCCGGAATTCACGTCCACAACCAACGGCTTGAACCTCTTGACACCCTCGGCAACATTGCGCGCCGACAGCCCGCCAGCCAGTACCAGGTTACTTATCGGCCGGGGCGGCCTGACCGACCAGTCGAACGCGCGACCCGTACCGCCCGGCAGTTCGGACGAGGCATTGTCAATCAACACGAGGTCGGCCCGGCTCATATAAAGCCGCCGGTAGTCAGCCTGCGTCCGAACGTGAAACGCCTTGATGACACCAAGCCCCGCCTTCTGCAGCGCCCTGACGTGGCCGACCGGCTCGTTCCCGTGGAGCTGAATGAAGTCAAGACGCAGCCTGGTTCCCAGCGATATCACACGCTCGAGCGACTCATCGACGAACACTCCCACCGGCCTGACCGTCGGCGGCAATGACTGTAATATCGCACGCGCCTTTTTCACCGTGAGGAAGCGCGGCGAGGGGCGATAGAAGATCATGCCGATCATGTCGGCTCCCAGTTCGGCGGCCGACAGAGCGTCGTCGACATGCGTAATCCCGCAGACTTTAATCCGGAACGTCTTCACGCCGTCCTCAACGATTGCAACAGCCGCACGGGGTCATCGGCCGTCATCAGAACCTCGCCGATGAGGAAACGGGTGTAGCCGGAGTCGCGCAGGCGAACGATATCATCAGGCGTCCCTATGCCCGACTCGGAAACCCTGATGACACTGTCCGGAATGAGCGACGCCAGGCGTTCTGACGTCTTGAGACTGACCGAGAAGTCATCCAAGTTGCGATTGTTTACCCCGATAATATCGGCGCCGCAGTCAACAGCCATCTTCACTTCGTCGCCTTCGTGTGTTTCGACTAAGCAGTCAAGTCCTAAATCGGACGCCGTTTTGATAAGTTCCGTGAGCATTCTCGCACGGTGCAACCGCACGATCAGCAGCACCGCGTCGGCGCCTGAGTACCGGGCATAGTATAGCTGATACGATTCCAGAATGAAATCCTTGCACAAAACAGGCAGCGACGAAGCTTCAGCGGCCTCTCTCAGATATTCCGCGCGGCCGTAGAAGTAGTTGCGCTCTGTGAGCACCGACAACGCCGCAGCGCCGCCGTCGCGATATTTCGCCGCCAATTCCGCCGGGTTGAAGTTCTCGACCATGATTCCTTTGGAGGGTGACCCCTTTTTCAGTTCCGCAATGATCTTTGTTTCCGTCTCGCCTGCCAGTGCTCCTCGGAAAACCCCCGCAGGATGATCCGGCAGTTGGCGCTCCAGGGATTGTAAAGGCAACTCGGCCTTGAGGCGCTCGATTTCCAGCCGCTTGCCGGCCGCAATCTCCTGCAGTATGTTCATCAGGTGACTTCCTCCCTCGTGATGACCCAGCCCGATTGGCCCTGACTGTGAGTCTCGGTCCTGCGGAAGAGCGTGAAAAAGACCACCGACGAAATGATATATATCACGATGGTAATGTTCATGGTCACCGTATAGCCGTAGTGTTCTATGAGGCTGCCGCCAATCGCCGTGGAAACCATCCACGATGACGTCCAGGCGACCATAAGCAGCGCTCCGACCAGGCCCTGCTCGTTCTTGCGGGCCAGTTCCATTCCCAGGTTCGTCACCAGCGGCACACCAAGGTTCATCAGGCCACCGCGCATCACGAACGCCACAAACGCCAGCGGCAGGAAATAGGCGTATGACAGAGCCGCCATAAATGGTATCGACATCAATTGCGTGATCACCACGGTTCGCACCAGCCCGAATCTCTTGACCAGAACGGGACCGGCCAGCGACCCGGTCAGCATCGAGAAATGCACCACCGAATAAAACAGCCCGATCGTATCCGGGGCAAGGTCGAAACGATCGCGGAAGTAGAGGTTCAGGAAGGGAATGATAAGACCTGCGCCGGAGCCGATGATGAAGTTCGTTGCAAATATCTTGAGATAGAATCCACCCCTCTCCCGCAACCGGGCACGCGAGAGACTGATATGGCGTTCCTCCACGGAAGGGCGCGAAGACTTTATCATCACGAAGGGAATCATGGCCAGAAGGCCGACAACAATACCCGCGCACAAGGTGTATTGATAGCCGAGGACCAGGTCGCCGGTTCGTTCACCGATGATCGCCGCCAGGCGTCCGGCCGAGACAGCGCCGACCATACCGGCCAGCAGGTTCGTCCCAAACGAGAACGAGAACAGGTACGTTCGCTCGACCGGAGTGGAATTGCGCATGTAGAACGGTCCCGCCGCCACGCGATAGAACGAAAAGGCCATCCCGCTCAGAACCGAGAAAGACGCCAACAGCAGAAAAGTCTTGAAGCTCACGATGCAGTAGCTGAAAATCGCAAACAGGATACAACTGGCGATCAGTATCGGCTTGAGTCTGATGCGGCTCAGCAGAAGCCCGGCCGGGATGGCCATCACGGTCATGCCCACCGCCCGGGACGAGGCCACCAGGCCGATATCGCTCTCAAGGAAGCCGATCTCCTTCAGGTACAGATTGAGTAACAGCAGGAAGACCTGGAAATTGATGCCGATCAGGAACGACCCGAACAGATACAGCCGGGCGTTCCTGCTGAACAGCTTGACATGGTCGAGGTAGTCCCGGATACCGCGATGTAACCGGGCGTTGATACCGACGGGCAACTTGTTCTCAGAAAGATCAGACACAGAGCGCTTCTTTATGCCGTCCGTGAAGCCTTAATCCAGTCCTCAAGCAATTGCTTCCCTGCCCCGCTGTCCAGCGCCCGGGTGGCCAGTCTCACGCCGTCGGCGATAGAGTCGGCCCTGTCGGCTACATAGGTCATCACCCCGGCATTTAAGATCACAGCCTCGCGATAGGGGCCAGGTCGACCTTGCAGAACCCCAGTGAAAATGTCACGGTTGCGTGCGGCATCACCGCCGGCGAGAGCATCGGTACCGCATAGGGCTATGCCGACCTCATCCGGTCGCAGCGTTTTCGCTTCTCTGCTGCCGGCCGTCACTTCTACATAATCAGTCGGGGCGGAGACCGAGAACTCGTCGAGGCCGTCACGGGAGTGAGCCACTATGATCTTCGTCGAACCGGTGATTTCGAGAACGTCTGCCATCAGGCCCAATAGCGCCCCGTCGTAGACGCCGATAAGCTGCCGTTTCACGAGGGCCGGGTTGGACATCGGGCCGAGGATATTAAAAACCGTGCACACACCCAACTCCTTTCGCGGAGTCATGGCGTGCTTCATGGCCGGATGGAAACTCGGCGCAAACATGAAGCCAAAGCCGACATCGCCGATGTTCTTCTCAACCTGCTGTGGTCCGGGGTCGATATTCCCTCCACAGGCCTCCAGAAGATCGGCCGAGCCGCATTTTGAGCTGACGCTACGGTTACCGTGCTTGGCTACCGTGACACCGGCCGCGGCCGCGACAATTGCCGCGGCGGTTGAGATATTGAATGTGTGTGCCCCGTCGCCCCCGGTGCCGCAGCCGTCAACGGCGCGCTCGTCGTCAACCGTGACCTTCACGGCATGGTCACGCATGGTCTGAACGAACCCGGCCACTTCCTGGGCTGTCTCACCCTTCTGTTTGAGCGCGATCAGCAGCCCTGCTATCTGGGCGGCGGTGGCTTCGCCCGTCATGATCGCATCCATCACGCGGGCTGCTTCTTCGAAAGTGAGCGCCGCACCGGACAGGACTTTTTCCAGGGCCTCGCGTATCATCACAAACTCTCCAGGAAATTACCAAGCATTGCCTTGCCGTCGGGCGTCATGATTGATTCCGGGTGAAACTGCACACCGTAGAGGGCCAGTTGCCGATGTTCTATACCCATTATGACGTCATCGTCGCACCAAGCGGTCACCTTGAACTCGCGCGGAAGGCTGTCGGGTTCCACCACCAATGAATGGTAGCGCGTGGCCACAAAAGGATTGGGCAATCCCCGAAACAGCAGTGAACCCCGGTGGCGAATGTTCGAGGTCTTGCCGTGCATCAACACCGGTGCGTAGCCGATTCGAGCGCCGTACACCTGGGCAATCGCCTGGTGACCTAAACAGACGCCCAAGATAGGCACTTTTCCCGCCAGCTCAATGACAAGCTGATTCATAATGCCCGCATTCTCCGGTCGCCCCGGCCCGGGAGAGAGGACTATGGCCTCCGGATTCATGGCGGCGATCTCAGGCACGGTGATCTCGTCGTTGCGATAGACGACAATGTCGGCTCCCAATTCACCTAAGTACTGGACTAAGTTGTACGTGAAGGAGTCGTAGTTGTCAAGCAGGAACAGCATCAGGTATCGTTTCCCGCGACAGCCTCCATGAGGGCGCGAGCCTTGGCTTCGGTTTCCCGGAATTCGCGCAGTGGTTTGGAGTCGGCCACTATGCCCGCCCCCGCCTGCAGGTAATACCTGTTTTTTCTCTTGACGATTGTCCTGATGGCGATGCAGGAGTCAAGGTTTCCCCAGAAGTCAAGGTAAGCAACAGACCCGGCGTAGACGCCCCGGCGTTCCGTTTCCAGTTCGTCGATAATCTCCATGGCGCGAATCTTCGGCGCTCCCGACACCGTCCCGGCGGGGAAACACGCGAAGTGACCGTCCAATGGGCTGGTTCTCTTCTTGAGTCGACCGGTGACCGAACTCACCAGGTGTATGACGTGCGAGTACTTCTCCGGAACCATCCTCTCGCCGATACGGACCGTGCCCGCCCGGCTGACCCGGCCGATGTCATTGCGGCTGAGGTCGAGAAGCATAGTATGCTCTGCCAGCTCCTTGGGATCGGCCATGAGGCTGCGGATTCGTTTCTCGTCTTCGGTGTCGCTGGCTCCCCGTGGCCGTGTCCCGGCGATCGGTCGGGTCTCAATCGTGCCTTTCTCAACGCGGACCATCATCTCCGGGGAAGCCCCGATAATCGCGTCCGAGCCGAACCTGAGCAGGAACATGTACGGTGACGGATTGATTCTTCGCAGTCGCCGGTAGACTGAAAGCGCCGACCGGTCACAATCGAGATGCCATCGCTGCGAGAGGACCACCTGCAGAATGTCTCCCTCCCGGATGTAGTGCTTTGCCCGCCGCACCATGCGGGTGAACTCTTCCTGTCGGCAGTGCGCCACTACCCTGACGCGACGCGGCCTGTGGTCGTCGTCGGGTTTCGTCGGCTTTCTCAGGTTTTGTTTCATACGGGCGATTGCCGCCACCGCCGAGTTGTACTTGTCTTTCAGGCCCGGCTGCCCTTTCTCATGAAGGACATTGGCTATCAGCAGGATTTCCTGTTTGAGGTGGTCGAAGACAACAAGGCGGTCATAGAAACCGAAACGCATTTCCGGCAGACCGACTTCATCCGCATTCCGGTCGGAAATCCGCTCCACCCACCGCACGGCATCATAAGAGAAATACCCCACTGCCCCACCGGTGAACCGGGGCAACTGTTCAACTCTGACCGGTCTGTAGACTGAAAACAGTTCATCGAGAAACTCCCGGGGATCGGCTGTGAGGGTTGTCCTTCTGCCCTTCTGCCTGAGAATGACCTTGCCGGCGTTTCCCTCCACCACGAGAAAAGGCTTGAACCCTATAAAGGAATAGCGGGCAATTTTCTCCCCGCCCTCAATCGATTCCAGGAGGAAAGAACTGCGCTTTGACCGGGCCAGTTTGATATAGGCCGAAACCGGGGTATCGAGATCAGCGGGGATCCGGCAAAAGATCGGAACTACGTTCCCTTTTGCGTTCAACTTCCTGACTTCAGGCAACGAGATCATGGAAGTGCAAACTCCCCCTCGGCAACAAACACGGCCGGTCCGGTCAGTTCAATAAGGTTGCTGACTTCGTTCCACTTGACGAAGAGGGAACCGGTCTCAAACTGCACTTCGCACTCCCGATCAACCAGCCCCAACATCACCGCGGCACAAACGGCAGCCGCCGCCCCGGTGCCGGATGAACCGGTGGCCCCCGCCCCCCGCTCCCAGTCGGCCACGCGGATCCTGCGTCGAGTGGCCACCTTCACGAACTCCACGTTGGTGTGATTGGGAAACGCCCGGTGAACCTCGATTTCAGAACCCAGTTGCTTCCAGTCGAAGTCGAAGTCTTTCACGAACAGAACCGTGTGAGGATTGCCCACCGACAGGCACGTCACCGGGAAATCCAGACCTGCCAGCTTCAGGGGCGCATTGATCATGTGTTTTCTGCGGGTGCGGATCGGCACCCTCGCCGACTCAAACTCCGGCGTACCCAGGTCGGTCCTGATCAACATACCACCATCCGCTTTGTCGAGTACTCGCGTCCGATGCGGCAGGCCGTTCATCAGAAACGTGAAGCTCCGCCTCCGTCGATCCTCCCTGAATCGGTGCAGAGCGGCAATGCGCAGACCGTTGCCGGACTTCTCCGCCCAACTGCCGTCGGCGTTGTAGATATCAATGACATCGCCTCGCGGGCCACTTGCTAGATAGAGAATACCATCGGCTCCGACCCCGGGCCGCCGGTCACATATTGCCGCCGCCAGCTCCGAAAGGTTCACTCGAGACAGTCGTCTGCGATGACTCTCGATGACAATGAAGTCGTTGAACAGGGCATGATACTTGGCAAATGCGATTCTCACAAAGCCTTGATAGCATATACCCACCCCGCGTTCAAATAAAAACAGCCCGCCGGATGCGGGCTGCCCTTCAGGATATCGATTCCGCGAACAGCGCCAGGAAGGACTGTCCACAGTCAACCGGCCGGATACGATCGGCTACATGTTCTCGCTAATCACTTTTCCCAGTCTGGCGGTTCCTTTCTCGATGTTCTCGAGGGTGGCGTTGGAAAAATTCAATCGCAGCGTGTTTACGCCCCGTCCGTCCGGGTGGAACGGCTGGCCGTAGACATAGGCCACCTTCATCTCAACCGCCTTTGGCAACAAATCCTTCGCGGACATGTGCTGCGGAAGCTCCACCCACAGGAACAGACCTCCCTCCGGTTCGGTCCACTTCACGCCTGCGGGGAAAGTCTTGCGCATCGTCTCAAGCATTAGGTTACGCTTGGTCCTGTAGTCGACCTTTATTTTCTCGATGTGCGGCTCCAGCTTACCGGCGCTGACAAACTCGTAGATCATATACTGGCACAGAGTATTTGTGTGCAGGTCGACACATTGTTTGATCTTCTCGATATGCGGGATGAAATTCCTGGGTCCGTTCATCCAGCCGATACGGAGGCCGGGAGCAATCACCTTGGAAAATGTACGTACGGCAATAACCGTATCCCCGCCAATCGATTTCAAAGTCGGTTGCGCCTTTCCGGCGAACCTGATATCACCGTATGGATTGTCGTCGACAATGGGAATATCATACTTGTTGGCTATGTCAATAAGCGCTTCACGACGCGCGCGGGACATGGTGATCCCGGTCGGGTTCTGGAAGTTGGAAATGGTGTAGATCAGTTTGGGTCTAAACTTGCGGATATTCTCTTCGACCAGATCAACAATCAACCCTTCGTCATCCATTTCCACTGGTGCATAGCGCGCCTGGTAGATGTTGAAGGCCTGCAGGGCGCCGACGTAGGTCGGGTTCTCGGTGATTATGTAGTCGCCAGGGGCGATAAAGGCGCGGCCGATCAGTTCAATCGCCTGCTGGCCACCGGAAGTGATTAGCAGGTTATCCACGTCAGTGGCCGTTCCACGCTTGGTAGCCCGCTCTGCCACCAACTCGCGCAGCGGCACGATACCTCTGGACAGCGAATACTGCACACAGGCGTCCTTGTACTTTTTCAACGAGTCTTCCATTGCCTGCCGCAGGTCGTCCAGTGGGAACAATTCCGGCGCCGGAAGACCGCCCGCAAAAGAGACTACACCAGGTTGCGATGATATTTTCAGAATCTCTCTGATTATGGAAGCTTCCAGGTCAACGACGTGTGGTGCAATGGGCCACTTCTCCGTATTGACACTGTGTTCAACTATTGCCATGACGACATCCTTTCCCTGTATTCCAACTCCGGATGGCAATCAACGCCAGAAATCCACAACAACAGCCGGTATTCGGCAACGTCCGTCCTGACCGCCAACGCTGTTTCTACCGTTCCATTATCATAATAACATCATGGAGATGCGAATCCAATCGAAATCGGGCCAGATTGTGAAAAAGGTAACATGTGCCTTGTTGTGATACTGCCGAAACTGCCATAGTCGATGCCGCGTGCATAGATCAACAGTACCCTCTAATACAAGGTATCAGGCGGGATTAGCGGCGTCACTTGAAGCTTTACATGTGGTCGCGCCAGTGACCGAGCCGACAACTGGACTCGCATCTGCGCCATACAATAGTGAAGTCATCTCAATATCATACTGTACTGTATCAGGGTAGTATCGTGGCAACGAAGACATTCAAGCCACCGAGCGGGGTCGAACCGCTGACCTATTGATTACGAATCAATTGCTCTGCCAACTGAGCTACGGTGGCTTTTATCACCTATTCACCCGTTCGGCATTATAAGCCCGCGGCTGTAATCTGTCAAGAAAAACGCTGGCGGGGGGCTGAGGAGCATGTTACTTGCCGTGTGAGACAAGTCGTTGACGAACTGCCTCGAACAGGCAGACCCCCGTAGCCACTGAGACGTTGAGGCATTCCACCCTCCCGGCCATGGGAATCCGCGCCAGGAAGTCGCAGCATTCCTGCGTGAGCCTGCGCAATCCTTTGCCCTCGGCGCCCATTACCACACCGAGAGGGCCTGTCAGATCAGTATCGTAGATAGTGGAACCTGCGCTGTCCGCGGTCCCCACCATCCAAAGGCCGGCATCCTGCAGTTGCTTCATAACCCGCACCAGGTTAGTAACCTGCACAAACGGCACGGATTCCGCCGCCCCGCAGGCGATGGTGCGAACGGTGTCGGTGAGCGAGACCGAGCGGTCCTTCGGCGCCACTACACAGTGGACGCCGGCGGCATCAGCCGAGCGCAAACAAGCGCCGAGATTGTGGGGATCCTGAATACCGTCCAGAATCAACAGAAACGGCTCCCCGACTATCCCCTCAAGGATAGCGAACAACTCTTCTTCCGCTCTGACGCCGGCGTCGATACGGCGATCGGTGTGGCCGTGAGTGCGGCCCGAGCGCGATCTCGGTCTCTTTCCCAAGCGGAGAACTCCTCACGTGAAATTGGCCGGCTGCGGCCGTTCCAGTTCAATCCGGTTCCGATAAACGCTTATGTAACGCCTTCAGGTCGGCATGTCAAGTCAGCCGAGAAAGCCGACCCGACCGGCGGTGGGCTCTTGCAGAGTCGCATGACCGCGATGTGAGCAGTCGTCCCGCGCTCCGGATTCCCGGTAACGGCATGACGATCCTACCACCGGAGGTAGTTAAATATTGACTTCACAGTCACAATCGTTTATCTTAACCAGAGTAGAGCCGGTTGCGTTTCGGTCTTGCATGATTACCCATCACGGATTCAAGCCGGTGTCTGTTGTACCGAAGTAGAATGTAGACGAAGAGACAACTTTAAGTATTTCATTTGAGACGCCTAGTCTTGTCCCTCAGGTGAATGACACGATGGTCAAACGTGTCTTACAAGGATTTATCGCCTCAGCGATTCTTATCGCTCTCCCGTGTTCCGGTTCCGTCTTCGCCCAGGGCTCCATCTATGGCGCCATAGCCAATTCCGATCATACTGTCCCGGCAGACTCCGAGATCAGCTTCTTTGGCTATCTGTCCGATACCGACGACGAAATAAGGATCGAGGGGGCTATCGGCGCCGGGTACGAAGCCGGCTTCTGGTATGACGACTTCCAGAACTTCCAGGGGGAAGCGCCCGGAGATGAGTATGATTTCCATTTCTTCAGTTCCGTCCGGGGAGAGGGACACGTCCTGTCCGAGTTAGTGCCGGACAATTCGTTTGAGCGCGAAGACGTCGCCCTGGCCCCGGTTGCCTGGCCGCCGCCTCCCACCGGCCTGACCGGCGATGCTGTAACCGGTTCCCCGATCGTGCTGAGATGGAACGGCGTAGCTGGGCTGACCTTCCACATCTACCGCCGGGTGGTGCCTTCGGCCGGCTCCTTTTTCAGGATCGATGCTCCCGACGGATCTCCCGCCAATCCCGGAGTGGCCGACAGTATCTTCGTGGGCACCGACTCCGACGAGGCGCACAGCTACCAGTACCTGATGATCGCCGAAGACGCATCCGGGCAGTTGAGCCCGCACTCTTCTATCCTTACCGTGCAGTACACGTCCGGCTGCTGCGTATTTCGGGGGGATATCAACCACTCGGGCGCGCTGCCCATCGACATAGGTGACCTGGTTTACCTGGTAGAATACATGTTTGCAGACGGCCCACAGCCAGCTTGCCATGCGGAGGCGGACGTCAACGGCGACGGAGCCGAACTGATTGACATCGCCGACCTGGTTTACCTGGTGGAGTTCATGTTCAACGAGGGTCCTGAACCGTCGCCGTGTCCGTAGCGGTGTCACCGCTTCTGTTGACTTCATGTTCCCGACGACCCGCCGCCGGTTATTCCTTGCTTCGAGTTCTGATCGAATCAGTTGCACGAAATAGGAATCGAGCCGGCCGACGGGGCCGGGCATGTTGTGTTGTGCCATCAGGCGTCCCGAGGCTGTTCCAGAAGTCGGTCAGGGGCAGACCGGAGGGTCTGCCGCCCACGGGATCTTTTAGCGGACAGCCTCGGGATGCACGACACCACGTTTATGACGAATCCGCCGGTTTCCGTGTCTCTGGTTCCCAAGTGTGAGAAGACGCTCATTCGATAACGCCTCAGTAACTCTCGAATGAGAAAGAACTTGCCGCCCGTCTGCGATGCTCATAGTTTGACGCTCATCATGTTGAGTACCATCGCACGTAGTCATGGTTTGCGCAATTGACGCCCACCATTGACATTATCTATCTGCTTGTCGGTTGCGGCGTCTGCGGTATCTCCGTGACCTTTGCCGTCAGCTCCATTGGCGAGAGGAAATGGCGGGCGGCCGTCATCAGCGGTGCCGCGGCGATAGTTCTGGGAGTGGTCTGGTCGGGAGCCTTTTTCCTCTATTCCCCTTCAGGCGCCGGGAAGGTCATTCTGATGATCGGTGTCGCTGTCCTGGCGTTAGCCTACTACCTGCCCGTCGGGCGGCGCAGCTCTATTCGAATCGACCAGGCGGGCGAGAGGGTGGATGAGCGTGACGTTATCTTTGCCCGCGAGGACTATCCTCCGGGCACGGTGGAGCACGAACAATACTACACCATGCGGCCTGAGAACCTGGCCATAGACAACCACATCCGCGCTCTGCCGGAACTCCTCAAGCCCGGCGGGCGCTACTACGATCCGGTTCGCTCAACGCGACTGGAAGCCGTTTTCGATGTAATCGAAGGTCTGTCCCACCGTGTCGACGGGGAAACGGAAAGCTCCCCGGTCGAGCCTGATCCAACGCAAATGACACGAGAAATCAAGAGACTGGCCGGCAGACTTGGCGCTGACGCCGTCGGTATCGCCAGGTTAAACTCGAGATATGTGTACTCACACGTCGGTCGCGGGCCGGAACCCTGGGGCGCTCCGATCACAAACGATCACAAGTATGCCGTTGTCTTCGCGCTTGAAATGAATTACCGGCAGGTAGAGACTGCACCCCGTCTCCCGCTGACGGAGGAATCGGCGCTCCAGTATCTGAGGGGAAGCCACATTTCGATATCGCTGGCGCAATACATCCGCTCTCTGGGTTACCCGGCGCGGGCGCACGTGGCCGGAAGCAACTACCAGATCATGTTACCGCCGGTCGCCCATGATGCCGGTCTTGGCGAATTAGGGCGCTCCGGTTACCTCATATCGCCTGTCTTCGGCCCCAGAATGCGGTTAGGAGCAGTAACCACCGACCTGCCGCTGATCGCCGACAGCCCTGTCAGTTTCGGCGTCCAGGACTTCTGTGAACAGTGCCTCAAGTGCGCAACGAACTGTCCCTCAGGCGCCATACCGAGCAAGGCAAAGTCCTGGGTCAGGGGTGTCGAAAAATGGCCTCTTAACGTGGAACGGTGTGTCCGCTACTGGCGGTTGATCGGCACCGACTGCGGCCTGTGCATGAAGGTCTGCCCTTTTAGCCACCCACCGACGTTTGTGCACGATCTGGTTCGCGCCGGTATCAGGAGATCAGCACTTGCCCGCCGCATATCGGTAATCGGCGATGATATACTGTACGGCAGGAAAGCAGACTATCCGCAAGCCTGAAATTCGATCGGGGTTTTCGATGTCACTCCGATTCCGACAGGGCCGGTTTGTTGATCTTGCCCGATGCGTACTTCGGAAGAACATCGATAAACCGGATATATTTTGGCACTTTGTGTGCTGCCAGCGCCGCCCGGCAATGATCCTGCATTTCTCTTTCGTCGGCTGTCACGCCGTCTCGGAGCACTACTATCGCTTTGATCGCCTCGCCAAGAACGCTGTCCGGCACGCCGATCACGGCCGCCTCCTGCACTTTGCCGTTTTCCAGCAGACATTCCTCGATCTCCTTAGCGCTGACACGGTTGCCGCCCGCCTTGATAATGTCCTTCTTGCGCGAAACAATGTACAGATACCCCTCCCGGTCGCGGCGGGCAAGATCACCCGTAAACAGCCGGCCATCTCGCAGGACCTGGCTCTCTTCCTCGGGCTGATTGAAGTAGCCAAGCATGACGCAATCCCCGGAAACGGCAATCTCCCCCACTTCGCCGACAGGCACCTCCCGTCCGTTTTCGTCGGCGACTCGGATCGTCAGCCCCGGCACGGGGATACCGATAGACCCGATTTTCTCCCGGAGCCGCTCCGGGGGAAGGTAAGAAATGCGTGGTGAGGCCTCCGTCTGGCCGTACATAATGAATATCTCCTTGTCAGGGAAGGCGGCCATGACCTTGCGGATGACCTCGGGGGCCATCGCTCCGCCGGCTTGTGTCAGGTAACGAAGTTCCCCCAGACCCTGCGAACAGAAATTGGCGTTGTTCAGGAGAATCATGAAATTGGACGGCACGCCCGAGAAGCCCGTCACTTGCTCCTTTGACATTGTCTGCAATATGACCTGGGGGAAGGCAAAGCGGTTATCGACCACAACCCGCCCACCCACCATCATGTGGGTCAGCAGAAGCGAATTGCCGTAGATATAGTAAAACGGCAGAATCATTATCACCGAATCATCCTTCGTAAGCCGCAGGTACTCGACGGTCGCCACCGTGTTCGAGACCAGGTTACGGTGCGACAGCATCACCCCCTTGGGGATACCGGTGCTTCCGGAGGTATAGAAGATCGCCGCCAGGTCCTCCGGGCAGGTCGGCATTGTGTCGTGCGTCAGATGTTCCGGAGGCGCCACGGTGTCGATGCCGGCAATCAACTCCTCGAAATTGCTCTCATCGGCCTGCTTCAAGATACCCGGCAGCGTTTCTGTTTCGGCTGCTGCATGGTCGGAATCGACCCCGCCGTCGGCGATGATAAGCTTCACCGGGGAATCATCCTTGACAATGTCGGGAAGGTGCCTCGCGAACTTGGCCTGAATACACAGACCCCAAGCCTGGCAATCCCCTATAATAAAGCGCAGCTTCTCCGGCCTGAGCGAACTGTCCAGCGGCACCGCGACATACCCCGCCCTCAGGACGGCAAAAAAGAGCATGACATATTCAATCGAGTTCTCGTAAAGAACCGCCACCCGGGAACCGGGGTCGAATCGGGCCCGCCTGAGCCTGCGGGAGATCTTGTCGGATGCCAAAAGCAATTCCCGATAACTGATCGCCCGTCCGCCGTGCGTAACGGCGGTTGCGTCGGGGGAAATGGCCGCGCCTCTTCTCAATAGATCATAAAGTACCATGCTGTCAGGTCATCCTGAGTATAAGTGTCACAGTATCGACATTATCGGCATTTTCGTCAAGTTACAAGCACCGCTTCGTCGTCCGCACTACCGGACGGCTGAGGCACGGCCGAGGCTCCGCAATTGGCTGTTGCGTACACGCCCAACTCGCAGCCACAGACTGAAGTGGGGAGTCAAGCCTGTCGATACCATTCACCAAGTGACGTAGCTGCCCGTCTCGTCGGGCAGCAACCACCATGACTCCACGGTCCTTAGCTAGTGTAGTGTTACAGAAATAACTTAACAAAACATGAGGCCCTAACTGATTAACTGCCACAACCATAACTTTTCGTGAATAGTAATAGTATTTAAGGAACACTACACTAGGAGCAAATATGTATGATGACTACGCCATACAGAGCGGCGACGGCTTCTCCGGATCCGACATGACGAGCGGTTTCACCTACCTGATCGTCATTGCGGTATGGGTCTATTTCGCGTACATGCATTATCGAATGGCTCACAAGACCGGTCAGGCCGACACCGCCTGGTGGGCTTTCGTCCCCTTTCTCAATACTGTTCTGCTGATCCGGATGGCCGAGAAGCCGATCTGGTGGTTCCTGTTGCTCCTGATCCCCTTTGTTAATATCATCGCCTTCTTCGCTCTCTGGATGCAGGCAGCCCGAAACTGCGGCCAGTCTGCCGTCTGGGGATTCCTGGTAATGATTCCGCTGCTGAACGTCCTTGCCGTTTTCGTACTGGCCTACGGCACCAGGCCGATCATGTACCCGGAAACACCGCCTCCGCCCCGGAGAAAGCCCCACACTCCCCAGCGAACCGGCTAAGCAACTGGCAATCATGGCACCGTATCCTGATTACGTCGGACGGAAGGCATATTTCACTTGCCAGTCCGGGTCGATACATAATATCATTCGTCCAATAGAAACTGCGCCTAGTGTCGCGCATGAGCCGGTTGACGGTGGTAATCTCGGATCATTGCAACACATTAGGGAAAGGGTTCAAGAGGCATGGATCATGAGTTGCGCTTCGACGTTGCCGATCAACGACTTCAATACAGCGGCATGCAGAAGGCCGAACCTTTCGGCCCCGATCACGTAGTTGAGTTCAATCACCGCCACGGGACCGTTTTGGCCCGCTATGGCCTCTCCCTGAGCAGGGCTCGAAAGACCCTATTGGCGGACACGTTGAACAACCAGTCCAACCTTGGTGCCCTCCGCAACCGGCAAGTCCGGGAGTCGGTGATCGTAGCGGCAGCGCTGTCGGCGGTGGCGGTCGGCTTGCACGGCCGGGGCTCTCTGACGAGGTACGCGCAAAGCGAGATCACCAGCGACTTGACCAACAGGCTGAAACGGGCCAACGATCGGATCGCGGCGCAGATTATGTCAGAGGTATTGCAGACGACTACCGAATGTCTGCCGCCCGGCGAGGAGGTGTTAATCGCATCCACGATCACGGAAGGTGTCCGCGCCAAGCCGGGCTATGAGGCGGGAGGAAACCCGACGATTGCAGTCGGAGCGCTATTCGGAAAGCAGAAGCACCGGACCCGATACGGACTGCCCATGCAGCGCGACGTGGCCCTCCTGTCGATGGGCAATGACGTCATTGACGGGACGACCAAATCGGTCAAGGGAACCCACTCCAGTCTGACCTGCCTGTTCCTGACCGAGTCGAATGTGAAGAGGCACCTGCCTGATATCTATGTGCAGCGCTGGGCAAGCGGCTCCTACTTCGAGGAATTCAACCCACGCGAGACCGGGCTGCTCGAATCGGCCGAAATTGTCGCCCACGCTTCGGGGCTTTCGCGGATCAGTGATCTGGCCGCCTTTTTCCTGGACCGAAAGCGGCACTACCCAGCCATGGAAGAGTTGAACAGGGCGGGCATTTGCACCCCTTATGACGGGGACGGGGATCTCTTCCCGACGGTCATTCTTGACCAGAACGCCCTGCATTTCCCTGACGGCCATCGGCTCAACTCCATGATCGGCGAGATCGGCGGCTCAGCCGAGTGGGCGGTGGGTGTGCTGCCCTTAGTCTGGCGGGGTGGGCAGGCCATCGGGATGCTGACCAGCCAGTCGGTTCTTACGCGCACGGAGTTGAGCGCCGAACGGCTCTGGGCTGAGCGGTTTCATTTTACCGAGGATGAATTCATAATGATCCAGGATGCCCGCTTCGAACACAAGCCGTATTTCTCCATTCGCGACATTCTCGAGGACCCGTTCGCGGGAGGAATCAGCGCCTTCGGCGCCATCACCGACAACTACTACCTGCCGCAGATGAAGGGTGTCACGACGGATCCCACAACGGGCTCAGTCTCGGTAAGCGTGCTGACCGTGAATTCAATGGGCATGATGGAGTGCTGGCAACTGACTTTCAATTGCCACGAGGGGCCGGCTGCCACCGCCGACCTCATGACTTCCCCCAAGGAACGACTGAGTGGTCTGACGGGGGCGGCCCTCGAGAAGGCCATCGCCGCCCTCCTGGAGAACGAGGATACCAACTGGCGATTCCGCATCTGCTTCGGCAACGAATACTACCCGGCCCTGATCCCGGTACGCGACAAAACGCTCCTGCTGCGTCGCGCCATAGACGGCTTGATCGACCGAGGAGCTCTTGATGAACATGACCGCGCCATTGTTGAAGTGACCCATCGTCTGGCTGGCGACTGGTTCGTCCCCCACGACTATTGACGCACCCGGTATCGCGGCCTTCCGGGAAGCCGCCTTACGCTTACCGGGATGCCTGAAAACAATTGCCAAATCAGTAAAAACTCGTATATTTACAGTGATCGAACGAAACAGCTAACACGCAATGCCTTAGTGGATCGATAATAGCCCGTAGAAGATTGGAACCAACCATGCGTTATATCATCTCGCTTAAACGAACTCTGGCGGCTCTTCTGGCAGCTTTTCTCATGATGACTCCGGTGATCAACGCCGAACGGGCTGACAGAACCGAAGCGGATCAGGTTTGCGAAAACTGGATATCCAACATTGTCCACCAGAGAGGTAGCTGGTCGGGTGATCCCTCGCCTTACATAGCCGGGGCGCAGGAGATCATCACCCACGATACGCTGGTGGGCTGGTTTTATTCCGTTGAACCCCAGGGTTACGTGGTGGTGCCTATTCTGAAGGAACTACCTCCGGTGAAAGCCTGTTCGGAAGACTACAATCTTGATATCACCGAGGAGAACGGACCGGCAGCGCTGTTCCGGGAGATTCTCCTCGATGGGGTGAGGGTTTTCACGGAGTTGTATGGGAGCATTGACGCAACCCAACCGACGAGGGGTGAGATACCTTTCGGCACCGAGTATCGGGCGCAATGGGATCGCTACGCCGTCAGCCGGGAAACGTTCGACGCCTACCTTGCCGGGAGCAGCAGGGGTTCCGTGGTGGAAGTCGGCCCGCTGCTGACCGCTTCCTGGCACCAGGGCGATCCTTACAAGATGTACTGCCCCATGGGGGATGGGGGCCAGACGGTGGTGGGCTGCGTGGCTACGGCGGCGGCAATGATCTTAGACTATCACGAGTGGCCTCCGTTCGGAGACGGCATTCCGCTGTACTGGTGGAACGGGGATAATTCCTGCGGCGGCAGCACACCCGGGATGTACCTGAGCGTCGACTGCAACGATTCGTATGACTGGTCCAATATCCCGGACGCGGTGACAACAGGCTCCCCTATGGAGCAGCAGGAAGCTACGGCCAATCTCTGCTATGAGGTGGGCGTAGCCTATCACATGCACTACGGCCGCTGCGGTTCGGGAGCTTATGTCTTCTCGGGCGAGTGGGTGTTTCCGATGTACTATCGGTACAAGGATTCGGTGCTGCGGATCGATCGATCGGGCAACACGCAGCAGGAATGGTTCGACTTCGCCCGAGTGGAGATCGACAACAGCCGACCGGTTGCTTATCGCATTACTTACCACGCCATAGTCTCGGACGGATACAGGATCGTGGACGACGTCAACCAGCTTCACTTCAACTATGGATGGAATTCCAGCCACACTACCTGGTACACCGTGGACCAGCCGTACTGTCCCTGGGAGGGTTGTACCGCCAGTGACCAGATGATGCTGACCAGAATCATTCCCGACCGGGAAATAGCCTTTACCGCCGACACAACCCTCGGATGGCTGCCGCTCGACGTTCAGTTCGAGGGATCATCGGACCTGTCAGTAGACGACTGGACCTACGATTTCGGCGACGGCGACTCAGCGTTTATCCAGTTCCCCACACATACTTATGATGCCCCCGGAAGATACGACGTTTCTCTGCAAATTAATGCCGGCGAGAAAACCCGCACCATGGTCAGAACCGGTCTCATCATCGCCATAGCCGACACCCTCGCGACCGAGGATTATACGGTGGTGCCGGATTCCGTGCTGGAAGTCATCATCTACGCGAGAAACTCCACCCCGGTCCGCCAGATTAAGATACCGGTGCAGTTCGGCGGTGACCTGGAGTTGAGCCTGGATTCGTTCTCGACTGCCGGCTGCCGCACGGACTATTTCGAATACGTGGCGCAGATTCAGTATAGTCCCATCAGCCGAAGGACCACGTTCAAACTGATGAGTACCCTCAGCGGACTGAGCCAAGAACTGCCTCCCGGAACCGGCCCCGTTTTTAAGCTGTTTTTCTCGACGCCGCCCGAGGCCGAACTGGGGCAGTTGACGTCGATTAACCTGGAAGGCTATCTGTCTTATCAGCCGATGTACTACGGCAGCATTCTTGACTACCAGCCCATCCCCCGGAACGGATCAGTGCTGTGCGCCAGTTGCTGTTCCGGATACCGAGGGAATATCGACGCCGATCCGGACGACCAAATAACCATCAGCGACCTGGTCTATCTCGTGGACTATATGTTCAACAACGGGCCGGAGCCGGTCTGCTTCAAGGAAGCGAACCTCGTCAGCGGTCCGGACATCGATATCAGCGACCTGGTCTTCCTGGTGGATTACATGTTCAATAGCGGCCCCCAGCCAGCGCCCTGCCTCGACTGAATTGATCAGAGCCTTCGGCACTCACAGATAAGCGACGGCCGCTTCCGCCCCAAGCGGGAGCAGCCACCGTTTAGTCTGCCTGCCTGTTGCACAAGGGGACGGCGCCCGTTCAGAGCAGATTTTGCCAGAACCAGTCAAAAACGCCCAGTGACCGGAGCAGCACATAGTAGAAGACTACCTGGAAGAGAACGATGAAAACCCGCATGGAGTACAACCGCTCGGCAGCGTCAACATCGTACCCGGCGTGGCGGAACAAGAGCAACGGCAGGCGAGCCACGAAACCGGTGTAATGATAAAGCCAGAAAAACGGATTGAAAAGGTGTACGGTCTGCTTCCACAGCAGCGTGCGATAGCGGACAATCCCCTGATCCAGAACCTTCAGCGGGGCCTGCTCGTCCAGAACGTAGTGGCGAATAATGTGGTCCCGGAATATGGCCCGGATGAGGTTGATCCTGATCTTTCTTCCGCCCCTTGCGGGAGCATCCTTGGTGAGCATCTCCCCCAGATCGACCCTCCGAAGGGAATCCACGGCAATGCTGGTCAGGGGTTCCATCTTCTCACGGACGATTTGTGCTGCCACGTTCCCTTCACGGTTCACGAAAGTGAGATACTCCGCGTAGAGCCGCCTGAACTGAGCCAGGATCTCCAGTCTGTGCTTCACTTCGAAGTAGGTCATTGCGATCAGTCCCCCAATTCGGAACCTCCCCCCCACCGCTGCTCAATCGGGGCGCCTATCATTATGATATCGGCATTGCTGGTCGGCCGTCCAGCTCCCTGTCGCTCTCGTCACGTGAGAAGATGGCCCCTAGCCAGGGTTTTGCGCTGAAAAACTGTTGTCAGGCGCAGGAATTGTCGTATATTTATCTGAGTACAGCAGGAGTCACGCCTGCGGGCGACAGCACAAGAAAATCAGCCCCCGCGGCAGCTTCGCCCCGCTTCGAATCACCGGGTGACTAATGAACGGGAGAACTCATATGAAGACCGCAGTAGCATCGAGGCGGGCAGTGGTTTGCCTGTCGGCATTGCTGATATTTGTCATGGTGGCTGCCCCGGCGGTTCAGGCCCGGATAGCCACCGCGGATGAGATGGAGACCGTCTGCCGAAACTGGGTTTCGTACATCGTGGCCGAGCGCGGCCACTGGGCCGGGGCGACGGCGCCTGAATTCGGTGAAATGCGGACGCTGACAAGAGACGGACAGCTTCTGGCCCACTGCTTTGCAATCAAGCCCAAAGGGTACGTCGTTGTGCCGATTCTCAAGGAATTGCCGCCGATCAAGGCCTATTCCACAGAGTCGGACCTGGACGTGTCGGCGACGGGTGGCGTGACGCAGCTTCTAAGAGACGTGCTTGCCGATCGTCTAAAGCGTTACGTCGATATCTACGGCGCTCTTGAGGCAGATCAACCGGCGCAGGGCGAGATTCTCTATGACTCCCGGAACGGGCGGCAGTGGGACCGGTTTCTCGTATCCCCCGACAAGTTTAAGGAGACGCTTGGGGCAGGATCACGCGCTCCGATGGATGTCGTAGGCCCCTTGCTTACTACTATATGGAACCAGTCCAGTCCTTATAACGATTACTGCCCGATGGGCGACGGCGGCCGCTGCGTGGTCGGTTGTGTCGCTACCGCCTATTCTCAGATCATGGCCTATCACCAATGGCCACTGGAAGGCGACGGCAGCCATACCTATTGGTGGGACGGCGACTGGTCATGCGAGGGTCAAACTCCGGGCGCCTATCTGACGGCGCACTTCTCCGATCCCTACGACTGGGACAACATCATTAACAGTTGTCCCTTTGGCTGTGAGCCGGAAGAAGAAGCAGCCATGGCTGAGCTGTGCTACGAGGTCGGCGTGGCGCTGGAAATGGGTTACGGAAACTGCGGATCAGGTGCCTGGCCGGCAATGATGCTGACACACATGCCTACTTACTTCGGCTACTCCTGGGACATCGAGGAACTGTACCGCTACGACTATATGGCCGAGGAGTGGTTCAGTATCATTGTGGAGCAGATCGACCAGGGCTTACCGATGGAGTACTGCATCGTCGGCCACTCCATCATCTGCGACGGGTACAGCACCAATGACGATCTGATGCTGTACCATATCAATTACGGTTGGGGCGGCCCTCACAATTCCTGGTTTGTCCTGGACGGCATCCACTGTCCCTGGGAGGGGTGTGATCCGATGTACGAAGATCTGATCAGGAATATCAAGCCCGACAAAGCGGCCGTCATCTACGCTGACACAACCATCGGCTGGGTCCCCTTTGACGTGAGTTTCACCGGTTTCTCGGACCTGAATGTCGATACCTGGGCGTGGGATTTCGGCGACGGCGGGAGTTCCGCCTTGCAGTCGCCTGTTCACACCTACGAGACAGCCGGCATCTTTGACGTCACGCTGCAGGTTACGGCGGGAGTCGAAGTGCGGCAGAAGATCAAATCCGGTTACATACTCTCCCTGGCGGATTCCCTGATCGGCGAGGACGCCTCGGGGCTGCCCGGCGGCATTGTTGAAGTTGTGGTCCACGCCCGCAATATGCTCCCGCTCAGCCAGATCAAGGTGCCGGTTCTCTATGGCGGTGACCTCGATCTCACCTACCAGTCGTTCTCTACCGCCGGGTGCCGCACCGACTACTTCGATCTCAAGCAACAGATTCAATACGTCCCCTCCAGCAAGAAGACAACCATCAAGCTGCTGGCGTCAACTTCCGGCAGCGGTCCCGAACTCGAGCCCGGTACCGGTCCTGTGTTGAAACTGTACTTCGAAGTCTCCGGGCAGGCCCTTCCCGACCAGAGCACCTTGGTCAATCTTGAGGGCTATACGAACTACGAGCCGACGTTCTACTCCGACAGATTTGACTACGAGGTTCGTACTTCAGGCGCGACGGTGACCTACGGTGAACCCGGCTGCTGCGTGGGAATACGCGGCAACGTCGACAACGATCCCGGCAACAACATAGATATCTCCGACCTGGTGTACTTAGTTGACTATATGTTCTGCCAGGGTCCGGAATCACCATGCCCGGAGGAAGCCGATATCGACGGAAGCGGTGTCCTGGATATCTCCGACCTGGTCAGACTGGTCGACTACATGTTCAACAGCGGCCTGCCGCCCGAATCATGCTGAGGGCGCTTCCCGAGGTAACAGCGAGAACACAGGGTATGTCTTCCGCCCGGAGCCAGCCCTATTTGTGGATGTCGTGGAGGAATTCTTCCATTTCGGGCACACCGCCCTGGAACACGAGATAGCCGTTGTAGGGTTCGCGCTCGGTGATTTCTCCGCAGATCGGCGTCAGCATGATCCTGCGGACTTCGTCCGTATCGTCCGTCTGCGCCAGTGCCCAGCCAAGCTTGACGTAGGCGACTTCCGGCAGCATGTTCTCCGTCGGAACGATCCCCCTGGCCATCAGGTCGCGCCCCGTATCATAGACAAACATGTGTACGTAGCCCCAGAGGGTCTGGACAGTCATATAAACGGCGACGCCCGCCCTGGTGGCTCGCTCGATGGCGGGGTAGACCGGTTTGTTGACATGCCCCAACCCGGTCCCGGCAATGACGATACCGCGGTAGCCGTTATCGACAAGTGAGTCGATGATATCCGGCATCATGTTGGGATAGTAGTAAACCAGGGCAACCTTCTCTTCGAAGCAGGCGGTAATATTGACCTTGCGGTCGCTACGGCGCTTGTTGTAGGCGTCCTTCAGTGGTGTGATTTTCTCGCGATCTACCATCGCCACGGGAATATCGCTGATAGTACGAAAGGTTGACCGGTAGGATGAGTGCATTTTTCGCACCCTGGTTCCGCGATGCAGCAAGCCGTATTCATCCGATGTCGGGCCGAACATACAGACCACTACCTCGGCGATATCAGACTCCGCAGCGGTCTTTGTCGCATGAATCAGGTTGAGGGCGGCATCGGAGGAGGGGCGGTCTGAAGATCGCTGCGAGCCGACCAGGACGATCGGAACCGGCGAGTCCTGAATCATGAAAGCCAGAGCCGCTGCCGTGTGGTGCATGGTGTCGGTGCCGTGACCGATCACGATGCCGTCGATTCCTCGCTCGATCTCCTTACCGATGGATACAGCCAGCTTCATATACTGCCGGGGTCCCATGTTCTCGCTGAAGACCGCGAACAGCTTCTCGGTGGTCAGATTGCAGATGTCAGCCAGTTCAGGTACTGCTCCGTACAGTTCGCCGGGCGAGAATGCGGGTATCACCGCGCCGGTTCGATAGTCGAGCCGGGAGGCGATGGTGCCGCCGGTCCCGAACAGCTTGATGTGGGGCTTGTTCGGAGATTTCGGAAACTCCTTCTCGGGAATCTTGTAGTGAGCTTCCTTGTAGCCTATCTCTTTCATGTCCGTGATTGTTTCAACGGCGATGCCGATGTTGTATCCGGTGGCGAGCTTGAGCACGATATGGCAATCATCGTCATTCTCCGCCCGCGGCAGGATGATACCCTGAAAGTCCCCGCGAGTAGTCTTGATAACGGTATCACCCCAGACGCGCGCATTGTGCGATTTGAGAACCGACAGCGCCGAACCCTTGTAGCCTTTGAAGATATCAGTCACGACCGACCTCCCGAGCAACCAGGGCTCTGAGTTCTCGCAGTGGAATGTTGCCGAGGGCAAGTTTTCGCAGATTGCCCATAATCCACTCGCTGCACACCTCCGACGCCACACTGTCGTTCTTTGGCTTAAAGCGTTCCTTTAACGCGGGCACGTATAACATTATGTTGTCGGCGGATATCGATTGGAAGCCAATGACTGTCAGGGCGGAATCGAAGGCGATACCGGGATGCTCATAGAGGACCGGCAGCATCGCCTTCATGATCTCGGCCACGAGGCCGCGGGATTTCACGAATTTCGCCAGTCCGTATATCTTGTTGTAACTGAAGCCGTCCGCGCTTGGGCCTCTGCCCTCGAGGCTTTTGAGCGTTTGCCCGAGCAAGGTGCCGATGAACTTGGGATTTATACCGCACTTGCCGGTGATCTTGTCGATGAGCGGCAGCAGATTGCGCTTGAGCAAGAAAGTGTATGTATCCTGCGGGATTTCCCAGTCGCGCAATTGCGTCAGCCTGTCCTGCACTGAAACCGGAACCTGTTTTCTCTTTTCGTCTATCATTTCGTTTTCGATGGGAATTGGGGCGGAATCGGTATCAGGGTACATGCGATCAGGCCCGGGCAGCACCCTCTCGAAAATCGTCGTCCCGTCCCGGAGGGCTTTTCGTGTTTCGTTCGGCACACCATCGAACGCCAGGCGGCAGCGTTCTTCTATAGTCTCAACGGCTGTGTCGATGTCCGCGTTTGCACCCCAGACCAGTATCTGTGCGTCTTCCGGCTCAGACCCAAGATGTTGCCGTATTGATGCGAGTAATTGGTCGGACAACACCGGTTGCCGCTGTTCGGAATGCAGCATATTCGGCTTCTCAAGGCAGGCAATGACTTTCAATCGATCGCTGATCTCATTTGCGAAGACCTTCCCCGGTTGCGTGAAGTGCGAGAGCAGTCCGGCGAAACCCGGAAGGTTCACGGCCGTCAGTCGCTGCTTCGCATCTCCGGCAGTATACAAGGGCGCGTAGTCGACCGACAACTGCCCAAAGTCCAGATCCTTGTGATTGATGCTCCAGTTGTCGCTTTTTCCAAGTCGGTCGACCAGGATTGCTCTGATGGCCAGCAACGCTTTCTGCCGAAAAGCCTCGACATGAGTCAGTTCGGGAATTCGCTTGATGTGTGCCACACCCTTGATTTCAACTCTGGTGCCGCCGGTTATGCTGACATTGACATCCTGGCGGGCGGCTCCGATGCCCGTCCGCACCTTGCCGGAACTCCTGGCCAGGAATCGCAGGTAGTGAGCCGCTTCGGCCGCCTCATCGGGGGTGGTCATGTCGGGATAAGTGACTGATTCGATCAACGGCATCCCGAGACGGTCGGTGGTGTAAGTGCGCCAGTGCCCCACATCCGACACCTCCCGGCAGGCATCCTCCTCCAGGCTCAACTGGATGATGCGGACATTCTTATTGGACAGCGGGATAAAACCCTCGATGCCGACAATTGCCGTCCGCTGAAACCCGGTGGGGATACTTCCGTCCAAGTACTGCTTGCGGGTTACGTGGAGTTCTCCCACGATGTTTGTTTTCAGCAGCAGAGCTATCTCGATGGCGATGTGCAGAGCCTTGCGATTTATCGGGAACGGCGGCGTATCGTCGATATCGTAGGTACAGGCTGTCTCATTCTTGATTCTGTAGATGATGTTCTTCCTCGTCTTGAACTCCATGAGCGCCGTGCCGTCATACTCGCCAAGCTCGCTCAAAGTCGGGCGCATGTGCCGGACGACTTCGGCATCATAGTCATCGCCATTCTGATATATGCCGGCCGGACAGCGACAGAACAGTTTCTGCGCCGTGTCCAGTTGCTGATGGATTTCAAGCCCACATCTGAAACCCAAACCGGCGTAAACCGACATATCCGCCTTGGCCCGCGGGACAAAGTCTACCTGGCGCCTGGTCCGCTCGAAATTGCTGTCGGGGTCTACCTTTTTATGCATGGGCTGACATCCGGCATTTTCTCACACTGCGCGACTTTCTGCGATATCATCATGATAGGGAAAGTAAGGGAAACGTCCCGGCAATTCAAGATCATATTGCCGGGCGAAGGCGCGTCCTCAGGTTGCCGTGTGGAACGCGCCCGTCACCACATGAACGCAGCCCTGCTTTGGCTTTATCAAAGGCCGGGGCAGGTACACGCGCAGCAGGGCCGATCCAACTCATGGGTATAGTCTGCCTGGAAATGTTCGCAGACCATGAGATTGAAAAAGGAGACCGGCGTGCAGCCGGTCTCCTTTACATACCATAGACTGCTGTGATTACCAGCAGAAGAGGTGAGGTTTCTCGCCGGGACTACTAGCGATAGCCACCCCGACCGCCTCCGCGGCCGCCGCCTCTATCGGCGCGCGGGCGCGCTTCGCTGACATTCAGCGTACGTCCATTAACGTCCTGACCATTCAGTCCGGCGATTGCCGCCGTAGCCTCGTCCCCGCTGGACATCTCAACAAAGGCAAACCCCCTTGGTCTCCCACTGTCTCTGTCCGTGATGATGTTCACGCCTGAGACTTCTCCGAAGTCTTCAAATGCCTGACGCAACTGTTCTTCTGTCGTGTCAAACGACAGGTTGCCAACGTAGATGTTCATTCTACACTCCGTCTTGTTTATCCAGACATCAAGCTTCATCCGGAAGGGACTGCGTTCGTCGAGATAAACCCATTAAAGCGCACTATTGCGCATCGGTTCCCGGATTCAGCTTCTTCGGAGATTTGACAGGAATAGCAAAGCCTCGACAAAGCAATAACCGAAACCGACTCTGACTGTAAAGCATATCTGTCTTTACCGGCAAAGTCAAGAGGTATTATCATAATTCTGCATCGTGCCGAGCTGGGGATACGTGTTTGATTTGTAGCCCTGATTATCACTGTGACTTACCTTCACACTCCGGAAAGACAGCCAAGCACAGCCGGCCAAAACGTAACACCTGACGTATGTGATTGTCGCACCGTGGCTTACGACGGCGGGGCGGCGTGTTAATGCGCCAAGATAGAAGCCTGCCGGACTTTGTCGAGGGCGATATTGGGGCCGCGGCGCTATCGGAGCATGAATTGGCACCTGCAAATCCGGTGTTTCGCCGGCGTCGTCCTGATGGGCCTCTGGCGAGTCAGGGCCAGAATTTCACTTGACTTAACATTGCCCAATTGCTATACTTTCGGTACAGGAGGTGGATTGCGTCCGTTTCCCGGGTGCTTAAATGGAGGTCAGAAATTATGAGTAAGCTCAGGCTGCTGATTGGTATGGCTGTGCTGTTGGTGGCTGCTGGACAGACACACGCTGTCATTTGTGGTGATATCGACAATACAGGTCGCATAGACATCAGCGACCTGGTCTACCTGGTCGACTATATGTTCAATGACGGACCTCCACTTCCCTATCCCCCTGCCGCCGACTGCGCTGGTGACGGCCAGATTGACATATCCGACCTGGTTTGTTGGGTCGATCACTGGTTCATGGGAGCACCTTCCCCCACCTGCCCATTCTGGTCTGTCGACAATCATACCGATATCGGCGGCACCTGTGTACCCGATTCCGCGGTGAAGACAGACGTCCCACACACAGCCGCATTTGACAACGGATTCCTGTACCTTGAAGTCGTGGGCAATGATCTCTACGTACATCATTTCCATGCCTTCTACCAGTGCTGCCTTTTCTACGCGGTCGACTGGAACCAATCGGGCAATCACCTTGTCGGCTTTGAGGCTGATACCGGGATGCCGTGTGACTGCATCTGCCCGTTCAACCTGAAGTCCATCGTGCACGATCTCGAACCGGGGGAATACGTGGTCACCCTTGTGGGCATATATGGCAACATCGTAGGAATCGATACGGCCGTGGTCGGTGGTGATGGTCCTGTCCTGATCGGTTATGAAGACAGCGGTTGCATCGAGCCGGAACCGCCGGGCGAGCCGGTCATTGTGGATTATACACTTGCCGGCGACACTCTCACCATGGAACACCTGAACGCCTACTTCAATTGCGCCGCCGAGATCGTTGTGGATTTCGCCCTGGTCGGTGACACTCTCAGGTTCTACGAGCGAAATACTTATGACAGCATCCCCGTACCGTGTTACTGCTTCTTTGAAGTAACGGCCATGGTTGCCGGGATAGCTCCCGGGGAATACGTTGCCGAGATTTACATGCAGCATTACCCGCTGGAGCCTATTTTGATGGTGGACCGGAGAACGCTAACTCTCGGCGCTGATGCTCCCATGCTTATCGGTTATGAAGACAGCGGTTGCCTGGAGAACGAACCCGGCGATTCACCAATCATCAACTACTACCTCTCAGGCGACACGCTCACGATGGAGCATCTTGATGCCTATCTTAATTGTGTGGCTGATATCGTGGTCGATTTCGCCCTGGTCGGCGATACGCTCAGGTTCTATGAAATGAATGTCTCCGAAGAAGCTGTCTACTGCCTGTGCTATTTCGAAGTCACCGCCGCCGTTGAGGGAATCCAGCCGGGGAATTACGTGGCGGAGCTTTACGTCCAGGAGTACCCTGACGCAGCTATATATTTGTTCGATCGAAGATCGGTCTCGCTCGGCAAATAGCCGGTCTCTGCCGACACAGAAAAACGCAGGCCCTCGCCGTCTCGACAGCGGGGGCCTTTTTGATGGCATGAGTGTGGGGGCGGATCGATTCATTCGGCAAGGCGCAGTATCCCGAACGTATCGGGATGATAATCAATAGGTGTCTGCCAGTCGCCGGCGCTGTTGAGTCGCTTCTGCTTGCGACGGAAATTCACGCCCCAGTCCTGTCCCCTGTCACCTTCCGCGCCGAACTGGGCCAGCGGCAGCCGGCCCTCAATTACCCAATTATCGTCACGGATGGCGGCCCTTATTTCGTACTCTCCGTTCCACGACCGGTCTGCGTTGTACCCCCCGTCGCTTTGCCAGGATATCTTCTGGTCGAAGACCACTCCCTGCGGGTTGATGTACAGCTGGTAGACTGTGTCGGTCGCCGTGTCGGGCTGGAAGAAAAAGCCCACACAGTCATCGCCGTAGACGGCGCCGTCCCGCTCGACAACCGACGCTGAGAGCGAATCCATCCGCGACTCCCCGCAGCGTGCTGCAAGGTAAACATTGTCATCGTCGCAGGCGAAGTAGACACGAGTGGAATCGATTTCCGCCGGGCCGCCACCGTTGTCGAAGAATCGCCACGCGGGGTTGGTCCAGATCGCTTCGGACAGCTTTCCGTCTATCTCTGGCGGGATTGCCGCACGTCTTGCGATCACACTTCGCGCAACCCTCAGAACACGCGAGACCGCAACTGATTCGTCTCCCTTGAATGGGAACCCGACCGCAATTGACGGTAATGGAAACAGGTTCCGGTCGCACCTGACCTCGAAAGAGATGAGAGATTCCTCTCCGGGGGGAATGCTGACAGGTCGGATCTGCGGATCAACCGTCCACCCCTCCGGCACTGACCATCTCAGCGTGTCTTCGAGAGCCAGTTCTTCATGGGGATTACGCACGCGAACGGTAATACTGTCGCCGGCGACCGTCAGACCGGCCGATACCGCAAGGCACCCTTCAACTGTGATGCTCCTCCTCCTGATGGTGTTGAACAGGCGAAGATCATCCGCAGTTGTAAAGCTCCAATCCAGCACGCTGCTCATCTTGATCGGGGCGACAGCTATCTCCCGATTGTCAATGGTCACCCAGAGGAAATGGTATATCTCACCTGCTGGTCCCGGTTCCAGGTGCGCGCCGGAAGATCCACAGCATGTATAGGTGATGCCGTCGTATCTCCCACTGAAGTAGCGGTGGAAATGGCCGGTAAACACGGCGTCCACGCCGTATGTAACAAACAGCGAATGCAACGTATCCGGTCGCCCGGTAGCAGTAGTGTTGTACCAGAACGGCCTGTGATAGAACACAAGGATGTACGCGGCGTCCCGGTGCCGGTTCAGATCCTCTATGAGCCAGTCAAGCTGTTCCTTCGGCAGTTCTGCGCTCAGCTCCCAGCGACTGTTGTCAAGAACAATGATGTGGAGTCCGCGGTGATCGAACGAGTAATACGGTTGGCCGATCCGGCGCAGGTAGTGATCCAGCATCGCATCGGTCGTGATGTCGTGATTGCCCGGTGTGTGGTAGATCGGAACCGTCAACGGCTCAAGAAAGCCGAGGTATTCATTCCACTCAGCGGTCAGAACGGTCGTGTCCTCGGTGTAGCCCTCGATCATGTCCCCCACCGTGATCACGAATTCCGGTTTGAGTCGCGCTATCTCGGTCAGCGCCTGGCTGTACAATCCCGGCGCATGCCCGCCGGTGCGGTCGCCGATGACCGCAAAGCGGACGGGGTTGCTGTCCAGTTGATCTCCGCCACTTTCAGTTGCGGCCGGGGCCTGTGGATCAAAGAACCACGTCAGCGCCAGTACGAGAAACAAGAGCCTCTTATCCATCCTGGTTTCACCTCCTGTACAGCGAGCCGGTCATTCCCCGGCTCGGCGATCCGTTTTTCTACCTGCCCTCCCCCGGTCCCTGTCTGTGGAACTCATCGGGGGGAGCGTTTTTCACGTATTTGTCCAGCCACTCGGTCGTTTCCCAGAGCATGTGCATGACCGACTCGCGCGCCCGGTAGCTGTGGCTCTCATGAGGCAGCATCACCAACCTGGTGATTGCCCCGTGGCCCTTGAGTGCCGAGTAGAATCGTCGGCTCTGAAGGGGATAGGTTCCCGAGTTGTTATCCGCCTCGCCGTGGACCAGCAGGATCGGTTCATTGATCTTGTCGGCGTGCATGAAGGGGGACATGGCGAAGTAGACTTCCGGCGCTTCCCAGAAGCTGCGTTCCTCGGCCTGAAACCCGAACGGCGTCAGGCTTCGGTTATAGGCGCCGCTGCGCGCAATACCGGCCCGGTAAAGATCGCAGTGAGCCAGAAGGTTGGCGGTCATAAAGGCGCCGTAGGAATGACCGCCGATAGCTATCCGATCGCGGTCGGCGACGCCACGCCGCACTACCTCGTCGATAGCAGCTTGGGCATCGGCCACCAATTGCTCCACGTAAGTGTCGTTTGGCTCCTCGTCTCCCTCACCGACTACGGGCATGCTGGGGTGATCCAGCACGGCGTAACTGTGGACAAGCCAGAGCATGGGCGACCACCACCCGACCCGGATAAAGCGGTACGGCGAATCCCTCACCTGGCCGGCCGCATCAGCGCTCTTGAATTCCTGCGGATAGGCCCACATCAACATCGGCAGCGGGCCGTCGTCGGGCGTATATCCGGGCGGCAGGTAAAGAGTAGCCGTGAGATCGACACCGTCTTCCCGCTGATAGCGGATCAGCTCCTTTTTCACATCGGCCAGTTGCGGCGTTGGATGGGGGAAAAAGCTTAGTTGTCTAATCTCGTCCTTCTTGAGATCGCGCAGGAACAGGTTGGAAGGCTCGTCCACCGATTCCCGCCTTGTCAGCAGCAGGCGCTTCTTGACATCCAGCAGTCTCACGGAACGCTCGTAGTGCGGTGCTTCGGAACGGAATAAGCGGCTGCTCTCCAACGTCTCCAGATCATACTCGTCCAGGAACGGACGGTCACCCTCGGGGGAAGCGCCGGCGCCAGACAGAAACAGCGTCTGGCCTTTATTAGCCGTCAGGAGGACCGATGTCCCCCGCTTGGTCGGACGGAGAAGCGGTGTGCCGGGATCGTTGTAGCGGTCTTCCCAGGAACGATCTACAATCAGCCGGGGTTCTGCCTCGGGAGAGCCGGGCTTCACTTGCCAGACCTGTATGCGACGTGTCTTCCACCACCATTCCGATGCAATGGCCAGATTATCGTCGCCCCAGAGCATATCGCTGTAGCGCAGGGCAAGTGTGATCAGCGGTGTCGGATCCTTATCGAACGGCGCTTCAAGAATGTACACCCGGTCGCGTTGAGCTGCCTCAGCCCCTGCGTCGCCGCCGTCCAACGCCTCGGTCCAGTGCAGAGTGGCGTCAGTATCCGCCCTCCATCCGACGGAACGACGTCCCGTGCGTACCGAGCCAAACGCTATCGGCACATCTTCCGCCAGCGGCAGATCAGCAACCTCATGGACAACGTTGCCCTCCAGGTCCCACACCTCTATCCTCCGGGGAAAACGATAGTACGGCACCGTGTACGAAAACGGGCGGTGCACAGTCTCCACCAGCAGATACTTCCCGTCCGGAGAAGGGATAGCGCTCATGATAATGCCCGGTTGGCCGATGGGAGTCCGTTTATCATCGAGCCCGATCAGTTCCACCTGGGCCGTCAAGAGATACTCGAACAGGTTTTCGTCATGAGCGTTCGTCAGGAGGTCCTGGTATGTGCGCGCGGGAGCCTTGCCGCCGATGTTTTCCTGAATGATAGGCGCCTCCGGCACTATCGGAGCCTGGGGCGCCCGGCTTCTGTCGGCAGGTACTACCCGCACGACCAGCGTCCGATTGTCCGAGAGCCAGTTGTACGGGCCCCCCGAGGCAGCATTCAACGCCGCCGGAGACATCTCGATAGCGCCGCCGCTTTTCACATCAGCCACCCACAGGGTAATGCCGCTGCTACCCGTGACCGTGAACGCGATATGCTTGCCGTCCGGCGACCAATCGACGTCCCTGATGCGCGGATTTTCAGGAAGGCCTGTTATCTCGCGCTTGGTGTTGTCTGAGATGTTCCTGAGGGCCAGTCCGTTATAATACCGCTCCCGGCTGGGCCCGTTGGTCCGTGGGTTGATACGAAGACCGGCGAGGCGTTCTTCAGGCTGGGCCACTTCCTCAAGCGATGGCAAACCCGGTCGCCGCAGAAGCAGCATCCACTCATTATCGGGACTAACCATGACGGAAGGTGGGGGGGGAGCGTCAATCAGGTCGGCAATCGCCGCCACCGGCATCTGATATCCGTCCGTTGCCTCTGAGACCGGGGCATATCCGGAACCCAGGCACAGAAAAGCAAACGCAATAAAAGCCAACCGTCGTACGGCAGGCCCGCCAATGGCACTTGTCTTTTCAGTATTCATGCGGGGAATCTCCTTCATCTGCTTCCAACTGGTCGCAAACATCTGCTGTTGAAATCACTCAGCCAGTTTACAGTCCATACAATACCGGATACACCATGTGGTGACAAGCCTTTTCTCGACTGGCTTGAGCGTGGCAGCGACGTGGTTTCACACAACACGATTCTCGATGCGACTATACTGTTGACATAATGCACATCAATATGTATCTTTTCAATATACTGCGATGAGTTCGGAGATGGTGCGTCTACCCCCACACGGGGCACTCGTGTGGAACTCACGTGATCGCTGCCCGGATCAAGGGAAGTTGCAGCTATACATCAGGCAGGGAAACCGAATTGTCTGTAAATGTGGAGTGTTTGCTTATGCGTACATGTTGGATTGCAACAGTGGTTGCCCTTTTGAGCCTGTCGGCGTTGGCGGCGCAGGCCGAAGAGGAACAGTCTTTAATAATCTCGGCGGATAAACACTATACTGCTGACCAGGTCAGAACCATAAGGGTTACCGAGGAACCCCGGCATCTCCAGCTAAGGAGTGACGCTGCCATGTTCTCCGAGATCGACCTGTCCGCCATCTCCAGGGAAGACCCGATGGGAAACGTCCGCTCAGACATGCGCGCTATTAACCACCTCCACCCTGCCATCGGGGACGCGGGCAACGGGTATCTTCTGCGAGGTTACGAATACTACGAGGGCGCTCCCGAATGGAGCATCATCTGGTGGAACGCCTCCGATGACGACGGCGAGACCTGGGGCGGACACTGCGGCTTCAACATCGATGGCTCCACCTATCCGTCTGTGCGCTTCTGGGGTGATAATACCTACTTCTACGGTACTTTTGTCAGCCCGGTGGGTTTCCTGGGCAGCAACGGCGGCGTCTTTGTGCTCCTGAGGTTTCCCGATCCCACAAATGTGGGCACCTGGGGGGGCAAGTATGTCGACTGGGGCATCCAGGGCTGGCACAGCCTGAAAATGGTCGACATCGCCACCGACAACAGCCAGCAATCGTGGAACTGGGGTTTCGAATCGGCCGTTATCAGCCGCACATACCCCGAGGCCGACTTGTATGACGCCCCGCACATCTTTTACCAGCTGGACGCCCTCGGATTCACGTGGCTGAGCTGGCACACGACGCTGGATAGCTGCAAGACGACCGCCGCGGATATCGATCCCGTAACCCATCGCACCTACGCCGTCTACGATCGCTATGACTCGGACGACGACCAGTACCAGTTGCTGGTGCGCCAGGACCGTTTCAACGATTGGGATGGCGGCACCGCCGTCACGGAGAAGATGTTCGTGGACACTGACCGCCATCTCCGCTATCCTGTGGTAGCAGCCAGCAACAACGTCATAGTACTCATCGCTGCCGTATATCACGATAGCGCTCCGGATGATTACGATATCATCTGCTGGTACACCGATGACGGCAACCTTGATAATCTCACCAATGTGAGCACTATTGCTGGAAGCGGAGATGCCGAGAATTACCCGGACGTGGCTCATTTTGAGGACGACACTTTTGTCTGCACTTACGTGAAAGATCACGTCTTGTATGCCTGCCGAACCACCGACGGCGGGGCGACGTGGTCGACACCGGAACAGGCCAGCAATCCGGGCGAGCAGGTGGTCGAGGAGTACCGCACTTCCAATCTCGGCGACGGCGGCGACAAGGTGATCTACGAGTATTTCATCACCAGGAGTGATGACATCACCCTGAACATCCGGGAGCTTGACGAAATTGACACCGACGGCGACGGAGTCGGCATGCTATCCGACAATTGTCCAGCGGTTCCCAACACTCTGCAAACGGATAGTGACGGCGACGGCCTCGGCGACCTGTGCGACAACTGTCCCTATGATCCCAACGTGACGCAGGAGGACGCCGACGATGACGGCCTCGGGGACGCCTGTGATGTCTGTCCGGACGACCCGACCAACGATATTGACAGCGACGGCGTCTGCGGCGGATCCGACAACTGCCCCGACATTCCCAATCCCCTCCAGGAGAATACTGATTCCGACGACCTGGGCGACGCCTGTGACAACTGCCCGACAGTCCCCAACGCGGGGCAGACGGATACCGACAGCGACGGCGTGGGCAACGCCTGCGACGACGATGACGACGGCGACGACGTGGACGACCCGACAGATAACTGCCCGCTGGTATGGAACCCGGGACAGGAGGACGAGAACCACGACGGTGTTGGCGACGCCTGCAGTTGCCACATGCGGGGTGACGTCAACCATGACGGCGCACCCCTTATTGACATCTCCGACCTCGTCTACCTCGTAGACTACATGTTCTGTGACGGTCCCGCGCCACCCTGCACCGACGAGGGTGACATTGACGGCAGCGGCGGTCTGATTGACATCGCCGACCTGGTCTATCTCGTCGACTTCATGTTCAACGACGGACCCGCACCACCCGCGTGCCCGCACTGAACCGAGCCGACGCAGGAAAACAAAACGGCCATCCCCACTTCGGTGAGGATGGCCGTATTTTTTCACCCATGCGGCGTTGTGCGCCGAAAGCGCATTTGGGCTATAGCTCTACCGTCACTCCAATTCCTGCTGCTATCGCCTTGTCATAAACGAGCTTAGCGGTCGCCACGTCCTGAATGGCCAGCCCGTTGGACTTAAACAGGGTTATCTCGGCGTCATCACTGCGACCGGGCTTTTTGCCGATAACGATCTCCCCCAGGTCGGCGTAGATGTGGCTCTCGTCGATAATCCCCTCCTTGATGGGGATCATCAGGTCTCCCGCCTCAGCCAGACAGGCGTCGGTGGAGTCGGCGACGAATTTCGAGCGCTTGACTATCTCGGTGTCTAGTTCCCGCGCGTTCGGCGTGTGACTGCCGATGCCGTTGATGTGCGTACCCGGTCGGACCTTCGATCCATCGAAAATCGGCGTGGCCGACGACGTCGCAGTGCAGATGATGTCCGCTTTGAGAACGTCCCGGGGTGAGTCGGCTTTCACTATTTCCAGGTCCAGCTTGGCGCTCATCTCGCTGATGAAATCGGCAACCGCCTTATCGGCTACGTCATACACGAGCGCCCTGGAGAGCTTGCGGGCTACAGCCACCGCCCAGAGCTGCATCTTCGCCTGAACTCCGGCGCCGAATATCCCGGCCACCTGGCCATCACCTTTTCTGGCTAGGAGGTCCGTCGCGACACCGCTGGCTGCCCCGGTTCGTACCGCCGTAAGATAGCCGCCGTCCATGATGCAGATAACGTCGCCGGATGCAGGGTCTTGAAGCAGCACTTTGCCGATCACCACCGGCAGCTTGTGTTTCGCAGGATTGTTCTTGTATACGGTGACCACCTTGCACGCCAGAGCGCCCAGCTCCTTCAGGTAGGCGGGCATGTAGAGAGACAGACCATCAGGGGGCGTGATCGGTATCCGCAGCGGAAGAACCGCCGTGCCGGACGCCAACTCACCAAAAGCCCTGCGGACCACCTCCATGCAGTCGGGCATCGAAAGAACCTGGGCGACATCGTCCCGTGTCAATAATAGAGGCATCGTTTCCTCCTGTAAGTTTTTTTCCAGTATAGGTAACGGGATGGCTGCCTGGCAAGCTAAATCCTGTCAGGTGGGCGTGGGGGTTGGGTGGGGCACCCGAGCTGTGGGGCACCTGGGCCAGACAGGCGTCGGTAGCGTCGGCGATGAATTTCGAGCGCTTGACTATTTCGGCGTCGAGTTCACGCGCGTTCGGTGTGTGGCTACCGATCTGCTGCCCCGTTGCCCAAAAAAACTGGAGAAATCACGAAAAACTGCTTGACATCGCTGCATCGATCTACGTTATCACAGTAACGGCTAACTATTACGTATGCGACACTAAAAAGTGAGGAGGCCGATGAAGTATCACAGATTCGTTCTTGTGGGAATCGCGGTGCTGCTGGGTGTGGCGCCTTTTCTGATCGCCGAATCGGATGGGGTATCACACCGCAATGCAGAAGATATCGCGATTGAAATCGCCGAGCGCTACAACTGGGGTCCTGATTTGCCGGAGGACTACCGAGCACCTATGGTGGAGGTGTGGTATGAAGTGACCACCTACGCCGGCGTCGCAACCAGCTTCAGCTTTGAAGCCTACGAAGGAACGGCGCTGATCATAAAGTACGCATGGGACTTTGATTCCGACGGTGTGATCGACTGGGAGTCGTCCGTACACCGGGCAGCGAACCATACTTACGACGCGCCGGGCACCTATACCGCTGCTGTCCATGTCTACGACACCTACGGTCAGGTCCGAATGACTACTGCGAGAGTGGAGGTGCTGTCAGGCATCGGTGAGCCTGCATACGAGAAGGCCGTACATAAGTATGACTGGTCATACCGAAATACCAAAGATAGGAGGACGCGCACCCAGAATAAGGCACTGACCGACCCAACCTCGACGTACTGGTTGTTGGCCGCCGAAGGTGATAGCAGGTTCTGGCATAGTATACACCTTGCCTATTCCCGACTTGTGGATACATTCTGCGTTAATGATACTAACATTGTTGTGGTTGTTTATTGTATGCCGGATAAAAGCTGGGAAGAATGTTTGGAGAAATACGAGGAAGACTCCGTAATAATCGACTTCGGTGACCTGGATTCGGCCCTTGCCTGGATCGATAGTGCTGTAACGTCAAACGATGACTTGCATATGGTTTTCAATTGCCATGGGATGGGACAATTTGACTCCTCAGTAGTTATTTATGACAGCGATTGGGGAGTTCCTTATGAGCTTCGTGGAACTGGTAGAAGAGTATTCACCGATGCCGATGACCCCGATGACCCCGATCTCTTCTGTATCGAATCTGAGTACAAGTACGCCTGGAATTGGAATAAGGGCTTGCGTAAGACCTATGTCGGCATGGACGACTGGGCTGGGCAGTACAAACCCGGAGAAGGATTGGGGGAGGATAAAAAATACCGATATAAGCAGGTTGCGACTTTCAGTGGCATGACCTTCTGCAATACCGAAAAAACCTCCGACACCGACATTTATCTCGAGCAGATTAATCAGTTCCTGGTTGGTGATACCAATCATGACGGATACAACGACACATGTACCTGTCCCTGGGACTGTGATGGTGATGGCATTCCGGGCATCGATACTTCCGGGTCCGGATATGTCTTCGATGAGAACGAATGGGGCGACTACAGTCTCCAAAATGACCCTGAACAAGGGACGTCAGGTCATCGAATCGTTGTGTTTGACGACAACTTTGATGGTAAGGCCGATATATGCTGGCCGTGTGACTATTACACCCAGAACCCCGTAGCTCATGGCACCGACTCGAATGATGACGGTTTGTTCGTTGGAATTGACATCAGTGACGATGGCGACATGTTAGATTCTGTCGGAGTAGACGAGTTGATGTATAACCGTTTAGATGATTTCTATGCGGAGTTTCTTGACAGCCTGGAGTACCGCAAGGTGACTTTCATGACCTCATCCTGTTTTGGTGGTGGGCTCATTGACGACCTTTCTCGAAGTAATGTGGTGGTAATGTCGTCCTGTACCGACGGCATGCTCGGCGGAGGTTTCATTAGTATTATGACACAGCTCCTCAGCGGGGGTATGGACCATATCGACACCTGCGATTTCGACGGGGATGGAAAAGTAACGTTCCAAGAGGCTTTCAACGCCTATGGCGATCTTCCCGGAGCTGATGGGAGGCACCGGCTCGACGACAACGGTGATGAAGTTGGTCACACCTACGATCTTCCGAACAACGGCGACGGCTACCTGGCCAACAGCCTCTACTGGGGCACGCTGCCACCCACGCCGCCGTTACCGGTATTGGTTTACCCTGGCGAGGACGACATCGTGGCCAACTACCTGCCCACCTTCATCTGGAGCGACACTTCCAAATCCTGCGATTCTTATGACCTGAAGATTGCCCAGTGGGCATCACAAACGGAATACTTCTATGGCATTTCCGATACGTCTTTCCGGTTGCCAACCTGCAGCATAAGGCTGAAGCTCGGGTTCCCTTACGAAGTGACTTGGTGGGTGCGGTCCCACATGGGGTGCGGTGTGAGTGGTTGGTCCGACAGCGTCGTATGCAAAACGGAGGCGTATGACTGCTGTATGGGTGATATCCGCGGTAACGTGGACTATGATGTGGATGATGTCATTGACATCGCTGACCTGGTGTACCTCACAGATTATATGTTCGAAAGCGGTTGCTTCATACCCTGTATGAAGGAAGCCGACATGGATTGCGACAGATTGGTTAGCATTGCTGATTTGGTATTGCTGCTGGACTACATGTACTACAGTGGTCCGCCCCCCTGCAAGTGCGACTGTAGTGATTGCCAATAGCTCACCTGTGTGCTCACGTCAGTAGGAGTACAGGCGGAGAAGACTCGTTCTTCTCCGCTTCTTCCTGGCTTCGCTGCGCTCGCAAAGAAGGCAAGCCGTATCATATCGTGCATTTCGACGGCCACGGCATGTACATGGATCAGAAGAGCGCGAGGAAGCTGGCTGATATTATTAGCGGGCTTTCATCATTAACGCTGTCAGGCTCCAGAGACGGCAAGCAAGGATATCTTCTATTTGAGAACCCTAAAGCCGAGAAGAACCTCCAGCCGGTCGACGGGACAGCTCTCGGTAAGTTGCTGTACGAAACAAAGACACCAGTGTTGCTGCTCAACGCCTGCCAGTCGGCCTATGCCGAACCGCCGGAGAAGCCTGAGACGGTGGCAGAAAAGAGCGACGTTCACCAGCAGGTACGCCTGTACGGCTCCCTGGCGCAGGAAGTGATGGACGCCGGGGCGGCCGGGGTGGTGGCAATGCGCTACACGGTCTACGTCGTCACCGCGGCTCGGTTCGTGGCCGATCTGTACAGTCACCTGGTGCAGGGGTACAATCTCGGTCAGGCGGTCACTCTCGGTCGCAAGAATCTCAGCGAGAATCCGGTGCGAGAGATCGGCTACGACAAGATAAAATTGGAAGACTGGTCGGTGCCGATCGTATACGAAGCTGCGTCGATCGACCTCTTCCCCGTGCTTCCCGAGGGAAAAGAGATCCATCTTCAGGTTACCAAAGAGGGCCAGATTACTCCTACCAATGAGTCGATTGCGGCTATGTTGCCGCACTGGCCCGATGCGGGCTTTTTCGGTCGCGATGAGACGCTGCTGGCTCTGGATCGCGCCTTCGACCGACACAACGTGGTGCTGCTGCGCGGATACGCCGGGTCCGGCAAAACCCAGACCGCCGCCGAGTTCGCGAGGTGGTATTATGCCACCGGCGGGATCAGGAATGGTGCGGTACTGTTTACCTCGTTTGAGCATCACACTCCGCTGGTGCGGGCGTTGGACCAGATCGGTCAGGTGTTCGAGCAACTTCTGGAACAACAGGGCATCCCGTGGTTGACCCTTGAGGAAGACCAGCGGCGCGATATCGCACTGCGACTGCTGAAAAAGATTCCGGTACTGTGGATCTGGGACAATGTCGAACAAGTTGCCGGATTCCCGAAGGGGACAGAGTCAAAATGGAGCCTGGAAGAACAGAAGGAGCTGTTCGACTTCCTCAAAGATGCCTCAGCCACCAAAGCGAAGATTCTGCTGACCTCACGGCGTGAGGAGAAAGATTGGCTGCACGGATTGCCACACAGAGTCGCGGTTCCTCCGATGCAGCCACCGGAACGATTAGACCTGGCGCGGGCTGTCGCCTCCAAGTATCAATCGGTACAGATTGAAATGCGCGACTGGCAACCGCTACTGAGATACAGCGATGGTAACCCGCTCACTATCACGGTACTGGTCGGGCAGGCGATACGAGCCGGACTGAGCACCTATGACCAGGTCAATGGCTTCGTAGAGATGATACGCTCAGGCGAAACGGAGATCGAAGACGACGAGTCCCAGGGGCGCACCCGTTCGCTGGCAGCCTCGCTGCGATACGGTTTTGAGGACTCCTTCACCGAAGACGAACGCAGGAAACTGGCCGTGCTGCATCTGTTTCAGGGCTTCGTCTATGTCGGTGTCCTGAGGGTCATGGGCGACTCCGATCAAGACTGGTGCCTGCCTGAACTCAGGGGCCTGGAACGTAAGAACGGTATTGCCCTGCTCGACAGTGCAGCAGAGATCGGCCTGTTGACCGCGCACGGTGGCGGGTACTACTCCATCCATCCCGCCCTCCCCTGGTTCTTCACTGGTCTGTTTGAACAGTTCTATCCGGAAGACGCACAGGCATCCTCGGATTCCCCCGCCATGAAAGCTACCCGCGCCTACGTCGAAGCCATCGGCCCATTGGGAGAATATTACCAAAGACAGTATGGTACAGGCAAACACAATGTGATTGGGGTCATTGCCGCCGAGGAAGCCAATCTGCTGCACGCCCACCGTCTCGCCCGCGCCAACGGCTGGTGGAATAGTGTAATCGGCACCATGCAGGGATTGTATTGGCTCTATGATCATCACGGCCGTCATTTGGAATGGAAGCGACTGGTCGAGGAAGCAACACCGGATTTCGTTGACCCGGAGACCGACAGACCGCTTCCGGGCCGGGAGGAACAGTGGAGTTTTGTGAGCGGTTATCGCGTGCTCCTGGCTGAGAGGGAACGAAAATTCGGTGAGGCTCTCCGCCTCCAGACCCTGCTTGTTGAGTCCCAGCGGCAGCGTACACGTCCGCTTCTCGAACTTAAACCTGCCGCTATGACCGCCGGCCAGCGCAACGATATCCGTTCCCTGTCCGTGTCCTTAGGTGAGTTAGCCGATATTCAGCGCGAGTTGGGCAGCAGTGACTGCATTGCGACTTACAAAGAAAGCTTGCTTCTGGCTGAACGGATTGACGATAAACGAAGCACAGCCATAAAAGCATACAAACTTGGGCAAGCTTTCGCTGTCGTCTCCACCGTGAAAGACCTCGACGAAGCGGAGCGGTGGTTTAAGCATGCCCTGGGACTATTCGTCAAAGAAGACAAAATGGGGCGTTCTAAGTGTGTCAGCTCGCTTGGGAACGTAGCTCTTGAGCGATACGATGAGGCTCGAAAGCTAAATCAACCACCCGGCGAGATCCAGAAACATCTCAACGATGCTCTCACCTATTATCTGGAGAGCCTTGATCTGACCCCGGAAGATGCTGTTGCTGACCTGGCCGTCACCCACAATCAGCTTGGCAATGTTTATGGTGAGGCGGGTGATTTGAGAAATGCCCGCAAACACTACGATAAGAGCGTATCCCTGAACGAGAAGGCGGGGAATCACTTCGAGGCCGCCCGAACTCAGTTCAATTTCGCACTCATTCTCGCGAGGGCAGGCATATTTCAGGATGCCTTGACCTACGCCGACGCTGCCCTGACTAAGTTTCAATCCTACGGCAAGCGCGCAGCGGCTGAGATAGAGAAGACAGAAGGACTAATCGCGGAGATCAAGGAACTGATGGAGAAACAAGGCGGTGGAGAAAACGGATGACCAAAGACGAGTTTGAGAAATTAGTCAAGAGTGACCCGGCGCTTGAGGGGCCGATGACCCTCGCAGCGCGGGCGGCCCAACCGCAGAAGCGTATGGCCTTCGGACCGGTGGATGCAGCCTTAGGTGCAGCGGCGATTGCGCTATTGTGGCCGGTGGCGTCGTATGTGGTGAGCGCTATCGGTCTGCCGTGGGCGTTTGAAGCCAAACGCTACAGCGAACTGTGGCGACTGAAGTTCCACAAGTGGATCGATGAGCAGTACGAACAGCACGGTTTCAACCCCGACGAAGCCGAGGCTGCCGGGGAGGAGTTGCGGCGGCAGTTGGAACAGACAACCGACGCCGGGGCACGGGCGTCATGGGAGCGGTTTCAGGACATGCTCAAGCAGGGCGAGTCGGAATAGGCGGGCTTGCCAATATCGAAACCGCGGAGGGGGCGACACACACTCCTTGGCCCTTTCATAATATCAGGATTATTGGCAAAACTGTACCCCTTAGATATTCCCCCGGCGTAGTTCATAGCCAAAAAAAAGGGTTGAAATCCGGGATGGGTGTGGTATTATAATGGTTTTTACGCTAAACCGCGTTGGGAGTATATGAAAGTATTAGTCATCGGGTCCGGCGGAAGAGAGCACGCCCTGGCATGGAAACTGAAGAAATCCAAGAAGGTCGACAAGATCTTCTGCGCGCCGGGCAACGGCGGTATCGCCCAGATAGCCAAGTGTGTCAATATCAAACCGGACAGCATTAAAGCCCTTTCCGATTTTGCCGTCCGGAACAAGATCGGTCTGACGGTTGTGGGACCGGAAATGCCCCTGGCCAAGGGCATCGTAGACGAGTTTCAAAGACGAAAGCTCAAGATATTCGGGCCCAACAAGAAGGCGGCCAGGCTTGAATCCAGCAAGGTTTTCGCCAAGGAATTCATGCGCAAATATCACATTCCCACCCCCGCTTTCAAGGTGTTCGACAATTCTGCGGAGGCGATCGGTTTTTGCAAATCAGTGGAGTTTCCGGTGGTAATCAAGGCCGACGGCCTCGCTGCCGGAAAGGGCGTGGTGGTAGCGCGCAAGCTCAGCCAGGCGGAGTCGGTTATCAATGACATGATGGTCAAGCGCTCGTTCGGAAACGCCGGTGACAGGATTCTGATCGAGTCGTTCCTGCAGGGGCAGGAGGTGTCGGTCATAGCCGTTACCGACGGTAAGGCGATCGTACCTTTTCTATCCAGTCAGGATCACAAGCCTGCCTACGACGGCGATCGGGGGCCTAACACCGGCGGCATGGGAGCCTACTGTCCCACATCGTTTACTACCGATGAGATCAGGGAACAGATTGAGGAGCATATACTCGCGCGAACGGTCAATGGCCTGAACTCAGAAGGCGTCAAATACCGGGGTGTGATTTACGCGGGACTGATGCTCACGGCGCAGGGGCCCAAGGTACTGGAGTTCAACTGTCGTTTCGGTGATCCCGAGACTCAGGCTGTCCTGCCCCTGCTGAAATCAGATCTCTGCGATCTGTTGCTGGCCTGTGCGACGGGCAAGCTATCGTCGTTTGGTAAGCCGGCCTGGCACGAGGGCGCCGCCGCCTGCATTGTCATGGCCTCACGCGGCTATCCAGGCAAGTACTCCAAAGGAGTTCAGATTACCGGCCTGTCGAATAAAACCGAGGCTGGCTCTTACGTTTTCCACGCCGGGACAGTTCAGAAGGGCAGCCGTTGGCTTACCGATGGAGGCCGCGTGCTTGGCGTCATGGGAATGGACAAGAACCTTCGCGCGGCTCTCAACCGGGCTTACCGGACCGCTCACAAGATAAAGTTCGAGGGAGCCATGTTTCGCAAGGATATCGGTTTCAGAGCCTCAAGACCGATCGAGGGGTAGGTAGCGCTATGGCGACGGTGTTGATAGTTATCGGGTCCAAATCAGACATGGAGTACGCCGTGAAGTGCCGGGAACAGTTGGAGGAGTTGGGCATTGAAGGACGAATCGAAGTCACCTCCGCCCATCGCCATCCGAAGAAAACAGCCCAGTTGGTCTCCAGAGCCGCACAGGACGGATTTGAGGTGGTAATCGCGATGGCCGGTCTGTCGGCGGCTCTTCCCGGGGTGGCTGCCGCTCACACCAACCTGCCTGTTATTGGAGTGCCCTTGCCGGCTGCCCTGGGTGGCTTGGATTCGCTCCTGTCCGTAATCCAGATGCCTCCTGGTATTCCCGTAGCGGCTGTCGGCATCGGCATGCCGGGGGCCAGAAACGCCGCCGTCTTAGCGGCCAGGATTCTCGCCTTGAAGCACGCGGAGGTTTCCCGGGCGGTCGATAAACACCGCGACTCTCTGTGAAGAATCAGGATCGGAATGAATGGTAGTTTGTAGAAACAAATACAGAATCTGAAGGGAGATTCCATGCGAGGATATCTGATACTAAGACCTTCTCATTTCCTGGTGGTGATTGCCACCGCCTTGGCTGTAATGTTACCGGCGGCGGTGGCGGCCGACATTGAAAAAGCCCGGGAGTATTACAATGTCGGCGTCAAGGAGAGCCAGGCGGGGAACATTGAGGCGGCAATCCTGGCCTATCAGGCAGCGCTCAGCGAGGATCCTGACTACATCGACGTCTATATCAACATGGGGGCGATCTTCTTCGAGCAGAAGCACTACGACCACGCCCTCGACGCCTTCACAACGGCAACTGAGAAAGACCCGCAGAATGCCGCTGCCTTCGCCAACCTCGGTCGAGTCCAGTACAAGCTGAAGAAATACTCCGAAGCCGAGAAGGCATTCAAGTCCGCTATCGCCGCCGACAGCACCGATGGAGAACTCTACAAGGAACTGGGTAAGGTTTATTTCTACAAGAAAGCCTATGCCGAGATGATTGCCACGCTGAACACCTGTCACGAACTTGGGGCCGGCGATCACGTCAGTAACTACATGTTGGGCAAGGGCTACCAAAAGACTGGAAAGGACAGTCAGGCGATACCGGCGTTCAAGAAATCGATCGAGATCAAGAACGATTATTACAGTTCGCACTTCGGTCTGGGGCAGATCTACCTCGGGCAGCTGAAGTACAAGAGCGCAGCCAGTGCGTTCCAGGCTGCCTTGAAAGCCAATCCGAAGAAGTATTTGGCTTCATACAACTACGCCGTGGCGGTTGAATCGAGCGACCCGGAAAACTTCGATCAGAGTATCCGCGTCTGGGAGGATTTCATCGCCCTGGCCAAAAAGAACCCCAAGGCAAAGACCAAGGTGGGTGACGCCCAGAGCCACGTGAAGGATTTGAAGGAGGCCAGAGAGCAGGCCAATCTACAATAACCTCCGCACGGAGTAGTGAGTGTTACGACCCCGGCCTCAATGGCCGGGGTTTTTCTGTGTTTCCAACCCGGATACAACCGGCAACCTCAGGAACCTCACCAGCACAGAAAGAAAAACGCTGCCCCTCGCGGACGGCAAGGGGCAGCAGCACTTGACCAGGCCTGTCACTAGGTCAATCCCGACCGGCTCGACCTCTTCAGATTATCCTCTACCGGAATGGCGCCGAGTCCTACTTCCGGACAAACTCGACGCGGTCAAAATCCTCCCAATCGACTTCTGTCTCATCTCCATCGGCGGTTGTGATAAAGATGCCCTTGTTGTCTTCATCGACGTCATTGGAGCCGCGCAGACGAAAACTGCGCCCGTCCCATACGGTGACTATCGCCGAACGGTACGACTTTTTCTTGATCTCCTTGATCAGACCAAACTCGATATCGAACTCGACATCGTGATAGTTGCCATCGAGAATCTCCCAGGTGAATTCCTCGTCATTGTCCCAGCATATTCGGCCCTGGTAGCTGTCGCCGTCCTCGGTAAAAACCGTGCCCTCAAGGGGTCGCCCACCATCGAACTCTCCATAAGGAATACCCTGCGGGATAGCCGTAAAATCCAATCGGTCGAACTCATCCCAGCGAACCACAACCTGACCCAACCCGGGATCCGAGATAGCAATTCCGCCGTTGCTTTCGTCTACGTCGTTGGTGCCGCGCAGAAGCAATTCATCGCCGTTGACCAGAGTCACCGTGGAGGCGCTGGAGCTATAGCGCTCTATTGACTTTATCTTGGCGAACTTGACCTTCCGCCGCCGCCCTTTCTGGTCCCCATCCAGAATGTCCCGCGAAAACAACTCGTCCATGTCCCAGCACACGAAACCTGTGTACTGGTCACCACGGCGAACGGTGATCGTGCCATAGAGCCGCTGCCCGAGATTCGATACCAGGTCAGGATCGGTTTCCATGAAATCAATCCGCTCGATGTCCTCCCACTCCAGTTCGATCTCACCTTCCACTTTGTCCTCGATAATGATCTCGCGCACACCATCGCCGACGTCCGTAGAACCCCCTTCGAGTTCCACTTCCTCACCGGACTTGAGAGTCAGTAAGGCGGCATCGTCGTCGATTACTTCAAGCGACCTGAGGTGCCCGAAGCGCATCCCGGACTGAGCCGAGCCGGACCAACTCCAACTGCTGCCGGTCTTGGCGATTGTAATCCCGAACAGCTCAATCGACCTTTCCCGATCACGGTATTTCTTGCGGTCGCGCTTGTCACCATGCTTCGTTCTGAGCTCCTTGTTCCCGTTGAGAAGGTCGACCCAATTGCCCTCGTTTTTGTCCCAACGGATCAATCCCTGAAAAACATCACCGTCGACCGTGGTAATTTTGCCATAGATCCGTCCGCTTGAATCAGCCAATGCGGACAGGGTAAAAAGAATCACTGCCGTCGCAACAACACCGATCAGCTTGACATACTTCATAATGCCTCCGTGAGCCACTTCCTGTTCTTTGTTTGAAAGGTACGAATTCGCCCGCGAAAGGTTGCCCGGGAATGGGTTTTTTCGGTGTCGGTCTGAGGACCCGGGGTAGCGCAGTTACCCGAAAATCACAGGCGGACCGGATGCCCTCGGTGCCGGCTCTGACACGCTGACGGGGCTGACCCGAATCCCAGCTAAGGAGCCCATAGCCGCCAGAACGCCACAAGAAAAGACCGCCTGAGTGGCGGTCATGGGAATCACAAGTAAACGGCGTCAGATAATCCGACACTGATTTGCCGATCGCAGACAGATCAAATGCTCGTGCGGAACAACGTGGCGGCAGCAACGACCACGGCTGGATATTACCGATAGACTACCCGAAAGCCCTATGGCCGGGAGTCTCTGTTTCTACTTGTTCTTTTTCTTGTGACGGTTGGCGCGTCTTCTTTTCTTGCGCTTGTGAGTTTTGATTTTCAGCCGTTTACGTTTCTTTCCGCTGGGCATTAATCCTCCATAGCTGCGGCAATGACTCAGATTGGTTGTTTCGTTATCATGTTCTTGAACTCGTTTGACGGCTTGAATACGGGCACCTTGCGATCAGGGACCGGCACCACCTCACCCGTCCGTGGGTTTCGGGCCTTGCGGGCTTTGCGCAGTTTGACCTTGAAGGTACCAAAGCCCCTGATCTCGATGTTGTGTCCGTTTTCAAGCGACTTCCTCACCGTGTCAAGAAAGGAGTCGACGACCACGGCGACATCCGTCCTGGTGAGGCCCGTCTTTTCCGCCACTCTTTCTACCAAATCGGCTTTTGTCACAGTATCCTCCCTTGAGAGAAGACCGTCCTTGTTATGTTTCTTCTTCTATCTTCGACTTTCAGGTCCCGAGGCACTATCCCGAATGCAGGATAACCCTTTGGGACGCGTAAAGATACGCAATACATTGGGCAAAGAAAAGCAAAAAACCACCAATTGTCCATACTTTTCTCGTCACACAAAACAAAATCCCGCTACCGGTACAAATACATGATCTGAGGGCCACAGAGACCGTTTTCCACGCCGCGATCGATCCTGCCTATCAGGCCACCCATCAAGTCGAATATGGACACTTTCTTGCGCTCGTAAGGTCTGACTATCTTCGGCTCGCCTTCGATCTCCGCCAGTTCAGCAGCTAAACTGACGGCCTCTTCAAAGCCACCGAGAGTGTCCACCAAGCCCAGGTTGCATGCCTGAAGGCCGGTGAAGATCGATCCATCGGCCAGCGGGTAGATCTCCTCCTTATCCTTGCCACGGCCGCCTGCTACCACCTCCACAAACTGCTCGTAGCTGTCCATTACCACTGACCGGAGCATCAGTTCTTCCTTCTCGGTCATGGGGCGGGAAAAACTCAGGACGTCTTTGAGTTCGCCCGATTTTACCGTTTCAATCCGGACGCCGATCTTGTCCATGAGTTCTCCGGCAGTGTAAAACTGGATGATTACTCCTATGGAGCCGGTGAGGGTGCCGGGGTTGGCAATAACGCGATCGGCTCCGCAGGCCACGTAGTACGCCCCGGAAGCCGCAATGGAGGCCATGGCGGCCACGATCGGCTTGTTCTCACGAGCTCGAAGGACAGCATCGTAGACTTCCTGCGATATGGCCACCCCGCCACCGGGAGAATTGAGGTGAATCACGATAGCCTTTATGGAGTTGCTCTCCGCCCATTTGTCAATCTGCTTTATCCACTTGCGTCCGGACGGCTCGTCAATGATACCATAGAGCTCTATGACACCAACGTCGCCCCCCATCCCAGCCAGGTCGAAGTCCCCCCCTTCCGTCAGCAGCCCGATGAACATCAGGCCCACGAAAACGAAAACTACAAGAAACACCACCGCGATAATAACGGCTATTACAACATCCCTTTTGCGCGCCATAACGATCCTGTTACTTGGAGTGTATTTTAAGTACGGTTCCTACTTTCAATTCGTCGGGATCGACGATATCATTGGCTGCGATTATCCTGGCGATGCTGGTGCGGTATTTCCGGGCGATGCGACTAAGCGTCTCACCACGCCTGACTTTGTGGACAACGTAGCCCCCGGAATCGGCGTCGCTGACTACCAGCACCTGCCCCGGGTATATCCGGCTGGAGCGACCCAGACCGTTCAGGCTGCGGATTCTGGCGGTCGTGGTGCCATACTTGCGAGCGATGTCCCAGATCGTATCGCCGGAACGAACCTTGTGCTCGGTCAGTTTTCCTCCGGTATCGGCCGTGGACGCGTAGATCTCGGAAGAGCGGGTTCCGGTTTCGTTCTTGTCCTTCAGGTGTTTGGAGGAAGCCGGTATTTTCAGCTTCTGGCCGACATAGATGCGCGACCCACGCTCGATATAGTTGGCCCGCCTGAGGGCGTCAACGGTCGTCCCGAAAGCCCGCGCTATATCCCACATGGTGTCGCCGGAACGGACGGCGTAGATGGAATTCCTGGCTCGGTAGTCGCTCTGAACGCGACGTTTTGAACCCCCACGATACTCGCTGTCAAGAGGCACCGGGACAATGATCTCCTTACCGGCGTAGATGGTGGATCGGCGGCTGAGATTGTTGGCGTCGAAAATGGCATACTGCGAAACACCGTACCTGGCGGCGATAGTAGATACCGTCTCTCCCCGTCTGATCCTGTGCCTGACCCAACTGGTCTCCCTGGGAGACGGCATGGAAGCATAGGCGGCCAGGAATTTATTCTTTTTCCCCACCGGTATTTTCAACCGGTATTTCTTGCTGTCCGGCGGCGTGTATTTTCTCAGGAGTTCGGGGTTGAGTTCCTGCAGTTCCTTGACGGAACAGTCCAGTTCCCGGGCCACCACGGCAAGCTCCAAACAACGGTCGATTTCCACCTCGTCCCAGACAATCTCCGGTTCAAACTCGACATCCACAAAGCCGTATTTCTCGGGATTCTTGGCGATAATCGCAGCGGCATAGATCAAGGGCACGTAATCCATCGTCTGCCGCTTCAGTCTCATTCTCCAGAAATCGTTGGTCTTCTGTTTCTTGATGGTCCGTCTGACGCGCCCCGGGCCCCCGTTGTAGGCCGCCATGGCAAGTTCCCAGGACCCGAATTCCTCGTAGAGATCTTTCAGGTGCCGGCAGGCGGCATCGGTAGACTTGACCGGATCCCGACGCTCGTCGATCCACCAGTTGCGATTAAGCCCGTAGAGGCGACCGGTGGAAGATATGAATTGCCACAACCCCATTGCCCGCGCCCAGGAGTAAGCACGAGGATTGAACCCGGACTCCACCAGCGACAGATAAACAAAATCCAGGGGCAAACCATAATCGGACAAAACCCCAAGCATCAGCCGTTCGTATTTCCGGGATCGGCTCAGATACTTGTAGAAAGCTTCTTTGGCGACAGTCTGAAAATACACAATAGAGCTCTTGACCCGGTCGTTCATCACCACCGGGAGATCGTAGCTGACCTTCCGCGCCCGCTCCTCGCTGAAGACACGGATAGTGTCGGCACCGAGGTTCGTGACAAGATCCCCGAACCGCTCGACGAGCACACTGGTCGAGACATCCGCTTCCAGCCGCCCCAGCGACCTGAGGGTCACGCGAAAGTCGGCCACAAAATTGTCCAGCATGCGGTTGTACTTGACAGCCTCCGGCGTCAGTGTGGAGTCGGTTTCGATATCCAGCTTGGCCAGCATTTTCAGGCCTTTCTCGAAGTAGTACTGTGCCTCCTCCCAACTTGCTTCACGGTTGGCCATGACGCCCATGAGGTAGTACTCTTCGGCGAGTTCGAATCTCCGCCAGATGTCGTCATCAACCGCCGACGCGGAGTCATCGACGTCGGCATACCCGAACGAGAGAACCTCGTCCGGATTGTGAGATGGTTTCGCCGGATCGTCCGTGTCGCGATGTTCGACTCCGGGCGTCTCGTGCGGGTCTATCTCGTTGGATCGCTGCTCAATCCTGAGAGTGCGACTTGGCGCATACGTCACGGGATACTGCGAATCCTCGCCGGCCACACGCGCCGTGTCGGCACTGTCCGCCCTTTCCGCCCGTGTCTCCCCATCAGAATACGCCCGGGGAGACGACAACCCGCTCTTGCCTCCGCAACCGGTTCTTAGGGTCAACGTCAGTGCAAGAAATGAACACAAAAGATAAACAAAAGGCATTCTCGGTGCTTTTACCACGTTGCTCACCACGTTTTGTTAACAGTACGTATTTACCAGTTATCGGAACAAACCGTTCGCGTCTTAACCGGGGTTGCCTCTAACCCGTTGATCTATATGAAATAACCTTAACCCACGCAAGCCTTTTTCCTGTCAATATGATTTCAACTGCGTTGCCAGATCCGCGCCGAGACTGACCGGGTCCGAAAACACCCGGCAGGTCGCCTGATGTGTAAACCAAGTGTACTGTCTTTTCGCATAGCGGCGCGTGTTCTGCTTGATCCGGGCGATCGCCTCCTCGAGCGATACTTCCCCGTCCAGAAAATCAAGCAGTTCGCTGTACCCGATAACCTGCGCCCGGCGGACGTCGTCGGCCCGGCCGCATTGCGTCAGGAGCCGCAACTCCTCCAGCAGTCCCCGGGATATCATTTTGTCCACCCGCGCATTGATTACCTCGTAGAGCGCCTGCCTGTCCGGGAGAAGGCAGTAGTAGGCGAATTCAAACGCGCTTTTCGTATAACCTCCGGTAGCGATAAGTTCCGACTTGGACCGGCCGGTCAGGTGAAAGACCTCCAACGCCCTTATGACCCGAACGCGGTTGTTGGGATGAAGGTTCGCTGCTTCCAGCGGATCGATCCCGGTCAATCGTTCGTGCATCGCTTCCGGGCCGATTTCTTCCATCTCAGCTTCCAGCTTCCCACGCACCGCCAGGTCATCGTTTTCTATCTCCACGACACCCTCGGAGAGAGCACTCAGATACAGCCCGGTGCCGCCGACCACGAGGGGGATTCGACCCCTCTCAAGTATTCCCGCGATCGCGGCGTTGGCGTCCTCGACAAATCGGAAGGCGCTGTAGCGCTCACCCGGCTCAACAATATCGACGAGATGGAACGTTACTTTGTTGCGTTCTTCGGGAGTCGGCTTGGCGGTGCCGATATTCAGATGCCTTATTATCTGCCGGGAATCGGCCGAGACCACTTCCAGCGGGAATTGGTCGGCAAGGGCCAACGTCACACCTGTCTTGCCTGACCCGGTCGGCCCACAGACGATGGGAACGGCTTTGGGCTCAGGTGCGTCCAAACTGCTTGTCCAGATCGCTGCGGCTTATCTTAATGAAAGTCGGACGTCCGTGAGGACACGAGTATCTGTCCCTGGATTTCAGGAGACGCGCGAGAAGATGGGTGGCTTCCTGGTCGCTGAGACGATCACCGGCCATGACCGCCGACCGGCAGGCAACCGACTGGGCCACCGCTTTCTCCAGGTCATAGCCTGTCTTGCGCAAAGAGGCGATATCGTCAAGAAGCATTGTCAGCATCTTGTCGGGGGCTTTCCCGGTCATGACCGACGGCACCGCCTCAACATTGACCGTGCGGCCGCCGAACTCCGCCACCGAGAACCCCGATCGCGTTATTACATCGCCCGATTCCTGATACAGAGCGAACTGCTCCGGCGACAACTCCACCTGCATCGGGAACAGGAGCACCTGCCCGCTACCGGTCTCGGCCTCGATCTGCCTGGATATTTCTTCATAGAGCACCCGCTCGTGAGCGGTATGCTGATCGACAATGTAGAGATCGTTGCCGGCCTGGAAAAGCAGGTAGAGATCGGCAAAGCGGCCCACGAGTCGGAAGCCGTCGGCAGGTTCTTCCGCAACCGACGGCAACGACCCGGCGGCCGCCGCCTGTGGCTGGAGAATCTCACCCGTGTTTTTGTCGACCGTCACGGCCTCACTTTCGCCTGGCGTGTTTCCCCCGTCCCGCGTCTCGGGTGGTCGGCACAGATCCGGCAGGTAGGGGGCGTTCTCGGCCCGTGCGGAACCAATCCCGGCAATGACGTTGTCTCGCCCCGTCCTTCCGGAGACATGCGGCCCGATGCCCGCCGAGTTTCCGGCAGTGCCGGAGGAAGTCTTCAGAGAGGGTATGATACCGTCCTGGCGCAGCGATTCTCTGACGGCCCGAACCACCGCGTCATGGAGCTCCCGTTCGCGAGATAGCTTCACCTCCGTCTTGGAAGGGTGCACATTGACATCCACTTCGGTGGGGTCGACCCACACAAGCAGCGCGCCGAGGGGATAGGTCCCGGGGGAAATCAAATCGCCGTAACCGCCGTTGAGAGCGTGCGACAATACCGGTGAGAACACGTAGCGGTCATTTATGAAGATATACTGCCCGTACCGGTTGTGCTGGGCGGTATCGGGCGCGCCGATGTATCCCTCGATCTTCACCGGGCCGGCCTCGATATTCACGGCGACGAATTTCCTGCCGCTCCCCAGGAGCGATGATACGCGCGCCTCAATATCCAAACCCGGCGGAACACGGAATATGTCGCGGCCGTTCATCGTGAACGTGAAACCGACACGGTAGCGCCCTATTGCCAGCGCCGTCGCCGTTCGGGATATGTGCCGCGCCTCCGTCGATTCGGCCTTAAGGAATTTCCGTCGAGCGGGCGTATTGTAGAACAGGTTCCTCACTTCCACAGTAGTACCGGGTGGCGCCGGCGCCGGTTGCCGCGACTGCAACACTCCTCCCTCATAGACTATTTCGGTGCCCGCGTCTTCCCCCGGCGCACGCGACAGCAGGCGCAACTGCGATACCGAGGCCACCGACGGCAACGCTTCTCCCCTGAATCCATAGGTGGAGAGGCGGTCAAGATCGTCAAAGGCCGATATCTTGGAGGTGGCGTGGCGGGCAAAGGCGATTTCAACCTGTTCTGCAGGGATACCGCAGCCGTTGTCCACGATCCTGATCAGCTTGACGCCGGATTTCTCGACAACAATATCGATCCGATCCGCCCCCGCATCCATTGCATTCTCGACCAGTTCCTTGACTACGGCAGCCGGGCGTTCGATCACTTCACCGGCGGCAATTTTGTTGACGACTCGCTCGGGCAGCGGTCTGATCCAGCGCCCGCGACCAGGCTGTGACGGTGACCCATTCATTTTATCTCTTTCTTCAACTCACAAAGCAGATTAAGCGCCTCCATCGGCGACGTATCGTCCGGGTTCACCGCGGCCAGTTTCTCTTCCACCTTTGAAGGCTGCGCCTCAAACAAGGTCGGCTGCACGCGATCCTGGTAGATTCCCCGGCCTAATTCGCTCTGGTTGAACTTGCCCGACTCCAGAAGCCTGAGAATCTGGCGGGAACGACTCAGCGCCTTCCCCGGCAGACCGGCCAGCCGGGCCACCTCGATACCGTAGGAATCGTCGCATCCGCCGGGAATGATCTGGTGCAGGAAAACAACCTTCCCCTGCCATTCCTTGACCGCTACCTGGTAATTTCGAATTTTGTCGTAGACGGCGGCCATGGAAGTAAGCTCGTGATAGTGGGTGGCGAATATCGTGCGTGCCTCGATCTTCTCGTTGATATATTCCACGACCGCCCAGGCAACGGAGAGGCCGTCAAACGTCGATGTGCCGCGACCGACCTCGTCGAGCAGGATGAGGGATTTGTCGGTGGCGTTGTGCAGGATGTTGGCCGTCTCCACCATCTCCACGAGGAATGTCGACTGTCCGCGGGCCAGATTGTCCAGAGCGCCCACCCGCGTGAAGACGCGATCGACCAGCCCTATCTCGGCCTTATCGGCGGGCACAAAGGAGCCGATCTGGGCCAGAATCACGATCAGGCCGATCTGCCGCAGGTAAGTGGACTTGCCCGACATATTCGGCCCGGTGAGAATATGAATACGGCTCTCCCGGGCCGAGAGTGTGGCGTCGTTGGCCACAAAGGAACCGGACGGCAGCACCGCCTCTATCACCGGGTGGCGACCGTTCTCTATCACCAGGCGTCCGTCCTCAAAAAGCTCTGGGCGGCAGTATCCGTTGCGCACCGCCAGTTCCGCGAGTGATGACACCAAATCGACTTCGGCAAGCAGGTCGGCGGTGCTGATTATGTCACCGATGTAGCCCTCGAGGAATTCCAGCAACTCCCGGTAGAGTTGTTCCTCTACCTTGAATATCTTTTCCTCCGCCGTCAGGATCAACTCCTCTTTCTCTTTCAACTCCGGAGTGATGTACCGTTCGGCGTTAACCAGGGTCTGCTTGCGGATATATTCCTGAGGCACCGCATCGGTGTTGGCCTTAGTAACCTCGATGTAATACCCGAACACCTTATTGAAACCGACCTTAAGAGACCCGACGCCGGTGCGCTGCCTTTCCTTCTCCTGCAGCGAGCCGATATACCGGCGGGCATCCCGGATGGAGTCATTGAGATCGTCGAGTTCCCGTGAAAATCCGCGTTTGAAAACGTCGCCCTTGCTCGCGGTCAGCGGTGGCTCTTCGGTGAGAGATTCCTCGAGCTTCGAGACAATCCGGCTGCATTCCGGAATCGCCTGGCCGATCCCGGAGAGATGCGGGCTGTGGGCATCCCGGAGCAGGGTCGCCACGTGCGCCGCTGCTATCAGCGCCTCCTTGACGGCGGCCATCTGCCGAGGATTGAGTTTACCGATACCCAGCCGTCCGGCCAGCTTCTCCAGGTCGGGGAGGTTCTTCATTCGCTCACGCAGGGCGGCCGCCAGATCGCGATTCCGGGTGAGTTCGGCCACGCTCGAGAGCCGTTTTTCGATCCTGGCCTTTGTTTTGAACGGTCGCACGAGATTGCTTCTGAGACGGCGAGCGCCGGCAGCCGTCCGGGTGCAGTCTATTACCGAGAACAGCGAATTCTCCTGCCCACCGGAGGCGATACCGGCCGTCAATTCCAGATTACGAACGGTGCTGTGATCCAGTAACATGACTTCGTCACTATCGAATCGAGTCAGCTTGTTTATGTGGGACAAACGGTGGCGGTGGTTTTCCCGCAGGTACCGGAAAATGGCCCCGGCGGCGGTTATCCCCAGCCTGCTCCCACAGACGCCGAAACCCTCCAGCGTGGAGGTCCCGAAATGCTGATTGAGCTCCCGTTCGGCGGTTGCGGCGTCGAAGTTCCAGCCTCCGAACGCTGTCAATTGCGGCCCCCCGTTGGCCAGATCGAGCCTGTCTTTCAGCGCCGACTCATCCTGGTCTGATGGATATAGAATCTCGGACGGCTCTATAACCCTTAACCGCTCCCCAATCTCGCCCGCTGCTCCTTCGTCAACCACAAAAGAGCCTGTTGACAGGTCCAGCACCGCCAGGCCGGATTTCCTGCCGGCCCCGTCGTAAATTGCCGCCAGGTACAGAGGAGCGTCGAGGCCGTCACCGCTGTCGATCGTGGCCGTCCCGGGAGTTAGAATCTCCACGATCTCCCGCTTGACAATACCCTTGGCCGTTTTGGGATCTTCCACCTGCTCGACAATGACCACCTTCTGACCGTCAGCCAGAAGCCTGGCGAGGTACTTCTCGGCCGAATGGTACGGCACCCCGGCCAGGGGAATCCTCTCGCCGTCACTATGCGACCGCGATGTCAGAGCGATGCCGAGAATAGGGGCGGCCTTGACGGCGTCGTCGCCGAACAGCTCGTAGAAATCCCCCATCCGGAAGAAAAGCAGCTTGTCAGGATGCTTCTCCTTGATGGCGTTGTACTGACGCATCAGCGGAGTATCGGATGAAGCTTTGCTTGCCTGCGGACTCATCGGGCAACGACCTGGAAGACCTCACCGTGCTCGTCCTCCAGTTTTCTCTTGAACCGGGCAGCCGCTTCATAGTCGGAAAAGCGGCCGACATAGACCACGTGGTACTTTGCCTGTGATATTTTCTTTGATTTGACGTCCACTTTCTCACCGTACTTGCCGAAGAGTTCAGCGCGCCTGCTGGAATTGGCCTCGACGCTGAACACTCCCACCTGCACGGAGTAAAACGTGCCCGTCAGCTTCTCGGCGGCATTTTCCTGAGTGCCGGACATAGAGAGGTCCTTCATGCGCTCGATCAGGGCATCGAGACCGACCGCCGAGGGGTAACCCTCCCGGAGAATGTTATAGTAGAACACGGCGTCGTCGGTGCGGCGGCGTTTGATGGCATCAAGGGTCAACAGGTACAGCGCCTGCGGCACGCCCGGACCATCCTTTTCGCGCGCGAGCTTGCGCAGGACGTTGTCGGCCCCGATGTTCTTACCGTAACCGAGCATCACCCGCGACCTGTCAACCTTGCCCCACTGCGCCGCGTCGCCCTCGCCGTACAGGAGGAAGTACCGGTCGGCCTGCTTGAGAGCCGATTCAAAGGCGTTGTTTTTCTCATCGACGACAATGGAAAAGCGCTGCATTTCCCGACGGTATTTACCCCTCTCCCAGCGGACCAGGTAGTCCGCCACGATCCGACCCAGCCTGTCATAATCCATCTGCAGGAAGTAATACTGCGCCAACCGACGGTATATGTCCTCCCGGTGTACGGCCGCCACCGACGCGTTCAAAGCAGCCTCCATGAGTTGCACCGACTTCTCGGCGCCGGTCTCCACCATGCCGGCGTAGTAGAGCATGTTACCGTCACGCAGGGTCGCCGTCGAGGTGAGGGAGAGCGAATCAGCAGCGGCCCCGAGGTCACCGTTGATTATCAACTCGTAGATATCTGAGCCGGCGGCGTCAGCGCCGGCGGCGAGAACGAGACAGGCGGCCAGATGCAGAAACATCTTCATGTGAGAATCTCAAACAGCGGGTCGCTTCAACCCATTTCGGTAACCGCAGTATCGACCGCCTCATCGCCGGCGGTGAGGCTGTGCCGTTTCTCCCTCCGGCGTTCCAGATCCCGCAGCAGTTCGTCCACCCTGCGATTGTCCCCCTTTTCCAGGTAGATGCGTATCAGATGGAGTACGGCTTCCAGGTTGTCCGGTTCGTCCTCGACAACCTGCAGCAGCAGTTCTGCAGCCAGATCGAGATCGCCCTTCTTCTCGTGAAACTCCGCCAGCGTCAAACGGGCCACGAGATCCCTGGGCTTGTGCTTGAGGATGCTTTCACAGATTTCGACTATGTCGCCAAAGCGCCCCAGGTCGAAGAGCGTTCTCTTGAGCCGTTCGATGGCTCGGTAACCCTCTTCCGGAGCGGCCGCGATAAGCTTGTTCCAGAAGTTGAGGGCATCTTCATGGCGACCTTCTTCATAGTAGGAATCGCCGATGGAAAGATACGCCGACACGAATCCCGGATCGAGCCCCAGGGCTTCCTTGAACAGAACACGGGCCTTGCGGTATTCACGCTTCTTGTGGAGTTCCCGCCCCATGTTGTACTTGAATGCGGCCAGCGGCTTCTTGGACTTGCCTGCTTCCATCTTGAGAATACGCGCCGCCGTATCGTAGGCCTCCTCCCAGTTCCTGGCGGTCTTTTGCACCTCAAGCATCCTGGCATGGGCCCACCGACTCTGTGGCTCCAGCGAGATCAACTCCCGGAGAGCCGCCCGGGCGGTGTCGGACTCCTCCAGGCCCATGTAGTCAGCGACCAGTTGGCGGAGAACGGCCGCCTTCTGCTCCCTGGTAAGTGCGCTTCGCAGCGTGAGGTCCTTGTGCACCTGAAGGGCCTGGTCCGGCTTTCCGTGATCGCGGAGGATTTGTCCCAGTCGCAGGTAGGCGTCGATGTTGGAGGAATCGTCGGCGACCACCTGACGCAGATTACCAAAGGCCTGCTCGGCCTTGCCGTCCAGAAGCTCCTGCAGGGCCTGAACGTAGAGCGAGGAATCAGGCTTCCCTGATTTGTAGAAGTACCGCTCGTAAACAAGATAGAAGGCCACCGAACCGGCAAGCAATACAAAGAAAATGACAATGTATTCGCTCATACTCAACAATCTATAGGTTCAGTCACGCTGTGAAAAGGTGGACGGCCGACCGCCCGGTCTGCTCTCGGGGTTTTTGAGTAGATCGGCCGATTCTTCGATGGGACGGTTACGCAAGACCGTCACTTCGCTCTCCAACGCCTGAAGCCGCTTACGGGTCGCCCTGATCTGCACCGACTGTCGAACAAACACGGTTATGAACACAAACAGCGAAACCAGAACGCCGGCCACAAAAGACCAGAACACCACCGTGATCAACGGTACGTCAACATACCTGGCCCAGATCAAGTTGACACTTACTCTCTGATCCATGTCGGAGTTGTAGTAGGCAAAGGCTACCACGCACAGAACGAGCACGATAGTAAGTAAAGACCTCATCGCCCACATGGAACCTCCACGACTCTCACTTGGTTATCGGCAATCAGCAATATTGGCTCCGGACGTCCGTCAGGTCAATAGGATAGACCGGAAATACCGACCCGTCAATCACCGGTCACTCCGTTTTCGATTCCGCAGGCTCCACCCACGTCATGCTGTTGATCATCTCCATGACATCAACTTCGATCTGAGGGTGATATACCCACTCGCATATCATATGAAACAGGACAATCAACTTGCCGTGCTTGACACCCACGATGGTTCCGCCAAACGCCCCGCGGACACGCTTGCCCGAGTCCGATGAGGCCGAAAGAGCAACTTCCTTCATATAGGCGACTGACCCGGTCCATCGGATGGCTTTCTCGTCCGCGAGGGAGAATGTCTTCTTTCCCTTGGGAACCAGATTCTCGCGATAAGTCCCCGAAGCCGCGGAGGCGGCGTTAAGGATATCGAACTCCCGGAAGACATCCTTTTTCTGGTCAGACTTGAAATTCTCACTGATCAGGGAATCGATGAAAGCGGAGGCGCTGTAAGATGTGGTGTCGACCCAGACAACCAGCTTGGGTACCTGCGTATAATCGGGAGCATCCATGTAGTCCGGGGGGATTTCATAGTTCTTCTGCGTAAGGACGATGCGATAGTTATCCTTGTTTTTCCTGATACTGTATTTCCACTCCTTGTTTAGTGCAAGGCTGAAGCCATATTGCTTATCGGTGTACACATTATCAGTCACCTTGCCGGCTTTGTCTCCCCTCCTTTTCGCATAACCGACTGGGATGCAGAAGGTTAGCGCCAATAGCACCAAAAGTGCCCTTCTCATGGATCTGATCCTCCTTTCCCTACAAGTCACTCTATACCAACAAGTTTTATTCTTATACGGCCATAGTCAAGGAATAAATGCAAAAACTTGCCCGGCCCAGTCCGAACGCGCGCACCGCCTGTCGCTCACTGAGAAGGCACTAACGGCTCGAAGGGGGAGGGGCAATTGAATAAATTGTGTGGCGACTGCGGATCAGATATCCCTGAAATCGACCTCAGCTTCTACCGGAATCCGATTCTCCGCTGACGACAGCGCCTGATGTAGTGTGACATGGTTGTGAAACTGAAATCGCTCAGGAGGCGGTCGAGTTTCATAACCAGGATATTCGTGGAGCCGTAACTGCGCAGTCTCTGGAGGGGACCAAGACCCTCAATCCGCGGCGGATCGGGATCGATTTCCCAGGGATGAACGTACACTACCGCAGGATGGTCCTCTTCGTTCAGCTTGCGGATTACCCGGCGCGAGTACCAGTATGGACAATGCCTGAGGTACCCGCCCCCGGCGACAGGGAAGTTCTTCCCGAAGAGTCGATAGGTCGAGGCCGGTATCTCATAGAGGTAGCGGCCGCCGTCAAGCTTCATGCGGAACATGTGACGGGGACCGTCGGGCATGCCGTAAATGTCATGCTTGATGGGAAAGATGGAGCTGTCATACTCGAAGCCGAGTTCAGCGAGGATATCAAAAGCCCACGGTATGTTTGAATTGATTGACCAGCTCGGCGCTCGATACCCCGTCGGCCTGGCGGCTGTGACCCTGATGATGGCATCGACCGCCCGGAGAGTGTCATCCCGGAACTCATCCGGCGTCATCAGGTCGACGCGACGGTGGAAAAAGCTGTGACAGGCGATCTCGTGCCCGGCGTCAAACACCTCCTGGAGGAGTTCCGGATGCCGCCGGGCGCACCAGCCCAGAACAAACCACGTGGCGTGCACGTTTTTCCTGCGGAAGAGCTCCAACAGACGCCGTGTGTTGTGGACCAGTGTGGACGGCAGGTGGTCCCAGTCCTCCACCGCGCAACGCTGCGCCAGAGCTTCCACAACGAACCACTCCTCTAAATCGACGGTCAGCAGATTGGGGCTGTCGGTCATCAGAACTAACCAACGTCAGGAATGTGACAGGTCGATTTTCTTCGGCGCTTCGCCGGTGCTGGTGCGGGAGTCCTTCTTCTGTCTGCGCGCGTCACGCAAGCGAACGTCTTTCCCGGGGCGGCTCGACTTGCGATCGTACTGATAGCCGTAGTACCGGTAGTCATAGTGATACGGCAGGATGTGGTTCATGTTGTTGAGGACCACGCCCACGATCGTCTTGCGGCCGCCATCAAGAATCTCGACCGCACGCTGGACGATTTCCCTCTGGGTAGCGCCGGCCTTCACCACCAGCAGGATGCCGTCCACTTTGGGAGCCAGAAGCATCGGATCGGACACCGGCAGGGCCGGCGCGGCATCAACCAACACCAGATCGTAGTGAAACTTCATTTCCTCGATGAGAGTTCCTATCGCTTCGGCATCGAAGAGCTCGGTGGGCGAGGTATAGTCACTGCCACAGGTAATAACGTCCAGCTTGTCGACGCCGGTCTTGCGTATGGCGTCGCGGGGGCTGAAACCCTCTGCGAGTATCTCGGCCATCCCGTGTCCGCGCTCCAATCGAAACAATTTGTGAATGCACGGCCGCCGGATGTCGCAATCCATCACCAGCGTTCTGAGGCCCTTGTGAAGAGCGGCGGTGATTCCCAGCAGCGAGCAGACAGTCGACTTGCCCTCAGAGAGCAACGCCGAACTGATTAACAGGCTCTTTAACTCCGATTCTGACTGAGCATTTACCACCTTGTGGAGAAGCCGGCGGAACTCAGTGGCAAACGGCGCTTCGTGGTCGAAAGAGTCTATTATGGAAAGGCGCTTTCTTTTCATCAACTCAGCTCTTGTCTGCCTGCCTACTCAAGACAAGGCATATGTCATGGTACTGCCGCTCCACCTCGTCGAGGGTCTCGCTGAGGCCGGGCAGGGAAGGATTCATCTTCAGGGCCTGCTGGTACTGCTGGATACCCTTATTCCAGAGCAGACCGGCATGATCGAGGTAGCAGCGGCCAAGCTCGGTCTGTAAATCGACATAGGTCGGGTTCCTGTCGATCTCGGATTGAAGGAACTCTATGCGCTCGGCAATGGCCTCCTGCGACACGCTCTCGGGATACGTGAACAACCGCATGTGGAAAGTCGCGAACTCGCGGCAGTGGCTTTCCTTCTTTGCCTCACGCACCGCCTTCAGCAACTGAAGGGCCTGATCCAGATGAGAATCTCTGAGCAGGTCCAGACCCTGCCGGTAGGCATCTGACTCGTACTCCGGGTAAATGATCGCCGCCTTCCGGAAAAAGCCGGCGGACCGTGAGAGCACATCCTCGAAAAGACCGGTGTCTTCCCGGCTGAGGGCGTTCTGCACCAGCGCGAGACCCAGATTGAAGTAGGCGTCACTGTAGTACAGGTTTATTCGAGCAGCCTCTTCAAACTCGATGAAGGCCCGCTTGCACGATCCTCCCGCCAGCAGAGCCTCCCCGAAATTGTTGCGATAGTCGGCGTAGGTGGGACACTTCTCCACCGCGATGGCGGCGGCCCTGACCGCGTCTTCGGCATTGCCCAGTGCGAGCTCCGTCATGCCGAGGTAGTTGAAAGCCGAGTGATAGTGGGGGTCCAGCTTCACCGCCGACTGAAACAACTCTCGTGCCTCGGCATAGAACCGCTTGTAGAAGAAACCCGTCCCCAACTGATGCATCTTCTGCGTGCTGCCACCGGTCATCACCCGACGGTAAGCTGCAAGGAGCGTCTCAATCTCCTTCTTCATCCTGCCATGCCTGGTCTTGACCAGAGAGAGAACCTCATCCGAATCGATCTCCACCGGATAGGGACTGCGCACCGTTTCCGCTGTCCTGCCGTCGACCAACACCTCGGAAGATACCAGCGAGAGCCTAGTGTCGTTGGCGGTCCGGATCACGTATTCCTTGTTGTTCTCGACAAGCTTGCTTTTCAGACGATATGTTTCCATACTCCTCACCGCATCATCGGTAGTTTATCAATCCTGGGGATTGTCGCTAGGACCGGCAGGTCCAGCAACTGCTCAACTTCATCAACCCGTTTGAATGAATTGTCCATCATTTCCGCCAGGAACACCGCCGCCCCCCCGATAACCAGCCCCAGCAGTATCCCCATGACTACTATCTTTTTCTTGTCGGGCCAGAACGGCACCAGCGGAATGCGAGCCGGTTCGATGATTTTGTACTTGGTGCGATCCTTGGCGCGCTCGGAGATGATCTCCACGGTCGTTTCCTCCGACCGGAAAGCATCGCGATAGATGCGGGCATCCTCGACCTCCCGCTCCAATTCCGCCAGTTCGGCCTGCAGTCTCGGCAGGGAGCTTATTCGCTCGTCCAGTTTGTCCAGGGATTGCCGCAGTTGGCTGAGGCGCGAGTTCAGAATGTCGAGGTTCTCCCTGACCATAAAATGGCGCCGCAGCAGCAGTCGCTGGTTCTCCGGGTAAGAAGCGTACTGCTCCTGGACGGCTTGTTCGATCTCTTTTTCCAGGAGGCGCGTATTGTTGTTGAGCCTGACGTTGACGTTAGTGATATTCTGGTCATTCCAGGCATACTTCTCCATCATGGTGGCGAAGGTCGCAATCTGACCGTCGATCCTTGTTCGGAGCGTTACCAGGCTGTCCGTGTATCTGAGGCGGGCGCGTGAGAGATCCCATTGCGCCAGTTGCGACTCTATGGCCGTTGACTCGTCAGAGAAGTCGTTGATCTCCCGCCTGGTCTGATCGATGTCAGAGAGAATTTCCTGCCTGTTTTCCTGCGAGGAGATATGTTCCGGCAGTTGCAGCCTGGTGAGCCGTCCCTGCGCCGCCGTAAAGGAATCCAGGGCCAACTGGTATTCGTGCTCCATCCGCTGCAACTGGAGATCGGCAAACGTCTGATTGTCGAGAATCTTTTCCAGTTCGTACTTGCTCTTTTCCCGCTCCAGGATCGTGGTCAGTTGCGTCACCATGTCCCGCGCCTTGGTGGGGTCCGCGGACTCCACCGTGATTTGTATCTGGTCGGAGCCCACATAGGAAACGCTTATCCGTTCGCGCAGCCGGCCTACGAGAATGTGGTATTTCAAGTCCTCCAGACTCAGTCCCGGACTGTCCTGCCGCATTTGAGCGGCCTGGAGAGCAACGCCGGGGTCATTGTCCAGACCGAGATCGCGGATCAACTGATTCAGGTACGTCTGCGAGGTTATCTCGTTCTGAAGCGCCTGCAATTCCCGACGACGGTCCTCGCCGCTGAGGCGCTGCCTGGATTCCCCGCCGATGATACGAACCAGCTCGCGCGACACGTTGTGCGGCTTGTCAATCCAGATGATTGTCGATGAGCGATAGAGGGGCGTCAGAAGCAATGATCCCGCGACGGCAACCGCTGATACGAGGATCACCGGAACGATAACAAGCCACTTGCGCCTCAGGATGAGCGTGAGGATTTCCCTGATGTCGACCGTCTTGCCCTGCTCCTCCGAGTGTTTCATGCAGCCCTTTCCCTACCTGACAGGCGCTTCTACCGCATCCTCGGGTTTCAGGGTTTCATAGAGCAGGACTGCCGATGTGACCATACCGAGTACGGTGGCAATAGTGCCGATGTTGCTTCCGAAGAACCCTCCCCGTCTGGCCGGGATGACAAATGCGTCCTCCCTGCGCAGCGTGTATCGTGCCGGGGTCCCGGTCTCGATATACTTGTCCAGGTCGATATGGATCGTCTGACCGTAGAAGCCGTCCCTGGTAATCACCCGGGCCTCACTCAGGTTGGCGTTGTCCGTAGGGCCACCGGCCAGGGCCATCGCTTCGAGAACGTCCATGTTCTCCGTGAACTGGATCCGGCCCGGGGTATTCACAGCGCCCAGCACATAGACCATGTTTTTTTTCTTGGTCTGACGGATGATATCGGCCGAAGGAATACCAGCGGGAGTGGAAGGCACATCTATTGCATCCTGCCGGTAGACAGCGGGCAGGTCACCGACGTTTCCCGAAGCTATCGCCGCCCCGACGTCGACAACCTCCACCTCGCCGGCTCGATCCCCGCCGCGGATTATCGTCACCCGACTGAGGTCTCCGAACTCGGTGATCCACCCGGCTTCGTTGATGATCGTCACCAGGTCGGGTATCTCCTCGAAGGTCTTCTTTCCCGGCTCGTTTACATGACCGGCCACGAAAACATGCAGGTAATTGTAATCGGTGACTCGCACTACCGCCTGCGAAACATTCTTGTTGAGACGCGACACCCGGCGTACTATGTCATTCTGCAACTCCTCGGCAGTCTTGCCGACCGCCACAATCTCGCCGACAATGTCCACCGCTATCATACCGTCCAGGGTTACCTTGACCGTGGAGTTGAGATCGGGCTGTTGCCAGAAACGGATTTCCAGCACATCCTCGGGGCCGATCAGGTACTCGGCGGCAAGGCCGGAGGCGCTGCAGCCAAGCAATACGGCCAACGTCAACAGCACCATCCTGCGCACCAGACTCGTTCTCTTGGGCATATGTTCCATCCTTAGAATAGCTTATACTAAAATCGGCATATCATAGATTCTTATTAGAATTAACGGCAGGGCCCCAGCGGTGTAAAGAAGAAAAAGGCGTGTAAATACCGAAATATCACCTGCCCCGTCAGGTACATTCCCCATAGAGGAGCGTCTGGTTGCGTCCGTGTTCCTTCGCCTTGAGCAGCGCCATATCGGCAGCGAAGACCAACCGTTTTGGTTCGTCTCCATCATCCGGAAAGATCGCCCCCCCCACCGAGACAGTACAACACACGGAATCGTGATGGTCATCGATCCTGAACCTGGCGTGAGCGATCGCGGCCTGCAGTCGCTTCATGAACTGGTTGCAAGTGGTACCATCGGTCTCGGGCATGATAACACAGAACTCATCACCCCCGTAACGGGCCACGATGTCAATGGATCGGATCGAATTGCGCAGGATTTCACCCATCTGCCGCAGGATAGCATCACCGGCCAGATGACCGAGAGTGTCATTGACACTCTTGAGCTCGTCGAGATCGAAAAGAATCAGCGCCAGATGACGACCGTACCGTTTGGCCCGCGCCGTTTCCTCATCGAGACGCTTGAAAAAGAAACGTTGATTGGCAAGCCCCGTGAGGCCGTCAGTATAGGACATCTCTTCGACTCGCTCATACGACTCAGCGTTCTCTACCAGGTCGTTGGTATGATCTTTCAGCAAATTCAAACGCTCGCAGACCACCGCGGGCCGGTCACCTCCACTCCACGCCAGAATCCCGGTCTTCTTCGCCGACACGGGAAACGACATCATATACGTAAGGCCACAACTCATCAGGCCGGTCGGGGCGCTGTCCGGTGGATCGCAACCGAGGGCGAGGTCCTCCACTTTCACCGGGTCGCTGCCGTCAAGCGCCGTTATCAGCCGGTCGAACTGCTCGCGGCCGGGATTCTCCAATGAAGAACTGAGGCCGTCCTCAATGATCTGCGGTGGCGCCTCCTCGGTATCCCCTGCATATATATAGGCAATACTGCTCATCCCCAGGTCAGCCTTGATGGAGTCAACTATTCCGGGAATGATTGTCTCCGAGTTGCGATGCCGAATCAGCCTGAAAATCTGCAATGGCGGCAGCTCGCGGCCGGACGGCTTTTGCTGCCGAGCGCCGGCATCCGAGACCTTCTTCTCCAGGTTCGACTCCCTGGCCTCGTGCCATTTTATATGATAAGCGGCCGACAGGCACTGGGCCAGGCTGGCCACGAGAAGGCTGAACGAGCGCGACCTGGTTTCCAGGTTGCTGCGAATGAAGTAGACCCCGTAGAGATTGTCGCGCCAGAATATGGGGAAATATATATCCACTCCGAGACCCTTCAATTTCTGCAGAGTTTCCCCGGGTATGATATCGCTCTCGTCAAACTCGTGGACGTTCCTCGGAAGGTAGTCCGTTCTCAGGCGCTCCGCCAGAGCCTTGCTGAACGGGATCTGAAAATCGTTGCGTCCGTACTCGCCAAGGCCGTAACTGAAATTGTACTTGAGAAGTCCCCGTTTTTTCCTGAGGAACAGGATCACCTCGCAACCAAAAGACTCCTTGAGGATATCGGATACGCGGCCGGCCACCTGAGCGATGACGCCCTCCCTGCTGTTGGTGGTCAAAAGCGAAGAGAACTCGTCGGGATCCAGATGTCGAAGGACGGTCATCTGGCGCTTTTCGATCAGGTGACGCCTGACGAGGAGGAAAACCAGGAATACAACCAGAGCAAAGAGGACAACTATGAGCAGGTCCTTCGTAATCATGATCTCACACCCTCATGAGCAATATAGACTACGTGGGAGAGGTGTCAACGAAAACCTCAACTCAGCGCCGCCCGCTGACAAACCTGAATCGGGATCTCCTGGTCAACAGACCATGCTCCTTGAGAATGGTAAATACCCGCCACCAGCCCACGCGCGGCGCCTCAGGGCGTGCGCTGATCTCGCGTTTCATTTCTCGTATGGTGGCGAAAGGATCCTGCCGAACGAGCCCAAACACGATTTGCTCCAGGCTCCTCCCGGGGCTATCAGCATCAGGGTTCGAAAGATGAGAGTCGCGCAACAACGTCGCCGATGGGGCAAAGCGATCATCAACCGTCAGTCGACTCAACTCCCGCTCTTTTTTTTTACACCAGCAGATTTAGTGTGTTCACCGAAATCCCCTCTGGCATCTTCCACTGACGGGTACGCTTTCAGCACGTTGTCGAATTCAAGAAGATCGTAGATCTCATAGACATTGGGCACCATATTGGCCAGCTTGATGTCGCCGTCGTTGGCCCGAACATCGCGAATGTTGGAGATGAAAATTCCCCATCCAGCCGAGGAAACATAGTCCACTCCAGCCACGTCGACGATAATCCGGTACCGTCCCCGCTTAAGAAGCGAGTCGAACACTTCCTCCAGTTGCCCGGCGGTATTGGTGTCGATTACACCATCGACCCGCAACTCCGAGATACTGTCCTGAGCGCCCTCTGAGAGCGAAATACTGATATCATCCATAACCGACAATATGCCTGCCTATCCCTGCAATAAGAACTTCTTTCCCAAATAAACGCTTGTAACTGCCCGGCACAAGCAAAATGTTGCCCGCGCGGAGATGGATTCTGTAAAGCACTGAAGGACTTGAATCGCAGCCCCCGTGAGCGGCGTTCAATCTCCGTCATGTGCAAATCGTGACCGCTGCTGGAGAATCTGTTGAATGAACAGCGAAAAGGGAATGATACTGGTGCTGCCAGGCGTCTCTGCCCGGCAGTAGCGCGAATCCATAGAGGCGTCGGGCAGAGACACCCGACGCCACCCCTTGGAGTACGTTTTTCAACAAGCCCGGAAGCGGGAATCCACTGGTATCAACGCCTTACCGGAGGCCCCTTCGCGGGCATGACGAATCCAGCGGATTCCGAGCAGGACAAAACGCTTTTTTCAACAGCCTGCTAAGGACGGTCGGCGGACTCCCCCGGCTCGTCATCCGATGCTTTCAGATCAAGCGTGTCGGTCCCGGCGTGACTGTCGGTTTTTTCGCCACCACGCCGGGAGGTGGCCCTGGCGATCACGAAGGTCATGTCGTCGTTCTGCCTGGCAAAACCGGCGTACTCGTCGACCTCGCTGACGATCGCGCCGGTCAGGGCCGGAACATCTCCACAGACATCTGCGGAGGCATGAGTAACCAGGAAGTTGGCCAGGCGCTCAAGCCCGAATTGCCTGCCCTCGCGGTCAGTTGCCTCGGTAATGCCGTCGGTAAAGATCAGGAATACGTCCCCGTCGGCGACCTCGATACGCACCTGCTCCAGGCGTTCGTCGAAATCCTGCCCCAGTGTGACCGGCATTCCCAGAGCCATTCCCGCGGGATTGATCTTGAGTACATCCCGGGACCCGGCCCTGCAAAACAGCATCGGATTGTGACCGGCTGAGACCAGTTGTATCGTCCGGGCACCGGCGTCGTAGACGGCCAACATGACCGTGATAAACATTCCTGCGGGCATGTTTTCCTTCAGGTAGCCGTTGACCCTGATGAGGGTATCCCTGGCCGAGGCGTCACCGGCGGCATTGATCTGGATGACCGTACGAAGCATCGACATCACCAGCGAGGCGGGCACACCTTTGCCTGAGACATCGGCCACCACAAGGCAGTAGCGCTCGGGACCGATTTCAAACACGTCGTAGAGGTCTCCCCCCACCACCGAAGCCGCCCTGTAGAAAGCATCCAACTCCAGTCCCGCCACAGTGGGAAGCCGGCGCGGCATGAGGGTCTGCTGTATCTGGGAGGCGACCTCGATTTCCTTGGCCATTTTCTCGCGGGCAACGATGTTCTTCCGGTCCTGGCTGAGGCGCGTCATCATCTCGTTGAAAGCCCTGGATATATCAAAGAATTCCTCGGCGCCTTCCAGGGGGAGTTCCGACTCCAGGTCACCCGAGGTGAACCGACGCACACGACGGGTGATATTGACGATCGGCCGGACGAAGTAGTTCGACAGCATATAGACACCCGCCACGCCGAAAACCAGCAGGATAATTGTGAGCAGCACCACCTTTCGCCGCGCGCGCGACAGCGGCTCGGAAATCGGGTCGCAGGTGTAAATAACATGCACCAGCCCCGCCTGCGCTTGACCCTTCTCAACGGGCAGAATAAGATAGTTCCGCCGGTTGCCGTCCACCGTGTATTGCTGAGGTCGGCCTATTATCGACACATCAACCGAATCGGGCGGTTTGTAGACCTGGAGGATGTTGTGGATATCGTCGGAATGTCCCACCACCCGGCCGTTCTCGTCGGTCAGGACGACCAACTCCAGTTCCGGATTGGCCCTCTTGTAACTGACCACCAGTTCATCGAACTCAACGTATGAGCGACTTCTGAGCGTGTAGCCCGAGGCCTGATCGGCAATGGTCTGAGCCAGCGAAAGCACCGTCCCGTCCAGGCGATTGTGCAGGTGCCGGGAGGTTTCGTAGTCGATGTAGTAGAAGGCGCTGCCGATAATCACGGAGACGAAGAAGAGAGTCCAGAACGAGAACCTGACGCGTAGCGAGAACATCCGTCGCAACAGCGGCTTGCCCGCCGCCGGTCTCTCCCCGATTCTCTTAATCATGCGCAGTTCGTTGCGACCGGCTGAAGAAATGTACTCCACAGAATCCATGATCTTGCGAATCATGTAGAATCCGAGTCCCCCCCTGCGGCCTGATTCCACCAGGTGATCCAGATCCATCTTACCGGTTGTGCTGGGGTGAAAGGAGCGGCCGAAATCGATCAGTGAGAATACGACCAGTTTCTTGTATATGACGACCCGCAGCCGGATAACCCCCTTCTCGTAGAGATAGGCGTGCCGGATTATGTTGGTGGCCGCCTCCTCAGTGGCCAGGAGCACTGCCGAAGTGTCTTTGCGGGACATGCCGGCTGCGACGCAACTCTCACGGACCGTGCGCTGGATGCTCTGGAGGTATTTCTCCTCGGCGGAGAACTCCGCATTTATCTCTTTTACCGGACGTCGAAACATATACCGAATAATAGCGATACAATCGGGCGGAGTCTATCAAAAAGGCGGGAAAACGCCCTCTATCAGGGCGACAGTTCCAATCTGGAGCGAGCGTCACGTATGGCTTCGCGTATCTCCTGGCAGTTGGGGTAAGCCCGAAGAACCTTCAACCAGGCGTCAATGGCTTTTTGGTATTCCCCGTTCCGGTTGGCATTCATACCTTCCAGATACACCGCCCAGAGCACCGAGTCCCTTTCAATGTCATCCAGGCAGACCACCCGCGAAAGAGCGCTGTCGAGCTTCCTGATATACTCCAAAGCCACGGCATCGTCCGGATCGCTTTGGAGCGCTCTGGTAAACCAGGTCCTGGCGCTGTCGTGGTCTCCGGAGTTGTAGGTCAACACTCCACGAGTGGACAGGCGCGTTGCATCAAGCATGTTTTCCACTCGCGCCCTGCCTTCCTGCGCCTCCACGTTGGTCGAATCAAGCTGCCGGACCCGGTTGTAAGAGGCCAGCGCCTTGAGCAGGGAACCCTCGCGTTCAGCCTTGTCGGCCAACGCCAGTTCGAACACTTTATCGAGCTCCCGACTTTCCCTGACTTCTTTCGCCAGAGCCAGGGGCTTTTCGCTTTGGGGGTCGTCAGCCAGAATCAGGTTCAGCAGGTCCAACGCCATCTGGTAGTTGCGCTGTTGGTGATAGATTTCGGCACGCGCGAGCAGCCTTCCCTGCCTGTCGAGCGGGGTTCCAGGTTGTCCATCAACGACCGGCACCGCTGGAGGCGACGCCGGCTCACGTTCCCGGTCTTCCACCGTCCGGAGGCTGTCGGTGTCATCAGCAGGAACCCTGGACGGGACTCTGCTCCGTGAACGTGCAAACCGGGGGATCAAATCGCGCTTCGCCGTCAGCCAGGACCAGAAAGGAGCCGGGATCACCGACACGGAAAACGTGACACCGACTTTTTCGTAGAAATCCCGCTCGGGCAACCTGGCCAGAGCGCCGTCGATTCGGAACCAGTCCCAGATCATACCCATTCCGACAGCCGGGCGTCTGCCGTCGGCGCCGAGTCGACCGACCAGCGTCATGCCGTTGGGAAGGCCATGACTCAGTTCACCGCCCACGCGAAGCCTGCCAGAGCCGTCTTCCGTGTTCCACACCAGGTCGGCGGCGCCGGTAAGCTCCCAGTCACGCTCGGACCAGAGCGGCGTAACAGCCACACCGCCTGCAAAAATGCGGTCGATTTTCTCGTCTGAACTTTCGAAGTCCGGTTCCGAGTGGACCAGATCGCGAGCGACTGCGCCGACAGACCATTGGGGAGTGATCTCGTACATGAATCCCAGGTCCAGCCCGACCGTGGTGGCGGACTCCTGGTAATTACTCCAATGCGTGAATTTCAGGCTGGCCCCGAGCGCATATTCATTGAACAGCCTTCCGTAAGACAACAGAAACTGCTGCTCCGCCCTGTTGAAAACGCCCCAGGCACGGCCACTCCGGCTGAAGCCGGTCTCGGCCTCAAAACTCAGCGCCGCGGCCCCGACTGAGCCGTTGCGTACCCGCTGCGGCATAAGTCCGTACACGAGGACGCCCTCAGCCTTCCTTGAGAGGAAGCGGTACTCACCTGTTATTTCTGCGTATTCCACCAGGCCAAGACCAGCCGGATTATGGAAAACAGCGGAGGGATCATCAGCCAACGAAGTAAACGCCGCCCCCATTCCCAGCGCCCGAGCGCCAAGTGCGGTTGAAACCAACGTCTCAGCACCAACCCGCAAGGGAAAAACCAGGCCCGCGAAGGCAATCACTAATGACAGAAGGCCCGGATACTTGAAGATCATGATTTCACAGCCACGACCAACCACGACTCACGGCGGGTCTCCATTAGCGACCTTACAAGTTAACTCCCGGTGGACCACTTCACAGATGAAGCGAAGCCATGTTTGCGATACGACGGACCACCGTTCAGGTCTGTTGAACCACGATTACATAAACCTGCAAGAAACTGCACACGGCCACGCCGTCGCAATGGCGGCATAGCAGCGTGCGGCGCTTCGGCAGAGGGAATCCGCCAGTCGACAAAGGGCCTGCTCCTAAGGGAGATAGCATCATCCCGCGGAGGCGTCAGCTTCCCTGTCGGCTTCGTGCCGGTATTTCCCATCCGGGTAAAAGCAAAGGCCGTGCCTGCCACGGCAAACGGCAGGTATCGCCTCCCCGCCCAGCGACCTTCCTATAGCGCTTCCGGGCCGGCAGCCGTGATGTTTTCTGCGGCAGTCACGGTATTGAACATGAGCATGGCAATGGTCATTGGGCCGACACCTCCGGGCACGGGCGTAATCAGCGAGGCCTTCTCGGCGCACGCCTCGAAATCCACATCCCCCACCAGACGATACCCCCTCTCGGTAGACGGGTCGTCCACCCGATTCACACCGACATCTATCACGACAGCCCGGTCCTTAATCATGTCGGCGGTAATGGTCCCGGGGCGGCCGATAGCTGCGATCAGTATATCGGCCCGGCGTGTGACCTCTGCCAGGTTCTTCGTTCGAGAATGCGCCACGGTCACGGTGGCATCGGCTGCGGGACCCTTCTGCTGTAACATGGCGGCAACCGGTTTGCCGACGATGTTGGAACGGCCGACGACAACGACTTCTTTCCCGGCTGTAGCGACCTCGTAGTAAGTGAGCAGTTCCATGATTCCCGCCGGCGTACAGGGCTTTAGCTTCGGTCGGCCCAACAGGAGCAACCCGACACTGTGGGGATGAAAGCCGTCGACATCTTTCGAGGGAGAAATGATCAGGGTGACCGAGAGTTCGTCGATGTGCTCAGGCAGAGGCGATTGCACGAGTATGCCGTGTATTTGCGGGTTCCGATTGAGACCGGCTACGATTTCGGTGAGTTGCGCCTGACTGATGGTGGCGGGTTTCCTTATCACCTCGCTGTAAAGGCTAAGTTTCCGGCAGGCTTTGGCTTTGCCGTTGACATAGGTTTCCGAGGCGGGATCATCTCCCACAAGCACAGCCGCCAGCCCCGGAGTCACACCGCGATCGGCAAGATCAGCGATACGGGCCTTGAGTTTCTTGCGGACACTCCGGGCGACCTCCTTGCCGTCAATGATGCGCGCCGTCACTCTTGCGGCTCCTGCTCGTCGCCCACGATATCGGTCGGTTTGAACGTCTCAAGATCGAAATCGAGCCGTAGCTTCTCTATGTTTTCCGCACGTCCACTGGCGGGGTCAACCCTGAGCAGGACACCGGATAGCTTGATGTCACCGGTGGCGGTGGTGAAGCGTTTGGGCATACCGGTCAAAAAGCGCCCCAGCGACGGCCCTTTCTGCATACCGATTATGGAATCGTGGGGGCCGGTCATACCGGCGTCGGTCAGGTACGCGGTTCCCCGGGTTGTGATCTGGTCATCCACCGTCTGAACGTGAGTATGAGATCCGATGACGGCCGACACTTTGCCGTCGAGGTAGTACAGCATGGCCTGTTTTTCGGACGTGGCCTCGGCATGAAAGTCGACAAAGATGATTTTCACCTCTGAGTCCAGGCGACCCAGCTCCCGGTCGGCGATCCGAAAGGGGCAGTCGATATCTTTCATGTAAGTACGGCCCATCAGGTTCATCACACAGATTTTCACGTTGCCGATCGTATCGACCCAGCTCCCGACCCCCGGGGCGCCGGGCGGGTAGTTGGCCGGCCGGAGCAACTTGGGGCGCTTGGTGAAGTAGTCAAGGATATCGACCCGATCCCAGATATGGTTGCCGGAGGTTTGCAGGTCGATACCGTACGAGAAGGCCTTAATCGACATTTCCGGCGTGATGCCGAAACCACCGGCGGCGTTTTCGACATTGGCAACGACATAATCGACGTCGTACTTCTGGCGCAGAGGCTTGACCATGTGAGAGCATGCCTGTCTCCCAGCCTGGCCACAAACGTCCGCCACGTAGAGAATGGTGAACATTGACATCGAGATAACTTTCTAAGGTGGAAATCGCCTGAAGCCGGCCGCCGCCTTCCACCACTGGCAACCCGGTCGGCTGTCTGTACACAGGGATGTAGTCTAACGAAACTCCTCGCTCCCGGCAACAACGAAAGACCTGAATGCACTCGCTACTTGGCGTACTCCGTCGAGCGCGTTTCCCGAATGACCGTCACCTTGATCTGGCCGGGGAACTGCATCTCGCTTTCAATCTTGGTCGCGAGGTCGCCGGCAAGAATCGAGCTGGCCAGGTCGTCGAGCGTCTCGTGCTCAACAATAACGCGCACCTCACGGCCGGCCTGAATCGCGTACGCCTTGGAAACCCCTTTGAAACTGCCGGCCAGGTCTTCAAGTTGCTGCAAGCGCTTGATGTACGCCTCCAGCGGCTCGCGCCGGGCGCCCGGTCGCGCGCCGGAAATGGCGTCGGCCGCCTGCACCAGCACAGGATAGGGCCCCGTCATGGGGATATCGCCGTGATGCGACTCCACGGCGTTAATGACAGTCTCGTTCTCCTTGAACCGGCGCAGGTAGTCCGCCCCGATCTGGGTGTGAGTGCCTTCTGTTTCGCGGTCGATGGCCTTTCCGATATCGTGCAACAGGCCGCAACGTTTGGCCAGCACGGCATCAAGCTCCAGTTCGGCCGCCATCAGCCCGCATAACGCGGCCACTTCCTTGCAATGGACCAGCACATTCTGGCCATAGGAAGTCCGGAAGCTCAGCTTACCCAGTTGCTGCATTATATCCGGGTGGAGCCCATGAATGCCCAGTTCGAAGCAAGCCTGTTCGCCGGCCTCCCGTACGATGACCTCCATCTCCTTGGCCGCCTTGCCGACCACCTCCTCGATCCGGGTCGGGTGAATGCGCCCGTCAGTGATGAGCTTTTCCAGAGCCATGCGGGCGATCTCCCGCCGGACCGGGTCGTACCCGGATAAAATAACTGCCTCCGGAGTATCATCGACGATCACGTCGATTCCCGTGGCTGTCTCAAACGAGCGGATGTTTCTTCCCTCCCGGCCGATGATGCGCCCTTTCATTTCATCATTGGGCAGATTGACGACAGCCACCGTGGACTCGACCGTGTGGTCGGCGGCGCACCGATAGATGGCCTGGATTATAATCTCCTTGGCCTCCTTGGTGGCCTCCAGCTCGGCTTTCTCCTTGATCTCCTTGACGATGGCGGCTGCTTCAATTTTGGCAACGCTAACCATATTGTCCATCAGGAGTTTCTTCGCTTCCTCCGGTGTCATCTGCGCGATTTTCTGGAGTTTCTCGTTCTGGCGTTCTATGATTTCCCCGAGTTCGGATTCGCGCAGGGCTATTCCTTTCTCGCGCGTGCCAATCGCCTTCTCACGCCCGGTCAACTCCTTATCCCGCGAATCGAGCAGGTCAACCCGCTTCTGAAGTGAGCCTTCTATCTCCTCAAGCTCCTTCTGAGCGGCTTCTATCTTCCGGCGTTTCGCTTCGGAGTCACGCTCGAACTCGCCTTTGAGCTTCAGCCATTCTTCCCGGGCTTCAAGAACTCCCTCACGGTGCTTTATCTTGGCTTCGCTTTCAGCCTTGGCGAGTATGCGTTCAGCTTCAGCAGCGGCGGTGGATACCTTTTTCTCGCTCGCCCGGTTGGCCAGATACTTTGCCAGCAGGAACGAAACCACCCCGACAACGACCGCAATAGCTACGAAGATTACAGTGTCATTCATGTGTGCCTCCCACGCGATCACGGTGACCGCGTGTTCAATCTATGTCAAAACAGTCCGGATAGACAACACTGTGGGAAAAAGGGGTATTCGCGGGAGCTGACAGAAGCGGTGAACGTCAGCTCGAAAGAGCTTGATCCAGGCGCGCCAGGATGCCCTCGGTCCGAGAATCGGTCAACTCTTGAGCTTGCTCAAGCCTGCCGGTCTTCTCCAGCAACTCCGAGGCAATTGACATGGCCGCCAGAATGGCAACCCTATCCCGGCTTCCGGCCCGACTTCCTGCAGCGGTTTCCTTCATTCTTGCGTCAACGAAGTCGGCGACCCTGGATATGTAGGATGGGTCGGTCACACCCGTAATGGGGTAATCCTCACCAAATATATTCACTACCACCTTGTTTTCGGCACAAGGATCAGACATCAGCATCCCAAAGAATACCTGAGTAAATCCCGGTTCCCTATCCTGTTTGTCGACAATAATTTACATTGGGACAAGGGGGTCTGTCAAGCTAAAACTGGCTTTTCACTTAGCCAGATTCTCAAGGTCCCCCAGCCGACCGAGAACGCGGTCAAGTTTTGCTCTCACAGCCTCCGCCCGATCAGCCGTTTCCAGTTGCAGGGCATGGAATGCCTTCTCGATTCTGGTCAGTTCAGATTTCAACTCGGCGTTATCCTTCTCGGCCGCCTTATTCCGACTTTTCAACTGTTCCACCACATCGAGGAGCCGATCGACTTTCTGTGCCACCAGGTCAAACTTGTCGCTCATACTCACTTGTCCCTTATCTCGGCTTGAAACTTCTGCTCCAGGCTGCCTGTTACAAGCCTCTGCTTTTCGTCGACCACATCACCGGACAGGCTTCCGGAGGGGGATCGGTAGCTGATCGATATGGCTACCGATTTCTTTCCTTTCTCAATCTGCTCACCGGCGTACAGGTCAAAGATGTCAACCGATTCGGCAAGATCACCGGCGGCTTTCCTTATGCACTCCACAATCTCGCCGGCGCTGACTTGCTGGTTAACGACGATGGCCAGATCCCGCGGTGCCGCCGGATATACCGGCAAAGGTTTGAATTCGACCAGCGAGCCACTAATGGCAATCAGTGGAGCAAGGACAAGTTCGGCCACCAGCACGGGTTGCTTGATATCGGTTTTTCGAGCCAGATTTGCGGGAATCCTGCCCACCCAGCCGATCGGCTGGTCATCGGCCGTAATTTGGAATGACAACGCCTCGTCAAGGAAGCTGACCCGCCGGGGGGTATACTTGAACCGTGGCCAGCGAAAGTGTTCCTCCAGGCGCTCAAGGGCGCCGGTCAGATCATAGAAGTCGAGCGGGCGGACGGTACCCCGCCAGCCACGTGGTGTGTTTCCGGTTACGGCCAGCACCACGCGTTCTTCCTCGCGCCAGTCGCTCGTATCGGAAGGTGGAAAGTAGGCCTTGCCGATCTCGAAAAGACGCAGGTCCATATTGCGATGGGCCAAATTGTGTCCTACCACCCCCAGAGCCGTGTGAACCAGGGAATTGCGCATGATGTTCAACTCCTCGGAAACCGGATTGGTGATGCGGACTTGGGGTAGATCCGGGTTGAGCAGGGAAGCGAGACGACTGTCGGCCAGACCGTGCCCCACCATTTCATCGTAACCGGCACCAAGGAGAACATGGCTCATCTCGGACTTGAAATGATCCTCGTAGTGCGTGGGGGTAAACAGCGCGCCGATGTTGGCCACCGAGTCTTCCACGCAGTCGAATCCCTCGATACGAACCACCTCTTCGATCAGGTCAATCTCGCGCTCAATGTCGGGACGAAAAGTGGGAACCGTCACATCCAGCGTCTCCGATCCGCTAACGCCGAACTCAAGGTCGGTGAAAATCCGCTTCATCCGATCAGTGGAGATACCGGTGCCCAGAACAGCATTACACCGCCGGGGCCGGAAACCTATGGTCTTCGGCTCGATCCGGACGGGATAGCAGTCGACCACTATGCTGAGAACCTCTCCCCCGCATACCCTGTGAAAGAGATCGGCGGCGCGATCGATGGCATACTCGATCCCGTTGGGGTCGGCACCCTTTTCAAACCGGGATGACGACTCGCTGACAATCCCCAATTCCTTTCGGCTCTTGCGGATTACGGAGGGGTCAAAGTAGGCCGCTTCCAAGAGCACGTTGGTGGTGTCGTCTTCCACCTCAGAGTTCATACCACCCATGACTCCGGCGGCGGCCACACCGGTGATGCCGTTGGTTATCAACAGAACATTCTCTGTCAGTTCGTGTTCGTTGCCGTCCAGGGTTACGAATTTCTCTTTGTCCCGCGCCGGTCTTACCACTACCCGGTCGGAACCAAAACGATCCAGGTCAAATGCGTGCAGCGGGTGGCCACATTCCAGCATGACCAGGTTGGTGATATCGACCACATTTGAGATCGGCCTGAGTCCTGCCGTCCACAGCTTTTTCTTAATCCACCACGGGGAGGGAGCTACTTTGACGTTCCTGATCACACGTGCGGCATATCGTGGGCAGGCGACCGGATCGTCAATCGAAACACTGATAACATCCGATGCCAATTCGGCAGACTCGGACAAGTCCACTGTCGGTCTCGTCACCTTGACCGACGCTAATGCGGCCAGGTCCCGGGCGATGCCGATAACCGACATCGAATCGGGCCGGTTGGGAGTCAGTTCAAAAGTGAGAATGTAGTCGTCAAAGTCGAGATACTCCGTCAGGGGCTTGCCTGCGGGCGCTTCAGGATCCAGCACCAGGATGCCGGAATGATCGTCCGAGAGGCCGAGTTCACGCTCGGAGCAGATCATCCCATAGGACTCGACTCCTCGAATCTTTGCTTTCGTGATCTTGATATCGCCCGCCAGGCAGGCGCCGACTAATGCCAGGGGCACCTTCTGACCCACCGCCACGTTGGGGGCGCCGCATATCACGTCGAGATGCTCCAAGCCGGTGTCGACAACTGTCCGCTGGATCTTGTCGGCGTCGGGCACAGGGTGGAGTTCGCTCACCTCGGCTACAATTACTCGATCCATGTACCGCGCCGAGGATTCAATATGCTCACAGGCGGTACCGCAGAGGGTCAGGCGGTCACCCATTTCCTCGGGCGACCAATCAAGGCCGGTTAACTCCCGCAGCCAGTTGTAGGATATCTTCATGGCTAAATGAACTGCCTCAGGAAGCGAACATCGTTGTTGAAAAAGAGCCGGATATCATCGATCCTGTACTTGAGCATGGCGGGACGTTCGACGCCGACTCCGAAAGCGTAGCCGGTGTACCTCTCCGGATCATGCCCGGCCTTCTCCAGAACGACCGGGTCAATCATCCCGCAACCGAGAATCTCCAGCCAGCCGGTATGCTGGCAGACCCGGCAGCCTTTTCCCCGGCAGAGAAAACACTGGATATCAACCTCGGCCGACGGTTCCGTGAAGGGAAAATATGACGGCCGGAACTTCAGCTTCAGACCCTCCCCGAAAAAGGCTTTGCAGAACGCGACCAGGGCTCCCTTCAGATCGGCCAGAGAGACACCCTCATCCACCAGGAATCCGTCCACCTGGTGAAAGGAGACGTGCGCCCGTGTTGAAATGGCCTCGTTACGGAAACACTTGCCTGGCGTGATGATCTTGATCGGCGGTTTTCTCTTTTCCAGCTCCCGCGACTGGACCGGCGTGGTATGAGTGCGGAGCAATCGTCCCCCTTCGACAAAGAAGGTATCCTGCATGTCGCGAGCGGGGTGATCCGGCGGGAAGTTGAGCGCCTCGAAATTATAGTAGTCAGTCTCGACATCCGGGCCGCGGGCAATCTCAAAGCCCATGCCGTAGAATATACGGCAGATTTCGTCGATCGTCTGACTAACGATATGCGCCGCCCCGAGCCGCTGTCCGGTACCGGGCAGAGTGGGATCGATCAGTGAGTGTGTGGCCGGACCGGCAAACCTTCCGGCAGCCTGCTTGAACTCTTCCTCCAATTGCCGACGGCACTGATTGGCCTCGCTGCCCACCTGGCGGCGTTCGTCGACGGGAAGGTCCTTCAGCCCTTTCAGAACGGCCGTCAGTCGCCCCTTACGCCCCAGGTAGAGTACCTGTAGTTCCTTAAGCGAAGCGAGCGAATCGGTCTCTCCGATCCGCTCCAGGGCTTCCCGTTTCAACCGGGCTACTTCATCCGGAAGTGACATGGCAGGAGCACTTCGGGATCAAGCGTCAGCGGCAATTTTGGCCAGGTTGGTGAAAGTCGCCATGTCGCGGGCGGCGATATCCGCCAGCGCCTTGCGATCCAGATTCACTCCGGCTTTCTTGAGACCCGCAATGAAGGTCGAGTAATTGGTACCGCGCATCCTGGCCGCGGCCGAGATGCGGGTGATCCACAGCGACCGGAAAGCGCGCTTCTTGTTGCGACGATCGCGGTAGGCATAGCGCATTCCCTTGTGTACCGTCTCCAGAGCGGTTCGGTACAGTCGGCTACGGGCGCCATAGTTTCCGCGCGCTTTCTTGAGCACCTTCTTGTGCCGACGCTGAGCGGCTACTTTATTCTTGGCACGTGGCATCTTTCTCTCCTGTCATGTCCCGGCGGTGAATCCGGTTCAGTACGGTATTAATGCTTCGACCCGGCGACGATCAGCCTTGGAGACCAGGCCGGGTCTGCGCAACTGGCGTTTTCTCTTGGGACTCATTTTCGTAAGGATATGAGTCTTGTACGCCTTGTACCTCTTGATCTTGCCGGAGGCCGTCTTCTTGAATCGCTTGGCGGCCCCTCGTTGTGTCTTCATCTTGGGCATTTATGTCTTCTTTCTGTGGGGCAGGCTCAGTTATCCGGTCCGGAGCCGGCAGACTCGGTTTCGGTTTTGACCTCGGTTTCAGTTGCAACCTGATCCGGGGCGACCTGCTCTGGTTTCTCTTTCCGGGGCTCGTCTCTGCGTGAGACTGACTCCTCGTCGTCTCGGGCCTGCTTCAGCTTTTTCAGCACTTCGGGTCTGGGGCCGAGAATCATGCTCATGTGCCTGCCCTCGCGTTTGGCCGGCACGTCGATAATAGCTATGTCAGCCATATCTTCGGCTACCCGGTCCAGAAGTCTCTTCCCGCGATCCGTATAAGCAAGTTCGCGCCCGCGAAACATAACGAAGGCTCTCACTTTGCTGCCTGCCTTAAGGAACTCCCGAACATGCTTGCTCTTGAACTGATAATCATGTTCATCCGTCTTGGGCCGGTAGCGCATCTCCTTCAATTGCACGCTGTGTTGCCGCTTCTTGGCGAGCCTGTCCTTTTTGGACAACTCGTACTTGTACTTGCCGTAGTCAAGAATACGGCAGACGGGCGGGCGACTGTTGGGTGACACCTCCACCAAGTCAAGGTCCACGTCGTGAGCGCGCTCAAGGGCTTCCTTGATCGGCACGATACCGATCTGCTCGCCATCGGGACCAATCAGCCTGACCGGGGTCACCCTTATCCGGGCATTTACCCGCAATTCCTGCTTGGCTATGAACTCCTCCTGCTATGGTTATCCGAAGTTGTCATCAAGTCCTTTACCATCAATCTCGGCCTTCAGCGACATCAGCGCGTCGTCAACCGGTTTGACGCCGGTATCACCGGCACCGTGTTTTCTAACGGCCACCGTCTTCGCCTCAACCTCCCTGGCGCCCACTATAAACATATAGGGCACTTTCAGAAGTTCGGCATCACGGATCTTGGCGCCGATTTTTTCCGAGCGAAGGTCACATTGCGCTCGAATCAACTCGCCTTTCAGACGGTCAGCGATTTCCCGTGCATACTCGTTGGCGGAGTCAGTTATCGGCAGTACCTTCACCTGGATCGGCGCCAACCACAGAGGGAAGTTCCCGGCATAGTGTTCGATCAGGACGCCGAAAAACCTCTCTATCGAACCCAGCAACGCCCGATGAATCATGACCGGGCGCTTAGGCTGACCGTCGGCGGCAATATAATGCAGGTCAAACCGTTCCGGCAAGGAAAAATCGAACTGGATAGTCGAGCACTGCCAATTGCGGTTCAACGCGTCCTTGATATGGATGTCGATTTTGGGGCCATAAAACGCGCCGCCCCCCTCGTCCACTCTGTAGTCCAGGCCCGCTCTTTTGAGCACGGCCCGCAGGCCCCTCTCAGCCCGGTCCCAGTCGGACGGATCGCCGATAGCCTTTTCCGGCCGGGTGGACAGGAGGATTTTATACTTCCTGAAACCAAATGAGCGCAGTATGTGAAGACAGAAGTCCATCAGCCAGACCAGTTCATCCTCCATGCCCTCCTGGGTGACGAAATGGTGAGCGTCGTCCTGGGTGAATCCGCGTACGCGCATGAGGCCGTGCAGGACGTCTCCCCGCTCGAACCGATAGACAGTGCCCAACTCCGCCCAGCGCAGGGGATAGTCCCGATACGACCAGAGACGGGACTTGTACATCGCGATATGGAATGGGCAGTTCATCGGCCGCAACTGGAACCAGCGGTGTTCGATCTCCATTGGCGGGTACATGTCCTCGGCATAGAAATCGGTGTGCCCGCTTTGCTTCCACAAGTCAAAATTGGCCAGGTGGGGCGAGAAGACCAACTGGTATCCGTACTTGAGATGCTCCTCACGCCAGAAGTTCTCGATTTCGTTGCGCACCTGCGCTCCGTTGGGCAGCCACAGCACCAGGCCGGCGCCCACGTCTTCGGAGATAGTAAACAGTTCGAGTCGCTTTCCCAGGACCCGATGATCGCGTCTTTTGGCCTCTTCCAGCCGTTGCAGATAGGCGTCAAGCATCACCTTCTTCGGGTACGAGACGCCGTAGATCCGCTGCAGCATGGGCCGCTTCTCATCACCTCGCCAGTACGCCGCCGAGCTGGATATGAGTTTGAAGGCCCTGACAAGTCCGGTACGCGGGAGATGGGGTCCCAGGCAGAGGTCCGTGAAATCGCCCTGGGTGTAGAACGTGACCTGTTCATCTTCCAATTCCTGAAGGAGTTCCACCTTGTAGTCAGCACCCTGCGCGCGGTAGTATGCGATAGCCTCCCGGCGGGGTTTTTCCAAACGACAGAAGGGAACGTCCGCGGCGATGATCTGCGCCATCCGTTTTTCAATTCGCACCAGGTCATCGGGTGAGAACGGCTTTTCGACGTCGAAATCGTAATACCAGCCTTCGTCAATAGGCGGCCCGATGGCCAGCCGGGCATTCGGGAATAACTCCTGAACCGCCTGCGCCATGATATGTGAGCTGGAATGCCAGAATACCTTGCGTCCTTCTTCGTGATCGAACGTCAATACTTCGACCGGGGCGTCCCCGGGAATGGGCGCTGACAAGTCAGCAACGACACCATCGACTTTCACCGCTACAGCCGCCTTGGCCAAACGCGGTGATATCGAGGCGGCTACCTCCATCCCGGTAGTGCCTTCATCAAACGCTCGCGCCGAGCCATCCGGGAATGTGAGTTGAACCTGACCCATCTTTCACACACAAGCTGCAATAGTCAAACGCGGATCGCAGCGCGACAAACACCTTCGCCGAAACCCGCACCAACAAGAATGGTGGGCGATACTGGAATTGAACCAGTGACCCCTTGCATGTCAAGCAAGTACTCTAACCAACTGAGCTAATCGCCCATCCAATCGACTTTGCCATCAGTAGACGGTAAAATATCTCTCCAAACATAGTACACTAAATCGTCGGCTATGGCTTGTCAAGTCCTAATCTCCCGACAGGGCATCGAAGCCAGGTGTGATTCAAGGACTTAGATACCAATTCCGGCTGGTGGCAACAGAGCCAACCACGCCGGATTCCGAGCTTTCTTCGATTTGCGACTTTCAGGAATACCTGAATGCCCGCCCCTGATCGCCCGGCGCTGTATTCGAGTCTTCTCAAGCTCACTGGTCTGTGATGGTCGTGGAGCCACCGGATCAGGTCAATCCGGCCATTTGCATGAACGTTTCGGCCTTCAGGTACTCCTCGCGCAGAAGTGTCGCGTATGAATCGAGGTCTTCCTCTGAGACCTTCATGTACTCCACCACCCCGTCCTCAAGGGAACCGATTCTGCCTTCGTTCTCCTTGTCATAGAAAGTCCGCTTTGCCAGAAAGTCGCCAATGTGAACAAGATGTGCGACCGGCGTATCGGCCTCGCTGAGTTGCGGCTGGTGATGATACGTAATGGCCTCGGACATTTTCTTTGGCAGTTTCCATTGTGCGGCCAGAAAACCGCCTATCTGCGCGTGGTTGTATCCCAGCACGCGTTCTTCAAGTACGACATCGGCAGAGGTCTTGTCCTTTTCGCGCTCCTGTTTGAGCGCCTGATGCTCGTCGGTAAGGAAACAGGAAACGACGATTTTCCCCACATCGTGCAGCAGCCCTCCGGAAAATGCTGCATCCTCATCAACGAAGCCGCGCGTCTTTACGCGCCGGGCCAGTATCCGGCAGCAGAAGGCCGTAGCCAGCGAATGACGCCAGAACTCCTCCTGGTATTCCTGATCGATACCGTCGCCCTTGAACATGTCCAGCACCGAGGCCGACAGAACCAGGTTCTTGATCGCCTCCATGCCTACGATAACAACAGCCTGCTTGACGGAGTCTATCTCACGAGCCAGTCCGTAGAAAGCCGAATTGGTCAGTTTGAGCACCTTGACCGACATGGCCGGATCCTCTGCCAGGACTGCGGCGACCCGGTCCGCTGAAGCGTTGGGGTCATTGATAACCTTCTGTATCTGGTGAAAGACAATCGGCGGCGTGGGCAGATTCCTGATGTTTGAGACCACCCGCTTGACTTTGTTATCGATTGCTGTAGATGTCGTGTCCATGTTTACGTTATGACCTGCTCTCGCCGTCCGGCGGCCGGGCTATCTCATCGAGGAGCTTGCGCGCGATTTCCCTCTTCACCTGCGGCCGATCATAGAAACCCGACTGAATCCTACGACGCGCCCGATCAATCTTTGCACTTTCTCTGCTGTCATCCAACTGAGCGCCCGTCGGCCCGCCCGCGAATGCTTCTCCTGCCGCCTTTTCAATATCTCTCTTGTCGTAGGTTACCTTTTCCAGACGGCTACTGTTCGTGGCGACACTCTCTACGCCGCGCGCTTGGTCGGCCAGCGCGGCCAATTTGGCCCTTGTCTGATGCGATATCTCCAGTCGGTCCCGACGGGAGGAGCTATCGCCTGACTTGTCGGGCTGTCCGGCCCCCGTTTCCTGCGGTTTCCCAAGAGGTATTTTCTGTGGCCACGGTCCTATTTTCATCACGACACCCTTCGCACTTCCTATTGGCGGTGACGGCCTTATTCCTTCCGGTCTCCTTTTTCGTGCCGCAGTCGCAGGTGGATCATTTCTTACCGTCGACAAACTGCGGCGCGGGGTCAGCGTCGCTCATGTACTTCAGTATCTGGTGGCTGTTTCTCAACTCACCTAATTCTTCCTTGATACGTTCGTAGCGGCCCTTGAGGTATTCCTCACTTTCACTTACCAGGTTCACATTCCTTTTCACCATGGTGGCGATTGAATTGACAAGCTTCTTGATCTCCGGCCGAACCGCCGCCACCCTGAACATCTGGGGATGCCTCGCCTTGAGAGCAGCGATCTTCTCTCCCGACCTCTTGATGCGCTGGTGGCACCGCTCTATCTCGGCAAACAAATCAAGAAGATGCTCGTCGCGATTGAACTTGATGGAATCCCGTTGCTTGTCCAGGGTTATGTACAGCGACTGGTAGAAGGAATACTCTTCCTTGAGGACAAAGATCAACTCACGTTCCAGTTGGCTTATCGCGTTGTAGTCCATTCCTTCCATTCTATGCCGAAGTCGAGAACTCCCGGCGGGGAGCCGCGGTCTCTTCCGGCGGCTTCTGATCCGAGGAGGTCTCCTGTTCTTTCAGCCCTGCCCAGCCAAGGCGAAGGTTTTCCAGCACACTAATGATATCGTCAATCCGGGATAAATCTTTGGTTGCCTCTGCAACGTTGGTCTGATTGACCACGTACGCGTAGAGTTTACCGAGCTGTTCGGCGATCTCCCCGCCCTTCTCCGGATCAAGCGTGGTATACAGGTGCACTACAAAGCGCTTGGCTTTCTCCAGTGATTCGTATCCCGCGTTGAGATCCTGCTTTTCGTAGCATTGGGCTGCCTCCCGATACGCCGCTAAGGCACCGTCGTAGACCTGGAGAATCAACTCGAGTTGCGATTTGCCGTGAGTATCGACTGCGCGATAGGTGGCTAATGTACCATCCATGGTGATTCCTCCGCTGATATCTATCTTTGCTGGGTCCTGCCAAGTGTCCAGTTGGCGTTAAGAGCCGCCAGTTGGGTGGTCAGGTACTGTTGCTCGGCGCTGAGTTGCCCCAGGACCAATTCCATCTCGTAGAATTGCTCGAGCAGGATCGTGCGGCGCATTTCCAGTCTTTCGTCTATGTCCTCGATGCGGTCGACAAGAGTCTCGACCTGGTTTTGATAACCTCGGATGCGGCGGTCGAAGGTGCCGTCCCCGGCCCTGGTGAGGCTGTTGATGAGTTCGAACAGCCGCGAACCCGCTCCCTTGGCGAGGGTGATTGTCCCCTCGGCGCCGGTCACAAGCTGCGCCTCGGTGAGGTTTACCTTAAGCTTAAGCCCCTCGGTGTTCTCGTTGCCTTCCTTGCCGGAGAGGATCAAACCGCTACCCTCGGCCTCTTCGCCGTTAATCGTACCGGCCACGTCAACGCCGCTGGTGCTGGTTCCGGCGGACATGCCGAGATCCGTATAGGCGGCGTTCTCGATGCCGCCGATAATCTGCACCCTGGAACTGGAGCCGTAACTGGAACTGGTGAACTTGAGGTACCCTCCGCTCGCTTCAGCGACCCACTCGACCGTCACCCCCCTGTTGCCGATGTTGTCGTCGGAATCGATCCCACTCTGGATTTCCGTTACCAATTCGCTGTAGCTGTTGTAAGTGGTCTCCGTGAGGACAATCTCATCCGACGTGATTCCGTCGATCAGGATCTGAAGGCGGTTGTTAGTGCTGTCCAGAGTCAAGGGCGTCTCAGCCGGATCGTCGATGTTGGTTGCCTCAAAGAGGCCGTGCGTGGCTGCAGTGGTGATGTCTACGGCGAACTCCTGGCCCACCGTTGTCTCGGTGCTGAAAGAGATGAACTCGATAAAACTGTTCGACGAGTTGCCGGAGTTACCGAACAACCTGCTGATATCGTCCGGGTTATCTCTCAGGGCGCTTTCAAAGCGGGCGTTGTCGGCGATTTTCAGATTGCCGTATCCGTCGTGGCGAATGCCGATAGTGTAAAGCTGGTTGAAGTCGCTGTCGAGCCCGATGATTATGGAGGTCAGGGCGTTGCGAAGCATATCCTGCATCGACCGGAGCGTGAGATCACCGAAAAGCACACCCGACTCCCCCGTGTCGGAATTGTAGGTGTTCTGATCATCGATGAAGTCCATGACGTCGTTGTAGGCACCAATGAAATCATTGACGGCGGTGCGAATGGCCGAAATGTCGATGTCGGTGTTCACCGTAATGCTTTCGCCGGTAGCGGTCTCTGTGTGAACCGTCAGCGTTAATCCGGCGACGACGTCCTGAAACTCATTCGTCGCCGAACTGATTTCAATCGGCGACCCGGAGCCGCCGGTGGAGCCAAAAGCAATCCGGGCGTCGGTGGCTTCCTGCAGGAGCGGTGCGAAAGTCGTCACTTGGAACTCGTCCCCGGCGGTGAGCGTGCCTGCTCCAAAAGAAAGATAAAGCCCGTCGCTGCCGGCGCCGGTCAACTGGACCTCGGTGTCGGCGGCATTGACGTCGATCGACCCAGAGTCGGTGCCGTCGGTCCAATTGATAGTTATGGGTACGTCGACACCGACCGTCTGTTCCCCCGAACCGGCTACCGTAAAGGTGTATATCTTGTTCTCGCTGCCGGTATAGGAGGCGCTGGCCCCGAGTGACAGCTCGGACGTCGACCCGGCCGCCATATCCACCGGCTCGGGGTCGTCAAACGACGCGTTAGTGAAGTCCAGGTTGGCACCGCCGGTGAGGTTGCTGGTGATCTCGATTGTATTGTCGCGCCCGGTGGTGTTCGACCTGAGGAGGAGGCGATACGGGTTGGATGACGAGCCGTCGTTGACAATTGTGGCCGTGACCCCGGCGCCGGATTCATTGATGGCGTTCTTGATCCCCATCAGCGAGTTGTTGCCGCTGTCGATGGTAATCGTTTTCGAAGTACTGCCGCCGACACCGAGAACGATAGTCCCCGTACCGAAATCGGAAATGGAGCAGTCGGAAAAACCCTGGCTGGCGATCTGGTGGTTCCTGGCCACCGAGAGCACTTGGATATCATAGGAACCGCTTCCGACCGCCCCGAAGGCCTGGGCGCTCAGGTGCGTTTCGTCGGACACCGTTATCACAGCGGCTTCAAAGGTGCTGGACGTCCTGAGCCGGGACACCTGCGTATTCAAGGCGAGAAACTTGGCCTGCACCGCCTTGAGGGTTGTTATGATATCGGTTTTTTCGGCCTGCTGGTTTTCGAGGAGAACGGCATTCTGCCGTTCAAATGTGATCATGGCATCAACAATGCCGACCCAGTCAAGGCCGGATTGGATGCCTACGATGGAGTTGGCGCCTGGCATTCATACTCCTGTACTTTTAAGACGTCAATGTCAGCCTGCAGTCAGTCAATCTCGTTTTGATCCGGGGGAAGTATTACCTTCCCCCGGATATCTATTCTGTTGCGTTACCCTCTTCTTAACCGAAGAGCGAGAGCACAACCTGCGGAATCTGGTTGGCCTGGGCCAGCATGGCCACACCGGCCTGAACCAGAATCTGGTTCCTGGTGAACTCCGACATCTCCCCGGCCATGTCAGTGTCACGAATCTGCGACTCAGCAGCGGTCAGGTTCTGAGAGGCAATCCGCAGGTTCCTCAGGTTGGATTCCAGAGTGTTCTTCTGGAAACTACCCAGGCTACCACGAGTGGTCGACACCTCGTTGATGGCCTTGTCGATAACCGACTGTGCATCCTGGGCGCCATCGGCGGTGGTGACGTTGATATTCGCCAGCGACGTGAACATGTTGCCGACTATGTCCTGCCCCAGCGATGTGCTGGACAGGTTGGCCAGCGAAATCCTCGCCGTCTGGCCAACATTACCACCGATCTGGAAGACCAGTGACTGGTCGGTGTTACTGATGGTCTCGTTGCCGCCGATCGAAATCAGGTCATAATTGACGGTAATCCACTCAGTCCGCTCCGCGTTGTAGACGATAGCGTCAATGCCGGCCGTGGCCTCAGTAGCCGGGCCGCCGTTGAGCTGGACGCTGTACTTGGTGCCGGTGACGGTCAACAGCAGGTTGCCGGTATCAATACCGCCGATACCGGTGCCGACGCCCGCGGCTGCCTTCTCGGTAATAATGTCAATAGTGCCTCGGTCAGCCTCACCATAGGCCGCCGTCTCCAGAGTATGAGTCCCTGTGGCTGAGTACTTGATATCGGTGATCGTGTTAGCGTAATCATCGAAATTGACAATGGCGTTGGTACCGGTGTTGTTCACGGTATCGACAGAGAGACCAAGTACATTCCTCAGGTCCGAGTCAACACCAAGACTAGTAAGATGTTTGAGGTAGTACGTGGAACCCTCATCCAGGGAGGCGAACTGGATCCTGTTAGTACCGTCCAGAGAGGCGACGAAGTCCGTAGTTATGTCCCAGGAGGCATGAGCGGTGATGGCCGCATTTACGGCGGTGATCAACCCGTCCATAGTGCCGTAGGCGGCGTTGCCCACCGTGATTGTCTGATCGGAAAGGAGACCATTGGCGGAAGTGTTCGCTGTGAACTTCAGGACACCAAGGGATTCGCCGCGATCGGAAGCGGCTGAAAAAGCAAAGGTACCGGTGCCGGTTGTTGACGAGGCTTCAGTCCTGACAGAGTACTGGGCGCCTTCTTTGTAGTACTCAAACCCGAACGTGACAGCGCCGGCGGGCGCATCTGACGTGACCGTAATCTTGCCGGCCAGCTCAGAGTTGGCGGCAATGGCTGCTTCCAGCTTGGTTTTTACATCAGCCGATACGTCTCCGGCCTCGATAGTGATATTCAGGGCCTGGTTGCCGATAGGAGTGGCGCCGCCTTCCTGCACATTCAGGATGAACGTGTAATCACCTATATCGACATCGAGGTTACTGGTAAACGTACCGGTTGCAGATACAAGAGCTTCGGAGGCCGCGGCGGCGACTGTGAGATCGTTGCCCCAGGCGTCTTTCACCGAGATAGCAGTGGATGTCTTTTTGGCGACATCAGAAGCCTGCACGATATCGATATTGTGGATCGCGTCGGAAAGGTTGTAGGGGTCACCGTCGGTGTTGGCAAGACTGATGCCCAGCGCCTCGGAATTGACCACCGCGGTCGGGTCGGCGGTCTTGGCCGCCGCCAGCGAGTAAAAACCGGTTCTCAAACCCGAGTCGCTCAATGTGACACCGGAGCTGTTCGGTGTAGTGATTACAGCAACGTTCTCGTTGCTGCCGTCGATCAACCTCTTGGTCCCGAACTGTGTGTTCGTTGCGATACGATCGATCGTCGAGATGGCGTTCTCGATTTCCGCCTGATCAGCAGCCAACTGGTCAGCGTCGTTGAAGCCCTCGTTGGCGGCGTGAATGGCCAACTCTCTCATGGAGACCAACAGAGCGTTGACCTCGGTGAGTGCGCCTTCAGCCGTCTGGATCATGCTGATAGACCCTTCCGAGTTTCCGATCGCCTTGTTGAGACCGGCGACCTGCGCCCGGAACTGCTCCGAGATCACCAGACCGGCGGGGTCATCGGCGCCCCGGTTGATCCGGTAACCTGACGACAGCTTCTGCATGGAGCTGTGCAGCATGTTGGTTGTGTTCACCAGGTTGCGGTGAGCATTCAACGCAGCCAGGTTGTGGTTAATACGAAGTGACATGGATACATCCTCCTTGAAAGATGTGGGGTATCCGTACCCCTCTTTCTTATTGGTTCAGTTCCTTTATATTCCTACCGTCACTTCCCATGTCTGACACGTATCGAGTTAAAAGTCCATTTAACCCAGACTGCCCGGTATGCCTCCTGTCGGTTCCTCCTTGTCATCTTGTCATTAAGGATACTGGTTCCAACCCATCGTGGGGTTTTCATTATAGCTTCTTAATCGGCAGAAGCTTGAGCAACTTTATCGGCCCAATTGATCTTGACAGCAAAAAAAACGGCCTGCTGGTGGCCCACCGTTTGCGGCTTGTTGAAAAACTTGCGTATTGTCACAGCCTCGTAGGGTGGGTCCGTCCTCGGACCCGCCTTTGTTGGCAGGTTTGAAGACAAACCTGCCCTACTGACAGATTCGTCATGCCCGCGAAAGTGGGCATAACCACCCTCTCTGTCATGCCCGCGAAAGCGGGCATCCAGAAAGTCGTTGATACCAGTGGATTCCCGCGTGCCCGGGAATAACATGCAATGGAAATCAGTTATTGATTTGTGTTGTATTCCGAGTTTTCAACAGGCCCCCGTTGTGGGGCAGTCGGCAGGTAGAATCGGTTTTGGCTGCTCAGGCGGGTCCCGTGACCGGGGCCAGTTCGCTCAGACGGTCGCGGGCGGGAGCAAAATCGGGGTTCGAGGCAAGTATCCGACGGTAACCGACTATGGCCGAATCCCTATGTCCCATAAGAAGATAGCACTCCGAGAGATTGAAAAGGGCCGGCGTGTCGTCGCCGATGCTGGTCAAAACTTGCTCATAGTAAGAAACAGCAGAACTATAATCTCCTGTCTGGCGATACAGATCGCCTATAATGCGCAGTATCTCTGGCTGGCCGGGTTCGATTTCAGTGTATTTTTCAAGCGCGATAATAGCTTCATTCAACCTGCCCTGCCGTACCCGATTCACGCCCTGGTTGCGATAGGTTACACCGGGCGCAGTGCCGGTATCGAGCGCCTGCCGGTAGCAGTCCTCGGCCCGGTCATGGTCTTGCAGTCTGAAGTAGCAGTTGCCGAGGTCGTTGAGAATCTCCGCTCGATCCGGCTGCTGATCGAGAACCCGCTGATATAGCTCAGCCGCCTGCTGGTAGCGTCCATCGGCAAAGTATATTGCCGCCAGCGGTTGCAGCACCTCCGGTTCCGCACTGTCGATATCAAATGCTTTCTGATATAGTTCTCTCGCTCTGTCTATCCTATCCGTCTCGCGAAAGAACTCACCGGCCTTGACCAGAGCGGTGAGATTGGACGGTTCGATTTCGAGCGCTTTCTCGTAGTATTGTTCTGCTTTCTCATGCTGCATCTGTTGCAGATATATGTAGCCCAAACCCAGAGCGGCAAGAACCGAGGGTTGCTTTGTCTCCATTTGGTTGAGAAACCGCGTTTCCGCCTCGGCGAAGTTACCCTCGTTCATGTGTATTTTGCCGAGATTGAGAGAAGCCTCCGGATGACCGGGCGTGGCCGCGAGCGCTTCGCGGTAATACTCTTTGGCCTTTGCCGGATCGTTGCTCAGTTCAGAGATAGCGCCCATACCGTACAAAGCCGTAGCGCGGCTCTCAGGATGAAACAAAATAAGCGAGTCTATCTCTATATGCTCGTCAAACTCTGACTGGACATCCAGATATTTCCGGTAAGCCTCCATAGCTTCGTCGTATTTCTTCGTGTTGGCATATATGTTGCCCAAGAGCATCAGCGGATCGAGGTAATTCGGCTTTATCGCAAGGGCGCGCCGTGCGAAATGCTCAGCCTGATCATATTCTTTCAAGTAGAAGTAAGTCCACCCAAGTTGATCGAGAGCCATCAGGTGAATGTGACGATCTCCCTGCACATCATCGTGGTCGGTTAGGTCGACCGCATGGTGTGCGGCCTCGAGAACCTTTGGCGCATATTCCTCTAATGCCTCAGACAGAACACCTCGGTATAACTGGGCCAGATTGAACCAGGCAAAAGCAAAATCCGGGTTTTCTTCGATCTGTTTTTCGAGCAGTGCCTTACTACGGTCAAATTTGGCTTTCATTTTCTCCGGCGTCAGGTCGTATCCGAGGTGTTCCATCGTGATAGGAGCGCGGGAGATTGTTATCCCTTCGGGAACGTACAGGGAATTGTGGACAATACCTCGATACCTGAGGTTCAGTTCCCGTCTGAAAAAGCGCATTGAATTCACCGACGTCAGCTTGTGGCCGATTGATCCATAGAGGTTGAATACGTTGACCGATATGATTTTGTGTTCTCCGCGGTTGACGCTGTCCAGCAACAGTGGCACGTCTTTATTGCTGAAGCGCTCGTCGGCGTCGATAATGAAAATCCAATCACAGGTGGCAAGTTCGATGGAGTAGTTGCGGTGTTTGGAGAAGTTTCCTTCCCAGGGCTGGTGAAAGACCCTGGCGCCGTATGATTCGGCTATCTCTATAGTACGATCGGTGGAGCCGGTGTCGACGACAACGATTTCATCGACCCAGTCGCGGACAGAATCTAAACATCCGGGCAACAGCTCTTCCTCGTCCTTGACAATCATGCAGGCGGAAATGGTCACGGCCCGCTTGAACGATTCCGAAAGCAAGCGAAGTTCCTGTACCTGGCGGCATTCATCCAAGCCCCGGGCGACAATCGCCTTGGCGGCCTTGATATCGTTCTGTCGTCGGGCGATGTTGACCAGGTTCAGATACGGCAGGTGGTTGCCCGGATCGGCCTGGCACGCCAGATCGAACTGAACCCCGGCATTTTCCAGTTCACCCCTCTCCTGCAAACAGGAGCCGAGGTAGTTGAGTACCTGGCTGCGGTGAGTATCCGAGAACGTAAACACATCCGGCGTCGCTGAAGTCGCGCGTAGCCCCTCAAACTGCGCCAGGTATTCATTTGCCGAGGCGACAGCCTTGTCATACTCGCGCAGCGACAGATGGATATAACTGCGGACGAAGTGATAATCCAGCCCGGCCGGAGAGGAGGCTAAACCCCGCCCGCATATTTTTTCTGCATCCAGCAGACGGTTTTCCGAGGCATACCCGAAGGCCAGCAGACGGTTATAGAGGTCGCAATCGTACTCACTACCGAAGGGGTACTTCGCCTCAAGGGGTTCGAGAACCCCGGCGATCTCGCTATGCAGATTGTGCCGGTAGTAGTGCTTGCCGAGAGCCAAGCGGGCCTGTACGTCATCCGGGTTTGTCGCAACGCCGTTGAGCAGATCATCCAGCCGGTCGTCGGGCCGGCGGCGGTCGCGTGCGATTTTCCGTCCCGAGGGGCCCTTACGCTTCCGTACGCGCGAGGTTTTCTTTTTCCCGGAGTGCGCCATGGAAGCTCTCACCTGTGAGTCCGGCAGGGCCGGAACCTGCGGCGGACAGTCGCCGATGGCAGCATCGTTTGAACCGGCGGCGGCCCGACTGGGAACTCAGACACCGACCAGTTCTTCCTTGTGCTCGGCAGCGCGATCAAGACGCTCAACGGCATCAAGAATCCGGTGACTCACCTTGTACTCGGAATTGACCAGCACCAGTTGTTTCGCCAGGCCGTTCTCGGTATTGATCAGAATCGGGCCCTGGAGGTTGACGGACATATCCCGGGGATCATCGTTCACGGTCACGATCACGTAAGTTTCCACCGACGCCAAGCGTTTTATCCTGAGTTCGGCGATTTCCTTGCGGTTGACCTCGATCCGGTAGTGGGGGAAAAAGGCCCGGGGATTTACGACGATAAACGCTACCGTTGTTTCCTCGGTTGACTGCAACCAGAGGAAGGGGGCCATTTCGTCACGTTCCACCAGGCAGAAGCGGGTGAGGCCCTCGAAGCCAAGGATCGGTCTTTCCATCGCGATCAACTTGTCTTCGGGAATCTCTATCGCTCCCAGTCGGCTACTGTCTATCAGCATAGTTTCTTTCCTCACAGTTGGCTTATTTCAGGAAGTTTATCAAACTCGGCTGTATGATTCTCGCGGTGGCCGCCAGAGACGCCTGGTAGGCGCTTTCGTGCGTGGCCAGTTCCGTTATCATTGCGGCCATGTCAGCATCCTCGACCTCCGCCAGCAGCTTGGTGACGGTCAGGTCAAGACTCACCAGGCGGGCGGCGGTCGTTTCCAACCGCATAACGCGAGCGCCGACAGCGGCCCGTTCCCCCACCAAATGCTGGATAGCGTCATCCATGTTGCCTATCAGGAGGCCGATGCCTTCGCGGTCGTTGTTGCGCAGGGCGTTCACCAGCACCGACAGGGAACCGGCCATATCACTGGAACCGAAAACCCCCATCCGCTTGGCGAGGTTGTTGCCGTCGACACCCTCGATGGTCAGTGACCGGTAGCGGTCGTCGCTGACGATCTGAATGCCCGTCTCACCCGCGTTGAGCGACGCCGTTATGTCAAGACCGCAGTTATTGAAGGTGTCGAGAAGGTCCTGCACGCTCACAATGGCGGGATCGGACAGATCAATGGTGCGATATCTGTCGCCCTGCCAGATTATTAGTTCACCGAGATCGAGGCCGAGACCGCCGTCAAGATCAGTCACCTGGGCCGCCAGGCTCAGGCGCGGATTGATGTCGGTACCGGCGAAGTCTTTGAAGAACTCGCCGACGATGCCCAGGTCGGCGGCGGTGGTGCCCGTGGTTTCCTCGACTTTGAAGCTAACTGTCGGATTGAGATCCGCGCCGATGACGCCGGTTCCAATATCGCCGAGGATGCCCAGATCATGCGCTGCAGTTCCGTAATTGGCCTCTGAGACGGTAAGGTTGAGCGGCGGTGGACCGTTGGCGTCGATTATCTCAAGCCCCTTTCTGCCCGCCGGATCCACCTGCATGGTCACACCGGCCGGGGCCTGGGCATTGAACTTGGTGATGATGTCACCGACAGTGGTGGAGCCCGACAGATCGACTGTAATGTTGATGGCTCCCCCGTCGCTCAGCACGATTGAATCCGGATCGAGGTTGACTCCGTAGCCGTCATTGAGAACACCCAATGAGGTTGAGGCGGTAATAATCCCGCTGGTGGTGGTGTCGAAGAACAGGTGGTTGTTGGCGAACCCGATGGATACGGTCACATCGGTTATGGGATCGGGAACTACGGCAAGCAGTTGGGCGTTGACTGCTGTGATAAGGTCGTTGACGGTGTTGGCCGGGGTCAGAGCGGTCAGGTCAATAGCTGCCGTGGCGCCCAGGTTCCGGTCGATTATGTTGAAAGTTCCGCCAGCGAGGTCAATGCCGGTACCGCCGTTCAGATCACCCAGGAGCGTATCGCCCGTCACGGCCACGTTCAGATCGGCCTCCTCGCCGAGGATGCGGAGCTGTTTGAGGAAAACGTCAGCCCCGACGAGGTTGGCGGCAACGCGTGACGAGGAATCGATCTGGAACTCGATCAGACCATCGTCCCCCATGTATACGGCTCCCATCCCGCCGCGCTGAAGGGCCGCGCCATCGGTCTTGAAACCCGCGAAGATGCTTCTGTTGCCCAGTTCGTTGTTGGCCAACTGCATCACTTGCTCGATGATCGACTCGATCTCGACGGCCTGGGCCAGCCGGACCTGGCCGTCGTCGCCGTCCCAGTTGTCGCTGGACATGGAGATGGCCACTTCTTTGGCGCTGACCATCATGTCCTTCAGGTCAGCCAGAACAGCGTCGTAGGTTTGCTGCCAGTTCAGTCCGGTGTCTATGTTACTGCGGTAGTGGGCGATCCTGGTTAACTCGGTTCGATAGTCGAGGTCCTGCAGAGTTCCCATCGGGTCGTCGGACGGTCGGTTGATTCTTCGTCCCGACGACATTTTCGTCTGTAATTCGAGAAACCTGCCGAGGGAGCGCTGCATGTTGAACAGCACCCGGTCGGTCAGCATCCTGTTGCTGATGCGCATTCGTTCGTCCCTTCAACCGCGAGTTCAGCCGTCGGCCGACTTCCCCGAATCCGGCCCCCTGCGGGGTCGTTTAGGGTGGCGGTCATCCGTTTTGTAGTCGATATCCGGCGGTTTCATCTTGTCATGCCCCTTGCCTCCGATCTTTCCCTTGATGAGGCTGACCATACCGAGCAGATCTTCCTTGAGTGACTTCGAGGCACGCCGGTTTTCCGCCTGGATTTTCACATAGACCTCTTCCCGATGCACGACTACATCCAGCGGCGCGTCAATTCCCAGCCTAACCTGTCGTCCGTGTATGCCCAGGACAGAGACTTTGACGTTGTCACCGATCGTGATCGACTCGCCCAACTTCCTTGTCAATATCAGCACGTAACCCTCCGTGGTGTTACCGTCTCCGCCCTGGAGACATTCCGTTTACCGCCCGACCACTCCCATCGAGAAGATGACCGTATCCAGCGCCTGATCCATGGCTGTGATCACTCTGGCGGCGGCGTCGTATGCGTGTTGAGACTTAATCATGTTTGCCATTTCCTCGTCCAGAGATACTCCCTGAACCGATTGCCGGGCGTTGTCAATCTGGGCCACCAGCATTTCATAGCTTTCAGTGAATGACTGCGCCTCGCGCGTCTCCACGCCCAGGGATCCAACGAGGCTGTTGTAGAAGCCGTTTATCGTAACGGCATTGTCATTCATCAACTTGGCGTTCTGCAGGGCCGCGATAGCCAGGGCTATTCGATTGTCGGATTCCGCATCCGGCACCTGAGCGGCCGCGATCATCGACGGCTTGGCGACTATGTCGCTATTTACCTCGATGGTGGTGGCGTCGGTATATCGCGGGTCGAAGAAATTCGTACCGGTTGAACCGTCGAGACCGTATCCGCTGCGATGTAGAGTGTTGACTTCTTCGACCAGGGTCCGCGTCAGCGCGTTCAACTGCTCCAGGTGCCGAGGAATAATCTCGTCGCGCGAGTCCACCAATCCCTTGAGTCTGCCGTCGAGATTCTTGAACGATATCTTCGTCCCCTGCCACACCAGATTGTGTTTGAGACTGCCGCTGTCGTTGGCGATCTCTACGCCGATCTGCAACGCGTGATTATCGTCCACCAGTTGCATAGATCCGACCGACACCACTACCACGCCGTATTCTTCATCCCTGGTATTGACATCCACCAGTGTGGACAGTTCGTCAATGAGCAGATCGCGCATATCGCGCAGGTCGTTGGCGGTGGAGGCACCTACCTCGCTTCGTTTGATCTCATGGTTCAGGCGGGCGATTTCATTGGCCAGCCCGTTGATTTCGCTCGTGACGGTGATCATCTCGCGGTCGATGGAACTCTGAAGCGTCGTGAGTTGGTCGGCCAGTTCGTGGAACCGATTGACCAGCAAACATGCCTCGGACAGAACGGAGTTACGCGTGTCGGGGTTGTGGGCCAGATCGTTCCAGGACGCGAAGAACTTGTTCAGTTGATCCGAGAGGGCATTGTCGTATGGCTCGCCGAACAACTCTTCCACCTGCCGGAGGGTCTTTTCCTTGTATGACCACTGACCAAGCGACTTGTTCTCCTGTCGGAACTGGTTACCGAGGAAAAGGTCGCGGATGTGCCTGATATCGCTGACACGAACGCCGGTGCCGACAGACCCGAAAGCACTCTCTTCCGGAAAGGTGTTGGTGATACTCACCCGCTGCCGGGTATACCCCGGGGTGTTGACGTTGGCGATGTTGTGCCCCAGGGTCTGAAGCGACATCTGGTGTGTCAGTATGGCGCGCTTGCCGACTTCAAGTGCCTGAAAGAGTCCCGGCATTATGCCCTCCGATCCATGGCCACGTTTTGCGGACGCGCGGCGACGGTGCCGGCGGGCGCGTACGTCGCCTGGGGATTGTTCATTCTGGAAAGCATATCCATCATTCGGAAAATGTACTCACGCGAGCGGTTGAGCAGCGTCGCATTATGGTTGCGCGCCCGGTTGATCTTCTCATTCAGGTCGGTAATCAGATTGCGGAGACGCAAAAGCTGGTCGGCCTGGTTCTGATCCACGATGTCGATCAGACGGGTAACGTCAAGGTCACCCTCAATGGCATTGGCGCTTCTGATTTCTTCGACCAACCGCTCACGGCGCTCCGCGAGCAGGCTGCTCGCAACGAGTTTCTCGCGCATGTCGGCGGTAACCTCGTTGAGGCCGTCCGCATCGTCCGCCACCAACATCGCTTGCTGTCGCTGCAGCAATCCGAGGAAGGATTCAAAGAGTGTGGCTTCCGAGCCAATAGTTCCAATCAGCTTGTCAATCATGTCCTATGCTTGTCCGGTTCCTATCTAATTTTCATATCGACCGTTCCGCACTTTTTATTACCTTTTCTGGGAGTTGACCACCGTTCTTGTCCGGAGAGTTCGCATGGTAGTCAGGACCTTGTCCACGTAGTCCCGAGTCTCCTTGAACGGGGGGACGCCCTGGTATCTGGTAACATTCTCCGGCCCCGCATTGTACGCGGCCAGCGCCAGCCGCAGATCCCCGAAGCGATCGACAAGGTCCCTGAGGTACCTGCTGCCGGCCATGATGTTCTCACGCGGGTCGAAAACCTGCTCGACCTGGTAATCGGCAGCGGTAGAGTCGACCAGTTGCATCAATCCCCTGGCGCCCGCTCTTGAAACCGCCCGCGGATCGCCGTTGGACTCCGCCTTGATAACGGACAGTATCAGGGCCGGGTCGAGCGACGTCCGGGCGGCCGCCTCATTGATATGCTTGCCATACCTGGCGACAATGGAACCGGCGCCGGCGGCTCTCGAGGAACCCTCCAGAGCCATCGGTCGCTTCCTCCCCGCTGAGATGTCATATAAGCGAATCGGTCGGGACACGTTGTGGAACATGTTGCGGGGCAACGGCACAGGTTCGCTCTGCTGTTGCAACGGTCGGATTTCGACCCCGGAAGCGCCTGACTCTGCCTCCACGAGTTTTTCCATGGAGCGATAGAGTATGTCGGCTATTGAGTTGCCTTTGCCTGAGGGCATCTTTCGAGACAGCTCCATGTCGAACAGATCGGTGAAGATGTCCTTGCCGGCCTTACCCGAGAAGGGTGCCTGGTCGGTCAGACTGCCCTCGGGCACCGTCTTTCGCATTGCCTTGAGCATATAGTATGTGAAGAACGCCTCGAACTCCTTCGATACTTTGCGCAGCCGGGCCTTCCGGGCCTCCGGACTCCGGACCTGTTGTCCCTTGAGGCGCTCAATACCGGACTGTGGAAAAACCGAGGCGGCTTTCAAGTTCACGTGTGTCATCACAGAATGACCAGTTCCGACCTGAGCGCTCCGACCTGCTTGAGGGCCTGGAAGATGGCTATAATGTCCCTGGGCGTGGCGCCGATTTTGTTCAGCGCCTTGGCGATATCGGAGAGGTAGACGGCGCCTTTCATGTGGATCACGCGAGCCTTGTCGGCCTTGACATCGATGCGCGACTGCTGGGTGACGATGGTCTCCCCCGCGCTGAACGGGGCCGGCTGCGAGATGACCGGCGTCGACTGGATACTGACCGTTATCGTGCCGTGGGCGATGGCCACCGGTTCTATAGTCACGTGCTGACCGGCCACAATGGTGCCGGTTTTCTCGTTTATCACTACCCGCGCGGGGTTGTCAGGCACCACCTGAAGCTGGCCGATGTCGGCAATGAAGCGCGTGCGCGTCGACGGATAGGACAGTGAGTCAGGTACCACCACTTTCACCGTTCCGCCGTCGGTGGCAAAGGCGGTCAGGCCGTACTTGATGTTGATGCGCTCGGCGACACGGCTGGCGGTAGTGAAGTCGGGGTTGTGCAGCGACAGGAGAAACACCGGTTCGACCTGTCCGCGCGCTTCCAGCGACGTGGTGATCTTGCCGCCCCCGGGGATACGGCCGACCAGGGTGTAGTTTTCCACGATCTTGTTCCCGTCGTCAACCTGGACATTGAAGCCGCCGATGGAGATCGGCCCCTGCGCCATGGCGCGGACGACGCCGTCAAGATCCGCCAGCGGCGTCATTAGCAACGTTCCTCCCTGCAGCGACGAGGCGTCCCCGACCGAGGAGACCATAACATCGAAATAAGTCCCCTGCGACTGGTGGCTGGTGACTTTTCCCGTCACCATCACGGCGGCGACGTTCTTGACCTTGACCTTCCTGGAATCGACCGTAAGACCCATGCGTTCCATCATGTTCGTCAGGGATTGGATCGTAAACTGGGTGCCGTTACCGTCGCCGGTGCCGTCCAGCCCCACCACCAGGCCGTAACCGACCAGGCCCGTTTCCTGCTTGTCCTGAAAGGCGCAGATGTCCTTGATGCGTACTTTGGCGGCCTCAGCCGGCTGGCAAAAGAACAGAAGCAGTGAAATCAGCGGTACCAAACCGACCGGCGTTGCCAGTCTTGCAGTGATTGCAGGCAGCATGACCTCCTCCTAAAACAACCAGTTGATGAGCCTGGTGATAAATCCCGGACGCGAGGCGCTGTTGGCGACTCCCCGGCCGGTGTTGTGTATCTCGGCGTCGGCGATCAGGTAGGAGTCAATGGTGTTGTCGGGAGCAATGTCCTTCTGGCGCACGACGCCGGTAAGAGTGAGCACCTCACGATCGCCCGAGATGCCGACCGTGCGTGAGCCTTCAATAACAAGATCTCCGTTGGGTTTGACGGCCACTACCGTCACCGACATCCTGGCCCGAAGGCTTCCGTTGCGAAGGTTTTCTCCTTTGCCGTCGTGGGTATTCTTGGCGTCCGAGTCGACGCCGAAGAGCGAAATGAAATCGAGCGGACCTACCCCGGGACCTCCGTTGACAGATACCTTGTGCGTCTTCTCGGCCTTGGTCTCCACCTTGTGCGAGGCCCGACTCTGTTCCGATATTATGACGGTCAGTATGTCCCCGACCTTGTGCGCCTTTATGTCCGAAAACAGGGATTGCGCCTGGCCGAAATCCTCGGCCCGAAACTTGAGCGTGAAAGGCAACAGCAGCAGCGCCAGCAGAATCAGTAGAACCTTCCTATAGTTCATCGTCTCTCTCCGGGTTGGCTTTTCTTATGGATCCACCGCCACGGCCGTGCCGTTCACGACGCGGGCAATGATTATCTTGCAGGATGATTTATTCTTCACCTTGACGTATTCACCCGCCATGCCCGATTGAAGCGTGCGGCCCTCGGTCGTAATCCGACACAGACCGCTGGAATAGACTATGGTCACGTCGCGACCGGATTCGATATCGGGAATCGGTTCGATGTCGCCGCTGGTCAGGATGTCTCCGCGACGCAGGTTGCGCCTGGTACGCATGTCCGCCAGCGAGGTCGCCGAGGTTATCGGTTTCTCGCGAAGGCTGGTCACGTCCATTTCCTTCAACGCGAACTTTTCCGGCCCAAGCGTTTCATGGCGTCTTATCCGATCCGTGAGAACCAGCACGCTCTCGTACTTCTTTATTCTCATCCGAACCTGCCCCGATTCCAGTACCTCGCCGTCTACCGTGACCGAGGCCATCACCGAATACAGCCCCAGCGGCTCTTTCTGCGACAATGGACGCAGGGCAATTTGGTCGACAGAGACATCTCCCGTCTTGAGCGGGTTGGAGAGCAGTTCGATCCGGTACCGGCCCGGATCGAGATCAAACATGGCCGACATTTTCTCCACGATGGCCTCATCGGTGGTGGCGGCGAATGACGCGGCGCCGAATGACATTGTGATGAGGATCAATGCGATCAGGAGGGCACGCAGTTTTCTTATCATGGCTTATCTCTTAAGGCTGTTGGCGATTGCGGCCATGTCGTCGGCCGTCTGGATCGCCTTGGAGTTCATCTCATAGGCCCTCTGGGCCACGATCATATTGACCATCTCGTCAACGACTTCAACGTTGGACATCTCCAGGTAGCCCTGGGACACTTCCCCCAGCCCGCTCTGGGTGGGCACGTCGGTCATGGGATCACCGGAGGCTGCCGTCGTGGCGTAAAGATTGCGCCCTAAAGCGGTAAGGCCGGCCGGGTTGACAAACCGCGCCAATTCAATCTGCCCGATCTCCACCGGTATCATCTGGCCCGCCTGAAGTACCTGTATGGAGCCGTCGGTACCGATCGCCATACTGGTGGCGTCCTCGGGGACCGTGATCTCAGGCAGCATTACGTAGCCGTCGCTGTTGACAATGCGGCTGTCCCCTGAGAGTTTGAAGCTGCCGTCCCGGGTGTACACCGTGGTTCCGTCCGGGTGCTGAATCTGAAAGAAACCGTCTCCCCCGATGGCGATGTCGAGCGGGTTGCCCGTCGGCTGGAGGTTCCCCACCGAGAACTGCCTCACCGTGGCGACGGCCTTGGTGCCGTACCCGATGGCCAGTTCGTTGGGTATCTTTGAACCGACCGCGGAGGCCGTTCCCGCCCTGCGGAAGTTCTGATACAGGACGTCCTGAAACTCCAGCCGGCTTTTCTTGAAACCGGTGGTGTTCATGTTGGCCAGGTTGTTGGCAATGTTGTCGACGTTCATCTGCTGCGAAAGCATACCGGTGGCGGCTGTCTGCATTGCCTTAATCATGTTTATCTCCTATTCTTCTGTTGGTCTCACGATTTGCCGGCTACCCGCCCGAAGAGATGGTTCAGGGACTGGTCTTGCGCCTGGACCCCGCGGGCGTTGGCCTCGTAGGCGCGGTAGGACGCAATCATGTCAATCATTTCGCGCACGATATCCACGTTGGAGGCCTCCAGGAAACCTTGGCGGATATAGGTCTTCTCCACGTCGATCAACTCCACGCCGTCGGGCACGGCGAACATGGAACTGCCGACCTTCTCGAGCTGATCGAGATCCGCCACCGTGCGGGGAACGACCCTCGCCACGGCCATGCCGTCGACTTCCACCTCGCCCGTGACCGAGACGGACACCTTACCGTTACCAACTTCGATCGGCCCTCCTTCCCCGATAGCGAGCAGACCGCCCGGGAATGCCAGAAACCCGTCGGCATCGACCGTGAAACTTCCCGCCCTGGTCAACAGCGTGGCGCCGTCCTCTGATTCAAGGGTGAAGAAACCGTCCCCTTCTATAGCGAGATCCAGCGGATTGCCGGTTCGTTCGAAGATACCGGGGGCATAGTCGGTGAAGACGTCATTGATCATCGGCTGCACCCAGTCGGACTTCTTCGGCTGCATCCTGGCCTCGGCCCGCGAGAGCTCCCGGGTAAAGACGATGTCCTTCTTGAATCCCGGAGTGCCGGCGTTGGCAATGTTGTTGGCCGAAGCTTCCTGCCGCTTGATGTGGGGAATCATCCCCGAGGCCGATGTGTAGAGTCCTTTTATCATACTTTCCTCCTCTTTGCTTTAAGCAGAGGCCGTGCCAGTCGCCGGGGCGGGCAGCTAATGCGCTGGGATATAGTTGGTTAGGGATATTCATGTCGAGTGGGGGCTGGTCAGGCAAGACGATCTGAGGAAGCAAATGCAAAGGGCCGGTGGAACATATTTCCCATCGGCCCGGATTCTGCGAGATCACAGACGAGTGTGAGGTGGTCGATTCTAAGGCACCTGGTACTTCGCAAGCGTCTTGTTGATGAGCTTGTCCATTGCCTCGTTGAACCGGTCTTCGTTGAAAAATTCGCCGTTGGATTTCTGGTACAGGGGACAGTCGGTTTTGTAGCCGAAGCACTTCAGTTCTTCGGCCAGGTAGCAGGCCTTCGTATAGGCGCAGCGCTCGATCTTCCGGGGTGCTCTGTTTATAGCCATGCTAGTGAAATCGGCAGAAAGGCGGGAAAACTGAGGTCTGAGCCGGCAACTGATGACGGTCTGGAAGCTGACAACAGGCTAATTGTGAACCGACCTGCAACATGGGCGTATAACAAGAAAGCAGTTGCTATCCGCGGCGCAATTGAGTATATTGCGTCAAGCCAAAGGGATGACAGGTCAAATACTTACGTAGGTTCAGCGTTTCGACGCGTTTTCTTCTAAGTTGCACTGTTTTTGCTTTACTTGGAATCGTATAACGAGAGGATTTGTGCATGCGCGTTAGCTTGAAAACATGCTTACCGCTGGTCGTCCTGCTGGCCTCGACAGTGGCGTTTGAAACCGGCGCCGCCCAGGGTGGCGACCCCGGCCTGCCGGATTCTGTGTACGTCGATTCCGTGGTAGCCCTCACAAGCAGCAAGGGCATCCTGCCGGTCTATATCGTCAATGACCAACCGCTGGCCGGGGTGGAACTGACGATGACTTTCGACTCCCCGGATGTTCATATCGATTCCTTCTCCTTTATCGGCGGGCGACTGGAAGGTATCTCCGCCGCCGGCTGGATGACCGCTAACACTGTGGTAAGCATCTATTGCATCGCCTACTCTGATCTGATACCGGCAGGCAGCGGCCTTATGGGAGCGCTGTACGTCGGCTATCAGACCTCAATCGGCACGCAACTGGTCACTTTCGACACGGTGTCCGTCGTGGGCAGCCAGGTGGAGTATTCGACCATGTTTTCCGACGCCTCATCGGCCACTTTCAGGCCACAGTTCGTTCCCGGCCGTCTGAACATCATAGTCGGCAGCTGCTGTCTTGGAGACCGTGGCAATGTCGATAACGGCCCTGACGACTTCGTCGATATCTCCGACTTGGTCTACCTGGTTGAATACATGTTTGAGGACGGCCCGGCACCTCCCTGTATGGACGAAGCCAACCTGAATGCCGATCCGGAGGGTGGGGTCGACATCAGTGACCTGGTTTACCTGGTCGATTACATGTTCCTGTCCGGTCCGCCGCCTCAACCCTGCCATTGATCCCTGGGCGGCCAGGCTCTGAGCGCGCCCCGAAAGCATACGAAAGGCCTCCCGGTGAGGGAGGCCTTTTTTGACGCTATGAGACGGTTTCAGGACTTTGCGCGTCGTCGCCGACGGTAATTGTTGATGGCGATTTCGTCGTCGCTTTTAGCTATTGCCAAACGGCCGGCTTTGTCGTGTTTTTCCTTTTGCCGTTCTTTCAGTTTCTCGTGGATCTGGCGCTGCTTTGAAGCCTCGACCAGATCCTGCCGCTTTTTCTCGGCCTCCTGGTCAAGCGCATTCAGAAGTTGTTCCCCGGCCAGCCGATCCTTCTTGAGCTTCATGAGATACCTTGAATAAACAAGCATCTCCGCTACCGAGAGACGGCTGGTCATCCGTTGGCGCTGGCCCTTCAGGGTCCCCTTTCTGACGTTATCAAGCTGCCCCAGAGCGGTCTTTTGGCTGTTGACCCGATGGAGCGCCCCAGCATGTTCTTTTTGCCGTTCGCGCTCAATGTGTTCCTTGAGCTTAAGGAGCGCCTGCAGACGGTATTTGAACTTCTTCACGACCGTTGTTCTCTTCAATCGGCCAGAGCCTGCCGTAGTTGCCGAATCGACTCCTCGTGATCGGCCAGTTCATAGATGTCCTGCCGTAGGCACTGGTTGATACCGTCTATTTTATCAATCGCCCGATCAATCCCGGGATTGGAACCCTTGACGTAGGCGCCGATATTGATCAGGTCCTCGGCCTCACGATAGATCGCCACCAGTTCGCGCACTTCGGCGGCCAGGGCGAGTTCTTCTTTGGTGGCCACGTCCTTCATCAGTCTGCTGATGGAATCGAGAACGTCCACTGCCGGATACTGGTTTAGTGACGCAAGTCTCCGGGAAAGACTGACATTCCCGTCCAACATTGATCGAACCGCGTCCGAGATCGGCTCGTTGAAGTCGTCACCCTCGACCAGAACGGTATAGAGACCGGTGATGGAGCCCCGATCGGACTGGCCCGCCCGCTCCAGCAAGCGTGGCAGAAGGGCGAAGACCGACGGTGTATAACCCTTGGTTGTCGGCGGTTCGCCGACGGCGATTCCTATCTCGCGCTGAGCCGTGGCGATGCGGGTCAGGGAGTCCATCAGGATCATTACGTCCTTACCCTGATCGCGAAAATACTCGGCGATCGACGTCGCCACCATGGCGCCCTTGATCCGGATCAGAGCCGGCTGATCCGAGGTGACCGCCACCACGACCGTGTTCTTCATTCCCTGGGGTCCCAGGTCGCGCTCTATGAATTCCCGGACTTCCCGGCCCCGCTCGCCCACTAGGGCAACAACGTTTACGTCTGCCGAAGACCCTCGTGCCATCATGCCCAACATCACTGATTTGCCCACGCCGGAGCCTGAGAAGATGCCCATGCGCTGGCCTTTGCCGATGGCGCAGATGGTGTCCACCGCCCGAATTCCAACCCTCAGCGGCTCCGAGATGCGCCGTCGCCGCAAGGCCGGGATCGGCTGGTTGTCAACCGCGCGGGTCACGCCGGTAACGATCGGTCCCTTGCCGTCGATCGGCTGACCCAAACCGCCCAGCACCCGCCCGATCAGTTGCGGCCCCACCGGCACGCGGAATTGCTCGAAAGTCGAGGTGACAATCGCTCCCGGCGTGATTCCCGATATGGGCCCCAGAGGCATCAGGAGAATCCTGTCGTCGCGAAAACCCGCTACCTCTCCCCTGGTTCTGTCGCCTCTGTCGTAGTTTTCGATCTTACACAGACGGCCGATAGACACAGCCGGACCCGCCGACTCTATGACCAGGCCGACCACCTGGGTAACCTTGCCGAAATGCTTGACGGTCCGAGCGCCCTTGATGCGTTCGGCGTACATGTCATAGGAGATGTAGCTCACGATTCGCTCTCATCGGAGAACATCGTTTCCGAAATGACCTCAAACTGCGACTCCAGCCGGGCGTCGATGTCCCCTGTCGGCGTCTCAATAAAGCAACCACCGTAATGCACCCGCGGGTCGGGTTCGATGGCTATTTCCTTGATCGTCGTGGAACCTTCCAGGAAGCGATCGATGTTCTGCTCGACGATCGGCAGGTGATCGGGATTCACTTTGATTTTCAGCCGCGAGCGATCGATCAGACTGTCAATCACGCCGCGGATCATGGTCAGCGTGGTTTCCGGGTCAATCTTGATGGCGTCGTATGTGACTTTTCTGCTGACCTGAATGACCAGGTCGAGGACTCTGTGTTTCGCCTCTTCCAGGATACTCTGGCGCTGGCTTACGGCGTCATTGATGGCCTTTTCGAACTGCTGAAGCACCTCTCTGGCCTTGTCCAGACCCTCTTCCAGACCCCGACGGTGACCCTCCTCCAGGCCTTCCCGACGTGATTTCTCCTTTTCTTCGAGCAACGCCCTTTCGACCTTGTCGATCTCCTGAATCGGTATGAGTTTGGCACCGTCGGGATCGGTCACCACCGCCACCATCGGCAGGATAGTGCCCAGCTTTCTCTCGGCTCGCGCTTCCTGTTCCTGGTCGTGGTGCTTCTCACCGATGAAGACAGCGGGCGCCTGAGCGGCGTTACGGATGATCTTAGACAATGACATCCTCTTTGCCACCGCGACCGGCGATGATGATCTGGCCTTCCTCTTCCAGACGCCGGACGGCTTCCACGATGCGTGACTGGGCCGCTTCCACGTCCGAGAGACGGGTCGGCCCCATGAATTCCATTTCCTCTTTGATCATTACGGTGACGCGCTCGGAGACATTGGAATATATCTTGGCCTTGACGTCATCGCTGGCCGCCTTCAGCGCCAACGACAGGTCTTTCGTCTCCACCTCTTTGAGCAGCCGCTGCACCGAGCGATCATCCAGCAGAATAATGTCATCGAAGACGAACATCATATTCTTGATTTCAGCCGCCAGGTCGGGGTCCTCGGCTTCCAGCGATTGCAGGACGTTCTTTTCGGCGCTGGTGTCGAGCAGGTTGAGGATTTCGGCCAGCGCCTTGGCCCCGCCGGAGACCGACATTTCGCGGCCGCCGGATCCCTCAAAGTGGCCCTGCAGCGTCTGCTCGATTTCGCGCAACACGTCGGGCGCAATCTTCTCCATGGTGGCGACTCTCAACGACACCTCGGCCTGCAGTTCCGGCTGCAGTTCCGATAGAACCGCCGCGGCATGCTGGGAGCTCAACTGGGTCAGGATCAGGGCCACCGTCTGCGGGTGCTCATTTTGAAGAAAAGAGCTCAACTGCTTGGGGTCGATATCCTTCAACAGAGAGAAACCGGCTGTTTTGAGCGAGGATTCGAGACGGTGCATGATTTGCTTTGCGCGGCCGGACCCAACCGCCTTGTCGAGGATTTCCGACGCAAAATCGACACCGCCCTGGGACACATACTGCCGCGCCATGAAGATCTGGTGACATTCCTCAATGACTTTCTGCTCGACCTCACTTGGTACATCACCAAGATTGGCGATCTCAATAGTGATGGATTCCAGATCCTGTTCCGGCATACCCTTGAGAACCAGGGCCGAGACCTCGGGCCCGAAAGCTACGAGAGCCACAGCCGCTTTCTGCATGGGGCTCATCTGGTCGTACTGCATGGCGCCTCTAATCAACCATCATGGTTTTTATCACCCGGGCGATCTCTTCCGGCTGCTCCTTGGCCGTCTCCTGCATCTTGTCCACCAGGCGCGGTTTGCGTTTTTCAGCTTCTATGAAAATTTCCTCTTCCTCCTCAATCTCCTCTTTGACCTTTGGCGCCCCCGATGCGGGTCGCGGGCGGGCCTCCGGGACAAGCTTGCCCAGCGCTCCAAACAGCTTCTTTGATTTCTTCTTCGCGTAGAGGAACAGGAAGGCAAACAGCAGCACGTACCCGACTTTCCGGGCAATGTTCATGTAGAAGTCGCGCAGATACATGGCGTCGAGCGCTTGCCGATCTTCTTCGAGATTCTCACGATCAAAGGCGATGTTGACTATTTCTATCTGGTCGTCGCGTTCGACGTTGAATCCCACGGCGTTTTTCACGATTGATTCAAGGCGATCCAACTCCTCCGGGGAGCGCGGCTCGTATATCATTTCGGTTTCGCCCGCCTCGTTCTCCACCGCTGAGTATGTGCCATCAAACAAGACGGCCACCGAGAGTCTCCGGATGGTCCCCAGGGCGTTGATAATGTGCTCTACCGTTTTGTTCAGTTCATAGTTGGTGATCACCGTTTCGGCGCTTTCTTCCTGCTGGCTTTCGTTGTTGTCCTCAGCTTTGTCAGAGACAGTTCCGTTGGTCTTGGTGCGTTCTTCGCTGCGAATCGAAGGCGCGTTGGGATCAAACAATTCCGAGGTGCGCTCCAACTGCTGGAAATTCAACTCGGCGGTGACGCGAACGACGGACTTTCCCGGGCTAAGGACCTCATCGAGCATCGACTGCGCCTTCTTTTCCAGGTTGGCTTCCACCTGACGACTGATCTCCAGTTGCGAGGCGCTCAGGCCGGCCACGGGGTCACTCTTCTGGCCGGAGGACAGCAGGTTTCCGTCGTAATCGACAATGGTGATGTTATCCGGGGTCAGCCCCTCAACCGATGACGCTATCAGATGCGATATCCCGGCTGTCTGGTGTCGGCCCAGAGTACCGCTCCCTCGCAACTTGAGCACCACCGAGGCGCTGGCCTTTTTCTGGTCTTCTTTGAAGAGCCTCTCCTTGGGAATAACAATGTGCACCCGGGCCACCTCAACTTCGTTGAGCTGTGTGATAGTGCGTGTCAACTCGCCTTCCAGGGCCCGCCGGAAGTTGAGATTCTGCAGGAAGTCGGTCATGCCGAGATTGCTCTTATCGAAAATCGAGTAACCGATATTGCCCGACCGGGGCAGGCCTTCGGTAGCCAGCGCTATGCGCGCCCGGTAAACATCGCCGGACGGTACTTCGATAGTCTGGCCGCCGTCCGACAACTGATAGGAGATTCGATTCTCGCTCAGGTAGGCGGCGACTTCGCCGGCTTCCGCCTCATCAAGATTAGAATACAGGCGCGCGTAAGTGACGCTGGTCAGCCAGCCGTAAAGAAAGACGATACCGACCAGCGTACCGGCCGTGACTCCCAGCAGCATCATCACCTGGGAGGGCGTCATGCGGCTGATGAGTCCGTTTACATTCTTGAAAAACTCTTTTAGAGCCTCCATACCCATTCCTATCGGTTCTCTATACCCGACCTTCCATGGTCGGTGCGACTCTTGTTTACGGAACTACAAGGGCATTCGCGCCAGATCATCGTAGGCTTTCGCAAGCCGGTTGCGAATTTCCAGCAACAAGTCCGTCGCCAGACCTGCTTTCTCAGCCTTTATCATAACCTGGTGCAGCTCGACCGGCTCACCGGCCATAAAGGCCTCCTGAAGCCGGGCCGACTCCTTCTGCAGATCGTTGACGTCACCGATAAAGTTACCGAGCATCTCAACGAAATTGACCTTTGCCTCCGAATCGGTCGGCGCCGTTTCTTTGGCGCTCTTTCCGAGCTGCTCGATCAGCCCGGGAACCAGCCTGCCGGGGCCACCAACTTGTATTGCCACAATCAGACCTTCACATCAACCATGTTACCCACCAGTCGGGCGTCGTCGTCAGTCGCCGTACCGGCTGCGTAGCCGGGACCAAAACGCCCGCTGCCCCTAAAGCGGCTGAACAGGAGGTCGAGGGCCTTTTTCTCAACATCAGTCAGAGCGTCGGCATAGGTACCTCGTGGAGCCTTGACGGCCATCTTCGATCCCGCGAGTTCGTCGTGCGGGGTGATGGTTACCTTTGACGGCGATTTCTGCGACTTGTCTTTGCCCTCCGCCTGCGATGCCGGAGAGTTTTCCCGCTGGGTCACCTGTTGGTAGGACTGGATTCCAATCGGGTTGACTTGCATATCGTAATCCTTCCGATAGTTAGATGTCCAGAGCGTCCTGGGCCATTTTCTTGGCGGCGGCGATAGCGGCCGTATTGGCCTCGTAGGCACGGGAGGCGGCTATCATGTCCACCATTTCATTGACGATCTCGACATCCGGCATTCTTACATATCCATCCGCGTCCGCCTCAGGATGTGACGGATCGTGCACTATTCGAAAACCGGAATCAGGATCAACCGTCTCAGCCCAATCCACCGAGGGCATATCGACCTTTCGCGATGATGGCCGGGATTGAGTCGACAGATGGCGGCTGTCGGTCCGGGTCAGCCGGCCGGTGGCCTGTTTGATCATGGAGTCAAACGTGCCCTCGGTCTTTCCCTCACTCACGACGATCCGCTTGCGGCGGTAGGGGCCTCCCTCGACCGTCTCCGTCGTTTCGGCGTTGGCGATGTTTTCCGCCACCACATTCATCCGGGCGCGCTGAATGGACAGCCCCCTGGACGAAATCTCAATTGCATTCAGGATACCGGCCATGTCTCATTCTCACCTGCTGGTTATCGCTTTCCGAAGACCATTGAGTTTATTCTTGAGCAGTTTGGCGCCGATGGAAAATTGGAGCTCGTTTTGCGCCATAGAGGCGATCTCGTGATCGATGTCGATTGCGTTCATTTCCCCTTCCGATACCTCAGCCTCCCTCACATCCGGAGGGCGGGCGTCATGATGGCCGACAGGTATATGACCGGCATGGGTCAGTTTGCCGGCCAGGCGGTTGCCGTTGCCCGACAGCCTCTCAAATTCGGCGTGGAAATCAATGTCGCGTCCACGGTAGCCCGGTGTGGCGATGTTGGCTATGTTGCCGCTGATCAGTTTGTGGCGGAAGGCGGCCAGATCAAGGAACTTCTCGAATCTCGGAACGCCGATCCGCTGAAACATGAAGTTTGCGATTTTGTTTTCCATTGCCTCTACCGACTTACACTCCTTCGCATCCGGATTGAGCAAGCCCGATGCCGGAAACGGGCCGGCATAGGCAATGGCATTGTGCGTCAGCGTGTTACGCCATCTGAAGGGAACGCGGAGGGTTCGTTTTGGCTCTGCTGCGGGGAAGGATTTTCCACCGGTTGCGGAACGAATTGCTCTTGCTCCGAAAGACCATACAACTGAGAGGTCGGTTCGGTCATGGAGAGTTCCATAGTCAGGACGACCACGTCCACGCGTCGATTGTGGGCCCTGTTCTCGGTAGTATTATTGGGTCGGATGGGGCGATACTCGCCGTAACCTAGGGCCGAGACTTTGCCCGGCGGGACGCTGTAATTACCGACGAAATACCGCACCACGGCCGTGGCGCGGGCCGACGACAGCTCCCAGTTGGACGGGAATTGAGCCGTGTTGATGGGCCGGTCGTCGGTGTGCCCCTCGATGCGGATGTGGTTGGGTGTGTCCTTAATCCTTTCCCAGATCAGATCGAGCACTTCCATCGCCCTCGGTTCCAGGTCGGCCGAAGCCTGCTTGAATAGCGCGGATTCAACAACGTGCACCACCAGACCGCGCTCGGTGACCTCCGTTTGCACTTCCTCCTTGCGCCCCAGGCTGTCGAAGTTCTGCTCGATAAGCTGCTGGATCATTTTGAGATCGCCAAGTTTCAAGAGGCCGTGCCCGGTCTTGTCGAAGTTGTCCGGATGGCGATTGACAATGCTGTGGCCGCCTTTCAGGATGCCGTCGAGCGCCCTGGCCATCTCATCGAACTTCTTGGCGTCTATCCGGGACATGGAGTACATGACGATGAAGAACGCCAGCAGGAGCGTGATCATGTCGGCATATGTCAGGAGCCAGCGATCAGTGTTGTCAGCCGGCCCGTCTTGTCTGCGGCGGCGGCGCAAGATCAGACCTCGTGCGGGCGTTGGCGGGGAGCGACAAATGAGACCAGCCGGGTGCGGATAGTGCGGGGAGAACCGCCCGACTGGAGGGCAATGACACCCTCCATGATCAGTTCCAGGTGTGCGATTTCTTCATCGTGACGCATCTGGAGTTTGTCTGAAATAGGGAGAAAGAACAGGTTGGCCAGCCCCACTCCCCACAGAGTGGCGATGAAGGCGACGGCTATGCCCGAGGCCATGCTGGCGGCATCGGAAGCATTTGCCAGCGTGTGGGTCAGTCCTAACACGGTGCCCAGAATGCCCATGGTAGGGGAAAAGCCACCCGCCTTACTAAAGAAAGTGATGCCCTTTTTGTGGCGTTCTTCAATGGAGGCAAGCTCCATCTCTAAGATATCTCGAAGAAGGGTGACTTCGGTGCCGTCGATGACTAATTGCAGCGCCTTGCGGAAAAACGGGTTGGGTAGGTCGTTGAGCATGCGCTCCAGGCCCAGGATACCGTCCCTTCTGGCCTTCTCGGCCATCCGAACGATTATCTCCACGGTATCGGCGAAAGGGCGACTTGTCCCCGTGAGGGCATGTTTCAAGAACACCGGAACCTGCATGACGGTATTTATGGAGGTAGTGACAGTGGTGGCACCCAATGTTCCGCCAAGCACGATCAAAATCGGGGCGGTGAGAAACACTGCGTCTAACGAGCCGCCTTCTAAGAGAAAGGCGCCGCTAATCGTTCCCACTGCCAACACAAGACCCAGGAGTGTAGCCAGATCCATCGCCAGATTGCCTCAAACGAGTACCGGTTCACGGGGCATTATTTACCCCTTCTGTCAACTTATCGGCAGGAACGCTCTGTTTTGTAGTGTCTGAAGCGTCAGCGTGGCCCGTCGGGTCCTGTTGTGAAAACCCGATAGCGGCAGAGGCACACCGTTTGTGACCGGTGTACGGCCGGGAAAATGTTACCGGCCCTCGTGCATCCTGTATTCAGCCAACTTGTTTCTGATCGTTCGCGTCGTAATCCCGAGCGCATCGGCAGCCCTGGTCTTATTGCCGTTGAACTTCTCAAGCGTCTTCAATATGAGATAGCGGCTGCCTTCCTCAAGTTTCATGGGGACCTTGAGTGAGGGCAAATCGTCGGCGATCGGGCCCAGGGCGAGATCGGCCGGGAAATCATCCTCCGTCAGTATCTCGCCCTTAGTGGTGACAACAGCGCGCTCAACGAGGTTCTCAAGTTCCCGTATGTTGCCGGGCCAGTGATATTTCGTCAGCAGTCTCAGGGCCTCGTTTTCCAGACCTTTGACCAATTTTCCGTTGTCGGCGTTAAAGGTAGCGATAAAATGCCTCGCCAGCAGCGGGATGTCTTCCTTGCGCTCATTCAGCGGACAGAGATGAATGGGGATCACATTCAACCGGAAGAAGAGGTCTTCTCTCAACCTGCCGGCGGACACGTATTCTTTCAAGTTCCGGTTGGAGGTTGCTATCAGCCTGATGTCCACCTTGATCGTGCTGCTGGAGCCGATGCGCTCAAACTCCCTCTCTTGTATAACGCGCAGGAGTTTCGATTGCAGGTTGAGAGGCATCTCGGAGATTTCGTCCAGCAAGAGGGTACCGCCGTCGGCCAGTTCAAAACGGCCGCGGTTGGTTTTCTTGGCGTCGGTGAAAGCGCCCTTTTCATAGCCGAACAGCTCCGCCTCGACGAGGTTCTCCGGCAATGCGGCACAGTTGAGCTTTATGAAAGGCCCGCTCCTGCGACCGGAAGTATAGTGTATAGCCCGGGCCACCAGTTCCTTGCCGGTTCCCGAGGCACCGGTGATCAGAATCGTCGACCTGGCGTCCGCCACGGTCTGAATCAGATCGAAGACCTCCTTCATCGGTTTTGACTTGCCGACGATGTTCTGGAACCTGTCAGCCAGGTCGCGCCGCATGATCTCGTTCTGGGATTTTAGCTCGAGCATCTCCGTCACCCGCGAGAGCACATGCTCCAGCGTCGCCGGCAGGACCGGCTTGACCAGGAAATCATAGGCGCCCAATTTGATAGCCTTGACGGCGGTTTCGATCGTACCAAAAGCGGTCATGACGATAACTACCGTCTGCGGATTGAGTTTCTTGGACTGCCGCAGGAGTCCAATGCCGTCCATACCATCCATTTTCAGATCGGACAGGACGATGTCAGCCGGAGAGTCGTCCAGAACCGCCAGCGCCTCCTCGCCCGAGAAGACCGACCGACAATCATAACCCGCCCGTTGCAGCGTCTCGGTGGCGACCTCGTTTACGATCTTGTCATCGTCCACAATCAGAACCGAATACTTCATTTGCTTTGCTCCCTGCCGACGTTGTCCATCCTGGTAGGCAGTAGGATTCGAAAGAGGGATCCTCCTTCGGGGTGCTGTTCGGCGCAAATCTCTCCCCCGTGCGCCTTGATGATTTTCCAGGCAACTGCCAAGCCAAGGCCGTTTCCTCCGGGTCGCGTAGAATAAAAGGGCGAGAAAACCCGCTCCAGATCGTCGGGTTTGATTCCGGGTCCGTTGTCGGCGATCGCCGTCTCAATAACTGTTTCGCCGATATCCAGCACCAGGCGGTCAGAGTACTCCGTCAACGCTTCCAGCCGCGGCAACTGCGAAAACCGGATTTCAATCTCCCCTTTCTCCCCAAGAGCCTGCACGGCATTGTCAAGCACATTGAACAGCACCTGACGATAAAGCACACGATCGAGCATCACCTTTAGCGGTGGTTCTCCCCCGGCCCGGTCGGGGTTGACGGCAATCTCGATTGCCCCCAGCCGCTCGGAGTTATCCGCCTGAAACTGGGCTACCGCGGACTCCAGGAAATCCTCGTATGAAACCTCTGCCCTGCTGATTTCCTCGATGCGGCTGTAGGTCAGAAGGGTTTCAACGGTGCTATTAAGAGTTTCGACACTCCGCAGTATCTTGGCGGCCGTCTTCTTGCGGGGGTCGGAGTCTTCAAGATCGCGCTCCAGCAGTTCCGCGAAACCGGCAATGCCGTTGAGCGGATTGCGCACCTCGTGAGCAACCGTAGCGGCCATCTCGCCCAACGCCGCCAGGGTGTTGAGCCGGGCCAGCTCCTGCTCCATCTTCCTTATCTTGGTCAGATCCTGAAGGACTTCCACAGCGCCGGCTGCTCGCCCCTGGGTATCTCTCAGTACCGTCGTCGATACCGACAGATGACGCCTGCTGCCGTCCGGGTGTTTCACCGTCTTATCCACCGAGGTCACATCCCGTCCGGTTTCCGCCGCTCTCAGGGCATTGGCATGGACAGGTTCGCCGGGCAGCACCACTTCACGATACGGCCTGCCAAGCGGTTTGTGGCGAGGTATCCCGAGGATCTGCGACGCCGCCCGGTTGAAATGCGTGACACGGCCATTGCGGTCGATAGCGATCACTCCGGCCGATATCGAGTCCAGAATGCTGCTCAGGAACTCGTTGGCCGCCAGATTTCGTTCGCTCAGATCAACGAGCTTGCTGTTGGCGCTTGCCAGTCGGTCGTTCTGGGCGGAAAACTCGCTTTCCAGTTCGATGTATTTCCGTTGCAGGGAATTGATGACGCGGTTGAAAGAGGAGTAGGACTCGGCGAAACGGGAAATCTCGCCGTTCTCCTCAATCTCCTCAAAGACGGTCTTCTCTCTGTCGTCCATACCACATCCCACTTTCCTATACTGGGATAGAGCAGGCGAGCCTTTCTTTCAACAAAAAACTTTTCTCAGAAGTAGCTGAGGATCTCGTCGGCCACTCGTTCGATGGGGGCGACATGGTCACTGATGCCGGCTTCGATCACGGCCCGCGGCATGCCGTAGACGACGCAGGTCTGTTCGTTCTGGGCGATGACTATCCCGCCCCTGCTTTTGAGCTTGGACATCCCGGTGACACCGTTATTACCCATACCGGTCAGAATCACACCCATAGCGCCACGCCCATAGACATCCGTTACCGAATTCATGGTCACGTCGACACAGGGGTGATAGAGCGTATCCTTGGGGAACTCTGAGACAACGGCACTGATCCTGGCCCCGACCTTCCTGACTGTCATCTGCATGCCACCGGGCGCAATCAACACCTTGCCCGCCTCCAGGATATCTCCGTCCCGGGCTTCCCTGACGGTCACCCTCGACATGCCGTTCAGGCGGTCGGCCAGCGACTTGGTGAACTTGGCCGGCATATGCTGGGCAATGATCATTCCCACGGGCAGATTCCTGGGCAGGCGCGGCACTACTTCTTGCAGTGCCGGCGGTCCTCCGGTGGAAGAACCTACCGCGATTATGTCGATATGATGTTTCCGCTTGCTGAGAGGCCTGGCCACCGCGCGTGGAGTCGCTTGTGGCGGTTCCTCGCGACGCCCCGACCGAACGGACGGCTTGCCGGCCAGCCGCGAGAACTGTTGCGACCGATAGCGCGCCATGAGAACATTCTTGCGTCTCCCGATATCCTTTATCTTGGCCTGCAGCTCTTCCTTGATCTTGATGATGTCGAGGCTGACAAAGGAGAGCTGTTTGGGGATAAAGTCGACGGCGCCCATTTCCAGGGCGTCGAGAGTGGCACTGGCGCCATCGGTGGTGAGGGATGATACCATCATCACCGGCACCGGGTAGTCTTTCATAATCAGTCGGAGCGCCGTCAGGCCGTCCATGCGCGGCATCTCGATATCCATCGTTACCAGGTCAGGCTTGAGTCGCCTTACCTTTTCGACTCCTTCCTCGCCGTCACGAGCGGTACCCACAACCACGATACCGGGATCTTCCTCCAGCATCATGCTCAGGGCCTTACGCATGAATGCGGAGTCGTCCACGACAAGAACTCTGATCTGCTTTGCAGCGGATTTTATGACCACATCGGTTTCTCCGTCAATGGCCGGCATTCCGGGCCAAACTGAACAAACCCATCAGGTCTACGATCAGGCGGATACGCCCGTCACCCAGAATGGTCGCTCCGGCGATGCCGTCGGTGGAACCGAGGTAATCGCCCATAGATTTGATAACCACTTCTTCCTCACCCAGGAAACGATCAACCATGACCCCCAGCTTTTTCTCAGCCAGGCCAACCACCAGGATGTATGACTTCTTGCTCATGGCAAAGGCACCGGTTCCCGATTTCAGACCCTCGACCAAATTGATCAGGGGTATTATCTCGTCACGAAGGCGAAGAACGGGGTGCTGGTTGATATAGCCGATATCCGACTGCTCGGTCTTGACACCTTCATAGACCGACGAGAGCGGTAGTATGAATACTTCCTCGTCACATTCAACCAGCAGTCCCTGTATTATGGCCAGCGTCAACGGCAGTTTTATCATGATCGTGCTTCCGGTATCCTTGCGGGAATCGAGCTCGATCATACCGTTGAGCTTTTCGATGTTGGTTCGAACGACGTCCATCCCGACACCCCTGCCCGAGATGTCGGTAACGACCTTGGCGGTCGAAAATCCGGGCTCAAACACAAAGCGGAAAATCTCGCGCTCGGACATCCGGTCTATCCCCTCGCGGGTGGCAAGGCCGCGTTCCACCGCCTTGCCACGGATCAGTTCTGCGGGGAATCCCCGGCCGTCGTCATGGACTTTTATGACGATGTTGGACCCCTCCTGGCTGGCCTCGAGTTTGACCGTACCCGTGGGTGGTTTGCCCCTGGCAACGCGCTCGTCCGGCAGTTCCAGACCGTGATCACAGGAATTGCGGATAATGTGCATCAGGGGATCGCCGATCTCCTCGATGACCGACTTATCCAGTTCCGTGCTCTCGCCTGACATCTTAAGTTCGATCTGCTTCCCGGAATCGCGGGCAAGATCGCGTACCTGGCGCGGGAAGCGGCTGAAGACCTTACCGATCGGCAGCATGCGCATCTTCATGACGGCTGTCTGCAGTTCGCTGGTTATAAAGTTGACGGACTTGCCCGCGGCGCGAAGAGCGTCAAGCTCCCAGTCACCCTCATGATCGACATTGAGCCTGGTCACGCTCTGCATCAGGCTGTTGCGGCTGAGCACAAGCTCCCCGGTCATGTTCATCAAGGCGTCAAGGCGATTGACATCGACGCGGATAGTCTGATCAGCAGCCGACTTAACTTGCGACCCGCCCGTACTCGAGGCCGCTGACACATTGGCTTGGTCGGGTACGGGTAACGCCGATTCGCCCGCCGCCGCATCGGACTCAGTCGACTCCACCGTGTCGGCAGGCGCCGGTTCACCGTCATCGGAATCGGCTCCAGGCGCCTCGGAGAGATCGGACGTTTCGCCCCCACCGGACTCCACCGCCTGCAAGCGAGCCAGGATGTCGTCCAGGTTCGGCTGCTCAACGACCTTGTTACGAACGTTGTTCAAAAGCACCTTCAGCACATCGAGACCTTCCAGCAGGATGTCCATGATCTCCGGCGTCACGATCATCTCCGACTTGCGGAGTTTGTTCAGGATATCCTCCATCTTGTGCGACAAGGTTGTCACCAACTCAAAACCGAGGAAGCTGGAGGTGCCCTTGATAGTGTGCACAGCCCTGAATATCTCGTTGAGGAGATCCAGGTCACCCGGCGAGGATTCCAGTTTTACGAAATCGTTGTCCAGAGACTCGATCAGTTCGTCAGCTTCGATCAGGAAATCGCCGATGATTTCCTGCATTTCATCCATTTCAAGATCGGTGCTGCTGGTCACGGATTCTACTCGCTATGCATCACTGTTTCCCGGCGAACATGTCGTCAATTGCGGCCTGGTCGGTCTTCTTTTCAAACATATCGGCGTGGGGATCGTAGACACGCTCTTTTTTGGCGTCCGATTCTTCCTCGGAGTCAAGCTGCGACACTTCCCCCTGAAGAACGCCAGAAATGCGCTTCAGTTTGGTCTCGATGTTTTCCAGAAGGGCTGCGGCATGGTTCATTTGCTGGGCGGTTATGTCCTGAAACTGAAGGGCGTCCATTATGGACAGGGCGTCGGCGCAGGTAGTATCGGCCTTCTCAATCAGGCTGTCAACCAGGGGAGTTATCTCGTCCGGGTGGTTCTGGACGGCGTGATCCCTGATGCGCTTTAGCCCTGCGATTCCTTCCTCTTCACGCTCGATGATCTTCTCCACCTTATCCAGCATTCGCTGCGTGGCGGCTTCGGTCTGTTCACTTATCTTGTCAAGTTGCTCGGTCGCAATGGGGACCTGCTCTTTGGATTCATCGAGGGGGTTGTTCAACTCCCTGAACTTCTTTACGATATCGTTTATGGACTCAGCCAGCAGGGAGATTTCCTCTTGGATCTTCTTGTGCAAAGCATCTGGATTCGACATATCTAACTCCTAAGGTTTCAAGTCGCCTCAACCGGCCAGGACTTGTTCAATCTTATCTTTCAGGGTTTCCGGTGTGAACGGCTTCACGATATAGTTGTTCACGCCGACCTTCAACGCCTCAACGATATCATCTTTCACCGAGCGCGTCGTCACCATCAGTATCGGGAGTTTCTTATAATCATCCATGGAACGAAGGGTGGCGACGAACGTCAGGCCATCCATCTCGGGCATATTCCAGTCGGTAATGACCAAGTTGAATTTCTCGACCTTCATCTTGGCCAGAGCGTCCTTGCCGTCGCTGGCTTCCATGACGTCTTCGAATCCTGCCCGTTTCAGGGTGTTTACGATGATTCGCCGCATGGTCGGGCTGTCATCAACAGCGAGTATTTTCAAGTTAGCCACGCTGCCTCCTCGAACTATGTTGTTACTTCATCTTTTACCAGGTATTTCGAGACCTCGTTCAGCAGCAGTGAGGATTTAAACGGCTTAACCAGGTATGAATTGGCACCGACCTCCATTCCCCTGACACGATCATCTTCGCGGTCCACGGAAGAGAGGATGATTATCGGCGTCCGGCGATGTTTCTCATTCTCGCGCAGAGCCAGGATCAATCCATACCCGTCCAGATTGGGCATATTGAGGTCCGTGATGACGAGGTCGACGTTCTGCGACATAGTGGATATCTTCTCGATGGCGTCCATTCCATCGCACGCGCTGACTACCAGAAAGCCGCTGTTCTTCAATGAGAAGGAGACGAACTTGACCACCGTTGGAGAATCATCTACGACCATTATTATCTGTGGCATAGGATCATTTCCTGCATTTACAGGTTTGCCGTTATTCCTTCACTGTCATGGGCTTGATCTTGCTCAAAAGGTCGAGCGCCCGTGTAGCCCCGCAGGACGTGTCCGTTGATGTGGCTCCTGTTGTGGACACCGAAGCGGCGCCGGTTGCACGGGCTCTTCCCGTCGCACCGGCTGCGACCGCCTCCTTCTGATAGACTAACGCGTTCTTCAGATACACCAACTTGAACGCTTTCGAAATCCCGTGCAGCGTCTCCGCATGACCGACGTAGAAGTAACCACCGGGCCGCAGGGCATTGTAGAACCCGCGGACTAGCTGGATCTTCACTTCATCGGAGAAATATATCATGACGTTGCGACAGAATATCACATCGCAGTTCGAGTTCAGCGATATCTGGCGCGGTTCGTTCAGGTTAACGTGGGAGAACTTCACCAGCGCTTTCACCTCCGGCTTAACGCGATAAACATCTCCGGCCTTGGCAAAATACCGCTCCAGGATGTCGGGCTTGACGTTGCGAAGCGTGATACCGCTGTATTCAGCCGCACGGGCTTTACTGAGCACTTCTTCAGAGATATCGTTGGCGATGATTTCCACGCGCCAGCCACTCAGGAAACCGAGCTTGTCCAGAATCATTATGGCCAGCGTGTATGGTTCCTCACCGGTGGAACACCCGGCGGACCATATCTTCAGTGTCTTTGTTCCCCGGTCGTTCATCTTCTCTTTCACCAGAAGCGGCAGGACCTCATCCGAGAACGACAGCAGCTGCGGCTCATTCCTGAAGAAGCTCGTTTCGTTGGTGGTTATGAGAACCATCAACTCCTTGAACTCTCTCAGTGAGGTATCGTACTTAACGTGATAAAAATAGTCGCGGTAAGTTTTAATACCCAGCTCCACCATTCTCTTGACCAACCTGTTCTTAAGCAGGTAGACCCGGTTTTCCGCAAAGAAGATGCCGCTCTTCTCATGGATGAAATCCCTCATCATGGAGAATTCTTCCTGCGTCATTTCCGGTTCTTCTACTGCTGTTGTCAGCATATTGGGCCCCTTTTAATTTCATTCGCAGACTGACAGTGCTCGCCCCCGTGCTCAGCTTTCGAAATTTGTCGCCGATTCGCTGCCTGTTGTTCCTTCGTTGAACGCAAGGAGTCCCGTTCCACCGCCGCCGGCATCTCAGGGGACTTCTGCTGAGAGCAGAGAATCCGGCTGACGGCGGCGGTGATTTCATCCAGATCAAACGGCTTGACGACATAGTCGCTGGCCCTGCTTCGCATGGCGGCGATCACCGACTCGAAAGCAGGTGTTGACGCCATTACAATCACACCCATATCCCCATAGGATTCCGACAGCCTCGCGATGAGATTCCTCCCGGCTATCCGTTCGTCGAGCAGGAGAAGACGGTAATCGGCCGCGACCAGCCTGTCTAGAATTCCCGCCTCATCCTGGACAACGTCGACCGCGTAACCCAACCGGACAAGGAAATCCGCCAGGTGTTCGCGAACACCCTCCTCCTTCTCAGCCACCAGAATCCGTTGCGTCGATATATGAGCCATGATTCGCCATTAGTCTTTCTCTTTGGTCAGGTGCGATTCGACCGTTTTGAAAAGCTCATTGATGTTGAATGGTTTGGTCACATAGTCGGCCACTTTGCTTCGCAGCGCCGCCACCGCGGATTCAACCGAGGGGTAGCCTGTCATGATGACTACCGGCATGTCCGGGTAAGACTCCCTGACGAGCGTGGTTAGAGCCATGCCATCCATCTCCGGCATCCGCAGGTCGGTCAGCACCAGGTCAACCTTCTTTGCCCGCAGGATTTCCAGCGCTTTCTCCCCATTTTCAGCGACTGTGATCTGCCACCCCTGACCGTTGAAGAAGTCATACAGCAGATCACGGATCAGCAGTTCGTCGTCCACCACCAAGATGGATGGGGTTTCCATCACCGGATCTCCTCCAGATCCGACACCGCCTTGACCACGGCCTCGGCTAGATCCTTGTTCTTGTCCTGGCGCAACTGATTCAACCTCGGGATGGCCTCCGTGCTGCCCATCTGGGCCAGCGCCTTGGTGGCGGCAATTTTGATGACGTCTTGTTCATCGTCGAGATACGGCAAAATGTACTCGGCATATTGTTCGTTTCCCAGCTCACCGATGGTGTTGATCGCGTGATACCGGACCCAGACATCTTCATCGTCGAGCAGGAACCTGATATCGGCGACCGCTTGTTCGCCCCTGATAGCAATCAGCGCCGATACCGCCGCTTTACGGACGGCGGTGGACTCGTCGCTAAGGGACAGAATCAGCGGTTGCACGTTGTCCACCTGCTCTATCCGACCCAGGGAGATGATGGCCAGCTTTCGCAGCGACGCGTCAGGATGGTTGATCGCATTCAGCAGCGGCCCAACAACCTCAGGGTCGCCGATCTTCCCAAGGGCGGAGACGGCAAGGCGTTGTCTTTCGATATCATCGCAGTTGAGATCAGCGCTGAACTTCTCCACGACCGTGGGACTGCCGACAACAATCAAGGCGCCCAGGGCAGAGTCGCGAACATCGGGATACTTGTCGTCCAGGCCCTTAAACAGGAAGTCGATCTCGTCCTCGGCAACCAGCCAGCCCAGCGACGCATAGGCGGTTGCGCGAACATGCCCAACTGCATCCGCGGCGAGTTTTTTCAAGACCTCGATGGCCCCGGGCCAGCCGGAGACTCCCAACACCTGGGCTATTTTCCGCCTGACCTCAGGTTCCTGGTCGCGGGCAAACGGCAGCAGTCTGCGAACCATCTCTTCGTCGACGGACTGCTGGAGCGTTTCCAGAAAGATAAGCTTGGCAGCGGTCGACGCGGCAGGGAGCTTTTGCAGGATCAGCTTTGTGGCCGAAGCTCCGGCTTGCTCAAGGATTTCCGAGATCCGCTTCTGATCTTCCTCATCCACGGAATCCACCACATCCAGCAGTGACTCGACGATATCACTTCCATACCAGTGGTTCAACCGACCCAGAGTGAACTCGGTGAGCTTCCTGTTGCGGTTTCTGATCCCGTCAAACAGGAAACTGGCATACTTATCGAGCGGCAAGTCGTGATCCAGTTCGCCATTGTTGGCCAGACTGATGTTGACGATGGCCATAAGAGCCGTCTCGCCGATGCAGTCGTCTTTGCTGTCAAGAAAAGGCAGCAGTTTCGGAACCGAGACCTTCTGTCCGATGTGCCCGATAGCTTCCAGTACCGCGTACAGGATCATCGGATCATCGGTATCCAGCATGCCGTACAGCGTTTCCAGGGTGGACGGGTCACCTATCTTGCCGAGCGCCTCCACCGCCTGAATGCGGGCATCCTCCACCCGTTCAACGGCCACCATCAGAGCCTTGACGGCCTTGTTGGAACCGATCTCACCCAGAGCCTCTGCTGCGGAACAGGCGACATTCCCGTTTTCATCCCACAGCTTTTCACATAACGGCTCCACGGCCCTCGGGTCTCTGATCAGCCCCAGCACGTCGACTATGAACTTGCGAATGTCGTAGTCGTCGTTGTCAATGTCCTCGATCAGAGGCTCAACCGCGTCGCCGCCGATCTTTACCAGGATCTCGGCAGCCAGATTGCGGGTGCCGATGTCCCCATGGCCCAGGAAGCGGATCAGCAGCCGGGAAGCTATGTCTCCCTGCATCTGGGTGAGCAGGTTGGCGGCCAGTTCCCGGATTCCGAGATCGGGATCCTCCATGGCCATAACCAGGCCCGCCACCGCCTCATCCTCATTGTAGGTGCCCAGTTCCCGGACGGCTTCCTCACGTTCATAGAAATCGGGGGACTGCAAAAGCGAAAGGAGTTCCCCGATCCTGTCAATAACAGTACGCATACAAAACCCCTTTGATAAGTGCCCCGGCCACCCTCAGTTCGTTACCACCGGGTGGTATGAGTTAAGGGCTTCCTTCTCAGTAGGAAAAATCTCGAAGATGTTCGTCAATTGCGTGATGTCGAATATCTCCTGGACATAGCTGGCCAGGTCTGAGAGAGTCAAACGGCCCTTGTGCAACCTGGTTTCCTTCATGATCGAAACCATCGATCCCAGCCCGGAACTGTTTATGAACTCCACCCGGGACAGGTTCAGATGGATCGACGTCTTTTCCTGATCGAACAGGCTTTTCACTCGTTCCTTCAGGGCGGTCCCGCTGGACAGATCCAGCCTTCCGTCAAGGTCCACAATCGCCACCCCGTCGCGTTCTCTCATGGACATATCCATAGCAACCTCCGCAGCATATTACATCACTTGTTCAGTTAGTTATCGTCTTGTCTTTCCAGCCTGATTGATACCTTCAGGCCTCCTTTTTCGTCCTCGACAAATCTCACATCCGTGGCACAGTAACGCATCAGATCGACACCGCGGCCACCTTCGGAAAGCAGGCTGGAGGGACGCTTCTGCTTCACCTTGTCCTCCCCCCCGCGGCCCTGGTCAATAACATCGGCACAAAGCACCTTATGGTTAATGTTGATCAGGACTTTTATCTCCTTGTTCGGCCGACAGCGGTTTCCGTGGAGAAGGGCATTGGTAAAAGCCTCCGATACGGCCAGCATGAAGTCGCGCGTGTCCCGGTCACATACGCCGTGCTCATACAGCAGCACCTGCAGGTTTTCCAGCATGGGCTCCTCGGAGTCCAGGACCGAGGGGTATATCAACTCATAGACGGCCATCGTCAATCCACCTTGACCTGCAGAATCGTGAAATCGTCGTGCGTATCTTCGCCGGCGCCTTCCGTGAAATGGTCGACCCATTCCTTGACTTTCAGGCAGAACTCCTTGGGCGCCAACCCGAGTTCCGCCGAAAAGACCTGTTCGGCTCGTTCACGGCCGAACATGTTGTTGTCCGAGTCGTGGGCCTCGGTGAGACCGTCGGTGAAAAGGAACAGCCGATCGCCGCTGTTGAGCTTCCGCTCCCCCTGCTTGAACTCAAACCCTGCAAATTGCCCCACAATGGAGCCGCCCTCCGTCAATTCCTGGATTGTTCTATCTACACTGTCCCACAGCAGACCGGGCATGTGCCCGGCATTGCAGTAGCTCAGGGTTCTTTTCTCAAGATCGAAGGCGCAGAACCAGAGCGTTATGAACATCTCCCGGTCCTTGATAATCTCGGTAGCCATAAGGTCGTTGACGGAACCGGCAAGCTGCGACACACTGATGTCAGGATTGATCTTTATGAGCGATTTGATGATCCCGGCGGCCGCAGACATAACCAGGGCGGCAGGCACACCCTTGTTGGAAACGTCGCCAATCACTACCAGGAATCTGGATTCGCTGATCTTGACGACATCGTAAAAGTCACCCCCGACCTCCCGGGCAGGGTAGTAGGCTACGCCCACGTCGGCTCCGGCAATGCTGTCGATATCCTGGGGCAGAATCGTGGATTGAATCTGCTTGGCTATCGCCATTTCCTGATCCATCTTCTGCTTGTCCAGCTTCTCTTTCATGAGAATGGAGTTGTCAATGGCTACAGCCACAAAACTCAGCAGCATCTCCAGGATTTCCTTGTCCCGGTCACTGTAGTTTTCGCTTCCGGATTTGTTAACGATCAACATAACGCCAAGGCATTTCTCCGAGGTCTGAATAGGAACGCAAATGATGGAATCGATGAGAAGGCCGCTGCTGTCCTTCATACTCAATTCGTTAAGGATGATGGTTTCGCGAATTCGGAAGCAGTACGTCGGCAAGTCCTTGTTGTCGAGATACATCAGCGACCGGGCGAACTCCTCGCTGACGCCCCAGGATATTTCGACCTTGAGGTCGTCGTCTTCCTCGAGCATGATGAGCCCTACCTCGCCGTTGACCAGCCTGATGGCCATATCCATTACCACCGACAGAACGGCGTTGATCTCGTGGATCGAGGTAATCACGGCTCCCATGGTGGCCAGGTCGCGTAATTCCGCCCTGGTGGCCTCAAGACGCAGTTCTAACTCGTTCAGCTTCTCCTGCTGTTCAATTGATGAAACCATATACTGACTATGTCGGACAGAAGCGGGAATCAGTTAGCTACGCCAACGAGCCCGTTAGAAAGCCCGCAAGCGTAACGCTACCGATTACTTCCTGCTGAACTTGAGGCGGAAGGGAACTCCCTCAAACCCGTACTGCGCACGAATCTGGTTGCTCAGAAAGCCAATGTACGACTTGTCGATAAGCTTGGGATGGTTCACGAAGAACACGAAGGTCGGCGGGGCAACCTCGCTCTGGGTAACGTAGTTGAGCTTGATGTGCTTTCCCTGCCGCGCCGGGGGATGCTTCCGTTTCACGACCCGCTGCAGGAAGTCGTTCAACTCCGAGGTGGGAATGCGCTTGTTGGTCTCGGCAAACACCTTGTCCACAAGTGACATCACTTTGGCCACTCGCTGTCCGGTGAGCGCCGAGACATAGATCACGGGCAGAAAGGCGTAGCCGGCGAGGATATCTTTGATCTGCCGCGTGAAGCGATCAGCGGTGTTGGTATCTTTTTCAATCAGGTCCCACTTGTTCACGGCCACAACCGCCGCCCGCCGCTTTTCAAGAACCCGCTCCAGTATTCTCTGATCCTGGGCGGTGACACTGCTGGTGGCGTCGATCAGCACAACCGCCACATCACAGTCCTCGATTGCCCTCCCTGCGCGCAGATTGGTGTAGAACTCGATGTTCTCGTGCACTTTATACCGCCTCCGCAGCCCGGCCGTGTCAACCAGGATGTAGCGCCGACCATTGATCGCAAGCAGCGTGTCGACCGCATCCCGCGTCGTGCCCGCCTGGGGCGTCACCACCAACCGGTCCTCGCCCGCAAGACAGTTTATGAAGGACGATTTGCCCACATTGGGCCGCCCTACCAGGGCCACCCTGACAAGCCCCTCCTCCTTTGCAGGCAATACTTCCTGAGCCGGCAGTTTCGATACTACGAGATCGAGCAGATCGCCGATCCCCAGGCCCCGCGTGACGGAGATCGGGACGGCGTCACCCAACCCGAGTTTCTGAAATTCGTGGACCTCATTCTCAAGCTCCTCGGTGTCGGCCTTGTTGGCCACGAGGATGCACTCGCGTACTGAACGGTGCAGACGGCGGGCGATCTTCCGGTCGGACGGATCACGCCCGACGTGCGTGTCCACCAGAAAGAGCACCAGGTCGGCCTCACTGACGGCGAACTCGGTCTGGTCGTAGATGAGCTGGTCCATTAAGTCGACGGATTCGGTGATAATACCCCCGGTGTCGACCAGGCGAAAACTGACTCCCTGCCAATCACAGACGGCGTAATTGCGGTCGCGCGTGACTCCCGGCTCTTTGGCCACCACGGCCAGCCTCTTCTGAAGAAACCGGTTGAACAACGACGACTTGCCGACATTGGGGCGACCGATTATGGCCACGGTAGGTATTCTCATTAGAACACCTCCCGGATGGTCCGTGCCAGGTTGTAACTGCCGACCGCCACCGGCTTGCCGAGGTTCGCCTTGAACTCCATGAGCGACATGTCGTCCAGAAAGAGATCGTCGCCATTGAGGCAGTTGGGTGGCAACACGAGCTTGTCGAACCCTGCCCGCTGGCTCTTTACGCCACGCAGCACGTCTTGTCCCGTCAGCAGCCCGCTGACGGTAACCGAATCTCCCCAGAAGCGGTTCTCCACCACCAGCAGGGATATCCGCAAACCGCACGCTTGCCGCAAGAACGGAACTACAAATCGGTTGAGGAACGGACAGGCCGACCGCCCGGTTACCATGAGCACCCGTTTTTTCGATTTGATTCGTTTCAGCGACGCCCGCCGTCGGTTGAAGACCGTGAGAACCTCCCGAACCATGCCCACCCCGTTCTCGAACTGGGCCATCTCCTCGTATGAACAGCGGTAGGGAAAACGCCGCCCTGCCAAAACATAGAACTCATCTGCCGCCCAGACAAAGCGGCTCCCCAACCATGACTGCAACGCCCGCTGGCGGCTCTCCACGAGACGGATAATCCTCACCGCTTCCTCGGCGCTATGCAAACGCAGCCGCGGCAGACGGTCACGGTACTTAGTCAGCCCGACCGGCACCACCGCCAGAGTCGCCACGCCCGGATACAGCAACACCAGGTCATCGATAGTTCTCTCGAGTTGCTTGCCGTCGTTGATTCCCGGACAAACGACAACCTGGGTGTGCAACCTTATACCGTTGTCTACCAGGTGGCGAAGACGAGGAAGAATGGGCGATAGTTTCGCCTTGCGCAACATTCGCCGACGCAAACGGTCATCGGTAGTGTGCACCGATATATACAGGGGCGAGAGCCGCTGCTCGATAATGCGGGCCATCTCCCGGTCGGTGACGTTGGAGAGCGTGATGAAGTTGCCGTGCGTGAAGGACAGGCGGTAGTCCTCGTCTCTCACGTACAGCGCCCGCCGCATGCCCCGGGGCTGCTGCCGCACGAAACAGAAAATGCAATTGCAATCGCAAACCTTGATCCGGTCGTCGTCAAAACGAAGACCTAAGGCGCCGGGGTACAGGTTGTCGAACCTGAACTCATGTTCGCTGCCTTTTTTGTCGGCGAACCTGATACGAAGCCGCTTGTCTGCTGTGCGAAACTGGTAGTCCAGCGTGTCAAGCACCGGTCGGCCATTAATGGCCACGATCGAGTACCCCGGCTGGATGTTGCCATACAGAGGCGAGGTGGGATCGACGTCGCGTACTTTCATACCACATGCGCCCATTAGAAAAAGCGGGCGATGGGGCTCGAACCCACGACGTCCAGCTTGGGAAGCTGACATTCTACCACTGAATTACGCCCGCTGACTGAACTCTTTTGCTTCAATTTAACAATGCCCCGGGCATTTGTCAACCGGCGACTCGGATTTCGCAGGTCGGCGGCCTGTTATTCCTCGAGCACACCGCCGGCTTCATCGCGCTTGCGGCCGGTGATTCGCACCACTATTATGGATACCTCGTAAAGCAGGTAGACCGGCCCGGCCAGAAGGACCTGCGTGAAAACGTCCGGCGGCGTTATGATGGCTCCCGCTATGAGAATAATAATGATCGCGTATCTCCGCCCCCTGGCCAGGAAGGGAGCCGTAATGAGACCCATCCGCCCCAATAGGTAAGCCACCACCGGCAACTCGAAACCCACGCCGAAAGCCACCAGCAGTAACCCGGCGAAACTGATATAACTGTTGACCGTGACAATCGGGTTCAGGAGCCCCTCCGAAAAGCCAATCAGGAAATCGAGCGCCAGCGGCAAAACCACGTAGTAACAGAAACCGGCCCCGATCACAAAGAGAACCGTGGAGGTCATCACCAACGGAAGAGCCGCCGCTTTCTCGCGGTGATAAAGCCCGGGCGACACAAAAGCCCAGAACTGGTAGAACACTATCGGCACCGCCAGAACCACTCCCGTGATGAGCGACACCTTGAGATAGGCGTAGAACGAGCCGGTGACCTCGGTGAAATGCAGCTCGATATCCCCCAACGGGCGGACGAGGAAATCAAAAAGCTGATCCCTGAAATAGAAAGATGCCCCGGCCATCACCACCACCGCCAGCACCGACTTGACCAACCGCCAGCGAAGTTCCTCCAGGTGGTCAAGAAACGGCATCCCGGAACCGGTCGATGTGTCGTCACTGCTTTCGTAGGTCTGGTCGCCTTGATTGGTCATAACGAGGCAAATCTGCCCCCGGAACGCTAAAAAGTCAAGCGGCACGGCTCCCGTTTTCTTGACTAAACACGGTAACTCCTGACAAAAGCCAAAAATCAGTAAGGACAGGGCTGTGGTGTAGGGCCGTCCACGAACATATAGTCTACAAGATAAACCAGGTCGCTAATGTCAATAAGCGGCTCCCCGTCGCCGTTGATGTCCGCCTCGGGCATACATGGCGGCCACGGTCCACTCACGAACATGTAGTCTACCATGTATACGAGATCGGTAATATCGACCCGTTCGCCGCCCAGTCCGTCAACGTTCCCGCGAAGCCCGATGCAGCAAACACTGTCGACGGACACACCGTGCTCATGCCAGATATCGACCATTTCCCAGCCGTCACCCAGGGGGGGTGAATAACCCACATAGTCAAACCAAGCGTCCCAGAATTCGTGGAGGTTGTCAGGGTGGTGGCCGTTGACGGTTCGCTCCACCAAAGCGATCAGAATCGTGTCGATGCCGTCGCGCAGAACGTCCCCCGTGTCGTCAGGTGTATGCGGAAGCGTCTTATCACCCCAATCAACCCGCCCACTGTAGTCGTCATCGTGTATATCGTATATATCCCACAGTGCACCTGCAGCTGCACCTTCGTTGGAAAAGCCAAGAGCGTTTGCGCTGCCGTCGGTTAAGGAGTATGTCGGGCCTGCTCTACCATACTCTCCATTCTCAATATCTCTCCATGACGTATCATATAGGTTATTCGTTGTGTTGCATTGTACTGCGTCGTCGCGGACAATCGCCGACCAGAAATGGGCAAACCCTTCCATGGCAGCCGTTTCTGGGTTGTAGACGCCCCAGAAAACATGGGAACCAGGATAGCCTGTCATATCATCACAAAAGCCCAGTGAGAATTCAATCTTGTGACCGTATTCGTGAAGAATGACATCCCTATCCCATGTATCCGGCCACCAGTTCAAATAATCGATCGAGTCATTAATAAGAATATAGTCGCCCTCGGGAAAGTAGTAGGTCGATCCCGTATCAGCCTTCACCACTACCTCTACCTGGGGAATGTCCTCCGAGCGGAGGGATTTCCACTTACGGTAGCTGTCCAGCACAGCGTCCGCTACAAAGAAGGGCCCGCTGTCGTCCAGCGCAGCAATGATTGTCGTATCATAGATACCACCGGGGAAATCATCGTGATGCGGTGTCTGGATTCGATGTATATCGCCATCGTGCGCCACCGTAACATAAGCCGCGTCGTTTTCTGCATAGATGCGAAAGAAAACGTCCTGCTCCGCCCAAATATCATCGTTTGAGACAGGACCCAGATCGAAAAAACCACTCTCCGTCGTAATGTATGTGTCAAGTAGATCGTCGGAATCGGGCCAGTTATCCTCATCCCACATTTCAATCGTGACGTCACGCATAGGCATGGGATTAGTGTCCGGAGGCACCGGATCGAGGTAGTACAGATGACCTGTGAATTGCAGTGAGTCCCAGCTTCCGACCTCAAAACAATGCGGGCCATCCCAGGATGGGATGAAGCTTGGGCACGGGGACAGGCAAGACCACTTCCAGACCCCACTCGGGGGATAGAAAGCCGAATCCAGACAAATCGTCTTACCATAACTGCCGGGATCCAGGGGACCTATTTCGATGGTAAAAGCCGTGTTGTCGAAGCCGATTGGTAATCCGCTGCCGATAGTCACGTGGTAAAGCCCGAAGCCCACAGTATCGGCTCCCGTGCCTGTCACGCCCGCATAGTTGACCACCTGATTCTCGAACATGTATGGATAAGTGATTGTGCCAGTGAAGCCCCCCTCTGTCGTGTTCCATTCAGCGCCGTCAGGTGAGTAAATCTTGAATCCGTTCATCATGCCGCTGATTGTGCAG
>CBFDBU010000006.1:0-161204 GCA_965603125.1 uncultured bacterium | reverse complement strand
TGAAAGAAACATAACACTATCCTTCCTACGTGTCCACTAAACCGGGGGAACTTCAGTAATATACCAAGGATAGGTTTGCTTCCTAGGACTTACCCTTTCGCATCTGAGCCCTCCAATACTTAACCGATTTCTGGAGTTTGTCTATTTTGGCTTCGAGCTGTGCAACCCTCTCTTCACGAGCTTCGCCCCGTCTCAACAAATCCGCGCGCTTCACCGTTTCTTGCCGCCGTTCTTCCTCTATGAGCCGCTTTTCATCGTGCAGTTCGCTTAGAATAACAGCTGCCTGTGCGGCTATCTCCGGTCCACCTTGTCTATCAGAGTCACCAAATTCGGTAACAATTTTCTTGAACCGGTCATTGTTAAGAGCGGTTGCCTTGTCTTCACTCAATCCCCAGAAAACGTGAGCCGCGTCCTGCTTAGCCAAATCGGGATTTCGGAAGTATGCACCAACAATCTCGGACAATTCAGGCGGGCGCTGAACGAGCAGAGTGCCGAGTTGGGCGTTGAGGAGTTGATTGGGGAAACCATCAGCCTCCACAAGTGGAATATCACTCAGGAACAGATAAGGCAAGATGAACTCCAAAAACTGACCAGGCGAAACAATGAATTGATAGTCCCGCCGCAATCGAAATAACTTCGAATCTACGGTTATAAACAAAACTGTTGGGCCAAAGGCGTCAGGCTTGGAATCCTCCGCCTTCGACCACAGGCGATCAATACATGTCATGTCATGATCCTTCACGGATTGTGGGTGGTCCTTGGTGATGAATTCCCAGTACTTTTCTTTAGACCACCAGTCACTCGTCATCTTATTGCGGAGTTTCAACCAGAGTTCGTTGACCTTCTGGGAAGGGAGTTTCTCCCAATCGTCCTCAAATGTTAGCCCGCATTCTGCCAGACGTGCCTTCAGTATTTCGCAGTTTTCCTCGCTAATCGGAGTATCCTTCGCCAACGAAAACTGTTGACGGCATACGTTGAGATTGTTTAGGTATTTCCCGGGGTTACTCATATACTCTTGATATAACCACGGGTTACGAGTGATCACAGCTTCGCTTGGGCCTTTATCATCCCAGTTCTTTGCAGCAAACGAAAGTGCGTTCTCATACTCCTGGAGAGTATGAGGGAAAACACGGACTTTTACACCCAGCTTGGGGAGACGATCCATGAAGTAAGATGTCAACTCGTGGAAATGACTTGACGGTACGATCCAGGAGTAAAGCACATTGGTGTCAAGGAATATCTCTCTTTCTTTCAAGAAATCAATCTGGTATGAGCCTACAGTAGCAGATCTGTTTAAGTAATATGTTGCTAGAACATTGTGAAAAACAGCAGCAATATAGTGATTGTTTTTCTCACACACCTGTCTCAGACCGGTGATAAATCCACGATGCCAAATACTGAAGTAGGGCGTTTGTTCTTCCAGCAAGTGCCGCCGTAGGATGTAGTCAAATCGTGCAAACTGGTCGGGTCCCGTATTGAAGATGTCAGAGGTCGCACGGAAGTAATTCGCCATTATTCTCAATTCGCTGAATAGGGCGCAGAGGTACTGATCGATGAGAACATGCAAGTTTATACCATCTAAAGCGCCGTTACGACCTGTTTCAGTCGTGATAGAGGACGCGATGGTTCTGACACATTCCTGTTTGGCGGATTCGTACTCCTGCCTTGCCATAAGGACCTTTTCTTTGGCACCAGACCGGAATTGTAGCCTTCCCGTGGAGTCTTCGCAAACGAAACCGGATGACTCGCACAGTAACCGAAGTTGATCGGTTGTCGGTAACGAGTAGCCTTTCTTGCGACCCCAAGCGATGAGACTTTCCATTGTCCCAGTTTCTGCGGACTCCATGAGATACTCTACCGCAAAAAGTTCAAATATACGATCCCTTGCCTCGGCAGCCTTGGGGTGCGCCACAAACAGAGCGTGTATCAGGCTGTTATCCTCAACAGTCCGAGGGTTTGAAAAGTTGACCCAGTAGACATGGAGCACTTGTTCTTCACCCAGAGACACAGACCGGAAGAACGAGAATTTGGCCATTGTTGGATCACATTTGTCAAGAACATCCTGTGTCAGGTATACCTTACCATCACCAACCTGCTTTTCGACTACGGAGATGTTCTCGAACGATTTACCTGTAACCTCTTGCCTACCGGGAACCTCAATTGGATCTAGGTGCCCCCTGTCGAGCACGACGCGACATTCTGGATATTCCTGAAGTCCCTCGTGATACCACGACTGCATGAATTCAATGGCCCCGCGGAGTGCAACAGAGGGTTTGTCCACTATGTAGAGTACCGCATCCCCCTCCGCCTTATAAAAGGTCCCTGCAGGATACTCTTTGTCGGCGAACGGGAAACAGTCCTGTGAAACCGACAATAGCTTATCAAGTGCGTCAGAACGAATGGACGGATTGAATATCTCGTGCGCCGCTGCATACTTTTTGCTCTTGCAGATATCAATCTTCACAACCGTTTTTATCATCTTCTTAACCACTTGTAGATTCCTCTCCGATGCCACTCGCCGGATGATGCTCATCGCTATACTGGCATCATGCCCAAGCAGCGTCCCGCAAAGCTAGGCCTTGATTCATGACCAACTCAAACCCTGTTTGCTGTTTTTCAAATGACTGCAACCAGAATAGACCCCACTCAGTCACATGTCAAGGCCAAAATGGGGTTGTTGACGACTGGTACAAAGCGCGTCCTGGCGCCACGTTGCAACTACACCCTGACTCCCTGCTTTGGGGTCAAAGTTAGCTACCGGCAAACAAGAATTGTGCAGAAGTTGTTAGGTGATTATCCTCTCTCTTCATCCCCCCCCCCCCCCACACCAAAAAAACCTTGCCCGCGAGGGGAAATCGGCTCTCGCCTCAAGCGACTGCGCCCTGATCGGCGGGAGTTCGACGGGTTCGAGTTTGTCGCCCTGGATAAGCGGAACAGCCTCCCGAGCTCATGGATTGAGAGGCTGAACCACGAAGCATGTATGAATTACTATTTGCTTGAGGAGTACCTGGCCTGCACGATTTAACCGGCGACTGCGAACTCGACGTTGTACCAGGAGAAAAAGTACAGCCCCGCCACGATACCCCTGACGTCCTGGGGCCAGTCGGGCCCAAGTATGTACAGAAAGCACAGCAGGGTCAGCCCGAAGAACAGTTTCACCAGTCCCAGTCGGGGGTGATTCGTCAGGAAATTCACCAGGCCCACCAGCACAAAGAGCGCTATGAGCGCCGGGGCGAACAACACCACCAGCCAGCTCCATAGATCAAGTTCGCCGGCGGCCATTGCGAACGGGCTGCCGGTGGGGATGTTGAGCAGGTAATAGGCGTGGGCAGCAGCGAAGAACACTGCAAAGGCGACAAGCAGCAGTCCTTCTAAGTGACCCTCTCTCAATTCCCGGTATCCTACCATGACGAAAAACAGCGACGCGGCCAGGAAAGCTGTCAGAAGCAGATAGGAACCGCTGCAGAATATGAGTGTCAGTGAGTATTCCATGATCTTTTACCTCAACCTGCCTTATGTAACCGGCGTGCCGGTGCCCGGAAAAGCTGACAATTGCGCTAAGCTCTTGGGCCCGTGTCGGAAAGGGGACCAGGCAGAAACAGGGTAGCTCCTGCGATACTACCCCTCCGGACAGAAAAGAGGCATCCGATTGCGCACCCGGGGAAAAAAGAACCCGCCCGAGTGGGCGGGTTTTGATTTGTGATAGTAGTGACGGACGGTCTCAGACATCTACGCCATCGACATCCGTTTCGGGTCGAGTGAGTTCGTCAATCGTCTCGGAGATCTCCTCCGGGCGCCGTTCTTTCAACTTACCTTTGTACCTCTTGAGCCTCCCCTTGACCTTGTCGACCGCCACTGTGATGGAGTTGTACATGTCGTCGGTTTCGCCGGTTCCGGTGAGTACGTCGCGGTAGACTTTGACCTTCAGTTCGGCCTTGCGGCGATGGCGCTCGGTATCCAGAACCAGCTCGGCCGAGATGATATTCTCGAAGTAACGGGTCAGCCCCTCGATTTCCTCGTTGGCATGTTGTCGCATCTCCTCCGTCAGATCAAAGTGGCGAGCAGTTATCATTTTTTGCATGGTTGAATTACTCCTTTCCATGCGAAATCCATATCATATTATGGGCCGCCTTCAGATGGCGTGTCGGCGCCGCCGATATTCACACTTCCGGTCCTGCTGTGGTAGTACTCCCTCCTGCGGTTGTTCATACTCTCGGCAAGTATCTTAGGGTGTTGGACCGAACCTGTCAAGTGGTTGTAAATAACCATCTCATCTATTGTACGCGTGTGACAAGCCAATGTCACCAAAAAAAACAGGTTTCCCCGGTTCAAGCTTGTCTTGCCGTTTGCTCCATTACCCCCAACATTCCCGTCGCGGTTTGCCGTTCTCTGTCAGACAAAAGCAATGGCGATCGTATGATAGCTGCACCGGGGGGCCGGTTATACTCGTTTTCGCAGACGGGCGGGAGGAATTTTCAGTTCTTCCCGGTACTTAGTGACCGTACGACGCGCCAGGCGTATGCCTTCGTCGTTGAGACGCCTGAATATCACCTGATCGGAGAAAGGTTTTTCCGGTGGTTCGCTCTTTATTATTTCCTCGAGGCGCCGTTTGACCGAGCGCTTGGACATATCGCCGCCCTCGGCCTTGGCAATACCGGAATTGAAGAAGTACTTTATCTCGTAGACGCCAAACGGAGTCTGGACGTACTTACCGCTTGACACACGACTGATCGTAGCCACATTCATCGACACCGCCTGGGCGATTTCCTCCATGATCAACGGTTTGAGAAAAGCCGGGCCCTTCTCAAAGAACTCCTTCTGGCGGGCAATAATGGCCTCCATGACGCGGATCATGGTGTTGCGCCGCTGGTTGATGGAGTTCAGGAGCCAGCGAGCCTGCTCCAGCTTCTGCCGGACATACTGCTTGGTGTCCTTGGACGAGTTGCTGCCGCGCCTGATCAGGTTGCGATAGTTCGCATTGATTCTCAGCCTGGGGATGTAATTGTCGTTGTGGAAGACCAGGTACTCGTCACCGAATCGATCGACAGTCAGATCCGGCACTACCGGTATGGCGCCGGGATCAAACCGGCCGTAAGCCGGTGTCGGTGAAAGACTCCTGATAACCTCCATCGCCTGCTGGGCTCTCTCGGGGGGCACACCCATCATCCGGGAAATCTGAAGGATGGACTTGCGGTCCAGTTCGTTCAGGTGTTCGTCGACAATCCGCCAGGCCAATGTTCCCTCCATCCCCTTTTCCTTCATTTGGATCAGAAGTGACTCCCTCAGATCACGAGCGCCGACGCCGGTGGGGTCAAAACGCTGGATCATCACCAGCATAGCCTCGATCTTGGAACTTTCGATACCAAGCTCCTCGGACATTTCAGGGACACTGATGGTCAGGTAGCCGTCGGGGGCGATGTTTCCAATTATGTATTCACCAATAAGATGTTCTTCCTCGGACACCTTCAACAACGAAAGCTGTTCTATCAGATGCCCGCTGAGGGTGGTCGCGCCGGCCGCCATACCCTCAAAGCGCTCCTCCACCTGTTCCCTGGGTTCCCGGACCTTGTATCCCTCCTCGTCATCAAAGAGGTACTTGTCCCAATCCATGTCATCGCCGGCATCATCCTCCCCCGACGCTTCCGCGATCTCGACCTCAGATTCCTTCTCGTCGTCGGAGGCAGTATCCTCAGCCTCGAGTTCCTCGACTTCCTCAAGGAGAGGATTGGTCGCCAACTCGTGCCGGATAGTCTGCTCCAGTTTCAGCACCGGCATCTGCAGCATCTTGAGAGACTGAATAAGCTGCGGAGCCAGCGTCTGTCTGAGACCTAATCGCAGTTCCAGTTTCATTACTTAATCCATTGTCCCGCGGTCGGTTATCAGGCGCCCTCCATTCGGCGCGTCTGCCTATGTTATCGGAACACGGTTGGCGGTTGTTAATGCCGTGGCGCCAATTCGTTCACTAATTCTACATCCGTACCCGGGTTCTAATTCAACTGGAATTTCTCGCCCAAGTATATTCTTCTTGCTTCCGGGTCATTGGCCAGGAACTCGGATGTCCCGGACTTGAGAATCCTGCCGTCACACATGATATAGGCCCGGTCGCAAATCGACAGCGTCTCGCGAACGTTATGATCGGTAATCAGCACGCCCAGTCCCCTTTGTACCAGGCGGGTGATGATCTTCTGAATGTCTTCAACGGCGATCGGGTCGATTCCCGCGAACGGTTCATCCAGAAGCATGAATTTCGGCTCATTGACCAGGGCACGCGTTATTTCGACTCTTCGTCGTTCCCCGCCCGAGAGGCTGTAGGCCTTGTTTCGGCGCAGGTGTGTGATGTCAAGTTCCGCCAGTAACTCTTCGAGTCGGCGGCGGCGCTCCTTTCGGCTGAGGCCGCGAAACTGCAGGATCGCATTGATGTTGTCCTCCACGGTCATCTTGCGAAACACCGAGGCTTCCTGCGCCAGGTATCCTATTCCAGAGGCGGCCCGCCGGTACATCGGAAGGCGACCGATGTTGCGTTCTCCAAGGAAAACCCGTCCGCCGTCAGGCCTGACGAAACCGATGATCATGTAGAAGGTGGTGGTCTTGCCGGCTCCGTTTGGCCCCAACAGACCGACGACTTCCCCCGGTTCGACCCTGATTGAAACCTCGTCTACCACCGCTCTTTTTCGGTAGTATTTGCAGAGTTTCTCGGAAACAAGCGCAGTCATATTCGAAATATAGCTGTTACATCTGTCAATGCCACTAATATCTGGCATCGGCAAGCACAGTATTTGCTGTGGTGGGCGCGGTGTTTCTCCGAATAATCACTTGCCGATCGCGGCAAAATCATTAACTTCAAGCTCTAATGCGACTTATAAGTACCCCTAAGGTGAAATCTATCTGCGAGGACGTGTGATGAAAAAACAGTTCGTGTGTTTGTTGCTCCTTTCTATGTTGCTCGTCTGTGGCGCTCCACCAAGCGAGGAGATAATAGAACTGTACGAGTCCGGACTGGAGTTGCTGGACCAGTATGACCTCAACGGCGCCGGCGCGACTTTCGCAAGAATCGGCGATATCGACTCCGGCAGCCCCTACATTCTCTACACACGCGGTCTTATTCTCGAACGCCAACTCAGCCTATATGACGCGCTGCACGAGTATATGTCCGCCCTTGCCGTAAACGACGAGTTCGCGCTCGCAGCTGAGGCGACAGGCAGAGTCTTCACCCAACTGGAGGTGTATGAGAGCGCCTTTGAAGCGGCGGTGGCGTATGAGAATATCCGACCCCAGGACCCTCGCGCCAAGCTGATGATGGCTGAAACGCTGATGAACATTGGCCGCCACATTCGCGCCAGGCATCTTGCGGTCGAGGCTGTCAACCTCGGTCTGTCGCCTGCCGTCGGAGACCTGGTGCAGGCCAGGTCATTCGCTCTCGCGCACGTCGGCGATTCTGCCGACTTGCTGCGAAACAGCGGTCTCTCCCGACCCGAGCAGTCGGCCGAGTCTATGACACAGGCGGCCAAACTGTATGAGGCTATCGGTCGGCCCGATTCAGCGATCGTGTTCAGTCGACAAGCCGTGCAGTTATCCGGGGACAATCCTCGCTATGTCCTGGAGCACTTCCGCCGGGCTCTGAAACACAACTATTTCTACGAAGCCCGGCTGGCCATGGACAAAGTGCCTGCCGAACAGGGCAGTGAGGTGACCCGTCTCGGTCTCATGCAGGCCTACTATGAGGCAACCGGGGACAAAGCCCGGGCCAGAAAAGCAGCCACAACATTCAAACATCATTCGCAGGGAAGCATCTCTTCCATTCTGATCGACGTCATCACCTCCGGCGCTCAAGGAGACATTCTGGTCGGTTCTCAGGAATTGAACTCCATCTACAAGCGGATGGAAGAGGCGTCCTACCTGCCGGCTTTTCAGAAATACATGCATCTTGTACTTGCCGTGAGCCAGTCGTATGAGGCTCCGGAGCGTGAGATTCTCAAGCAACTCGAGGCCGTCCCGGGAATCTGGTCCAGCCGCAAGGAAGTCAGGCTCATGAAAGCCCGCCTCTCATACAAGGTCGGCATGTTCGAGGAGTCTCAAAAGGCGATGGAGTTGATCGAGAAGTCGCACGCGGCGCAGCCGGACTGGCTGTCCGGCCTGGCTGACCTGTACTGCGAACCACTAATTGGCGATTACGACGAGGCCGAGCGATTGTATCGCAAAGCTTTAAGCGCCGACTCGTTCTACCTGCCCGCCTTCGAGAACATGGTGGCGATGTTTCGGCGTCTGTACCGAGCCGGGGACGCCGTGGAAGTCTTTGACCAGTACCCTCATCTGCCAGCAGCCATGCCGGTTCTGGGGACCGTAAAGGCGGTGGCACTGGCAGAAGCAGGCCGGGTGCAGCCGGCGCTGTCAGAGTTTGAGAAGGCCTTCAAACACTGCCGGGGAGATCTTAGCCGTTTCGAGGATCTCCTGGTCACTCTGGAGAAAAGGGATCGAGTTGAGGAAATGGCGCGCCTGGCTGATCTGTTGGAGAATCTTGGGAGTGATAATCCTGACGCACTTGTCCTCCTGGCCAGACTGGCAGGCGATCGCCACCAGTACGACCTGGCTGCGAATCTTGCAACCAGGGCTCTTGAGATAGAACCGGATCACCAGACCGCTCCTATTCAGAAGGCCAGGGCTCTCTACCGGCAGGGCCAGGAAAGCCTGGCGCTTGAAATCTTTGAGTCCATTCATCGGATGAACCGCCTGAATGTGGAGAACAACTACTATTACTCGAGGATTCTTGCGGAAGACGAATCACGGGCGGGCAAGGCCAGCAACTTGGCCCGTGAGGCGCTGTTCAATGCCGGTGGTGTCCTGCGAATCTGGATGAACCTGTGCTACGTCTACTATCGTGAAGGCAGATACGATCTTTCCCGCGGGGAGGCCTCCAAGGCCTGCAAGGTTTATCCTCATGAACCGGAGCCCTTTTTCCAGCTAGGCATGGCTTTGTATCGGGAAGGCAAGCCTGAAGCGCGCGAAAAACTGGAGGCGGCCATAGAACTTGGCTTGTGGGGAGACTACCTGCGAACGGCCCGGGAGACTCTGGCCAGACTATAGGCGCCGGGGAGCCTGCTCGGCAGGCAGGATTCGATGCCACCTACAGGCGATATCATCGGGAGAGTGACGTGTCGCACCGTCCGGGAACAGTGCTGGTAACCGGGGGCGCCGGGTACATTGGGTCGCTGGTGGTGGCTTCGGCCCTTCGGGAAGGATATCGTGTGCGTGTCATCGACAACCTGGCTTTCGGGGGCGAGGCGATCCTGCCCTGGCTGTCACACCCGCATTTCCACTTCGTGCATGGGGATATCAGGAGCGAAAGCGATCTGCAGCGCGCCCTGGCTGGAGCCGACAGCGTAGTACACCTCGCCGCCATGGTGGGCGATCCGGCCTGCCGGAAGGATCCCCAACAGGCGGCGGAGATCAACAAGGACGGCGCGGAACTGCTCTGCAAACAGGCTATAGAGGCTGGCGTACACCGCTTCGTATTTGCATCGACCTGTTCCAACTACGGGAAAATGACCGACCAGAACGACTACGTAGACGAAACATCGCCTCTTGCCCCGGTCTCCCTGTATGCAGAACTTAAGGTTTCCTTCGAAAGACACCTGCTGAGTCTGGGTCTGCCCGAATTCGAGCCGATAATCCTGCGCTTCGCCACCGCCTACGGCCTCTCACCGCGACCCAGGTTCGATCTGACAGTCAACGAGTTCACTCGCGAACTGGCGCTGAACCGAAGGCTTGAGGTATTCGGAGGCCAATTCTGGCGGCCGTATGCTCACGTGGCCGACCTAGCGGCGGCGTGTATTCTTTCCCTTGAGGCGGAGCCGCACCTTGTTGCCTACCAGGCCTACAACGTAGGTGATAGTACCGAAAACTACCAGAAACAGATGATTGTCAGGATGATTCTCGAGGAACTCCCTGAAGCTCGAAACCTGGTCACATCGGTTCGGCGCGACGAAGATCCGCGTGACTACCGGGTCAGGTTTGAGAAGTTCAGCCGTGCTCTCGGTTTCCGCATTACCAGGCGAGTGATCGACGGCATCCGGGAGATCGTTCTTGCCATCAGGACATGCGTCATAAGCAATCCCGATGATCCGCGTTATCGCAACTGTTGAGATGGCCCGATGGCCGGGCACAAGCCGGAGTGAAAGTGAGAAGCGATGGAAGCTGTGATACTGGCAGGAGGAAAAGGCACCCGCCTGAAACCGTACACGACCGAAATCCCCAAGCCGTTGGTTTCGGTAGGCGAGCGGCCGATCATTGAGATACTTCTGACCCACATGAAAAAGTGCGGGGTCACGAAGGCCTACCTGGCCGTAAACCATCTGGCGCACCTGATCGAGGCGGTACTCGGCGACGGTGGCAGGCTCGGACTACCGCTTGTGTACTCACATGAGAGCACACCTCTCTCGACAGTAGCCCCGCTTAAACTTATTGCGGGTCTGCCCGATAATTTCATCGTTGCCAACGGGGATATCCTGACCGATCTCGATTTCCGGGAGCTCTACAGGTATCATCTGACCAGCAAGGCAAAATTGACCGTGACCACCTGTGCCCGGTCAAACCGGGTCGACTATGGTGTGATTGATGTTGACGGTACCGGATTTGTCACCGGCTTTAAGGAGAAGCCCACCTACGACCTGACTGTCTCGGCTGGAATCTACGTGTTCTCGAAGGAGGTCCTCGAAATGGCACCGGATGACGTCCCCTTCGGCTTCGATGATCTGATGTTCACGCTCCTTGAGCAACAGGAACCGGTCAGCACTTTTCCTTTCGATGGTTACTGGCTGGACGTCGGACGACCTGACGACTACGAGCAGGCGCAGCGAGACGCCAGGAGAATCCAGGCATTGCTGCAGTGACCGTCACGCGACACCTGCCGGGCAGACGCAGCGCGGGGATACCGGTGCGGCCGGGAAAGTGAGAATCAGTGCTGACCTAGCACTTAAGAGAGCAACCTACTCGCAGACAGGGGGCGGACCGTCGTTGAACATGTAGTCCACTAAATAGACCAGATCGGAGATATCGATCAGCCCGCCACTGCCATCCAGGTCGGCCGCTTCCATGACCGGCGGTTCAGGGCCGCTGTTGAACATGTAGTCCACAAGGTAGACAAGGTCGGTAACGTCAACCGGCAGCGAGCCGCTGCCGTCGATGTCGCCGCAGATGTAATCGCAGGCGTCGCCGATATTGTCTCCGTCGGCATCTTCCTGCAAGGGGTTGGGAATATCGACGCAGTTGTCGCAGGCGTTACCAACGCCGTCGCTGTCGGTATCCTCCTGCCCCGGGTTGTATACCGACGGGCAGTTATCCGTGTCGTTGTCAACACCGTCGCCGTCTATATCATTGCCGTCGAACGGAAAGAAAATATAGTCCACCCAGGCGCAGTCGCTGCCGTCGGAGCCGAGGACATCCTTGGAGTACGTCCACCGGAAGGTGTGGTCGCCCTCGGTCATCAAGTAGCCGACCTCGGACCAGCCAACCTCTCCAGACCACTCTCCCTCAAGGACATCATCGATATAGAACCGGAGGTAGTCGCAGCCCGGCTCCGATGACACGCGGTAGTGGAACACGGTCAGTCCAGCCGAGAGCCCGCTGAGCGTCACCGACATTGACGAACTCTGGTTATGGGCGATAGAACCGGACCTAGCCGCGTACACTCCTTCGTAGACCTGGTTGGTCGTGACCGCCCACGGCTGGTCTCCGGACGTTTGCCAGGGGAACGACGTAAGGGTGCCGCTTTCGAAGTCTTCAATCCTCTGTCCTACGATCAGTGAGAACTCCACGCTGTCGTCGTAATCGTCGGCGGAGACGTGGAGAACGAAATCAACGGCGTATTCTTTCGGGCACTCAGCCGACACCATGAACTCGTAGGAGGCATCGGACATTGCCATGCCGCCCGAAGCCGCAATAGTCTGATACGTTGACGTGTTCTGCGTAATCGATATCAGCGGGTCGGCGCAGGAGAGAGTGCCGACGGCGTTGGTAGCATCGCCGTTTCCGTTGTTGGTCAGTATCACATGAAGGGTCACGATGTCGCCGGGATTGACCAGCCCGGCATCCTGACCCGCGAACGCGAGCAGTGGCTCGTCCGGCGTCGGTTGAAGCTGCGTGTCGACAATTGTGACGGCCTGGTCGCCGACCGAGACTCCCGTAACAACCTGGCTCACGTAGCCCGGGGTGCTGAACCGGAGGACATAATTGCCGGGCTCGATCATCCGGTGGTAATCCCCGACATCAGGGTCCGTGTAGACATAGGAGCTGTCGACGTCATGGTCGAGTATTTCCACTGTGGCCGCCAGCGGCAGCCCGGTGGCAGCGTCGGTAACGATACCCTTGATGCCGTACAGCGCGTTCTCGAGGTAATCCAGCAGCGACACCCGATTGTAAATCCAATGGGCGGGGAGCTGGTGGGCCGGAAGAAGCTTGGTGGCTGACAGCTCGACCGTCACCTCCCGACAACCGTGCCACCAGTTCATGTAGTCCTGGCGGCCACCAGTGATAGTGTACCAGTCCCAACCGTTGGTGATGCCGTTGTTGAGGTCATCCATATAGCCGTACGGGCTGTGCGCCTGCGCCGAGTCGGCATAGGCGCGGCAGATATCAATATACCAGGCGTCGTCGGCATGGCGCCGGGGCCAGGTATCCCACGGGTAGTTGACCACCTCGGCCCCGCCGTGATGGTTGGCCGAAATCACAAAGCTATTGGTTTGGGCGACGTTCATCATGGCCACTGTCTCAGGTTGCCAGGCGTTCCCGTCCGGATGAAGGCCGTCATCGGGGTCCGGGAAGTTGCGATTGAGATCGACATTGTTGGCGTTGTAGCGTCTGGCGCCGCTGACCGTATGGTTCCCCAGATGATAGGTCCCGTCGGGGTTGGCCAGCGGGTTGATCCATATTTCCATGTTGTCAACCATATTGGTGACGCGCGGGTCGGACCCGTAGGTGCTCAGGAGAGAATCGATCAAACGCAGAAGCAGCACATAACCGGTCGTTTCATCGCCGTGCATGGTACCGGTGTGCATCACTTCCGGCTCATTCTCTTCGATATCGACATTGTCCGAAATGACGGCAAAGAGTATTCGGCGACCCTGTACCGTTGGACCGGCATCCACAAGACGGCATATGGACGGGTAGTCAGCCGCGAAAAGGTTCATCTGGGCGACATAGGCATCATAGGTTGGATAGACGTCCCACTCCCTCACATCTCCTGACCGGGACGCCATGGTCGGTTCGATCAGACTCGAAGGATGCGGCAGTATTTCGTATCGATACCCCAGGGCATTCAGTTCCGTGAGTTGCCGGTCGTTGGCATAGGCGTACACAACGGTGTCGGCGACATTGTCGATTGACAGAGCCCGTGTGAGTTGGACGAGCTCCGCACGATCCTGGATGTTGAATCTCAAATAGTACTCACTCCCGGCGCCGACTGCCGAGGCAGCCATGACGAGAACGATCACCAATGCCGAAATCAGTTTTGCCTTCATGGTCTCTACTTGCCGACCGCAGGAAGTAAATGCGGACGTGCTCGTACCGTGGCAGGTGTTTCGCAGCGCGGGATTTCAGATCCGCTGTCCGCGTAAGCCATTCTCCTAAAACGAATTATAACAGAATTCCGGGGAAAGTCAAGGGCTAACTGCAAGCGACTGAACTATTGAGAGAAAAGAATCTTTAGTTTGAAGTCCTGTAGACAACCGATGCGGGCAGCCTACGACCTGAGGTTGCCCTATCCGTCATGCTGCCAACCGGGTGGCGCCCTCAGACTTTTTTGTGGTGTTTTTTGCGGTCAGGTCCAAACGAATTTGGACCTGTCACCCGTTGCGACGCGGCCCTGCTTGCCACTGCCGAGGACAGGCGAATCGTCCGGGTGATGGCCCAGATACTGTCATTCATGGGCGCGGGGGAGTAGGGGCGGGGGGCAGCACGTAAAGCGTCAGCAGCGGGGGGGCATGGTGTCAAGGGAGCAGACGAAGGTGACGTTAAATGCGCTTTGGTGCTCTTCTGATCTCAGTATCACGGTAGAACCGCGAAGGCTCAGCACCAGTCTGGTCGCCATATTTACAGGATGTCTTGTTCATGTAACCTACTTGAACCTCCGTGATCTTGAAAAAGCAAATCTGACCAAGGCGGAGTCCGGCGTAGAGTTTGAGAGGAACTCTACCAGCGTTGATTAGCTCGAAAGTAAGAGGCCCTTGAAATCCGGGATCTACAAATCCCGCAGTGGCATGAACCTGTAGGCCCAACCGACCCCAGGAACTACGGCCCTCGAGTCGAGCGGCTATGTCGAGCGGGAGACGTATGTATTCGAGTGTGGACGATAGGGCGAATTCTCCCGGATGCAGCACGAATCCGCCAGATGGGTCTGCCACACGCTGCTCGTAATGTCGTTTTATTTTCTTCTTAGCCTCCTCTTCACTGGCATACTCCTTTAGATCAATGAATGGCAAGTCGATGTTCCTGACAACGGAGAGTTCTGTTCCCAACCGAAGATCAAGGGATGCTGGACCAAGCTGCTCTACGGGGTCAATTATAGGGCTAACGAAAATGATATGCTTATCGCACGCGACAAGTCTCTCTAGTATCTCCAAATCAGAAAGGAGACCCCCTTCTGTGCCCACACTGTTACGGCAGGAACACTTCGTTTGACCGGTTGAAACGGATTCGCTTTTCGGTTCCACCATTTACTGCACTACCCCTTCATTGGATCGCTTTGCCTTGATGTCCCTTATGAGTTTGCCGGAGACCTCGCTGCTTCTAATCGACACAATCAACTTGTCGTCTGCCTTCTGCATCAGGTCAACAGAGTGTGACACGATTTTCTGGACTGAATCCTCGCTTGACAGGAAGGATTTGGTGAATCCCTGGATTACCTGGAACCTGTGCTTATATCCGGCAAGAAGAATAGACGATACTGGCATCGGTTGTTCGGCGAATCTATCGGCAAGTTCATAGAACTGCTCCTTTCGCTCCTGCGCGGAATCGTTCTCTCCCGGATTGTAGCATTTCAGTTCTTCATGAAGTTTCGTCTTTTCTAAGCCTTGAGCACCTATCGGGCGGTTATGCGACAAGCGCTTTACACATCTCTCTGTAGATACGCTATCAAATCTCTGAGGGCGGGGATAACCGAGCGAACGAACTGTTTCCTCGACCTTTCTCGATATAGGCCTTGCAAAGTGCTGATAAACATTGCGGATTCTATTGAGCTCATCTCTTCGCTCTGCGGAATTGAGTAGAGCCTGCTTGATTTCAAACCGTAAGGCTTTCAAGTACTCTTTGATCTGGTCTGTGAACCATCCGTCTGTGTCCATATCATCCAAGAGTCGGGAGACAGCGATTAATCTCCATTTGGTAGTTGGATGAGAATACGAGTAGTCGTCTCGTCGACCGCGCGGCAGAAAGCAATAGTCCATTGCCAGTATTGTGAGGATTGCTGTTGGTCCTATTGCGTAGGCTGCTGCTAAGTCAGCAAAGTACTCGGCACACCAGTTTCTGAGTATTTTAAATTCTTCGGCATCGATATTTTTGAAATACTCATAGGCGATCTCGCCCGAAATTGTGTTCAACAGCGGGTTTTGGTCAACAGAAGTAACGGGAATGCCCAATCGGTCAGCCACTTCTTGTTTGAACTTTTCTGACGGAGGAGTGCGCTGTTCAAGAGCGTGCCCAAACTCATGTGCCAGAATCGCCCACTCCAATGGCGATTTCCTTTCGCAAAGTGCGAGCGCCAGCACTTTGGAGCGATCCGCCTTCATAGGCACTGAGTCCGAACGAGGGAGGTTCTTTTGAAGACTTTCCAAGAAGTCGAACTCATAAGCACTGAAGAGACTGTCGAGTACAACACATGGATTTTCACCGATCAGTTCCATACCGAATACATCTTCCAGGACATAGGAGGCTTCGGGCAACGGGTCTTCTGCTGGGAGATAGGCTAAATGTTCGTGTATTGCTCGAAACGCTCGCGAGTGCGTCGATAAACTCCCCCTAACCTGATCTACGATTTCCTCGTTAAGGTGTGAACTTGGTCCCATGACGTATTCTTTTGCAGACGTCAGGGTCTTCAGTAGAATCCGATCGTTCTTTTTGAGCTCACCACAGGCAGAATGCAGCAGTGGTCCATAACTACGTGCTCGTTGGGGGTCGATGTCGTCTATGTACGTGAGTAGACAAGTTGTTCGGTAGAACAGCTCAATCGCCGTGCGGAGCATGCCGCGTAGTTCGATGATCAAGCCCAATTCCATTTACTCAACTGCGAGTCAAGGAACCCAGTTTCTCTGGCTTACTTACACCATCTCTCATGCTTCGTACTGTTCGCAAATGCACGGTGAGATTACGAGCCTCGTTCATCGACAAAGTAGAATTGTCCGCAAGCTGGCCAACCAGTTTCACAAAGTCAGCAAGTATCTTGTGGCGTGTAGCGTGTTGTTTCTGACTTTCACCCGAAATAGCTGGCGAGGTCTTATGCAAAAAACCTCGTGCTAATGCGTGTTGTTCAACTCCAGGCGTTTGATTTTCGATCTCGTCACCCAGCAACTTCGAAGCGTAGTAGCTTCTGAGTAGATCGGCTGCCTTCTTCTCCTCATCGTCTGCGTCTACGCTGAGATTTGACATGATTTTGAATGAAGCTAATCCAACTAACGAAATAGCCCAGTCAACTGCCAATGGCCCCCAAGCCGTTTCTTCAAATCCTAATGGCCTGCCAGCTTTCATCCTACCACGCTCCGTTTCGGCTAAAGACACTCCTCCATAATACTAACATACGCTAAAGAATAGTATCGGTTATCGCAAACTTTGATCAAGGTGCCCTTACATTCGTAAAGGCACCTTGATGATTGGGGGTATTCAAACAGGATGTCAAGCATAAAAAATATCACGACCCGCAACTAATTGGTAGTCATCGAGATACACCTTCACGTAAATTGCGAACTCATAGGCAATTGATTACCAAAAGGTTCGGTACCCCCCTAATACAACCTCTCCCGCTTGGCCAAAAAGGCGTATAACGCCTTATCAAAGGGCATGGCGGTGTCGATTGGGTGATAGTCGATATTGCTCTGGCGGCAGGCGGCGGCGATCTCGCCCGAAAAGGCGCTAACCGCCGAGGCATAGTGCTTCTTGATCTGAAAGGGCAGCGTCGTTACTTCCTCGCCGGTCTCCATGTCCTTGAAAACCGCCTCACGCGGGAACGCGAAATCCCTCTCGCGCGGGTCGAGGATGTGAAAGACGATCACCTCGTGCTGATTGTACCTGAAATGCTTCAGCCCTGAGATGATCGTCTCGGCGTCATCAAGCAGGTCGGACATCACGATCACCAGCCCGCGCCGCTTGATGCGCTCGGCCATCTCGTGCAACGTCTGGGCGATATCGGTCTCCTGCGACGGCTGCTGACCGGCCACTTCACTGAGGAGAACATGCAGGTGGCCCGACCGTGACCGCGGCGGAATATAGCGGCGGATTCTCTCATCGAATGTTACCAGCCCCACCGAGTCGCGCTGGCGAAGCATCATGTAAGAAAGCGCCCCGCACAGAAACCCGGCGTAATCAAGCTTGGTCACACGATCGCCGGAGCGATAGGCCATCGAGGCCGAGCAGTCCAGCAGCAGATACGCCTTCAGGTTGGTCTCTTCCTCATACTGCTTGATGTAGAAGCGGTCGCTCTTGGCGTAGACCTTCCAGTCGATATCGCGGATGTTGTCACCCGGCATATACTGGCGGTGCTCAGCGAACTCCACCGAGAAGCCATGATACGGTGATTTGTGCAGCCCGGCGATGAACCCTTCCACGACCATACGAGCCTTTAGCTCCATCCCCTTGAGTTTGGAGACGGTCTCCGGATCGAGGTACTTGCGGTAGTCTGCTGGCATCAAGCTATTATATGCAAATAGGGTGGAAATGCCATGCAAAATGTGGTCAGTGAGCAGTCACAGTATCCACGCGCGACATCGTGATCGTAGGAATCTGCCAACACGATCCCCTTTTCGTGAGGCTATTGCTCCAGAAAGAAGTGTCAACCGGAATGTACCCTTCCTTGGCGAAGTGAAAGTAGATCCAGCCTAAGTCGCCGGGATCATCGATGTCCTCCCGACCTAGACCGCAGTCATAGAACCCCGATGTTGCCAGGATGTAGTTGCCTGCGGAATCGGACCGGGCCGCTTTGCCCCAAATATACTTGTTGTATTTCTCCGGATCAATGGCGTACAGATCATACTCAATCGTTCGAATCTCAGCATCGGCCAGTGACTGGAGTTCCTGTTCGTCGAGCACCCGCCCTTTGTAGGTGAACTCGTAACTACAGGTGCAACCAACCTGGAAGTATGTGAGAATGAAACAGAAAAGAACTGAAACCGAAACTTGCTTTGTGAAGCACATTGCTATTTCCCCATTTGCGTATTGAGGTTCTTCGCTCTATTGTCCCTTATAAATCTACGATGAATCCTCCGTCGAATGAGAAAGGTGGTTTATTTTGACTATTATACCTGGTATCGAGGCTTCCGTTCCATCGGGAAGGCGTTATCGATCACTCCCGAAATATCTCCACCACCGGCTCGCCGGCAGGCAGCAAGTAGCCGCGGTACATTCCTTCGGTATTGAAGGGCAAGGCGATGTTCCCGTCCTTATCAATCGCGATCAACCCACCAGTACCGCCGACATCAGTCAGCTTTGTCTTCACAGCAGTATCAGCCGCTTGCGCGAGCGACATGCCACGGTAACGCATCAACGCCGCCACATCGTAGGCCACAACGCCACGCATGAAGTACTCACCATGCCCGGTGGTGGACACAGCGCACAAGTCGTCAGCGAATGTACCGGCTCCGACCAGCGCCGAGTCACCCACTCGTCCGAACCGCTTATTGGTCATGCCACCCGATGACGTCGCCGCGGCAAGCCGGCGTTGTCGGTCCAGCGCCACCGCTCCAACAGTACCGTGCTTGTCGTCCTCAGACAGTGGCAGCGACGAGTCGCTCTTATTGTCATTTGGACCTCGCTGGTTTTCTTTGGCGAGGGCGTTCTGCAATTGTTCCCAGCGTTGTTCGGTGAAGAAGTACTTATCGTCAACCAGTTTCATCCCCTGGCTGACTGCGAACTCTTCCGCCCCATCACCGATCAACAGCACGTGTGCCGAATTGTCCATAACCAGTCGGGCAAGATCTATCGGTCTTGCGGCGCGTCTTACACTCGCCACCGCGCCGGCGGAACCGGTGAAACCGTCGACGACAGTGGCGTCCTGTTCGTTCTTGCCGTCGTGGGTGAAAACGGCCCCTTTGCCGGCGTTGAACAGGGGAGAGTCTTCCATGACGTTGACAGCCTTCTGTACTGCGTCGATGCTACAGCCGCCTTTTTCGAGTATGGCAAACCCGACGCGCAATGATTCGGTGAGTGTCTCTCGAATGCGAGCTTCTCTTTCGGGTGTCATCTTACTCTTGAGAATCGTCCCCGCCCCGCCGTGGATTGCTATGGCAAATTGTTTGTTCATTGTTTATCAGAAAGACGTTGTCAATGCGAGAGCCGTTTGGGGTTCATTCTGAAATCTATCCATCGGATGTGCTGTGAATCCGGAAATTCGTGGCGAATGTGTTTCAGATAGTTCTTTCGCGCCAGCAGGAAGACAATATCCTGATCCGAAACCCAGATTCCTCTCGATTCTATCTTGCCTCGAAGGTTTGATACTTCTCCAATAATCCTCTGCACTCCCTGCTTATCCCCACGCACTTTGATCGGTTCATCACAGATGTCGAGGAGGAATATCCCCGCCTTCTGAAGTCGAACCAGAAGAGCCTCGTATTCGTCCTCAGTTGTGGGCCGCCTTTGGAAATAGTGATAGAAGACAGTGGCTGGCAGGCTAGTGTCCCCTTTGATGGGTCGTGCGTCTGACATTTTCTGAGGGAGATAGAAGTATCTCTTTCCGGAGGAAGGTGGAGCTTCGCCTATGAGCAGCGTCGTAATCGTAACGGGGCGATACTTCTCAGACTGTGCGAAGTAGTCAATTGCCATCGTGTGGTCGCCAGGTTGTTTGCGGGAGATGAGTCGTATTCACTATGTCTCCTTCACCGTCTCCAGCACCCGTTTGATGATCTCCAGCGTGTCGACGCCGTCGGCCTCGGCGTTGAACGAGGTCACAATACGGTGTCGCAGAACCGGGTAGGCCGCGAAACGGACATCCTCCGTACCGGGTGTGGGGCGGCCGTCGAGAATGGCGCGCGTCTTGGCGGCAAGGATCAGGTACTGCGAGGCGCGCGGTCCGGCCCCCCAGTTAACCCAGTTCTTGATGAAATCGGGAGCGTCCGGCTCCGTGGGGCGGGTCAGGCGCACCAACTCGACCGCGTACTCCACCAAATGATCCGACACCGGCACCCGCCGCACGAGTTGCTGAAAGGCAATGATGTCCGCCGCCGAAAGGATCTTCTCGAGCCGGTAGTCGAGCACGGCGGTGGTCTCCTTGACAATCCGGCATTCCTCGCCGCTTGACGGATAATCAACATACACATTGAACATGAACCGGTCAAGCTGCGCCTCCGGAAGCGGGTAGGTGCCCTCCTGTTCGATTGGATTCTGAGTGGCTAGCACAAAGAACGGCTCATCGAGCTTGTAAGTCTCACCGGCTGCCGTAACCTCGTGCTCCTGCATTGCTTGCAGCAGGGCCGCCTGTGTCTTGGGGGGGGTGCGGTTGATCTCATCGGCTAAGATGATATTGGCAAACACGGGCCCCTTCACGAACCGGAATCCCCGCTTGCCGGTAGTGTGGTCTTCCTCGATTATCTCCGTGCCGGTGATATCGGACGGCATCAGGTCGGGCGTAAACTGAATGCGGTTGAATTTGAGATTCAGAACGTTGGCGAGTGTCGAGATCAGCAGCGTCTTGGCCAGCCCCGGCACGCCCACGAGAAGGCAGTGCCCGGAGGAAAGCAACGAGATCAGCAACTGTTCGATTACCTTGTTCTGCCCGACAATGACTTTCGCGATTTCCGATCTGATCTTTGCGTGGGCGGCGTTGAGATTCTCAACCGCAGTAAGGTCGGAACCGGTATGTTCAGGGGACATCAATTCCTCCAGTCATGCATGAGGTCACACGTTTCTGACCCAGGTTACAGTAGCTTATATAAGACGTGCTGTTCGGGATTTCATCTGAGGGGACCAGCGACACTGCTTTGATCAATCCAATCAATCATTTCACGATGGTCAATCCAGCCGGATTGACTCTTCATAATGAGGCGGCATCCAGATACAGGCCACACCCCGGCAGGGAACCTTAAGCGCCTGTCAGACAACCAGATCACCATCGAGGCTAATAATGTAAAGCATTACCATCTGATTGTTAACCCAAGTCAAAACACCGACTTAAGAATACAACGAAATTGTGGATAAGGGGGTCCTCCCCATTCCCACAGGACTACATTATCTTGTTGTCCCCCAGGGCGATAGGTGGCTATCAACATTTTTGTCGCCTTTTCCACAAAACGGACAATACTCTGCAATACCCCTACTCGGTCTCTTCGGTCGAGACCGGCTCGGCCTGTCTGTCCTGAGGCGCGAGGAAGCCCAAGTTGGGAGGGGTGCCCTTCATATTGCAGCCTCCACAGAAAGAGGCCCCTTCTTCGATCACGAGCGACTTGGTTTTCAGATCACCTTCCATCTCACACTTGGACTGAAGCTCAATTCTCTCGGTCGTAGTTACATTGCCGACCATGCGCCCGGCAATAATAGCGCTTTCCGCCTCGATTTCCGCCTCGATCAGCCCGGTCGCACCAACCGTCACGCAGTCGGAACAGATCACTTTCCCTTTGCAGGTGCCGTCGACTCTCAGGGCGCCCTTGACGTCAAGAGTACCTGTGATCACCGTGTCTTTGCCGACAATGGTGTTCATCAGGCCGTTCGATTCGCCGAAATTGTCTTTTTTCATCATGTCAATCACTCATCGGGTCTATAGGTTCATCGTTTACTCTCACTTCGTAGTGCAGGTGTGGAGCCGTGGATTTGCCGGTGTTTCCCGAAAGGGCGATCCTGCTTCCGGCCATCACCTTCTGTCCTGTCTCAACCAGTATCTCACTGTTGTGACCGTACAGCGTCATGACGGTGTCACTGTGCTGAACGACCAACAGGTGTCCGTATGTGGAATCGTAATCCGCATAAACAACCGTACCGGCGGCGGTCGCGAGCACCGGGGTTCCTTCGGCGCAGGCAATATCAACTCCCGGATGGTAGTGATCCTGGCTTTCGATCTCGAAATCCTGAGAGATGAACCCCTGCATCGGCAGACCCGACGGCCAGGTCAGATCGGAGCTGGCGTCGCGCGCCAGGATGGCTGCCGAGGGAGCATCGAAGGACGCGAACAGGGTCGAGTCATCGGGCAGTTCCGCAAACTCGTAGTCGATCCCGGCCAGCGCCGTCAGACGGTTGACCAATCGGCGGGCCTCCTTCAGGTTTTCCTCCAGCAGTTGCACTTTGAACTGATACCGGCGGAGTTGCTCGTTTTCTTCCTTCAGTTTGCCGGCCATGGCAGCTCTTGTGAGAACCTGGCCATAGAAGGAAAAGAACAGCGCAATCCCGACCAGCAGAGCGATCAGAGCTGCAACAATCAGCTTCAGCACCCAGGCCTGCATACGCAGTCCGTGCCGGGCGTCGGTCCCGTCCGGGATCAGCATGATTGTCACGTATGTCGACGATTTCACCTTCTGTCAACCTCACTCTGATGACATGCCCGACCTGGCCGGGTGCCGGTGCTACACGGCAGCCTTTCGAAACAACTCCAACAGGCGGTCAAGATCGTCGTCGGAGTAGTACTCGATCTCTATCCGTCCCCGCTTGAGGCCGCGATGGATCTTCACCGACGTCCCCAGCAGTTGCCTCAGGAATGACTCCGCCTCCGCTACCGCGGGATTCTTCCTTTTGGGTACCAGTCTTCTTTTCCTGGCGCGACCGGCCCGGTTCTCGACATCGCGCACGGTGAGGGCGTCGGACACGATCCGCTCCGCCAGGCGCAGTTGTTCGGCCTCATCGTCGAAAGCGAGAATCGCGCGGGCATGACCTTCCGTGAGTTTCCCCGCGCGGACCATCTCCTTGATCGCATCCGGGAGCGACAGCAGACGGAGAAGATTGGTAACGGCGGTCCTACTTTTGCCTATCCGAGCCGCCAACTGGGCCTGGGTGAGTCCGCATTTCTCAATGAGGACGCTATACCCCTCGGCCGCCTCGATCGGATTCAGATCTTCCCGCTGCAGGTTCTCGACCAGGGCCAGCTCCAGCATGTGAACGTCATCGACATCGTCCATCAGCAGCACCGGCACTTCTTTCAGGTCGGCCATCCTGGCGGCGCGGAAGCGGCGCTCGCCGGCGATTATCGTGTACCCCGACCCCTCCCGACGAACCACCAGGGGCTGCATGATACCGTCACGCTTGAAAGAAGCCGCCAACTCCGAAAGCCGCGTCTCATCAAAGTCGCGCCTGGGCTGCATCGGATTGGGGGAAAGGCGCTCAAGCGGAACCATGCGGTACTTTTTCTCTTCACCCGCCGCCTTGCTGTCACCGGGGATCAAGGCCTCCAGTCCCTTCCCTAAGACTACTCTGCTCATTGTGTCAACACCTCTTTGGTCAAAGCCATATAATTCTCGGCTCCCGTACTCAGGATGTCATAAAGAATAATCGGCTTCCCGAATGATGGCGCCTCAGACAGACGAACGTTGCGATTGATCACGGTCTCGTAAACCTTGTGATCAAAATGTTTGCGAACCTCGTCGGACACCTGCCGGGACAGATTAAGTCGCCCGTCGTACATTGTCAATAGCACACCGTCGACTTCAAGATTCGGATTGAGATTCTCACGCACCAGCCGGATCGTATTCATCAACTGCCCCAGCCCTTCAAGGGCGTAGTATTCACACTGGATAGGAATAATCACGGCGTCGGCAGCCGTCAGTGTATTGACGGTCAGCAGACCCAGTGATGGCGGGCAGTCGACAACCATGTACATGTAGTCGTCGACTATCGCGGCCAGGGCCGACTTCAGTCTCGACTCACGCGAGATCATACCGACCATTTCCACTTCGGCGCCCACCAGCTCTATCGAGGAGGGGATAAGATTCAGGTATTGCAGGTCGGTCGAGCGGACAACCTCGCGGGCCGACTTCCGGCCAAGAAGGACATCATAGATCGACAATTCCACGTCGCCTATTTCTGCGCCGACGCCGCTGGTCGAATTGGCTTGGGGGTCCATATCGACCAGGCATGTCTTTTTCTCGGCGGCGGCCAGACAGGAAGCTAAGTTTACGGCGGTGGTAGTCTTGCCGACTCCACCCTTCTGATTCGCAATGGCGATAATTTTTCCCAAACCACACTCCTTGTCTGCGTCACCAATTCCAATACCCGAGCCATGTTAGGGCCGACCTCACAGTCAAGCAACTAAAATCTCCGGTGCGCAATCAGTTTTTGCGGAAAACCGTGAAGCTCTTGACGGAGCGCAATTTATCCAGCGTGAAGCAGACAGTGTCAGCGCTGTAGGTTGTGCCCCGGACGTCGAAATCGGGCCGCGAGTAATAGACGAAAAGGCGCTGCCGCCCCAGCGCCGAGAGCGCAAGTTTCAAGAGCACGGGGGTTAACTTGACGTAGCGCAGCGTAACAAGATCGAACTCCGCATCGAAAGAACACTCCTCAAGGGTTCTGTCGATTATCTCGGCATTGATTTCCAGGGCATGAATGATGCGGCGTAACGCGGCGGCCTTTTTGGCCGTGCGTTCACAAAGAACTGCTCGCATCGGCCCCTGCTCTGGGGACGATCGCGCCAGCAGGATCGGCACCGCCGGAAACCCGGCGCCGGAACCGATATCAAGATAGGACCTGACGCTCACGAGCCCGCCTGCCTCGAAGGGTATCAGAGACTCCGCCGTCAGCCTCTCGAGGTCAGCATGATTGGTTTCACGTGAAACAAGGTTGATTTTCGTGTTCTCGGCCAGAACCAAGCGGAAATACCGCTCGAATTTGGCAGCGCAGCCTGACCGGCGAAGAATATCTGAGACAGAGAAGTCAATAGGCGCGGTCTCGCAACTCATGGAAATGCCACCCCACGCTTCCGGAGGTGAACTGACAGCACGGCTACATCGCCCGGCGTTACGCCCTCGATCCGACCTGCCTGCCCCAGGGAGCCGGGGCGATACTGTGCGAGTTTCTCGACCGCTTCTATCTTCAGACCGGTAAGCGAATCGTAATCAAGATCGTCGGGGATTCTCACCCGTTCCATTTTCCTGAACTTGTCGATTTCCCTTTGCTGTTTGTCGACATAGCCGCTGTAGCGGATTATTATGGCCGCCCGCTCCACTACCTGTCGTTCTTGCGTAACCCCCCCGTCAAACCGGGCAAGCAGCGGTAATGCCGCCTCTAAGCTGATATTAGGCTGTTTGAGCAGGTTCGCCAGGCTGACAGTGGTGTGTTTCTTGAATCGCCTCCCCAGCTCTCCCAACTCCGCGATCCCGATTCTTGTCCGGGCAAAATGCGCCACGGCCGCCTCCGTGCGTTCCCGGAGCCTGGCGAATTCATCGCATTCTTCGGCGGGCACCAACCCGTACTTCCTGGCGTAATCGCTGAGCCGGTCGCGAGCGTTGTCCTCACGCAGAGAGAGCCGGTACTCCGCGCGCGAGGTGAACATCCGGTAAGGCTCAGTGGTGGATCGGGTGCACAGATCGTCCACCATGACCCCGATGTATGCCTCGGACCGGTCAAACACTAAGGGGGGTTCTTTGGCAATCTGCAGGGCGGAATTAACACCAGCCATAAGCCCTTGCGCCGCCGCTTCTTCGTAGCCCGAGGTGCCGTTTATCTGACCGGCGAAAAAGAGACCCGGCAGACGGCGCGTAACCAGCGACGGCTTGAGCTGATAGGCGGGACAGAAATCGTACTCGATCGCATAGCCCGGCTTGGTGATCCGTGCCCGCTCAAGTCCCACCACGGTGCGGATTGCCTTCCGTTGGATGTCTTCCGGCAGGGCTGTGGAGAAACCGTTGGGGTAGATCTCATTTGTCCCGGCGCCCTCCGGCTCAAGGAATATCTGGTGCCTTTCCTTGTCGGCGAAACGGTGAAACTTGGTCTCTATCGACGGGCAATACCGCGGCCCTCGTGAGTTTATCTGGCCCGAGAAGATCGGCGAACGCGTGAAATTGGCTGTCACGATCGCCTTAGTTTCATCGGTCGTATATGTAAGATGGCAGGTCGCCTGCTTGAGCGAACGCCGTGACGACCGCACGGAAAAGAACGGCGGCGGTTCCTCTCCTGGTTGCCTGGTGCACAGCGGCCAGTCGATGCTATCACCGTCGAGCCGGGGGGGTGTCCCGGTTTTCAATCGACCAACTTCAAAACCAAGTTCACGTAGTGAATCAGACAGACGACAGGCGGCCTTTTCTCCCATACGCCCAGCCTTTATCTTCTTCTGCCCGATATGGATAAGCCCGCCCAGAAAAGTCCCGCCGGCGACGATCACTGCGGGCGCCAAGATGACCTCGCCGCTGTCAAGCTCCACGCCCGCCGCGCGCCCGTGTTCGGTCAGAATGCGAGTTGCCTCAGCTTCGATGACATCGACCAACCTGTGCCGCGAAACATAGTCTACGATAAACCGTGTATACGCGATCCGATCAGCCTGGGCGCGAGTTGACCAGACAGCCGGGCCACGGGAGAGATTGAGCCGGCGGAACTGTATCCCGGTGGCGTCAGCAGCCTCGGCCATGACACCGCCCAGAGCATCTATCTCCTTTACCAGTTGCGACTTACCGATGCCGCCCACAGCCGGATTGCAGGACATGAGGGCCAGCTTGTCGGCATCCATGGTGACAATTGCCGCCTTTCTGCCCATCCGGGCCGAGGCCAGCGCGGCCTCCACTCCGGCATGACCGCCGCCTACAACCAGTATGTCAAAGTCTCTATTGCTCACTAATCCTATCAAACAATCCGCAGACTACTCATTATCCCCCGAGACCGACCGTCTTATAAGAAGCCGGCATTGCCGGTTTCATGTGAAACTTACTTTCCAATACAAAACTTTGAGAATATCCTGTCAAGGATATCTTCGGTGTAGACCCGGCCCGTAAGCTCATCTAAGGAGTTGACTGCTATGCGCAGGTCAAACGCCGTCAGTTCCGGTGACTCTCCCAGCCTTATCTTCGTGCGAGCCTTTCTCAGATACCCCAGGGCGAGTTTCAACTTCTGCCGATGGCGCGCCTCGGTGACAACTACGCCTGAAGTCAGATCCGGCAGGTTCTGCCTGATTACAGCGGACAGTTCATCTTTGAACCGCTTTACACCCCGTCCGGTAAGACAGGAGATGGGAACCAGCTCGAACTGGCCAACGGCGATCCGGGCGCGTTTGCGCGCCAGCCCGGGAATGAGGTCTATCTTGTTGCCTACCAGTAGGTTGTGGCGATCTTCGAGCAGCTTCATATCCTGTCTAAGTTCCTGTTCCCATCGTTTGCGTGAGATGTCGACTATCCAGACGATCAGATCGCAGGTCGAGATTATCGTCATCGCTGCATCCTGCCCGACTCTTTCCACGCTGCCGCCTTTGGTTCTCAGCCCGGCGGTGTCGATAATATTGACAGCGTATCCGCCCAGGTCAATCCATTCCGAGAGATAGTCACGAGTCGTACCGGGCTGCGGCGTTACAAGGGCTCGCTGCTGCCGGAGTAACAGATTGAACAACGACGACTTACCGGCATTGGGCCGACCCGCGATGGCCACCTTGAAGCCCTCCCTGATGATTCTGCCGCCTCGGTAGGTGTCGGCCAGGTTTTGGACTTCCCCGATCAGTTCGCTCATCCGATTAAGCAAGGCCTTGCGCTCAGCTGTTGCGATTTCCTCCTCCGGATAGTCTATGGATGCCTCGATCTCAGCCATGACATCCACCAGGTGCTCCCGGACCGTGCCGATATGTTGCGAATAGCCGCCGAGCAACTGCTCACGCGCAGCGGTATGTGAAGTATCGGTGTTGGCGGCGATGATTGCTGCTACCGCTTCGGCCTGGCTCAAGTCGATCCTGCCGGTGAGGAAGGCCAGACGCGTGAATTCCCCGGGCTGTGCGGCGCGCGCCCCGGAATGGATCAGCGCGTCGATAATCAGCCTGACTGACTGATCCCCGCCGTGACAGAAGATCTCAACCTGATCCTGACCGGTGTATGACCTTCCAGCCGGCATATAAACAGCTAAGACTTCGTCAATGGCTGACCCGTCCGCGTCGGTGAACCGGCCGTGCCGCATTAGAAACGGCTGCGGCCTGACGGCCTTGCCCCGATGTGGCTTGAAGTATCGGTTAAGAAGGGCAAGACTACGCTCGCCGGCCAGTCGCACAGCAGCCACGCCACCTTCGCCCGGCGGCGTTATCAGGGCGACAATTGTATCGTCACCGGGCGGTGGTGTGCTTTTCTCCTGCAAACCGTGACGGTCACGCGGCCGCGACGTGCGTGTTTTTCTTGCGCTTGAACAGGACATAGTCCAACAGCGAAAAGACCGAGAAGCAGGTCCAATAGAGCACCAGCCCGGCAGCGAACTTGTAGAAAATGAACCCGAAGAAGAGCGGCATAATGTAACCTAAGGCCTTGTTCTGCTGGGTGCTGGGCATGGTCAGTTTCTGAGAGACAAACTGGGCCACCACCATTATTATCACAAGAATGATATAAGGATCGGTGGGGCTGGAGGCGCCAAGCGAGAGATCGGTCATGAACCACACGAAGGGAGCGTCGCGGAGCAGGATGGTCGATCGGAAGACGGAAAAGAGGGCGAAGAACAGCGGCATTTGGGGAAGCATGGGCAGGCAGCCGGAAATGGGATTGACGCCGTGCTTCTTGTAGAGCTTCATCACCTCCTTGTTCATCACCTGCGGATTCTTTTTGTGCTTCTTCTTGAGTTCTTCGATTTTGGGTTGAAGCACCCGCATGGCCTGCATCGACTTGAATGACTTCATCGACAGCGGCAGAGTGATGATCTTGACAAACAGCGCAAAGAGAATGATCACCAGACCGTAGTTGGGAACCACATCGTGCATGCGGGGGAGCAGCCAGATTATGGCGATAGCAAAGGGCTTGATGATCCAGCCGACGAACGGCGTCGTACCGATGTCCAGCATATCCTCGAGATTGACGTGGTACTTCGAGAGCAGGGTGTAATCGAGCGGCCCTACGAATACCGTAATACTGTCCGAAAACGACGTGGTGTTCACGAACGGCATTTCCAGGCCGACAATGATGCGGCGCTGCTCCACGCGCCCGTCCGGCGTGGCCACCTTCTGTTTGGATCCCTGGGCAAAAACCCCCGCCGCCACCCGGTTCTGGGGAACAAACACGGCGGCAAAGTATTTCTGACGAACGCCTGCCCAGGAGACGTCGCCGGTGAGCGACTGGTTCAGGCGTTCGTCGTCGAAGTCGTCCAGCTTCTCGCGCGATCCGGACATCATCGCCACCGCCTCCATGGCCTCGTAGTCCGTCTCCGGCCGCGGCTCGGTGACTCCCAGGGGAGTATTCCAAACGAGGTTGTACTGCCGCTCAAATCCGAAATGCTCTCGGCCGTCGACCTGGAAGACCAGATCGTAGTGATACTCGTCCGGATAGAAGAGATATCGCTTTGTTATCCGCCCGCCTTCAGGGGTGCTGTGCGTGTAGACCAACTCTATCGGCCGCTGCCGGGCATCGTATTGGCCGGGCATGAGGCTGGCTTCGTATTGAAGGCTCGAGGTGGAGAAAGTCCCGCCGGCAAAAGCCATATCCGGCGTTGCCCGTACCGCGCCCGGGAGCATCTCGATCTCGACGCCGTCGCGGTATTTGTACTCCTTGAGCCTGATGGAGGACGGCCCACCTCCGAAACTGGTCAGTTTGATCCTCAACTTGTTGGTGGTGATGATCACCGTGTCGCTCGTCATGCTGTCCGAAACTGCCCCCTCCACAACTTCCTGCTGGAAAGCGACGGGCATATCCCGAACCGTATCGGGGGCTTCGGCCGTGGTGGTCCCATACTCCGCGGGGGAGGTCGGCGGCATCGAAAGAGCGCTGTCGGCCCGTGTGGCCCCGTCGGGCGGAGTTGCAGGCACCGGTTGAGTAAGGCCGAAGAACTCAAGAATCTGCCCGTAGAAAATTATAACGACAATCAGCAGAATGACCAGCGGTAGTGTCTTTTTGTCCAAGTTACCGTTCCTGATTACCAAGTTTGCGGTGGCTTATCCATCCCTGAGAGGCCTATTCCACCGGGTCGTAGCCCCCTTCGTGCCACGGGTGGCACCGGAGCAGACGCTTCACTGCCATGACGCACCCTCGGAGCGCGCCGTGCTTCCTGAGGGCATCCTCTGCGTAGTGGGAGCACGTCGGCCAATAGCGGCAGGCATTCCCGAATATCGGTGACAAGGTATAGCGATAGAGGTAGATGACTGCAATCAGCACGTATGCCGGCAGTCCCGGTCTTCTACCCGGAGGCGTTGATGCTCTGGAATATGCGGTCGATTTCGGCATTTATCTGCTTGAAGTCAACTTCCCCGGCATTCCCTCTTGGTAACAGACCGATATGGACCGGATGTTGCAGAATCCGCTGGTTTCGCCGAACAGCTTCCCGACAGAGTCGCTTAAACCGATTTCTCTGGACAGCGTTGCCGAAGTTACCGGGGACAAACACTCCGTACTGGAACCGGTCTGCTTTCTCCCAAACACAGGCCACGCATTCCCCGCTTTGCCTGTGGCCCTTAGCGAAGAGCCGTTCGATCTCGGTCCTGCTCTTCAGGCTGGATTTTCGGGACAGCCTATTTCTTTCGGCCAACACGGGCGGCCAGTCGTTTTCTGCCTTTCGCTCGGCGTCGGGCCAGCACCCTCCGACCACCCTTGGTGGCCATGCGTGCCCGATAACCGTGGTCGTTAAGCTTCTTTCTGTTCGACGGCTGGAATGTCCGTTTCATTTTCCTCGTTTACCTCAATAAATCAGGACATGAATATAGCCAATATCTACCCGTCGTCAAGAGATTTGCGGGCGTTTGGGGGATCCGCATTGCCTCAAATAAGATGTAACGGAAAGGCTGAGGGATACTCCGCCGCGATCAGGCGCAGCTTCTCCCGCTGCTCCAGCTCACGGCACTGTCAGTCTGGGGATCAGCGGCGACAGCCGTGCCAGTAGTTCGTAGTTGATCGTTCCCGCCCAGTCGGCCAGCTGCTCGGCCGTGAGAGTCTCTTTGCCGCTGCGCCCGATGAGGGTTGCCTCGCTGCCTACTCTCACGCCCTTGATGTCGGTGATATCCACCATCGTCAGATTCATACATATCCGTCCGCGCACCGGCGCCCGCCTTCCGTTGATGAGTACATGGGCGCGATTGGACAGACCGCGATCGTACCCATCGGCGTACCCGACCGGCAACACCGCCAAGCGGGTCGCCGACGTTGTGCGATAAGTGCAACCGTAACCGACAAACGAGTCACGCGCCACTCGTTTGATCTGGGTTACTCTGGTCTTCCAGGCAAGCACCGGATGGAACAGATCGTCGCCCCCGCCCTGGAGGCGATATGATAGGTATGTCTCTTTAGATGGCCAGTGACCGTAGGCGGCTATCCCCGGGCGAACCAGTTGGAAACGCGTTCTGTCGAAAAGAATCATCGCCGCCGAACAGGCCGTATGGCAGATTACCGGTTTGATTTTCAACCGCGCCATTTCCTTTCTTAGGCGCCTGAAGTTCTCCAGTTGGTATTCGGCATACTCATGGCTGGTGGTGTCTTCGATATTGGCAAAGTGCATGGCGGCCCCGTACGGCCTGCCAAGACCGGCATACCGGTGGTAGATCGTGGCAAATGCCGGCAGTTCTTTCGCGGTTATGCCCTGACGGTGGGTGCCTGTCTCAAGTTTGAGGTGGGTTCTTATTTTACTCCCCCTCTTGCGCAGGAGTTTCCCCAGGTTGGCCAGGGTCCGGCGCTCGAATATCACCGGCTCCAGTCCCTGTTTCACAGCCTGCTCCAGACGATCCGGCGGCAGGGGGCCCAGCACCATGATCCTGCGTTCCCAGCCGGCCTCTCGGGCGGCCAGAGCTTCGTCGAGCGTATGAACGGTAACGTAATCAGCAGCCGGTTCAGCCGTCAGAAGATTGACGATCTCGCCAAGGCCATGCCCATAGCCGTTCGCCTTGACCGAAATCGCCAGAAGCCTCTTTCCGGCAAGCCCTCTCAGCGATCCGATATTATGCGCCAGCGCGGAGCTTGACAGCTCTATCCAGTTGAGGTATCCCGCCTGCTTCATGACGCCTATATACCGTCCCCTTGTGGGGGTCACAAGAAAAACATTCGCCGCCGGTTCACGGGTAAAGTGACCCGCAGATGTCAAAGACCAGTGACGGAGTTCCCCGGCGACTCATCGAGCAAACACCCCTAAGGGCGTTGCCTGTCTCTCCGGAGGTGCGGTTTCTCCGATCGCTGCCGATAAGAGAATAAGGCTCTTGAACTACTCAGGGAAATGTGCATGGCAATAGACATTCATTTGATCAAGGACTCGGCGGACCAGATATGGCTCCGACGTGGAGCATTACGTCGGCGCTTCTACGAGATCCTCTTTGAAGAACACCCCGAACTTGAGTCCGTGGTCACATCGGAGGACAGGCTCATGCTCGGCGATATGTTTGACCGGGCCCTGGGCGCGCTGGTGAGCGAGTTTGACCAGCCCGAGGCGTTAGAACGTCAGTTGCTTAGATTGGGCCGCAAATACCGTAAGACAAGTCTGAGGCCGGAGCACTTCTCGATCCTCGGGGAGGCACTGCTGCAGAGCTTGTCCGAGATACTTGCTCCCTCCTGGACCAAGCAACTGGAAAAAGCCCTCGATGAAGCAATCGGCCTTGCTTTCGCCATCATGCGGCGCACCGTGGCTGCCGCCAGATCACCGGTCAGATAGAAAAGCCTGCCCCTGTTTCCTGCGTATAAAACGCTATTTTCCTAAATCGCAGTCGTAGGACCTGTTGAAAAAGTCATCGTAGCGGGCCGCCGAAGCATTGATGCTGGTGCTGCCAGGCGTCTCTGCCTGGCAGTAACACGAATCCATAGAGGCGTCGGGCAGAGAGACCCGACGTCACCCCTTGGAGTACGTTTTTCAATAAGCCCCGTAGCACACGTACCGCCCGGGCCTGGCGGAGCCGGATATTTCCTGCAACCATGTGAAGGGCTGTCCATTCTCTGCCGACACTAATATGTAGGAACTGCTCAAACATAAGGGGTAACTATGGACCTGTTCAGCTTGTTTGCCAATCTCACTGAGAGGTATCGAAACCATTACCTCAGTCTGGTCAACCAGACGCCGGCTTATCATGCTCCGAGTGAGTACCAGCCGCCTGCCCAGGCTGAGGAGCCGACGACCGAGACTCCGCAGGACCGCTATGTTCCCTCGCCGGAGTCAGCCGGTGTGCCCAAACCACCGTCGACCGAGACGGCACCACCTGCCGCCGCCGAGCCAGGCGAACCGAAAGCCGGGGATTGCTACCTGCCTTCCGAAGATATCGCCGCCGATGATACGCCCGCCCCGCAACCTGCCACGTACACTTTTGAGCGCAGCGCCCGGATGGACTACGGCCTTAACCTCAAGTTCAACTTGGGGGCGATGACCGAAACGCTCGAGAGACTGTCGGAGGATGGAGACGTGCAGGAACTCCGGGAGTTTGCCACCGCAGGATTTGGCCTTAAAGCCCGGATGATCGTTAACGGCACCCAGACGGTCACCACGAGCGCGACGGATGCCACAGGCGAGAGCCTGCTTCCGGAGGGGAACTCGATGGTAAAGGGGAAATCGTGGTCGAAGTCACGGGCGGTCAGCCGGTTTGCGCTGCAGAGCCGCAATTTCGCCGCCCAGGGTTTCTACCGCGAAGCTCAGCACGTGCGCCGCTTCCTCGATATCCACACCCACGACGGCCACCGCCGCGCCACCAACAGGCTGGCGCTGCGCTTCCGACTGGACAGCCGTTTCAGCATGACTTTCCTCAACCAGTTCAATGTGCAGACCCAGCAGGTGGCCGAGACCACTCCCGACGCCGTTGGAAGCTACGTGACCAGCGCCGGTAACGTGGCCGAAAAGGGAACGCCGGAGATGATGGCCGCATTCTTTGACGCCGTAGACGGCTACCTGGGCCAGGCCGAGGAGAAGCTCCTGGCCAAGGTCGCTGAGTTCTTCGATCTGGCCGCCGAAGAGTTGGGCTTCTCCGGTGAAATGGTTGATGCCGCTCGTGAACAGCTTCTGGGGACAGTAGAGAGTTTCTTTGATCGCGTGGACACCGCTGTGGAAATGCTGGAGTCGAGGTTCGCACCGCAGGATATGATCCAGCCGACGCTACCCATCGGTGAGGTCGAGGCTGTGCCCGTCATCCCTATCGATCCCGCTGCCGTCGAGGACAGGGCATACTTGGCAACGGCCTGATGCCCACCCCACGAGCGGCTTCGGCATCAGAGACGGGGGGAAGCATTGCGCATCCATGACCGTGACAACGACCGGACCGTCACCGACGCTGCCGTGTATCTGACCACGCGCGAGGCGGCCGAACTGATGGCTCGCCTGCATGCCTTCATCAACGACCATCGTGTCAAGCACTTCAGTATCGCCGACGCCGAGTTCGACCACGATCTGCATTTCTACAAGTACAACGAGTACGAACTGTACGGCTTCGACACCCGCCAGAAACAGATCATCACGTCAGATCAGTAGGTGCCTGGCGCGCCACTGCTTGCTGTGATATCTGATGGTAGTGTACGATCGGTAGGGTCCCACAGCAAAGCTGTTGCGCACCCTCAAGACCGCCACACCCCCCACCAATCACCTGATTTCCCTTGCGTATGAAAGGCAGGCGAAAGATATTGGCCACAGGTGAAAGACCAACTCGCCAGGAATATACTGGAACTCCGCGGCCATGTTGCCGAGGCCTGCCAGGAGCACGATCGCGACGCCGACGATATCACCATTGTAGCCGTTACCAAGACACACCCGGCGGCTATTATCAAAATGGCGGTGGCGGCCGGACTGCACAATATCGGCGAGAGTCGCGTCCAGGAAGCCGAACCCAAGATCACCGAAGCAGGGCCTATCGCCCGCTATCATATGATCGGCCACCTTCAGACAAATAAAGCCAAAAAGGCGGTCGGGTTGTTTGACGTCATTCAGTCGGTCGACTCCTACCGGCTGGCCGAGGAAATAGACCGCCAGGCCGGGCGCATCAAGCGCCGCATTGAATGCCTGATAGAGGTCAACACGTCCGGTGAACAGCAGAAGTTCGGCGTGACGCCCAACGACTGTCTCGATCTTGTCGGCAGGGTGGCTTCCCTGGACTGGATCGAGTTGGCGGGACTGATGACAATTGGTCCCTTTACTGACGACGTCGACCGCATCCACAGCGCCTTTGCGCTCTGCTGCGATCTTTACCGGCGCGGACGGGACACTGTAGGCGACCGGTTCGATACTCTCTCGATGGGCATGACGGACGACTTTCCGCTGGCCATTGCCGAAGGCTCCACCATGATCCGTGTGGGCACCCTGCTTTTCGGCGAGCGCCGGCCCTGGCGCGAATCACCCGCTTAGATCGGCCTCACACTTTGCGACTGCACGGGGGTTAATGTTTCCCCGAGAAATCACGATACTAATTGTAGGACTCCGAGGAATCGGTCTGCTCAGCTATTGAACAGCCGCCCTCGGGAGCCAGGCGATGTGCTGGAAGAAAAGGAAACCTGAAGATAAGCGAGAGACCCATGGATTTGTCACCCAATGATATCCGTAACTATGAGTTCTCCTCTCAGATGCGCGGATACAGCAAAGATGACGTTGACAGTTTTCTCGAGACGGTGGCGGTAACCCTGGAGCAGGTCAAACAGGAGAACCTGAAACTGTCGATGGAGATTGATTCCCTCAAGAGCCAGTTGGCCGGTCTGCGGCAGTTCGAGGATACGATCAAGAGCGCTGCTATCGACGCCCGACGCAACGCCGATATGACTGTCACCAACGCCAAAAAGGAAGCCGAGTTGATACTCACCCGAGCCAAGTCTGAAGCCGAGAAAGTGATTGCATCGCGCACGCAGGAACTCCAGCGATTCGAGGCTCAACTTGCCCGGGCGGAAATGATCAGGAAGTCATATTACGCCAAGCTGCAGAGCCTGATCAAATCACATCTGGACATGGTCGAGGGCATGGCCGGTGACGTCGGGCCGTCCGACGTTCGCGGCGACGATTATCCCGAGTCTACCAAAGCTGCCAGTCGTTCCGACAGCATCGAGGTCACCGAGTCGTCCGAGGTGGATCGGCGGACAATGGAGACAGTGGCAGGCCAACCTTCGCCCTCGGAGCCTCTCACTATGGAAGAGGCCAACGCGGCTGAACGAATTGTCGCCGTATCCGACGAAACCTCCGCATCGCCGACTCCCGACGATGAGGCGGCAGACGCCGAGTTGACAGCGATGGAGGACGTCTCCACCACCGGCGTTGAGGAGGAGTCAAAGCCGATTGACCCCGAGTTGGCCACCGCCCTTCAACACTACCAGCAAACTCAGTCCGAACAGCACGACGAGACTGCACCTCCAATTGTAAACACCGAACCGCTGCCTAAGCCGGGCGCCTTTGTGGAGACGGACCGGCGCGCCGAGGATGTCCCACCCGGCTTTGTGATCAAGGAGTCCGACGCGTCAGCGCTGTCGCCCGACGACCAGTCCGATCACGCCACCGACCGCGTAAAGGTATCCGACTCCCAGACGGCAGACCAGGGCAGCGGATCAACCGGGGAGCAGGGCCAAGGCATGGCACCGGAAAAGCTGGCCGACGAATTGGACAAAGTCGTTGCCAAGTTCGAAGAAGAGATGGACAAAGCTGCTGAAAGCTAAGGATACTACTCACCATCCGTTTTCAGGCCGGTCACTCATACTCTCACGTGGCCGGCCTTTTTTGCTGACAGCAAACCACGAACCGTTATATTCCCGTTCAAACGGCAATACATACTCAGACAGATTGGGAGTGCCGAATGGACACAACAGAAGAAAACAGAAAGATGCTCGCCGACGCTGTCGCCGTCATCAGGGATCACGTTGCTCTTGAACCGCGCTTTGGAATCATCCTCGGTACCGGACTTGGCTCGCTGGTGGACGGCATCGAGATGGCCGGTGCTGTCGATTATGATAGTATCCCCCACTTCCCGGTTTCGACCGTCGAGTCACACGCCGGGCGGCTTCTGTTCGGGAAGTTGCGGGGCAAACCGGTGGTCTGCATGCAGGGGCGGTTCCATTTCTACGAGGGATACTCGTTCCAACAGATCGGTTTCCCGATCAGAGTGCTCAAGGCACTCGGCGTTCAGACACTTGTCGTATCCAACGCTGCCGGCGGACTGAACCCCAATTTCGCGCCCGGTGATATTATGGTCATCAAGGATCACATTAACTTCTTCCCGGGCAACCCGCTGATAGGCCCTAATGATGATACACATGGCGACCGTTTCCCGGACATGTACGAGGTCTACAACCGGAAGTACGTAGGGCTGGCCAAAGACGTGGCGCTTCAACAGGATTTGCGGCTGCAGGAGGGAGTCTATGTCGGCCTGACCGGGCCCTGCCTTGAGACGGCGGCCGAGTATCGCATGCTGCGCACCTTTGGGGCCGACGCCGTGGGGATGTCCACCGTGCCGGAAGTCATCACCGCCCACCATCAGCACAATAAGATACTCGGCTTTTCGATCATCACCGACATGGGCCTTCCCGACAACATGCACCCCTGCTCGCTCGAGGACGTGATCGGCACTGCTTCCGCTGCCGAACCCAAACTCCGCGACCTCATCGCCGGCTGCGTGGAGAGGATGTGAGAGGGGGAAATATGACAGCTAAAGAATGCGATATAACGTTCCACTACCCTCCAGAACTTCTACAGTTGTTGGTAGACGCAATACCGAGGCTATGTCGAAGCAAGAAAGACGTTCTGCTATTCTTTCAAGGAGCAGGTGTAGCCTCGGAGATCCAAGAAGACCTAAAAGCAAAAGTCGAGGCGGATCGATCTGCTGTGAACAAGTTTGAGATCGCTCGGACGATTCTCACGCGATTGAATGAAAAGGGGGAACCTACACTGCGTGTGCGAAGAGAAGTTCTTAAGCGTGTAGTCGAATTCGAGGAGTTCTCCAGTTGCTGGCCTGAGGACCAGTTGAAGGCCAAAGGACTGGTTGCTGAGATCAGGAAAGTCATTGACGCAAAGGACGCATTCACTCGCATGAGGCTTGAAAAAGAGAAAGCACAGAAGAAGCACTCATCCGCGTATTTGCAGAAGACCAGGGCACAGCAGGAGCGAGATTCGGACTTGGAGCAAATACGGAAGGGCTTCTCAGCCTTGTTTACCATGGACAACAGACGTGAGCGAGGTATAGAACTTGAAGGCATACTAAACAAGTATTTCAAACTAGAGGGTATTCTTGTTCGCGAGGCCTTCTGTAGGGTCGGAGAGGAAGGTGCTGGAATTGTCGAGCAAATAGATGGCGTGATAGACTTAGACGGCAGATTGTACTTGGTTGAAATGAAATGGTTGGCTGACAGAACTGATAAAGGAGATGTATCAGCTCATCTTGTGAACGTATTCACACGGGGCGATGTTGGTGGTATCTTCATTTCTGCGTCCGACTACACAAGGGGAGCCATTGACGTTTGTAAGGAAGCCTTAACCAAGAAGGCTATCGCACTTTGTACACTTGAAGAGATTTCACTACTTCTTGAGTCAAGGGGATCACTGAGGGCTTTTCTGATAGAAAAGGTGCGAGCTGCAGTACTCGACAAAGTGCCATTCAAGAAGATCACTAAGTTTGATTGCTGAATGGAGACGCCCGACAGCACACGATCATTCCCTCCACGATGTAGTCCCCCCTCCCCGCCTTGACTTTTCCGCATGTTCGAGCTTTCTTGTCGGCATGAGTGATATCCGCATTTCGCTCTACGGGCTGGTAGAAATTTTCAATTTGTCTTATCTCGACACGCTTCACAAGCTCTTTGTCACCGACGCCAAGCCGATCTGCGTGACGGCGTTCTAAGGACGCAACCACCCAACAACCACCGCAGGAAATGTCCGCGCCGTCTTGATTTCCCTGCCCTTTCTCCCCTTATTACGTCCACTGTAAGAACAAGAGGCAGAGGAAAGGAAAAGCATGACTACCCAGATCAAGAAACCACCCGCAGCTATCCCTACCCGCGACGACATCGAAACCAAGCACAAGTGGAACCTGACCGACCTCTATGCCACCGAAGAGGCCTGGGAGGAGGATTTCAAGAAAGCACAAGCCCTGATGGAAAAGGCGGGACAGTTCTCAGGCAAGCTGGCCGAGTCACCCGGCCTGCTCTATGACTGCCTCAAGACTCGCACCGAGCTATCCCTCATCACCTCGAACCTCTACCAGTACGCCCATCTCAGTCGAGACCTCGACAACCGCGTGTCCCGGTACCAGGCGATGGTGGACCGGGCGGCGATGCTTTCATCCGAGGCGGGGGCGGCGTTTGCGTTCGTCGAGCCGGAACTGCTCAAGATCGACGAGGCGCGTCTCCTTCAGATGGCGGCCGGATTTGAACGAACCGACGAGTACGATTTCTATATCAAGGAGTTGATCCGTTCGCGACCGCACATACGCTCCGAGGAAGTGGAAGAACTGCTGGCTCAGTCGGCGGTGGTCGCCCGCGGGCCGGACTCGATCTTTACCATGCTCAACGACGCTGACCTGAAATACCCGACTATCCGGGACGAAGACGACAACGAGGTGAAGCTCACCAAGCAGCGGTTCGCCAAGTTCATGGAGTCCGGTGACCGTCGCGTTCGCAGGGACGCCCACGTCGGTTTCTATTCCGTCTACAAGGAACACCTCAACACGCTGGGCGCCTCGCTGGCCAGCTCCACCAATGCCGACATTTTCTACTCCAGGGCCCGGCGATTCGAAAGCTGCCTGCATACCGCTCTCGACGGTGACAACATCCCCACCGCGGTTTACCACTCTCTGCTCGATACCACTGAGGCCGACCTTTCCCACCTGCACGCATATATCTCTCTGCGCAAACGAATCTTAGGTCTTGATGATATCCGCCCCTACGACCTGATCTGCCCGCTCTTCCCCGACCGGGACTACGAAGTCACGTACGACAAGGCGGTGGCAGAGGTTCTCGCGGCGTTGCAGCCCCTGGGCGAGGAATACTGCACCCGGCTGAAAGCGGCCTTTGAAGGGCGCTGGGTGGACGTGTATGAAACCGAAGGAAAAGGCAGCGGCGCCTACAGTTGGGGCAACTACGATTCGCACCCGTTCGTGCTGATGAACTACAATAACACCGTCGACAACATGTTCACCCTGGCCCATGAGATGGGCCATGCCATGCACAGTTTCCACGCCAACAGCAGCCAGCCGTTTACCAAATCACAGTACTCGACCTTTGTGGCCGAAGTCGCCTCGACTCTCAACGAGGGTCTTCTTATCCACTACCTTCTGAAGAAAGCCACCGACAAGCAGGACAAGCTCTACCTTCTGAACCGCTACATCGACAATACCATGGGCACTTTCTTCAACCAGGTCATGTACGCCCGGTTCGAATTGCAGATACACGAGCAGGTCGAAAAGGGCGGTGCCCTCTCGCCCGATATGTTAAGCAAGCTATGGGGTGAACTGACGCAGAAGTACTTCGGGCCGGACCTCGCGCTCGAAGAATACACCCCCCTCAAGTGGAGCCGGGTACCGCATTTCTACATGACTTTCTATGTCTACCAGTACGCCACCTCGTATGCAGTCTCGCAGGCGATTCTCGATATGATTATGAAGGGGGAACACGGTATAATCGACCGGTATCTTCAGTTGCTCTCGGCCGGCGGGAGTGATCACCCCATCGAACTGCTGAAAAAGTGTGGCGTGGACATGTCCACGCCGGGCCCGGTGGAGGCCAACATCCGTCTCTTCGGCGAGCAGGTGGCGGACATGGACCGGCTGACGGCGTAGGCAGCAGGCTCAGGAGACATCGCCTTCCGGCATTTCCTATTGCAGGAGTGGGCTGTGGGAATCCACCGGTCGTTGTCATGGCGCCATCTCACAGCGGACTGTGAGGCACCAGGCATGAAGGGTATCCAAGTCGACTCCATCCCCGACGTGGAGTTGCTGCACACGCGGTAGGGCCAAGCCTCATCACTCATTTTTAATGCCCGGACCATTCGTTCGGGCTTTTCTTTGTGATTGACAAACATTAACAGGCAGTGCAGTATGGTAGTTATGGAGATAAGGGCTAAACACGGTATAGCGCCCAGCTTTGAAATAAAACGGACAACGGTATCTCCGTCTCGCGAGGAGTTCTTGCGCACGAGATAGACAAGCGGAGCGCAGGTAAGATGATCATCTACCTTGACGAGCGTGGCCAATCGACCGGATTTAGTAAACCCGGCAGTTCGAAGACCTTCAACATAGCTTTAGTGGTCTGCAACGAATCTGATAGCATCAGACGTATCATTAAGGCATTTGAGAAGAAACTTATTCGCAAAGGCTGGCCAAAAGGAATCGAGATCAAAGCCTCACGCATCTTCGATGCGCGCTGGAACCCAGCGATTCCGAGTTCGTTCAAGTTCAAGTATGATGTAATAACGCCGCTAACGGAGATCTTCACAAAAATGTGCACGTGCCCACTGGAGATAGACTATATTAGTGTGAACAAAAGCAGGTTAAGCCAGTCTCTCAGACGCGCACCTTTTGGTATCATATATAATTACCTAGCTGGCGAAGTCCTAGCAGCTTGTTGAAAAAGAACGCTTAGGGGGATTATTTGTCTCTCTTGTTATCGTTTCACTTTCAACTGATCTGTTTCGGATGGCCCGTAGCGGAGGTCAACCGGTCCCTCATCGTTTCCGGCAGCCCCGGTTGCACGCCCCCGGGCATACTTCCACCCGGAATCATGGTACTGATCCCTTCAAGAGGGCTCTCATACGAACCAGATTGTACGCGGCGGCAGTAAAGGCGAACATCCAGTCCACACGCCGGCGTCCGCGATGACGAGTCTTACGCAGATTCCCAACCGTCTTGATCCAACCAAAGATCTCCTCGACTCGTTTCCTCATTCGTTGACTGACAGCATAACCGGCATGTCGAACTGTCCTGTCATCAATCGCCGATCTTCGCCGCTTATTGTTCTGCGCCACATGTGGCGTAACGTTCAGTTGCCTGAGATTATTAACAAAATCTCCAGCGTCATATCCCTTGTCGGCTCCCAACGTAAGGCGCTTCCGGTCGGTCAAACCGGACACCATCTCCAGGGCTGCCTCCCGTTCAGCCCGACCGGTTGCCAACGTCAGACGAGTATCAACCACCAGACCATTGCGGTTCTCCATCAGAGCATGACCCATGAACGCCAACCGGGATTCCTTGCCTTTCCCCTTACGATACAACCGGGCATCCGGGTCAGTCGTGGACTCATGAGTATCATTGCGACGCTTCTCACCATGAAAATCTACCGAACGATTATGAACACCCTCAGAGGAAGAATCGTGGCTATCATCCTTCGGACGAAAACTCTTCATCGAGGCCCAGGCATCGATCAATGTCCCGTCAACCGTGAAATGTTCATCAGACAAAAGACCGGCCTCAGCCGCCTGTGAAACAACGCCCGAGAAAAACGCACCCGCCAGGTCAGACTCCAGAAAACGATCCCGATTCTTGGTGAACGTAGAATGATCCCAAACCACATCATCCATCGACAAACCCACAAACCAGCGAAAAAGCATGTTGTAATCCAACTGCTCCATCAGCATCCGCTCACTGCGAATCGTGTACAGAACCTGCAATAACAAGGCCCGAAGAAGACGTTCCGGCGCTATCGAAGGGCGACCAGTATGGGAATACATCGAGGTCAACTCACCTGATAAACCGGCCAGAATCCGATCTACCATCCGACGAATCGTACGCAAGGGGTGATCCTCGGGAACACGGGATTCCAAGGATACATAACTGAACATCGCCTGCTGATCATCATCTATACCGCGCATCTTCCGAACCTTTCGTTGGAGAGTTATTCTACTCCCAAAGGATACACGGAAAATCCATTATACTCAGCTAAAAACAACGAGTTTTTCAACAGCCTGCTAGAGTACCGCCTCGCCAATGCTATCCAAATCAGATTGGTAGTTGATGCGCAAAATACAGAGGTTCACGCAGGCAAGCATTTCAACGGATATGTCGAGACCAGAGCTTTCCAGGCTAATGAGACGCTCAGGAAACTTAAGATTCAACACCTTGAATCACACAAGGTAGCAGGCCTACGAGCAGTTGACTATTGTTCTTGGGCAGTTTTTCGGAAATATGAATTCGGCGACAACAGATTCCATGATCTCCTCAAGGACCAACTGAACCCCGCCAACTGCCAAGTCTGGTTTTACTAGAAAATGAAAATGGAAGTGCAACCCATGGGCGACCGCCAGAATAGGCAGCTTATGCACAATTATAGCACGCTACCATAGGGTTTAGGACACTTCCATATACATTATCGTCTATTTATAACAATTTGTCAATCATTTTGTGCGTAGAAACGTGCAAAAATGCACAAAAAGGCCTAAGAAAGCACGGTGATGGTATGTTGTCGTCTTCGATAACTCGTAGCAAGACAATAGAATAGCCGCCTGTTGTGATTCCTCTTAACGCCTGATAGTGCCCGCTTGAACCTCAACAGAAATAGAAAATGAACAGTGTAGTTATGACATATCTTTCTTGACGCGTAGTCCGCCCGCCACCGGCGGGCTGTGGAACCCTACGGGCCTTGCATCCTGCGCCCTTCCCCTAATCCCGCGTGATGACGGCGACCGCGTCTACCCTGCCCGTTTCGACATCGACCCACAAGCCGGCGATATCAACCGGCAGTTCCCACGACCGGATCAACTCCATACCACGACGCAAATGCCCCAGGTGCTCCTCTTCTGAGACAGGGTTGCCCGCGCAGTCGCCATGAGCCACCAGGGCGACGGCCTGGGAGCCATGCTTCTCCACCGAGATCAGAACCCTGTTCTTGATGGCAGCCACCGCCTCGGGAAACCTCTTCGCCATAATGCCGTCCGGCCCCGGCTCGGTTATCATGTCGACATATTCAACCTGGCAGTGTTCCTTCATCCACTTGATGACCGGTTCCTGTACTCTGCCGTCCGTACAATTGATGGCGGTCGCAAACTTGCCCTCTGCCATACGTTCTCTCCTTGAGCAATGATTCGTCAACTGACGCTGTTTTGAATCAAGAAACAGCCATTGGCAGCCAATGTCAACCCGGGTGAAGGTGTAGTGAGAGGTTGTCTCAAAAAGTTGAGCCCCGTAGGTCAGAACCCCTACGGTTCTGACACTTGAATCTGTCGAGACCACAGGGGTCTTGAGCTATAACTTTCGCTTGTTTTCCCTGGGCGGCAGACTCCCGGTCTGCCCCTTTGCGACGTTCGGGAAGGAGTCCGGGTTGCAGACCGCATCAGGCCTGGAACAAATACTGCAATTTCATAAAAATCCGTCGGGAGTTGAGCTCCCATCTTGATCCCAGGTCCGTTCCCCCTCGACTGAATCCATTATCGTATTCGCAGTAGTCGTAGGTCGAGCCGACATAGAACACCGAGAACGAACTGAGCCGGTACGTGATTAAGGGATCGATATTCCAGGCCCTTCTTCCGTCGTTGTACTGTACCACCAGGCGCAACGAGAGTTCGCGATTGGCCTGAAAGCTCACGCGCGTCCGGGCGACGTACTGGCTGAAGAGTTCGTCGTCGGTAGCTACATCGGTGGAGCGCAGGTAGCGGAAGGTCGGCTCGATAGTCAGCCGGTCGATCGGCTTGAGGTTCACCGATGCGTACACGCTGGTTTCGTTGCCTTTGGCTCCATCAAATCGGGCAACCCCGACGCCCCGACTCAGGTCGAAGTTAAAGCCAAATTGATCGAAGGGGCGACTGTACAGGCCGAAGTTCGCAGACCATAGATTGTTGAAGTCCACACCGGACCAGACCTCATCGCTCCGGTTGTAACCAAGATCAAAACCTGTCTGGGCTAATCGTGTCCGGGCGCCGATACTCAGATTCACCTGCCTCGTTTTCTTGACGCCTACGTAGTTCCATCTCTGAAATACGTTGGCACGGGGAGTGATTAATTCAAAGATCGTCTTGTCCAGGGTGATGTCATAGTAGGTGTTTAGCGACAGGTTGCGATAATTCACCCACGGATCGTAGCCGGTCTGCGTCCGGTACGAGGGATCAACCTGGTTGTAGTCCAGGATGAAGTTCCAGTGACGCGCCTGCCGCTTGAACCGGCTGATGAAGGCGCCGCCATAAAACGACTCACCATCAAACGTCACTGTCTTCGTGCTCCGATCAAACGTAAGTCCTTCATAGTCTGCGGTGGTGCCCGGATCATTCGGTTCCCGTGTGCGACTCATCAGGAACTGACCGTCGACACTGTAGTTGCGCGACAACCTGATGTCACCATCCAGGGCCACAATGGTCCCGGAGCCGTCATCCTCAAAACGACGGTCGGAAACCATTATTCCGACCTGAGTGTCTTCACCGAGCCGACGCGAGGCCCGCAGCACGTTGACTGCGCTCCGGCCGGTATTGACCACGATCGAAGCTTCGTCAAGGGGAATCATGTAAGGGCTGCTCTCATCAATGGCCGTCAGGAAACCAATGCTGGTTTTGTCCATGCGGCCGGTGAGTTTGACAGCCAGCTGGGGATCATATACGGAGCGTGTATAGAACGAATTGAACAGGGTTCGGAAAATATCGCTCCCTTCCTGGAAGAACGGCCGACGCTCGGGAAAGAGCAGTGCAATCGTAGTGTTGACATCGATCTGGGCGGCGTCGGCCTCGATCTGAGAGAAGTCGGGATTGAGGGCCGCTTCTATTGTCACATCGGACGATGCCGCGTACTTGGCACTCAGCGACGGATCGCCTTCCCCTCTATGGTCGGCGAAGTGGGAGTATGGGTCTCGGCTGTTCATTAACCCCGAGTGCTGACTGGCCACCAGGGCAGGCATGATTTCCAGTCCTGTGCCGGGTCGGACATCGGCGATACCCTCGACCGTGCCCCACTGGCAGACCCAGCATTGATCATTGCGGTCGTATGCCGCCCATGAGTACTGGTTGAAACTCTCACGCGGGCGATTGCGCCAAAGGTCGATTTTCCAGGTCTGCACGTCCTGGTTGGGAAACCGCATACTGGAAAACGGCACGGCCAGTTCCACCTGATAGCCGGAATCGGTAATCTGGGCCGCAGACTCCCAGATGAGGTCATAGCCGGCATCCTCCCCACCTATACTGGTCCAGAGTCGATCCTTCTGAACCCCGTAAGGATTCACAAAGAACTCGTAAGCCCAGGATGCATCGCCGTAGGTGTCGACCAGCAGGATGACGGCATCATCGCTGCTGAACTGATCGCGCTGACACATGGTGGCCCGAATAGCATCGGGATCGTCATGACAGAAGAAGGCCACGTAGAGATGGTCTTCATTATAAGTCACGTACGCTTCGGTTCTCACCTCCGGTTCGGTCATATCACCCGGATACCGCTCCACAAAACTCTCCGTTCGGCCGGCCGAGCGCCACCCGGCGTCATCCAGTAAGCCGTCGATCTTGATCGGCTCAGATGTTCGGTCAATTTTCAGTTTCGGATTGAAGACCGGCTCAAAAGTCTTGGTCGCCAACGCCGCAGGAGCGCCCGTCAGCAGTACGGTTACCACCAATCCCGCACAGCCCATTATTGTGATTACAGAGTGTTGTTTCACGAGGCAAGTCCTTTCACAATGTACATACCATCTACCTCAGACTCCGGACGTGCAACCATCGTGCACGAAGACGTCCGCCCCTATCACCCTGCAGATGCAGCCCCAGAGCGCGGCAGACGCGCCAGGCGCGTCTGCCGTAGGGTACTCTACGTGGACAGGTGCTACTTGTTGCATGAAAACGACCGTCCGGCCCCCAGTAGCGATGGTTATTGTTTCGAGTGTGGAGAGCGTCCCCCAAAAAGAACGCGCTTGTCGGAACTGTGAGCATCCGTTATGTTTCCGCTCAAATCAGCGAGCCCTTTATGCAAGGATGCGCGAAATGAGAGAATACTCCACACTATCCAGCGTCTCGCTCATGCTTGTAACATTGTTGTTCTGCTCAGCCCCCGCGGTTTCGGGGGAAGTGACCTATCCGCCCGACGTGATCTCGGCCCTCGAGCATGCCGGCGACCACCGTACCGAACTGGAGACCGTCCTTTCCCATTATGCTTCCGACGACGATTCCCTCAAGCTTCTGGCCTCATTCTACCTGATCGCCAACATGGAAGGGCACAGTTGCGTGACCTACAGCCTGCGTGATACATCCGATGCAGAGGTCGCCTTCAATGTTCTTGACTACCCGGACTATGCCACACTGAAGGAGGCCCTCGATACGCTGGAGGCCAAGCACGGAGAACTTGATTTCGAAAGGAAGGAAATCATCTACGATCTGGATACCATCGTGGCTGATTTCCTGATCAACCAGATCGACCTTGCATTCCGAGCCTGGCGAGAAAAACCCTGGGCGAAGCGCCTCTCATTCAAGAACTTCTGCCGATACGTCTTGCCTTACCGCGGCAGCAATGAACCGATGGAGCCCTTCAGAACGACGTTCTGGGAGAAGTACGAAGGTATCGAGAATCGAATGAGCGACCCCACTGACCCGATTGAGGCCGCTACCCTGATCAACGACGATATCAAGTCCTGGTTTTCATTTGACCCGCGGTATTACTGCCATCCCTCCGATCAGGGATTGTCCGAGATGCTCGAAAACCGCATGGGACGCTGCGAGGATATGACCAACCTGACCATCTACGCCATGCGGGCCAACGGCCTGGCGGTAACCAGCGATTATACTCCCCACTGGGCAAATGCAGGAAACAACCACGCCTGGAATGCGATCGTCACTCCCGGCGGCGAAGTGATCCCTTTTATGGGCGCCGAAAGCGACCCCGGCAAGTACCGCCTGGCCAACAAGATGGCCAAGGTCTATCGCAAAATGTTCGGCAAACAGACCGGGAATCTCGTCTTTCAGGAGAAAAAACAGGAGAAGGCGCCCGGCTGGCTCTCCGGTAAAAGCTATATGGATGTGACCGCCGCCTACGTGGACATTTGCGACGTAACGGTTGTGTTCGAACGGGAAATCCCCGATTCGGTGGATATCGCCTACCTGTGCGTATTCAATTCCGGCGAGTGGAAGGCGATTCACTGGGGCAGAATCAACGAGGGTAGGGCTGTATTTGCGGACATGGGCAAAGATATCGCATACCTTCCAGCACTCTATACAAATAAGGAAATCCAGCCGTTCGGCGTGCCGTTCATACTCCTCCCGGACGGCAGTATGCGGGAGTTGAAACCACAAGAAGGCGAGACAATGTCAGCCTCGCTGATCTCCACTACCCATCGCAAACAGGCGGCATCCACGGATGGAATCGACAGAACCTTCCTGACCCCGGAGCAGGAGTATGAGTTGTTCTTCTGGTCCGACGGCTGGCAATCGCTGGGGAAGTCCGTCGCGGGCGACGAGCCGCTGGTATTCGAGAATCTTCCTGCGGGGTGTCTTTACTGGCTGGTTGCGGACGGCTCCAGCCACGAGGAGCGCATATTCACGATAGAAAACGGCGAGCAAGTCTGGTGGTAACCGGTGTTTGCGGCTGGCCGGCAGGCAGACAAGAGCAGGAATGGCTCTGTGTTGGTCACCGACCGACCAATATCAGGTCTGTACACTACTGAGCCACCTCGGGCCTGAGTTGAGTCCAGTCTGACCCATATCCTCGTTGTTATACTTTTGCACACAAAAGTATAATAAGCGGTCGCGGTCTGTTAGGTAAGTATAATAGGTGTAACATATTGTATTACAGACGATTGTGCGTGATTATTGTCGTCGGCTGACACAACCGACTGGGGGCCAGGTAAATAGAGTCAACTGTCTTATTGACAGATAGTGCAATAAGGACGATACTTATTGCAGGGAAGGGCGGTTTACTGCAATAAGAGCTTGTTTCTGGTAAATATCTCGAGATAATATGAACATTTTCTATAATAATCTTTGGTTTTTCCGAGTAACTATAGTATAATTATATAGATACTTATCCATTGAGGCAGAAGTCATGAGCGCAAATCCAATCGACCAACGTATTGGCACCAGACTGAGGCAAGTTCGAAATACACTCGGCTTGAGCCTTGAGGCCGTGAAGGACAAAGTGGGCTTCAGCAACTATCAAACATTATCGGACATTGAGACAGCCAAGCGGCCCGCTAAAGCATCGGAACTTGCACAGTTATGCGAACTGTATTGTAAAGACACCTGGTACTTTCTTCGAGAAGACGAGCCGCAAGAGATGCCATTAGTCTGTGCATGGCGTGATGCGCGGGACTCTGACAACAAACTTCTGGTCGAAGCACAGGTTTACCGATTGGCGAGGTATTACCAGCTTCTAGAAGAATTGACCGAGGAAACACATTCACTCAGGCATGGGCCATGGCCTATGACCCATGAAAGACTCACCTTCGAAATCGTAGCCAATAAGGCCGAAGAACTGGTGCGTGATTTGAAGCTAGGTGCCCGGCCTAGCGCGAGCTTATGGCAAGCACTTGAGGTTGACTGTCATATAAAGGTTTTGCATTATGAACTACAAGGCGTTGGTTCGGCAATGACCGCAATTGGTGAGTTCGGTTGGCTGATTGCGGTGGATTCTAGACAGGTCCCGTGGAGAAGGAATTTCAGTCTTGCGCATGAGCTTTTCCACCTACTATCTCATAACTACTATCCTTTGGCCGAAATACACTCGGAAGGCGCCGAGCGTACCAAATCACAGGCCAAACCTCGATACGAGGTCCTTGCGGATGTCTTCGCTGCTACTTTGCTTATGCCCAGTGAACAAATAATCAATCAATTAAATAAGAGAATCGTTGATAACAAGATCACTTGGAGTGATTTGATAGGCATTGCCACGCACTTCGATGTTTCGACCGAAGCACTCCTGTGGAGATTGGTCAGCTTGAAGAGACTGCAAAAGGAGTGTGTTATCGAACTTCTGCAGTCAAACGAGTTCAGAGCCCATGCTGAGACCGGACGTCAGAAAGAACGCAGGCACCCGGCATTGTTTTCCAGACGTTTTGCTGAATTGGGCATAAAGGCACTCCGACGGGGAAGGATCTCCAAGGGCAGATTCTGCCAGATATTCGACATTACCCGTGCCGAATTTACCGGTTTTGTATCACTATATGGAGACTTCCAATACACGGATGATAATACAGGAATGCAAGTCAATGAGGTCTCTCTTATTCCTCCGCCCGATCTTGCTGTGGGGTTTCACGGGGTTTGAGATAGGGGGCACTGTCAGATCGCATGAAGGGTAAGCCCCACTTAATAATACCTGATGCCGATGTAGTGATCGATCTGCACGCATTGGGATTGTGGGATAGCTTCGTTGAAAAGAACGGTGTTTATCTGGCTGATACCGTGCGAAGGGAAGCGCACTTTTACACCGCAGGCGGAAAACAATTCCCCATTGACCTTACGGACGACATTGATTCGGGGAAGGTCACAATAATCGCCCTTAATGCCTCAGACAAATACCCGTTGTTGCAGGAAGCGCAGAAGATGGGCGCTCGCGGCGGGATAGATCCAGGTGAAGAGGAAACATTGGCTGCAGTTTTCACTACGTATCCCGAACTGACACTGTGCTTCAAGGACGAGGGTGCAATTGTGTGGGCTGTTTTGGTTGGACTCAAGGACAAATGTATCTCTGTGGAGCACGCCTTACAGCAATGTGGGCTTGGAAGAAAACTCGTCAGCGGCCTATCTGAAGAACGGTTTCAGCGCATTGTCAAGGCTGCCGAACTAGAACGGGTGCAGAAGCTTCAGTTCTGAGTCATTCCGCCCCCCTTCCTCAAAAAACCTTTGCCTCGGTCGATAAAATGGCTAAATTGCTTCGCTGTAGAGGATTGCCGGAGATATGAAATTCGATCCACTAAAAGAAGACTATTCCCTGCCCGCTGCCGAGGAGAAGATCCTCGAGTTCTGGGACACCCAAGACGTGTTCCACAAGACCAACGAACTGGTCAAGGACAGGCCGCACTTCGTCTTCTACGAGGGCCCCCCCACCGCCAACGGCCGACCGGGCATACACCACGTTATCTCGCGCACCGTCAAGGACCTTATCTGCCGCTACCGGACTATGCGAGGCTACCGGGTCGACCGTAAGGCCGGCTGGGACACGCACGGCCTGCCGGTTGAGATCGATGTCGAGAAAAGCCTCAAGCTTCAGTCCAAGGCGCAGGTGATAGAGTATGGCATCGACAAGTTCAACAAGAAATGCCGCGAGTCGGTCTTCACCTATCTTGATCTCTGGGACAAGATCACCCGGCGCATCGGCTACTGGCTCGACCTCGACGACGCCTATGTCACCCTGACCAACGACTATGTTGAGTCGGTCTGGTGGATTCTGAAGAACTTCTTCGACCGCGGCCTGATCTACAAGGGCTTCAAGACCGTCCCTTACTGCCCGCGGTGTGAGACCGGTCTGTCCAGCCACGAAGTGGCCCAGGGTTACGAACCGGTAAAAGACCCGTCGCTTTATGTCAAGGTCAAGGCCGCCGACGGTGATTTCAGCTATCTCATCTGGACCACGACACCGTGGACCCTTCCGTCAAACGCAGCCCTTTGCATGCACCCGAACGCCGCCTATGTCATGGTCGAGCATGAGGGTGATAACCTGGTGCTGGCCGAGGCCCTGGTGGAGAAGGTTCTCGGTGAGAGCAAGCAGATCATCGAGCGCTATCGCGGTTCCGATTTCCTGAAACGCCGGTACGTCCCGCTGTTTGACACCTTCAAGGACCAGGCCGACCAGGCGTTCTTTGTAATCAACGCCGATTTCGTCACTCTCGAAGACGGCACGGGAATTGTCCACATCGCCCCGGGGTTCGGCGCCGACGATTATGAGATTGGAGCTAAGTTCAACCTGCCGGTCTTCCAGGCCATCGAGGCCAATGGCATCTTCAAGGACTTCGCTGGACCGTACGCCGGCATGTATATCAAGGACGCCGATCCGATCATCACCAGGGACCTCAAAACCGCCGGTGGGTTGCTCAAGAAGGAACTGTACGAGCATAACTACCCGTTCTGCTGGCGCTGCGAAACCCCGCTGATCTACATCGCGCGCCAATCCTGGTACCTGAAAACCACCGACTTCAAAGACCGGTTGATCCACAACAACAACGCCATCAACTGGCACCCGGACGATATCCGCAGCGGCCGCATGCTCAACTGGCTGGAGAACAACGTCGATTGGGCTCTCTCGCGCGAGCGCTTCTGGGGCACACCTATCCCGATCTGGATCTGCGATGATGCCAGGTGCGGCAAGATGCGCGCCGTTGGTTCTATCGAACAACTCATAACAGAAGCAACTAACCAGGAAGCCGCGAGGCAAAATGCGTTGGGAACGCTCGACCTGCACAAACCGATGATGGACAAAATCAAGCTTGCCTGCGACTGCGGCGGAAGCATGACCCGTATTCCCGAGGTGCTCGATTGCTGGTTCGATTCGGGCGCCATGCCCTACGCCCAGTGGCACTACCCGTTTGAAAACCAGGCTGAGTTCAAGATAAAATACCCCGCCCAGTTCATCAGCGAGGCGGTGGACCAGACGCGCGGCTGGTTTTATTCGCTTTTGGCTATCTCAACGCTGCTGTTTGACAAGCCCCCGTTCGAAAATGTTATCGTCCTGGAGTTCATTCTCGACCTAGAGGGCAAGAAGATGTCCAAGCACAAGGGGAACGTGACCGATCCCTTTGCGACCGTTGACCGTTTCGGTGCCGACCCGACCCGATGGTACCTGGTGTCAAACTCCAGCCTCTGGTTGCCCACGCGGTTTGACGGTGACGGCCTTTCCGAGGTGGTGCGGAAGTATTTCGATACTCTGCGCAACACCTACTCCTTCTTTGCCATCTACGCCAACATCGACCAGATCGCCGATCGGGCCGCCAAGAGCGTCTCGGTAGAGGCCTGCCTCGAAGCCAAGGCAGGCGAGCCCGACCGCTTCGACCGCTGGATCGTCTCCCGCTACAACACGCTCGTGAAGGAAGTGACCGCGTGTTTCGACAGGTATGAGATAACCCGTCCTGTCCGGGAGATCCAGCATTTCGTAATCGAGGAGCTGTCCAACTGGTACCTCCGCAGCAATCGCCGCCGCTTCTGGGCCAAGGGGGACGATCCGTCCAAGATGCGCGCCTATCTCACTCTCTATCGCCTGCTGCTGGGCCTTGCCAAACTGACCGCCCCGGTGACGCCGTTTATGTCCGAACTTCTGTTTAGCGAACTCACCGGCGGCCGGGCGGAGTTGTCGGTGCACATGGCGGCGTACCCCGAAGCTGACGAGGCGCTGATTAACGGGCAACTCGAAGACGCCATGGCTGCCGCGGCAAAGCTCGTATCCCTGGGTCGGGCAGCTCGTTCCCGCAAGAATCTCAAGGTGCGGCAACCTCTCCCGGCGTTGCTGATCGGTCTGCCGGCGGCCCGTTTCGAGAAACTGTCCGGGCTGCTGGATATTGTCAGGGACGAACTGAATGTCAAGCAAGTCAGCCCTCTCGATGATCTCGACAAGTATGTGGCCTACTCAGCCAAACTGAACTTCAAGACAGCCGGCCCGAAACTGGGCGCACGCGTGAAAGAGGCCGCCGCCTTTGTCGACAGTCTTACCCCGGAGCATGTAAGGGATTTCGCCCTCAGCCGCCGGATAACGTTTGCGGTTGACAATAGAGAGGTCGTCCTCACCGATGAGGAGGTCGAGGTGAGCAGGCAGGAGAAAGACGGCTTCGCGGTGGAAAGCGACGGTGCTCTTTCCGTCGTTCTCGTCACCGACCTGACCAGGGAACTCATCGACGAGGGCTTCGCTCGCGAATTGGTGAGCAAGATCCAGAACATGAGAAAGGCTACCGGACTTGAGGTCACCGACCACATCCTGGTGACACTGCGGACCTCCGAGCGGGTAGAGCAGGCTGCGCGCGGGTATGACGAGTTCATCCGCCACGAGACCCTGGCCGAGAAGCTCCTGTTTGTCGACAAACCCGAAAGCGGGAACGCCAAAGAGTGGGATATTAACGGCGAGCGTACCGCCATTTCGGTCGCCAAAGTATAACCGCGCGGAGTTGCTGATGCGCAAGACGGAGTTGAAGAAATACGAAAAGCTGCTGATGGCCAGGAAGAAGGCTCTCCTCCAGGAGATGGGGATCATCATGGAATCGCACATCGCCACGACGATCAAGGAATCCACCGGCGACTTGTCCTCATACTCCTACCACATGGCGGATCAGGGAACCGACGCTATGGAACGCGAACTGGCTTTCATGTTCGCCTCCAAGTCCGGCCGCCTGATTTACCACGTCGATGAGGCCCTGCGGCGTATCAAGGACGGCTCCTACGGCAAATGCCTCAACTGCGGCAAGCAGATAAACAAAGATAGGCTGGATGCCGTTCCTCACGCCCGGCTCTGCATCGCCTGCAAGTCATCGGAAGAGGAAAAAAAGGCTGATCGCAAGTAACCCCGACAGAGCTGTTCTTTGGCCCGCCCTGATAGTTGCAGCCGTCGTAGCACTCGATCAGGTTTCCAAAACGCTGGCCGTCAGCCACCTCACCGATGGCGTATCGGTCGAGATCCTGGGCCGCTTTCTAATGCTTACTCTCGTTTACAATGAGGGAGGTGCCATGGGAACCAACTTCGGTTCGTCGGTATACTACCTCGTCTCGTCGCTGCTCGTCCTGGCTTTCGTGTTGTACTACCTTTACCTCAACCGACGCAACCGGATGATCGCCTGGCCGCTGGCTTTCATTTCTGGAGGCGCTCTCGGTAATATCCTTGATCGCATTCGCCTGGGCCGGGTGATCGATTTCCTTGACGTCGACTTCTTTGATATCGATATTCTCGGTCTCCACGTCGAGCGCTGGTGGACATTTAACATCGCCGATGCCTCCATCACGTGCGCCATTATCGTTCTTGTCGCCTCGCTTATTCTCACCCCACGAAAACCAAAGAGCCAACCAGCCGCGGAACCGACATAGCCGTCCCCCTCACAAGGCAAAATTGACTGCGCGCAGTAACCCGGTTCTGAGTTCACACACAACCCCTGTCTAAGGGTGGCAGGTTCAAACTCGTTTGGACCCCACCAAAAGTCACTCCCAAACACGTTTGAGTGTGCCACCCGGCCATGGAGCAGCAAGCCCCGCTCACAAACCGCTTGACGCCCTGGAATGCAACTCATATCATACCTGCCAGGAAGTCGACGGATGAGGCCGACAACGGGGAGAGCTTTGCTAAAGAGAACTGACAATTCGCATACTGCCGTGCGTGCCGATAGCTTCGCATACTTCGGCGATGCGATCAAGGCTTTCCCGATCTGTGGGCAGTCCCCTCCGGACTACTTATCCTGCACACCACGAACACACAATTAAGGAAAGGAGAATCCAATCATGAGAAAATTGTTAACTGAGAGAAAGGCGGGTGCATTGCCGATCGCTCTCACAATCATGGCGTTGGTGTTGCTGGTCATACCAGTCGCAAGCTCACAGGATATCTCAACAGGCGATGCGGGCACTTCATTCAACCCGACCGGCAAGCTGAGACTCGAGGCTTCCCTTCTCGGCGGCGGAGGATCCAAAAAGATCGATGTTTTCGTTACAACGACCGATGACACCATCACCATAAGCGGCGGTGGCGGTGTCGGGCTGGACCTGGAAGCAGGCTACTGCCTGAGCTCTTCAATCGAAATCAGCGGCGCCTTTGGCTTTCAGAGAAGCACTTTGTCGAATAAAGTGTCGAACGCCGAGGGAAGTTTCAGCAGGATTTTCCTGCGCGCCACTCTCAAGTACAGAATACCGGTGTCAACCTCAGGCCTGATCAAGATCGGCGGCGGCGGCGGATACTACAGCCCCGGTGATCTGGATGTGGACGGGAGCAAGGTACCCGATGGACACCACTACATCTTTACCTACGATGCCTCCACCGGCTTCCACGTCACCGGTGAATACGAACGCTACATCTCATCATGGTCCGCTCTGTCAGCGAACTGGTCCTGGGGCATCGGCCTGAGATACTACAAGGTCACCTACGATCTCAAATCTTGGACCGACGATGGTGTCTCTACACCCATAAGCCAGCTGACCCCAGAATTCAAAGATGACTTAACGGAATTTGACGGTAGTGGATTCGACATTTTCGGCTACCTGGCCATGTATCTGTAGCAAACCGCGACGAATACCGGGCAGAACCGTGACTACAGCAGCGCGGTTCTGCCTTGTTGAACCTGTGCCTTCACCGATTCGCCAAGTCAGCGCGAGTTCAGTGCCGTCGCCAGAGAAAGCGCCTCAGGTCAATTCTGTCGTTTTCGTCAAACGTAATCCCCTCGCCGGTCAATAGTTCCCTCTGCATCTCATAACCACGGCCCGGAGGCAGGGATATACGCCCTTCCCGATTGACAACCCGGTGCCAGGGGAGATTCTCCTTGCGCGATGAGGAGTGCAGCACCCGAACCACCTGACGGGCGGCGCGTGGATTGCCCGCTAGGGCCGCCACCAGACCGTAGGTGGCCACCCGCCCGACAGGTATCGACCTGATAACATCAACTGCGCGCTCTTGGAAACTCCTGGCCATATTGCAACCAGCTTGCGTCTACATACTAATCTACCTATCCGGACGCAGATTGTCGACCCAGGTTTCAAAAAGAGCCGCCTTTGCGCTTCTCCAGCGGGTCACAATAAGTCTTCACACCGAAAGGGAAATCCGGTAGATTAGCAACAAGTCAGAGTGGCAGCCACAGAAGGAGCGCGGTATGGGACGGTCGGACTGGCCGGAAAAGCTCTTTGAAAATATCAAGGTGCATGCCGGAGAAGAAACAGCCAAAACGGTGACAGAGGGAGACGGTAACCTTGTCTCGCTTGAAGAAAAATCCTGCTGGGCAAGCCGGGCAATAAAGAGCCTGGATGAAATGGTGCCGGACGAAGACACCCGCCGGCAGATTATGACCGCCTGTTCCTGCCCTCACACCGAGGCGCCTATTGAGGAACTGCGTGCCTTCTATAGGCAAACCGGCGATATCGACAGGCTCATAGAGAAAACCTACCGTAATCCGTTCTTTATCATGCCGGTTAGAAACGGGAATGCCATCGTCTGCACCAAAGCCCCGCGTCACCCTGCGGAGTATGCCGCCGCCAAAACCAACCGGGAGCGAAGATTCTACTACTGCCACTGTGATTTTGCCCGGGCAAGCACAGAGGAGATTTCACCCACCCACTGCTACTGTGGCGGAGGCTGGTACAAGAAGATCTGGGAGGCGATCATAGAGAGACCGTTCAGGATAGAGCTGGTCAAATCCGTCATGCTGGGTGATGACGTTTGCCGGTTCGCTATTCATTTATGAGAGCGGCTGTCACTTCCCGGCAGGAACCGGCAGCACAGACAGATGCGCGACGCCCGCCCGAAGCTTCCAAATCATGACCCACACTCTCCAAAATCGCACCGTGCGGAAAGATTGCTGTTAACTTATCCCTTTAATTCATTTCAGATTTGATTATATTGGGCCTTGCGTCTGGCTGCGGCAGGTGACAGAACCTGCCGTTTGCGGACTGAATGCGGCGTGGGCGTATATAAGCTACCGATATTCCAGACGACGGCACCGCATAGAAGATATATGAGGAAACCCTGTTACCCGACGAGGCAGACATGCTGACCAAAGATACCGTAATGAACGTACTTACAGGGATCGAAGACCCTGAGTTGAAAAAACCATTTACCGAACTGGACATGGTCAAGTCAGTCACTATTGAGAGTGGCGATGTTACCGTCGAAATAAACCTCACCAACCCCGGCTGCCCCATGAAGGCAAAGATCCGTGAAGATATCACCAAAGGGGTGAGCGCTATCGACGGTGTAGAATCGGTTCACGTCAAGTTTGACGCCATGTCCGATGAACAACTGGAACGCCTGAAACAGAAGCTGGGCCACGGTCAGCGACCGGAGCAGGACCAGCCCTCCAAGCTTACGTACGCCAAACGCTTCATTGCGGTAGCCTCGGGCAAGGGTGGTGTCGGCAAGTCGACGGTCACCGCGAACTTAGCGGTGGCTATGGCCAGGCTGGGTCACAAAGTGGGTGTTCTCGACGCCGATCTCTACGGCTTCTCGCTGCCGCGCATGTTAGGTGTTGAGGGTCAACCGACAGCCATCGATGACAAGATCGTCCCCCTTCGCAAGGGTGAAAATATCCAGGTTGTATCCATAGGATTTTTCATAAAGGAAGATGAGCCGGTTATCTGGCGCGGTCCCCTGCTGCACAAAGCGATCAACCAGTTTCTCGCCGACGTCATATGGGATGAGTTAGACTACTTATTCATGGATCTACCGCCCGGCACCGGCGACGTAACCATCAGTATTGCCCAAGCCGTTCCCTCGGCCGAACTGCTTGTGGTCACCACCCCCCAAGCCACAGCAACCCACGTGGCCGGACGCGTCGCCAAGGTCGCCGAGAAAACTAAGCTCAAGGTGGTGGGTGTCATTGAAAACATGGCCTATTTTGAAATCAATGGCCAGCGCGAGTATATTTTCGGCAAGGACGGGGGTAAGAACCTTGCCCGACAGCTTAACGTTCCCCTGCTCGGCGAAATCCCCTTGATAACAGCTGTTCGCGAGGGCGCCGACACCGGCAAACCGGTCGCCAGCGAAGGCTCCGAGGACCAAATCAGTCTCTTTGAGAACATTGCTCGCCGCCTTGACCAGAGAGATCAGCGATAACTGCCTGCAATTAGAGGCTCTTAGGCTCTGTGCTATATTAATCCTAACCTTGCCGGGCTGTTCAAGCCGGTTTATTCTTGAGTCCCGTGCTTCTAAGGTGATACTAAACAGGTGATTTGGAAAATCATCGATTAATTGCCCGCTGTCGCTTGACGCCCTCGCCTAATCAGTGTAGTCTTTAACGTGAAACCCATTGTGTCACAAAATGTTAATAGGGTGTGGATAGCCAACCCACCTGCCCGCAAGAATGATTGTCCCGTACTGTCTTATGATATTGTTAATGCTATTCAAATGTTGATAGATATGTTGGTAACCGGCAGTGGGGCATCCCACTATTGTAGTAACTTAACAAATCTCAACCACTTAGCGAAAGCGCACAGTGTGAATAAGTGAGGGGGGAGTTTTGGACTCTCAAACAGGATCAAGAGACTGGAAAGACTGCCTTAAGTACATGTCATATCGCACGAAGGAGCAGTCTTTCAACACCTGGCTGAAACCGATCCGCGGTGAGGGCAAAGGCGATGGCGTATTTGAACTCACGGTGGCGAACCAGTTTGTGGCTGACTGGGTTGATAGCCACTTCAAGGATCTCATCAACGAAGCGCTCGGGGAAGTACTGGGGGAACAGCCGACGCTGCGCTACGTGGTGGCAGATTCTATCGACCAGCAATCACAAATCGCGATGGAGCTCCAACCGAGCGTTGATAATAGTCTGGGGCAACCATCGCCGGCTCCACAGAGTAACCTGAACAGCCGTTATCGGTTCAATTCATTGGTCGTTGGAGATTTCAATCAGTTTGCCTGCGCCGCCTCAATGGCTGTCGCCGACGAACCCGGCACTACTCGCTACAATCCTCTTTACATCTATGGCAGAACCGGTCTTGGTAAAACGCACATTGTTCAAGCGATCGGCCACCGTATCCTCGAACAGTTCCCTAACAAGCGCGTAATTTACGCCACCTCGGAGAAATTCACCTCCGACTTCATAGCCTCCATCACAGACGGCTCCATAGCCGAGTTCACACGCGCTTACCGGGGAGTGGACGTCCTCATTATCGACGATATCCAGTTTTTCACCGGGAAGGAATCCACCCAAGAGCAGTTCTTTCACACTTTCAACACGCTCTATCACTACGGCAAGCAGATAGTCCTTACCTCGGATCGCCCGCAGCGTGAAATCAAGGGACTTGAGGAGCGCTTGCTCTCGCGCTTCTCGTGGGGACTGGTTACTGACCTGCAGGCGCCCGATCTGGAAAACCGTATGGCTATTTTATACAAAAAGCTGGAATCGGAAGGCAATGGCCTACCGGACGACGTGATTCGATATATTGCCGGGCAGGTAACCACTAACGTACGTGAACTAGAAGGTACGTTGATCCGACTATTGGCCTATGCTTCGTTCAATAGTGTGCCTATTGATCTGGCTCTCGCCGAAAAACTGCTCGCTGACAGCTTCTCGCGTCCCAAGAAGCACGTGACTATTGACGCCATTCAGAAAAAAACCTCCGAGCACTTCAATATCGAACCCTCCATGATGAAGGCAAAAAAGAAGACCTCCGATATCGCCTTGGCACGCCAGGTGGCGATGTATCTCTCACGGTCCCTGACTAACAATTCGTTGAAGGTCATCGGCCGCGAGTTTGGCGGTCGTGACCACTCCACGGTGATCCACGGGTGCGATTTGATCTCCAGAAAGATGTCTGCAAATCGCGATCTTCGCGACAGGATCGACCAGATATCAGCCACCCTGCTCTATTGATAACATGTGCTTAACGTGGTGGAAAAATCAGAGACAAGTTGAGGCTTGGCGGGTTAGGTGGAAAATATATTGTGCAGTAAACAGCTAAATTGTAAATTTGGGGATAAGTAGAAAGTTGTGAGGCAGCCTTAAATGCTTCTCACGCAGAGAGTGTCTATTAGAGTATGTATATATATAAACATTTACACAGAGCTTATTATTACTCTCTTTTAGATATATATAAATGAAAAATAAAAAGATAATCTGGAAAACTATAGATCGAGGACATCCCCAATGAAGTTCTCATTACCCAAATCGCGTTTGAGTAATTACCTGCAGTCAGTTATGCAGGTAGTGCCGAGTAAGTCAACCCTGCCGATCCTGACAAATATTCTAATTGAGGCGTTGGAAAACAAACTCAAGCTGTCGGCAACGGATCTTGATGTTTCCATAACCACCTCGCTGGAGTGTAGGGTGAGCAAGAAGGGATCCGGCGCCTTACCTGCGAGGATACTCTTTGAGATCATAAAGGAACTTCCGGAGTCCGATATTTCCTTTGAGGTGTCGGGTTCGAGAATGGAAATTAGAATCCCGAACGGATCATACAAGATAGCTATGGTAGCAGCTGATGATTTCCCAAAACTGCCGGCGGTCAATACCAAAAAGGAAATCCGCATCAGTGGGAACGACATCGTAAAGACTATTCGTAAGACTACTTTTGCCTGCTCCGATGATGAGACGCGGCCGGCTCTCAATGGTGTCTTATGGCAAACGCAGGGTGAGAAAATGCAGATGGTAGCTACCGATGGTCATCGCCTTGCCAGAATGGCAGTGGAGAACAAGAAGCTCCAGGGGCTCAGTGAGGATGTGATTGTTCCTCCCAAGGTGCTTGACCTGATCCCTAAGTTTATAAGTCACGAAGGAGAAGAGCTTGGTATCATATTTGGCGAGAATAACATCATCTTCAATCTTGGCGATATAGTCCTAACATCACGCCTGATTGAAGGTCCCTATCCGAACTTCGAACAAGTAATTCCCGTTGAGAGTGACAAGCAACTCAGGGTTTCCAAAGAGGATTTAGCGGGCGCCGTGCGCCGCGTATCAATTCTGTCAAACGCGCTAACGCATCAAGTGAAATTCGCGGTTAAGCCGGGCAAACTGACACTCTCCAGCGCCAACGCGGATGTCGGTGGTGAGGGAAAAGAAACACTTGAGTGCGATTATACCGGTGACGCTATTGAGATGGGTTACAACGCCAACTACATTACGGAGATACTCGGCAAGATAGACGGCGACGAAACCATATTCGAGTTATCCAGCCCGGTAGCAGCAGGTGTGGTTTACAGCCCCACCGTGCCGCGTGAGGATTTCCTCTGTTTGGTAATGCCCTTGCGGCTGGCCGAGTAGGACATACCTATGCACGGTGGTGATAGGTAACTGCATCCCTAACGGTCTATTGGGAAACACAAAGCAGAAGACAAACATGCGGTTGAAAAACTCGGAACAGAGTGCAAGACAGCAACCACTCATCATTACGGTTCACTCTCGAGATAATGACTTTCCAAAGACTACACGGTTGTGGTTATTGGGCGTGGTGTACGTCCTCGTGCACCACGTGGATACAGGGGCAGACAGGGGCGTAAGCCGCTTACAAACAGATCATGGGTTTTTGGAAGATCGCAAAAGCGGGAATCAAACAGCATTGACACCTTACTGGATGGTCTCTCTCGCGGGCATAATGAATCAGCCTCTTCCCGAGTTTGACGGTACGGCCTTTCAATAACCCCCCAATTAAACCCCCGATAGCAAATGAACATAACTACAATCAGCCTTACGAATTTCCGTAATATGTCCTCGCTGCACGCTGATTTCTCGGAAGATGCAAACATTCTCTATGGTGATAATGGCTCCGGCAAAACCAACATACTGGAAGCGGTATTCATGCTCTGCCTGGGGCGGTCGCAACGCGGCGCAACGGACGGCGTGATGCTGGGCCATGATGAGGACGTCTACCGTATCGAGGGAGGGATCATGGAAGAATCACGGTCACACACCGTAGCGGTGGCCTATCAGCGTGGAACTCGACGCAGGATAACGATTGACGGAGTGGCGTCCAGGGTGGCGGAACTGTATGATCGCTTTTGTGCCGTATCGGCCGGACCGGAAGATAGTGAAATACTCTCCGGGTCACCCGCCGGGCGGCGGTTGTTCACGGATATCTATATGTCACAGTTCTCCAGGGATTATCTTGACAGTGTGTCAGACTATGCGCGCACACTCAGTCAGAGAAACGCCGCCCTTAGACAGGAAAGTGATACCAACCCTTTCGACCCGCTGCTTGTGCAGTATGGTTCGGCGGTGATAGTACACCGTCATGGATTTATAAATGCCGTGGGCGACCTCGCCGCAAGGTACTATGGCGAGATATCAAGTGGCGGCAGGCTCGATATTCGATACCAGCCGTCGGTGGGGTATGACTTGAATAATGCGGACATCACAGCCGTGCAGGCCGCCTTCCAGGAGCGGCTAGCGGAGACTTACCGGCATGAGCGGGTGATCATGACAACCTTAATAGGTCCCCACCGCGATGAGGTGCTCTTTGACATATCCGGCTCTCCCGCTCGCAGCTATGGATCGCAGGGGGAGTTGCGCACGGCCGCGATCTCGCTGAAACTGGCCGTCTACCGGCTTCTGAAAGAGCACCGTGGCACGGCGCCGGTGCTGCTTTTAGATGAGATATTCGCCGAACTCGATGCTACCCGCTCACGGGCGCTGATCGAAGCGTTTGGGGATTTCGGCCAGTTGTTTCTCACGACCGCGGCGGCGCCCCCGGAACTGCTGCGCCGACGTGGCCGGAACTTCAGGATAAGCCGGGGAATAGTGGAGGAGACAGACTGAGATGCCGTCGCTCTCACTAAGGGCTGTCACAAAAACCTACGGAGCGGCCACCGTTCTCGATAATATATCGCTGGATCTGTCGCCCGGTGAACTCCTCGTGCTGTTAGGTCCCTCGGGTTGCGGCAAGACGACCCTTCTGCGCCTTATCGCAGGGTTGGAACAGGCCAATGGTGGGGAGATACATCTCGGAGAGAGACGCATCGACCGCCTGCGACCCCGGGATCGCCGGGTCGCCATGGTCTTCCAGAACTACGCTCTGTATCCGCACATGTCGGTCGAGAAGAACATAGGCTTTCCACTGACAGTCTCCGGGCTCAGCGGCAGTGAAACAAAAGCGCGGGTGACCGAGACAGCCAGTATGCTCGGTTTGGCGGACAGGCTCAAAGACAAGCCCGGACGGCTTTCCGGCGGCCAGCGTCAGAGGGTCGCGCTGGGGCGGGCGATTGTCCGCAAGCCGGACCTTTTTCTGCTCGACGAACCGCTGTCCAATCTCGACGCCGATCTGCGAGCCAGGATGCGCCTTGAGATTGTCAGGATTCAGAAGCAGCTTGAGGTCACCACCGTCTACGTCACCCATGACCAGACTGAGGCCCTCACGATGGCCGACCGGATAGCTATCCTTCATAACGGCCGGATAATCCAGACAGGCACCCCCGAGGATCTCTACTGCGACCCGGCGCAGCTCTTCGTGGCCGAGTTTATCGGCCAGCCGAAGATCAATATCATCAAGGTCACTGACCCTCAGCAACTGGAGTCGTTCTTCGGCGCGACGCTCATTGACGCGGGCGTATCGGTGGCTCATTGGCCGATGCTGGTGGGTGTGAGGCCGGAGGCTGTAGCCATTGATGAATCCGGTGAGCATACCGGCAATGTCAACGCCTGTGAGTACCTGGGAGACCAGTACATTGTCACTCTCGACTTTGCGGGCAGCCGTCTGTCCGTCTCCGGCAGTCTGGCGGCCATTGAGCCCGGTCAGGAAGTCTGCTTTCGTATCGACAGCCGTTCGCTGCTGTTCTTTGATGCCGCCACCGGGCAGCGGCTCAGGTAATTGCAGCGTGCTGTTGGAAAGCTCGGTATAGTCAGCCAGTTGCAAGTCGATCCCTGCGTTGGGTGGCCGTTTCAAACTTGTTTGGAACGGGAATTCAGCTCGGGAAGAGACACCCCCAAACAAGTTTGAGGGTGCCACACAGCCGTCGGAACCCTTGCGGTTCTGACACTTCTGAGAACTCAGGTTTCTATTTGTTATTGCGGGTTCATCACGGTACATTGAGATGGGATGGAGGAACTGAAGACGATCCAAAGAAACCCACCGCAAGCGGAGGCTGTCTCAAAAGTAAGTTGCTCAAGGCAACGAAGGTCGTCGTCCTGAGCGGAGTCGAAGGATGACGACCGTGTTGCAAGGACTTAGTCATGGTTCGACTCCGCTCACCATGACTTCCCAGATGTCTCTGCACGACGCGTCTTTGGATTCACGCTACTGCCAGGCAGAGATGCCTGGCAGCACCAGCATCAATGCTTCGGTGGCTAGTTACCGTGGCTGGGGCGGCCCGGGCATCGGCGGCAGCGTGCGTGGCTCGCTCTCAAGCTTGCCGGTCACATAGTCGATAGCAGCGTCCAGTTGGTCATCGTAGCCCTGCGCCAACCGGTGCGGCAGGTTGTCTACCTCCATATCCGGTATGACGCCCACGTTCTCCATGATCCACTCGCCTTCAAGGCTGTAAATGCTGAACTCCGGCGCCGTGTAATACCCGCCGTCCACCAGTGGACGATAGCCGCGTATTCCGATCACACCTCCCCATGTCCGCTTGCCCATCAGCGGTCCCAGGTTGTACTCGCGGAAGAAGTAAGGGAAGTAGTCGCCGTCAGAGCAGGAGAACTCGTTAATCAGAGTGATCATGTGGGCGTTGATACCGGAGCCCGGGGCGGGACCCTCAGCGAACGTGCGGGACGCACCCATGGCCGCGACTACCCGGCGCAACCGCTCCAAAATCAATCCGGATACAAAGCCACCGCCATTGTAGCGCACATCGATTATCAGCCCCGGCTTGCGCAACTGGTGGTAGAACATCTTGGAGAACCGGAACAGGCCATAGCTGTCCATGTCGGGAAGGTGCAGGTAGCCGATCTGCCCGCCGGAAATGGAATCGACGTATTGTCGCCGATCCTCGACCCAGTTGAAGTAGCGCAATGCTTCTTCACTGGCGATTGGCTTGACCACAACGCGGCGGGCATCGTTCATAGTCGGGCGGTCGTTTAGGGTCAGTTCCACCAATTTGCCGACCTTGTTTTGCATAAGAGCATACGGATTGACGGTGGTCGCTACCTCCTCGCCGTCGATGGCCAGCAGGAAGTCGCCCTCCTTGGCGTCGACACCCGGCTCGAGTAGGGGGGAGCGGAGATGCGTGTCCCAGTTCTCACCACGGAGAATGCGGGCAATACGGAGCCGCTGACTGGTCGGGTCAATCTCGAAATCCACACCCAAAAGTCCGATCTCGCTGCCGGGAAGGCGGACCCGGTCGCCACCACCCACATAGGTATGGGAGCAACACAGTTCCCCGATCATCTCACCTAGGATGTATGTGAGGTCGCTCCGGTGCGCACAGTGAGGAAGAAGCTGCCGGTAAAGGTCATGCATGGCTTCCCAGTCAACGCCGTGCATCTGTCGGTCGTAGAAGAAATCGCGTTGCATGCGCCAGGTCTCTTCAAACATCTGCTCAAACTCGGCCCGGCGGTCGAGGCGCATCTCCATCTGCGTTAGATCAAGACGGTTGTCCTCAAAATCTGCTTTCTTGCCGGAGGTCCCAACGATATGGTAGGCACCGTCCTTTTGCAGGAGCATACGCTTGTGGTTGAAGGCGAGGGCATAGGCATTCACCCCGGAGGCGAACTTGTGGTCTTTCTGTTTTTCCATGTCGTATTTATGGAGAACCGTCTGGTCCCGGGTTAACCGGCCACGAAGACCGAAAATGGGGTACGAAGAATAGAAAACGTTGCCCGGGATGGCCGCCAGGCCGCCATAGTTCCCCGCCGGCAGGGCGAACGCCACCTGGCGCTCAAAGATACCTTCAAAGTCGATCCTTACCGGTTCGGGGCTTTTATCTTTCTCGTCTTTGTCCTTCGCCTTTTCATCAGTCTCTTCTTTTGTTTCTTCTTTGTCGTCTGCGAACTCGACCTCATCGCTCTCAGGGGCAAAGGGAGATTTCTCTTCGGCGGACAACACTATAAGAAAGAGGTTGGTGATGGCATTGTTAACGAACTCGAATTCGTAGTTACTCAGGATGGGGTTAAACTCTCGCTGCGACAGAAAGTAGAGATATTTTCCGTCCGGGTCGAAAACAGGATTGAAATCATTGGTATAACCAGGCGTCACCTGGTGAATCTGCTGGTCCTCGAACGAGTACATAAAGACAGCAGTGATCCGGTTGTCGAGCCGTTTCGTATAGGCCAGGTAGCGGCTGTCCGGTGACCAGGCAAAACTGCGCACTTCGTTGCGTGTGGTTTCGTCTATCTGAAACTTCCGGCCGGATTCCACTTCGATGTAGTACAGCTTCAGTTCCTTGTCGGAGAAAGCCAACCGTTGGCTGTTCGGCGACCAGGCCGGGCCGTACTTGTGGCAATAGCCATCGTCGGTCAGTTGTCGTTTTTCTTCACCGTCGTGGGAGATCAGGTACAACTCTTCTTCGCCCGTTTCGTCGGAGATAAACGCAAGATGCCTGCCGTCGGGCGACCATTGCGGGTTGCGCTCGTTCGCACCGGAAGTGTTGGTCAGGTTGCGCGTGTTGCCCTTTTTGGCCGGGACCGTGAAGATCTCACCGCGGGCAGAGAAGGCCGCCCGCTTGCCGTCCGGCGAAAGATCGAAATCACGCACACCATTTGAGTCCGATACCCTCACGAATTCCGGGCGCATCAACCGGCGGTCGGTGGAGAGTTGTATCTCAACCTTGTGCAGTGTCTCCGAGGGCAGGTCGAGAACATAAACGTACCCGCCGTTCTCAAAGGCGATACCTTCACTGCCCAGGCTGGGCCAGCGAACATCAAACTCGGTGAATTCGGTGACAGGTCGGGTCTGCCCGGTGCCGCGGTCATAGCAATAGAGGTTAAGCGTACCGGTGCGGTCGGAAGCGAAATAGATCCGCTCCTCGTACCACATCGGCATATTGTCCGTGCCTTCCCAATCGGTGATCTTTTCGTTCTCAAATGTTTCCAGATTGAAAATCCAGACATCCTGGGCCATGCCGCCCTTGTACCGTTTCCATGTCCTGAAATCACGGCTGATGGGGCAGTAGGCGACTTGCTTTGCATCGGGAGAAAGACTCGTAAAGCCGGCCGTTTTCATCGGGAGTGGTACGGGCATGCCCCCAGCGATGTCGACCAGGTAAGCGCGACCGTCCCACCAGTCATTGCTCTCCCGGCGCGATCGAAACAACACCCGGTCTCCGTCGGGATGCCATCCCATGACGATATTTTCGGGGCCGAAACGCTCACTTGTGCGCTGGATGCTGGGATGGTAGGTCAAACGGGTCGGCTCGCCGCCGGTGACCGGCATTACGTAGACCGCCATATCGCCGTCATACTGGCCCGTGAAGGCAACCTGTCGGCCGTCCGGGGAGAACTTGGGAAAAAGCTCGATTCCTTCGTGGTGCGTAAGTTTCACCGCCGTGCCACCCGCTCGCGGGGCAATATAGATGTCACCGGCATAGGCAAAAGCGATCTGATTTGTATGCACATCGGGAAACCGGAGCAGGCGTGCTTCGTCGCCAAACACGGATGGCGCAAGCAGCACTGTGGCAAGGGCAAACAGCAGATTCCTCACGGGGTATCTCCTTTCAAGGTGTGGGTCGACAGCATGAATGGCAAGAACGGGATTCTCGCCGTGTGAGTCAATCCCCATTTTTGATCTCGTCTATGAGGTTGTTGAAAAGGCGTTCTATCGCACTCGGAAGCTGCCGGATTCGTCATGAGCGCTGACGGACCTGTTGAAAAACGTACTCCACGGGGTGGTGTCGGGTGTCTCTGCTCGACAAACCTGATGACTGGTGGTGAGGGAGCCGTCAGGCAGAGACACCTGATGGCACAAAACCAATCCCTTTTCAACGCCTGTTCGCGCATTTGCCGAACACACCCGGTTCACATTTCACATTTGACCTTTATATTTGACAAAATCGATCCATAATATATATTGCGACCCATGAAACAACGCCGATTGAGCCTGATCTTCCTGGGAATCTGGGTGCTGGTCGCACTGCCACTGTTCGCGGTTTCCGGCCAGGCGAACGAGGAGGCCGGCAACCTCTCTACGCAGACTCGTGACAGCGGCGCCCTGCACGAAGGCAACGAGGCTGAACAGCGTGGATCTGATTCAGCAGCGGCCGCGATCACTGCCGCCGAAGCTAAACCTGCCCCGCCGGCGCGCCGGGGTACGCTCGACTTTCTGTTTACCGGGAAATACCTGGCCTTCCTGATCCTGATCTGTTTGGGGCTGGTTCTGCTTTTCTTCCGCCGGACAAATCGTTGGGTCAGGATAGGCGCATTGCTGGTGGCGTTTATCCTCTTCGGGCTGGATTACATCTTCCCGCTCCACCCCAGCCCGATGTGCGGGATAACCAAGCTTTTCATGTTCAAGTTCACTTTTGGGAAGTTCTTCCCGGCTTTTGTGGCGCTCTTTATCGCCATGATGATTCCCAGCCTGATCGGCCGCAAGCTGTTCTGTGGCTGGGTCTGTCCGCTGGGAGCGTTGCAGGACCTGATAAACAAGATTCCGTTCAAGCCTCGTTTCAAGAACTTCAACTTCGCTGCTTTCAACACCGTTCGGATGGCCCTGCTCGGCATGTTTGTTCTGACTTTCTTCTGGGTCAAGGACCATGTGGCCTTCTTAGCTGAGCGGTTGGAGGCCGACGTTACCGAGCAGACCTGGACCGCCTTCTCGGCGTACAACGTCTACGAACCGATCAACTTCTTCGAGTTGCTGCACTGGTCGATCGACGCCGTCTGGATCGTCATGTTTGTGATCATAGTGATCGGCAGCCTGATGCTCTACCGGCCGTTCTGCTATGCCGTCTGCCCCATCGGCGCGCTGACCTGGCTGCTGGAGAAGATCGCACCCGGCCGTGTGCGAGTCGATCATGACATATGCACCGACTGCGGCGACTGCCTCGAAAAAAGCCCCTGCCCGACCATCGCCCCCATGGTGGAGCAAACCATGAGAGTGCTGCCCGATTGCACTTCGTGCGGCGAGTGCGTCGACGCCTGCTCCGAGGACGCTATCAGGTTCGGTTTCAGGCGCTGAGGTTGACCTGGCACGGCTTTGCCCGGACGACGCAAGAAAAACTTCGGGAACCAACCGCCGCCGACATATATTGCAAGCAGCATGGATACGTTTGACAGAACCGAGAAAGCTATCGGCGCGCTGCTGCACGACCTGTTTGAGATAGGCGCCCTCTACCGCCAGGGGAATAACGTGGCGGTCAGCCTCGGTTTCCGTTTCAATCGGGTGAAATCCCTGGCGCTGCTGGAAGATCGCCTTAAGACGGCCGGTTATCGCTATACGCTAAGAGAGACCGACGACGCGCTGCTTCTGAGTGTAGACCCTACGCCCCGGATGACAATACCGCCTTTGAATATAATCCTGTTTATCGCTACCTTGTTCACCGTCTATTTCGTGCCGGTTTTCCTTCGCCGGTGGACCGTTGCGCCCGGTCTGGGGCGGGCTTTTGATGACACTATCGACGCCCTGGCCGCCGGAGAAGGGATCGAGTTCACGGTTGCCATGATCTCGATCCTCTTTGTCCATGAGATGGGACACTACCTGGCCAGCAGACGGCGCAATATCGTAACCTCGTGGCCCTATTTTATTCCCGCGCCGAACATCATCGGTACTTTTGGGGCCGTCATTAAATCGAAGTCGCCGTTCTGGAATCGCCGTGACCTGATCGAGGTGGGTGCCGCCGGTCCTATCGCCGGCTGGGTGGTGGCGCTGGCGTGGCTCTGGTACGGGCTTTCGCAATCGGCGCTGCTGCCGCAGGCGGCTTTTAGTCCGATGGACCTGGTTTTCTCCATGGACGGCGAATCGATTATCATGCGTCTCTCGACGCTGTCCATTATCGGCTCGGCCCCGGCGGGCTATTTCTACAAGTTGACCGAAGCCGCCTTTGCCGGATGGGTGGGGCTTCTGGTTACGGCTATTAACATGCTGCCTATCGGTCAACTCGACGGCGGACATGTCGTGTATGGATTGGTGCAGCGGCGACAGCACCTGCTGGGCAAACTGGCCACGGCAGGACTGATCCTCTTTGGCCTTTTTGGTTCGGCCATGTGGTGGTTCTTTGCGGCCTTCGGTCTGTTCTTCGGGATGAGTCACCCGCCCACCATCGACGACCGGCAACCCCTCTCACCGACGGCGGTGGCGATGGGTTGGGCGGCCCTGGTCATACTGGTGGTGTCCTTTACGCCGGTTCCTTTTCGCTGACGGCTATCGCGTCAAGCTGCGAGAGGTCTTCGTCGCGATTGTAAAGCGCTTGGAAATCGATCTTCCCCTGTCTGATCACTTCTATGAAGATGTCCACGATCTGGGGGTCGAACTGTATTCCCCTGTACTTGACCAGTTCTGAAACGGCTTGCCGCAGGTCGGCCCCCTTGCGATAAGGCCGGTTGGACATGATGGCCTCAAACGTGTCAACCACCGCCAGGAGTCTCCCCTCAATGGGAATGTCGTCTCCTTTCAGACCGTTCGGGTATCCGGAGCCGTCGTATGATTCGTGGTGGGCGGTTATGTAGGGAATGGCCGGTCGGAAAAGATCAATGCCGTCGATAATCATCATGCCCACTTCGGGGTGAGCCTCCATCTGCTTGCGTTCGTGGTCGGTCAGCTTTGCGGGCTTGTTGAGAATACTGTCCGGCACTCCGATCTTTCCGATGTCGTGCAAAGAGCAGCCCATGACCAGGTCGCTGATCCTGCGTTCGTCCCACCCCATGTGACGGGCGACGAGTTCCGCCAGCGCCGAGACGCGATCGGTGTGACCTGCGGTACATGCGTCGCGCGCTTCAATGGCATTGGCCAGCACGCGGATCGCCTGGATATATGACGTGCGCAGGTCCTGGTACAGGCGGTGGTTGGCCAGGGACGCCGCGGCCGAGTTGGCCAGTATGGACAACACGTCGAGCTGGCCGGGAGTGAGCTGATCGAACCTGCTCCGTATCAGGATGTTGATAACACCGTGCAGTCTTCGCCGGGCGAAGAGCGGCTGCGATATGAATATCCGGGTCAGGGCCTCGGGACCCTTCCCGGTCTGCTCGCTTTGGATTACCGGCTGCATGCTCTTGGTATAAGTGAAGTTCTCTATCGTAATGTCGTTTAGCACTTCGCCCGACAGCAATTCGTCGTCCGACTCATGAACTCTGCTGATTGGCTCTCTCGATGTGGGATCGGTCTCGATGATACCCACCACCGCCGCCGCCATCTCCTTCTTGCACGATCTGGCCACCATCGTAAGGATGTCCTTGATATATACCTCGGCGCCGGTGGCGCCGACCACTTTCAGGAACTCCACCTGCCCTTTCAGTTGCAGGTTTTCGCGAAGCACTTTCTGATGGTCCAGGCCGCGCTTGACGGTCGCCTTGAGCAATTCCAGTCGAAAAGGCTTGATCAGGAAATCGTAGGCGCCCCTGGTAAGAACGGAAATGGCGGTTTCAAGAGTCGGGTGGGCCGTCATCAGGATTACGATGGCGTCACTATGGTGACGCAGAGTGGTCTCAAGCACCTGTATCCCTGAGTGCTCACCCATTATAAGGTCGGTAAGAACCAGGTCGACCGGATGCTGCTCAATATACTCGAGAGCCTGGGCAGGGTCGGAGAGCGCTTTGATGCAGTACTTCTCGGACGCCAGGGCTTCCTGGATTATGCTGCAAATGTAGCGCTCATCATCGACCACAAGGATGTTTGTCGGGCTGCCGTTTATCATCCGTCGCCTTTCGTTATCGACCTTTTCTTCTATCGGAAGCCATCCCGAAAAGGAAACAGGACAGGGATCTTCTGTCCAAAGATTGATCGGCTGTACGCCCGTTACGCTTGGTGAAACATCTCGGCCCGGTACGACGACCTGACCAGCGGCGCCGACATAACTCTCTTGATACCTGCCTCTTGGGCCTGCCGCCCAAGGTACTCAAACTCGGCCGGAGGCAGGTAGCGGATCACCCCGTGATGGTCCTTTGACGGCGAGAGGTACTGTCCGATGGTCAGGATAGAAACCCCGGCGGTGGCCAGATCGTCAAAGACCCGGATCAACTCCTCGGTCTTCTCCCCCAATCCGACCATCAGACCGGACTTGGTAATGATACCTGAGTGTTCCCGGATGTAACTCAGGAGCTGCAGCGAACGCCGGTAGTCGGCCCCCGGCCGGACGGATGGATACAGCCGGGGCACGGTCTCGATATTGTGATTGAACACGTCCGGCCCGGCCTCGATGATGCTATCGGGGGCGCCGGGAGCGCTCCTGAAATCCGGTGTCAGCAGTTCCACCGTCGCCGGGGGGAGCTGCAGGCGTATCTGGCGCACCGTCTCGGCAAAATGGGCGGCCCCGCCATCGGGAAGGTCGTCACGCGTTACGGACGTCACGACAACATGCCTGAGCCGTAGTCGGCGCGCCATCGCTGCTACCCGGGCCGGTTCGTCGGGCTGGACGGGTGCCGGCCGCCCGGTGCTGATGTTGCAGAAGCGGCAATTGCGCGTGCAGGTGGGCCCCAGAACGAGAAAAGTTGCCGTGCCCCGATCGAAACACTCGCCCCGGTTGGGGCAGTTGGCCGCGTGGCAGACCGTCTCCAGACCATAATCGGCCAGCAGGTGGTTTACCCGCCGGTAACGGGAGCTGCCAAAGGCTTTCACCTTGAGCCAGTCCGGCTTTCGAGAGGTTGGAATCATAATCCTCTGCTTGTTGCCTTGTCGTCCGTGGTATGGGCCGAACACCACACTACCGCCGTATGTACGCTCACTTCGAGCTATCCCTCAAAATATATGGGAAGTTACCGACAATCAACACAAAGAGACATTCCGGAATCCTCAAAGGAGATATCACATGTCATGTCGTCTGGTTGTACTATGTTGCCTGGTTGTGTTTGGGATGACGCTGACCGCCGACGCCGTCGATAAGAATATGGCCCGCGCTGTCAGGCTTGACGAAACCAGGCTGGAGCAATTGCGAAGCAACCCCAACCTGGTGACCGTCGACACCTGCACCGTTATCAACATTGACTCGCTGGTCTGGCTGATCGACAACTGGGTTGTCGGCGACGAACTGTACAAGGTCCTGCTTGATCCTACTGCAAGCTGCAATACAAGTTATCCGTTTTCAGTGACGGAAGTGCATATCATCATGTACTTCTATGCCTCGACTCCCATCATATACGGAGGTGACATTGAGGACGTCAACTACGCCAATCCCACCTGCCCGGTGCCGGATACGCTCATTGCCCTGTCGCCCAACTATCAGGACCTGGTGCCCAGCGCCGACCTGTGGGATATCTGGGTCGACTTTGACCCGCCGGTGGTGGTCAACGGCCCCTTTTTCGCCGGCTTCTATATCGGCGGCGGCATAGACCCCACCTCTGCCCCGGCTGTGGTCACCGACGAAAACCCGGTGCTGTGTTCGTCATATAACCTGTGGGACGAATCGGTCGGCTGGGTCGATCTGAGCGACAACCAGTGGTATTCCTTTCCCGGGCAACTGGCCATGTTTGCCGTAGGCTATGCCGGGGGCAGCATTGAACCGTCCCAGCCCGAACCGAAACTGACTCTGCTTGCACCCAAAGACGACGAGACGCTGATGGGTTCGGCAGATATCTGGGCTTGGGAGAACTCCGGCTCGCAGATCATCGACCATGTTTCATTTGAGTACTCCTCCGGAGGCTCATACGTCGGTATCGGTAGTGATTTCGACGGCAGCTCTCCTCTCCGTGACGGCGCCGCTTTTGCAGCCAGCGGGAGCGGCTTCTCCCTGTCCTGGGATTTCTCCGGACTTGCCGAAGGCACCTACTGGTTGCGCGCCACCGCCTATGACACGCTCGGCCGAAGCACCGCCGACAGCCTCATAGTCTACCTGGAACCGACGCCACCGACACCCTTAATCAACGCCCCGTCGACCGGGACGGGGTTTTGCGACCAGCTCGCATTCCTGATGACGACCAGCGACGAGAACCTAAGTCATATCGAGATCCAGCGTCGGCAAGCCAACTACAACTACTCCGCCGGGATGCAGACGTTCGACGTCACTCCGCTGGGGGCGCAGTACAACGGTCCGGCCGCAGCCGCCCTGGCCGTAACGCTCTGGGCGGACCGAGGCTACAGCTACCTCGTCAAGGAAGGTTCCCGGACTCTCTCTACTGCCGAATTGACTCAGAAACTGGCGGAGCAATTCGGAACCGAAGAAAACCAGGGCACTTACGACGAAGCCCTGTACCAGGGGCTTGCAGACTACTTCCTGCCGCGGGGTAACGTGCTGACGTTCGACTATATGAGGAACCCGGACTATTTCAGCCTTCGGACCTGGGTTGAGGAGGAACAGCGGGCGGTCATTATCGGTTTGAGCGGCTCCCCCGGCGTTTGGCTTGTGGTCGATGGTTTCCACGGTTGGGTTCAGTCGGATGGGAGCTATCAAGTATCGGTCTCGAATTCGCTCACCGGGAGCATCTCGCATCTGCCCATGCGCTCCGGCTCCGGTGTCAGCGAGGTTTACGTCAGCGGCAACTGGCAGCGTGTGGACTTGATGGTTTCGATGCTGGCCAAGGACTGGAGCGTGACCCGCAATTTCGTAGGCGCCGATTTCGACGAGAGCGACGGCTGGTCGGTCGATTGGACGCCATACAACGTCAGCGATGATACGCTCTACTTCTTCCGGGCTCTGGGTCGTGACGCCAACGGCCTCGAGGACATCGCAACCGTTCTCTTGCAATACGCCTGCAGCCAGATGTACACCCCCGGCGACTACACCGGTGACGGCGATGCCAACATCATGGACCTGATCTACCTGACCGATTTCCTGGTGCGCGGCGGGCCGCCCCCGGTAGGCGGTGCCGAGCGGGCCGACGCTAATGGGGACGGTTTTATCAATATCGCTGACGTGATCTACTATATTAACTTCATCTATCGCGTGGCCGATCCGCCCAGTAACTGAGGGGAGAGTACCACACCGACGGAGTCAGGTAACGAACCTGCCGGTAGAACAACGGCCGCCCGCATGGGCGGCCGTTGTTGATCCAGCCTCATAGCGCGGATCGTCGGCACTCGCCGAGGCCATCTACCAGGTCAGCAGCCAGGAAGCCTGGTTCGGTACGGAGAGTCGCTGTCTCAGGATCATCCCGTCCTTGCGGCTGATGGTGAACTCATACTTGACGCCGGTCGGATCCAGTGAATTCGATGGTATGAGATCAATGTAGTAGTACCCGGTGGTGTCGGTGCTGGTCGTGACGGCAGTGGGCGTCACCGTGATAGCGCCGAAGCGCGACACTCCCGAAGGAAGGCTGGCTGAGACGGAAACATCGGCCTCAGGTTGTCCGCCGGCATCGTAGACGAATCCGTAGACGCGGCAGAAGGAGGGGAAATCCGGGGAGCCAGGATCAAACCATCCACCGAAGACTGTATCCACGCCGGCGCCGGCAACCACTACCGTGTCGTAAGCGTCAAAGATGTATCCCGTCGCCGACGCTACCACCAGAAAACTGTCGGCGTCCAGGTTGAAACCCGCTCGGCCGTGGGAGTCGGTTTGCCCCACGGCGATCAGCGACGTCTGGCTCAGATTGCGCACGACCAGGCCGACGAGAGGTACGGCCTGTCCGAGCGTGGAATCGTAGGCCTGAATCGTGTAGGCATACATCCCCGAACCGGAGCTAATGCTCGAGACCTCGGTATCGAGGTACTTGCCAAAACTCCCCGCAGCGGTGTGATTGCTCTGGAGAGTGTTCCAGACCCAGCGTGCCAGCGATGTCGAGTCACCACCACCCTGCTCGGTCAGGTTGGTGTCGATAACCCCGCCCTTTACGCACACGGAGTCATCGATCAGGGCCAGTTGATCTGATAGTTCCTCGCTGATGATCTGGAAGGAGCAGATATTCGGTGTCAGCAGATTGCCGCTGTTCTTCTTGGCCAGGATTGTCAGCGAGTAACACCCGGCCGTACCGGAGCCGTCAAGATTGGAAACCTGGTCCTTGAAACAGTAAAACTGCTTGCCGCCGACAGTGGTGGCACTGATGCTGCCGTCCGATATGGCCATCGAGTCTCGGCAGACGAGGCTGCCATCCGGCCCGCTTACAAGCAGATAGGCGGAATCTGCCGTGGTCGGGTTGCCGAGGCTATCCAGCGAAAAGAACAGCATGGAAAGCGAATCCTCACCGGAAGGTGACGAAGTCGAGTTATTCACGATCGCATGTGAGGCCTGTAAACCCTGACACACCAATCCTGTTGTCAGAACGAACACGAGAACGAATACGGTGCCGTACATCTTATCGCCGAGTGTCAATCTTGCTTTCATATCATACGCCCCTTCACCTGTTTGTTATGATCCTTCTGCGCCGACGCGACGGCTGTGCGTCCGACCCCGTACTATAGAGAATCGCTATGGGAGTGGTGGTGTCGGCGTACTTCGTTGATCTTATCACTTTGTCGTTGGTGTTGGCGGGGAGTCCCGTCATCATCAAGATAAAACCATAGTTCGACCCGGATGTATCCCAGTAATTGAGGATGCGGTTGAAGTTGCTGAACGTGAAGTATTGTCCCGTGTCGGTGATTGTCGTGCTGCAGGCGATGTCCGTGAGGTAGTCACCGCCGCTGCTGGTCCAGTTGACCGAGTCCCCGTCCCCGACATCGAGGTATGCGTGAAGCCACGTAGCGCCGCTGTCCGGGTCGGGGAAATCGCCGATGCCCGCCGTAACTTCTTCGCCTTCATACCACTGTGTGGTCACGGGGTATAGCAGCATGGTAAAATCAGTGGTACTCGCTTCCAGCTTGCACCATACCTTGAACTCAGAAGAATCCGGCACCGTCCCATCCCAGCCCGGTAACATAATAAGTGTGCGACGTTTTTTGTTAAACCCGCCAATACCGCCCGTGCCAAGATTATAGATATTCCCCGCGTTGTATCGCTGACAGTTTTCACCGGGACGTTCACCATCGCAGCCCGTATAGTTATAAATCGTGCAGTCCTGCACGTCGGATGTCCCCTTGAGGGTATCCACCACGACCGCAGAAAACCCGGACGCGCACACCAGGAGAGCCCCGGCAAGGATCATCAGATGCGTTCTGCTCAAGGGACCCCTCCTGATTTCTTCTTGGTGCCCTTTTTTCTCGCGGAGACCGGTTTCCCTGTCTCCTTCCCGCTCAGGGCTTCCCGACGAATCTTCGCCAGCATCTTCCAGAATCTCTTCTGCTCGGAGTCGTCAGGGGCCAGTTTTCGTCGCAGTTCGATCATTTTGAGAAAGTCTCCCAGTTTGGCGTTTTTTTCAATATCCTTCAGTAGTTTGCTGTAGTAGAGCTTGATGAGATCATCGAGCGTTGACAGGTCCTGAGGGAGGTCCCGCCCGTTCTTGCGGTTGGTGGGCATCTCATACACCCATCTCGACTACCAGCAGATCCACCGTTAACGGCCCGGCAGAATCCGGGTCGCGGGCTATCTTGAAGCTCTCGTTCGATTCGTCGCCCACAATGAAGGCCGTTTCGTTGGTTTTGGGCCGTATGAGAATCCGTGGCATACTGATCGTGGACGGCAGTTGGCTGCCGCGATGATCGGTCAGGTCGCTGAAAGCCACCTGCTGGGCGTTATCGCCGATGTCGATGGCGCCGAACAGAGCCGATACGTCGGAACCCACCTGCTCCAGCGTCACAAACTCGATCTCGCTCCATCCCGCCAGGCCCCAGACCGCGAAACCAGGCACGAACCACACCCGGTGCGACTTCACTTTCTCCAATCCAGGTAACATGGTATCTCCCTTCAACTGTTAACGGGTGCCGTCGGCCCGTCAAGCGGGGGACGGAAAGTTGAAAGTAGCCGCACCGACCGATCGGCAAAGGCGTCGGCCAGTTGCATCCAGACCAGGGCCGGGCGGTCCTGCCCGCTGCGGCCGGAAAGCTCCCTGGCGGCTGAGGCGCGGCAGACGATCTCCAGGGCGCGATAGGTTGCCGCGGCCTGCAAAGTAGGATCGGCGCCGAACTGACCGTCCGGATCCACCTCGCGCTCAATCGTGCCGTTGGCCTCGGCGACGGCATTGGTCAGGACCTGCTCGGTGTAGCTCTGGTGCACCGGTGAATAGTCGAGGTAGACCGTTTCACCAGCGGCGATATCTCCCCCGGCCAGCCTCTTGATCTCGCCGCGGTCGGCCTGAAGCAGGTAGTCGGTGGCTCCGGAGTACAAGCTGTAAGCCACATACCAGATAGTGACGGTCATACTGACGCTCAGGTCGCCCCCGCTCTTGATAGTCAGTTCCCCCTCAGCGTAGTTGACGGCGTAGTCGACGTTCTCCACGTAGACTGTGCCGAGTGAGCTGTCCGAGGCTATCACCACCGAACCGGGCACTAACGGCGACGATGTCAAAACCACCATCGTGTCGTTGAGCGTAACGACCATGCGAGTAGGCTCGTGACTTTGAATGGATTTAACCAGGAATGAGGCACCCTCCACTGCGCCGCCGGTAAATGTAATGTAGTCGCTGCCGTCGAACACCAGTGACTGGTCGAACACGCGGTCCCGGACGGGGTAGGCGGCCACCAGATGGTGCCGGATCAGTTCAACGTTGGTATATGCCATAGCTACCTCCTGACGATAATGGGGCCGAGGTCTGATATCGCCGTTATTCGGCTTCCCACCCCTCCGGTGGAAAAAGCGGATGTCACTTCGACCTTGATCCAGAAATGGACACTACCATTGATCGACTTCTTCTGCCAGTCTGCCGGCATCGATGTGTAATCATCCCACAGCAGGAGATCGCGGTCGGTGGCGTCGAGGTTGAAGCCTCCTCCGGACGGCGTGAAAGCGCTCCAGTTGGAACCGTCCCAGTAGCTGTAACTCACGGTGCCTCCGGAACCGGCCGTGGATAACAGGAACTTGACGTAGCGAAAACGGCAGTCCATCCCGAGGAGCAGCAGGTCGGAGGACTCCTTGACCAGGACGCTGGAACTCGGGTGGTACACATCGGCAGTGGTGGCGCTGGCGGCGGCGCTGGTCAGGTCGGCATAGGACGAAGCGGCGGAGTTGTAGAGAACTACCGAGTCAAATTGTTTCGCTGCCGGATCAAGCGCCTCGGGGGTGGAGAAACTACCGGTGCTGCGATTGGTGTGCTTGATCAGCATCTGGTCCGACGCCTGCTCCGACAGGTACACCGCCACCGGGACATTGTCGTTGAAATACAACTGGGGGCAGATGCCCTCCTCGTCATCGAGAGCGACCACCGGTCCAAAGTTGACGCCATCAAACTCACGGTATTTCAACGCCTTCTGGTCGAACACCACTCCCAAAAGACCGCTTTCGGAGAGGGCGGCGTCGAAGTTGTCGTCGAAATCCCCCGAACAGGTGGCCACGTCGAGCACCGCGGTCCAGTCGCCGCCGCTGACGGGCCGGGAGCGCATCGAGATGGTATCCCCTGCGTGCATGTACACGATGTAGATGTTACTGATGCCGGCCATCAGTCTGGAGTACAGGGACGAAGTGCCGCCCGAGAGAACGTCACCTGCGTCCGATGGGCCGCTTCCCCATGTGGTTCCGGAGTCGGTCGAGGATTTCGCGTGAAGATAGTAGTAGCCTCCCGTCTTTCGCGACCAACTGACCCAGAGCTTGCCGCCGCTCTCGACACCAATTGAGGGATAGTACGACTCATTGACATCGTATACCGTCCGCGTCACACCCGGTGACCAGCTTCCCCCGGAAAAATGCAGCTTCCGCGAGACGAGGTACTTCGTTGTTGCCTCGGAGTAGACGATATAGATGTTGCCGTCATTGTCCATGACACAGTCAAAGGGGAAGTCGGAGGCGTCGTTGGCAACGGTTGTCGGCTCGGACCAGGAGGTGTACGGCGTGTCGGCCCACGACAGTTTCAGCGTCGATCCCGACGTCTGCACTATGGCCGCCAGTCTTCCCCGGTACTGCCCGGAGGGGATCCGGAAGAGTTTCCTGCCGGGGGCTATCCCCAGGCCATAGGCGGCGGTGGTTTCGGTTATCTTCTTTTGCATCTCTCACCCGTGGATGTCGGGGGCCTGCAAGAGGCAGGCCCCCGATCAGATTAGCTGTACACTGTATCCAGTACCGCCGCGGCCTCCTTGATCACTTTGGCGTAAGTGACCGACTCGGAAACGACAGCCTCTTCGAATCTCTGATCGATCACCTTGTCGTACTCGATCATCAGCGGCTGGGTGATTACTTCCTCCACCGCGAATCGACTGTCGAGTCCGAGGATCAGATCATTGTCGACCTCATCGGAGCGGACCAGGGTGGCTCCCAGCGGGCTGAATAGGTCGCCGCTCTGCTGGAAACGATAGCCGGCCATGGGATCCTTGAACTCGTCCAGAGTGAGGATCGTCTTCATCTGGTTGACGTGACAGACGATCGTGTTCAGTTCAAATGGCGAGAACTGCGCCCAGAGGTTGATCAGATCGTCGTAGGCGAGAGTGCCGCTGGAAGCCGTGTTGATCACCGTAGCGGCGTTGTCGTTGCCGTCCCCGTTGACGATACAGTCCACCACCATCCCGATCTTGTCGGTCTGGATCTTGAAGCCGATGTACCACATGAGAACGCGGAACTGCGAGGTGGTCCGGTAGCGCAGGGCCTTGTAGCTGGTTTTCAGGGCCAGGCCGTAGTCGGTCACGTTGACGGCGTGGTTCTGTTCCGTGACCAGAAGCTGCGGCACGTCGGCGCCGTCGCCGATAGGCCGAAGCGAGAACTTGGTGTCTTCACTGGTATCAATGAAGAACGGCGTGTAGTTGTTGCTGGCCACGTTGGTGGAGTTGGCCACCAGGCGGCCAAGCTCGGGGCGCATGGCCTGCCCTTTCTTGATTTCGCGCAGCATAAACTCCGGCAACAGGGCCGGCGCCTGCTGGTAGAACTGCTCCACCGTGCTGGGGGCCTTACCGGAAAGACGAACCCCGGCCAGGGCCAGTTGCCTTTCAAAGGCATCTAAGGGGCTGCCCGAAGGTGACGGGTCGTATTCGTCGCACTCCAAAAGCTCCGACAACGTCAGCCCCCGGTTGTCAGCCTCGAGATAGAGGTCTTTGGTAACGTCGATGCCTGCCGCCCGGCTGAGGTCAACCGCCGCAGCGGGAGACTCCTGGTCGATTTCGCGTTTCAACCCGGTGCAGGCGGAGGAGTTCAGAAATTCACTTAAGTCCATGGCTTTTCCTTCCTAATTGAGCAGAATGAGACAGTCGGTGGTGCCGTTGACCTCCAGCACCGTTCCCCGGGCGATATTGCCCCCGGCCGGGTCGGACGCCACCGTCGGTGCCTGGATGACCGTGCCGGAGGAGCCACCAACAACGCGATTGTCTACTACCGGGTAGGTCGTGGAGATTGCCAAACGGCAGATGCCACCCACCTGCACCGTGGCCAGGCGGTCGCCGTCGTCGTTGTCGCTCAGGGTCAGGCTGATCAGCTTGCCCAGGAGCTGATTCCCGGAACCGATCGGCCCCACTTCATTGCTGCCGGTCAGTTTGACCGGCTCACCGATATTGGTATCCTTCAGGTCATCGACACTGCTTGTCTGATGAATCTTGAAAGTGGCCAGCACCGGTGCTATGGCTTCCAGGTTCTGGTCTCGTACGGTCATGTGTTTTCCTCTCAAAAGTGTTGTTAACTTGGTGTGACCGGGAGCGAATCCCTCATGGTCGGGACAGGGAATCCCACGTGGTCATTTGAAGACAGCCGGGTCCTGCGCTTCTCCCTTATGGCTGCCCCGGGAAACGAGGGGCCCGAAACTACCGGGAAAGGCATCACGGAACCGGGCTGACGCTTTACGGTAATGGCTGATCAATTCGTCGGCCCCCAGAGTCGGCAGCGTCTCCAGATACGCCAGAACATTCTGCATCGCTGCGCCGCTTCTTTCCACGGCTGCTACCGCCTTCGTTGTCCCGGCGATGCGACCTGTCAAATCCTCACGAAGCGTCTGCATCTCCGCGTTCAGGTGATCCACCTGACGGCACAGCTCGGAAATATCCGACAGCCAACTCTTGAGACGGTCGAAATCGATCCGCGAGACATTCTCCTTTTCAAGGCTGTCCCGCAACTCGTCGACGTAGGCCCTCAGTCGGTCATCTTTCTCCAATTTGTCCTCCTGGCTTATCGGTGACATAAAACTCTATCCGGGTGAGTCTGGCTTCGACATCTCTGGAAAACCGGTAGAACTCCTCTTTGTCAACCACCCCCTGCTTCAGAATCACCTCAAAACCGGCCAACTTCTTGTCGAGTGTTCCCACCACCGCCGCTTCGGCCTTGGCGGCCAGTTCTATTTTCAGCGATTGAATCGTGAGAAAGTAGCCGGCGGCGATGCCGAGCACAATCGTGATAAAATTGATCAGCGGTCCGCTGAGACGGAAGCCGACCATATTCTGCCCGTCAGCCATTACGCACTTCCTTTTTTGTTGACGGAGTCACCCCCGCCGAGACTACTTGATGGAAAGAAAAGGAGTAGCCATGTCCCCACTCAGGATACTCGTCGCCGGGTTGCTGCTGGTTTCCCTTGCCCTTGGCTGCAGCAACGATGACGGCCCGGTCGACCCGACCTCGTCGGGCGCTGCTGCCTTCTCGGACGGCGCCGCCCTCTTCGGCCTCGTCGACGACCGCACCCTGATCTATGTCCGGACCGATACTACCTGGGAGCCGGACTTTAGTTTCGCCACCAGTACCAGGCGCGACACGGTCGGCATCAGCGGTGGCGAGGGTGACTGGATCGTCAAAAACGCCAACGTGCCCGTACTGAATCTGAAAGTCACCGACGGCTGGGTCATTCAGAACGGATACTGGCGGAGGATCGAGGGGATGGATCTCATTGCCGACATCGATCCGCCTCCGGTTCTGATGACTCCCGGATTGGAAGCGGGAGATAGCTGGCAGGGTCATTTTCCTTCTTTCCCGGGGGGGCTTGATGATGCCGAACCGTTCTTTTGTTACTCATACTTTGGTTTCCTCTATACCCGGGAGTATCTCGGTCGCGAGTTGCTCCATGTGCCGGGCGGGTCTTTCAACACCTACTGTTTTGACGTAAGCCTCTTCTGGAACTCTTCCGACTCCGTGGCAGCGGCCACCGCCCGGGAGTACTACGTTCCGGCCGTTGGCCTGGTGAAACTCCGCTTTGTCGGCGGACCTCTCAAGCGAACCTTGAGCCTTATCAGCTACCGGTAGCGGTGCAGTAGAAGAGGTATCGTTCGCGGCCGTTGAGGCGCATCGGACGCAGCACGAAGCGGCCGTTGAGAACTCCGGACAGCGTCAGAAGGTAGCTTCCCTCCCTGCGTGTTAAGGCCAGCAGTTGTCCGTGTGGATTTTCCGATTCGATAGCGTCGGTGCTCTTTGGCGGATCGTCTGCGGCATCGGCGATGAATCGTCCGCCCTTGGCAAGACGCGCCAGGCTGAACTGCCGGATGACGAAGCGCCGGTTGTATTTTCCATCCGTAAAGGAGAGACGGCAATGGTCACCGTCCAGACTTGTCACGGTATAGATGGGTTGACCGTCGTTGGTCGGTTGATAACGGTATCCGCAGAACGCCGGCGGCAGCTTGTCAAGAGGCCAGAGTCGCGCTCCCCGGCGCGTCATCAGCGATCGGGCGGCGGTGTCAATGCCGGCGGCCCCGACAATTCGGTGTCGGATTACCCTCACCCGGTCGGGCAGATCGTTCCGGGAAAGACGGGAGAGATCAAGACCGTCCTGCGGAAAGAGCTTTAGTTCAAGACGTGACACCGGGGTTGACCGCCCAGCCAGATGTTTCTCCAGTTGCTCCCGGCTCAAGCGTTCTTTGCCCCGGTAGGCGACCAACTGTCCGGGAATGACGCTTCCGGCGGGAAATCCGAGCGCCCCGAAGCGCTCCGTCACTCGCGGCGGCAATGTTTCGCCGGACGTGCGGCGTACACAAAGCGCCTCTCCCGCCAATTCAGCGGTTACCGACAGACCTTCGTAAAAAGGCGCCACCAGGTACATCTGCTCATTGTCAAGGCCTGTCAGGTCATTGATGTACGTCGATACGTCCGCCCGCACGGGATCATCGGTGGCAGCTTCTCCACTCCTCAACCCGGCTACCCTGGTCACCGACGTATCGGGAACGGCTCCCCGATAAACGAGTGACGTTTCCAGGACTCTCTCAATCTGACGGTAGTTGAAGTGGCAGATCCGACGGCTCCCCTCGTCGTCGTATTCGGCAAACGGTTCATGTTGGCAAGTGCGAATGTCTTTTCCGCAGATGGAACACTCCGGGAACTGGAAAGTGAAGCCGATCGAGCACTCCTTGTATATGCCGCCGTCGATGTTTTCGCGGAGATTTTCGGATCCTTCGGCGCTCTTGAGCCAGTAGAAATAGCTTTTAACCCAGCTTTGTCCCTGGCGGCTCACCACTTCGGCGTGAAAGTTCCGGGCTATCGGCAATTTGTCCTTGCGATGCCCCACGATAACCGGGGAATCAACCAGCAGTTCCGCCAGGCGACTGTGCTCTTCGGGAGGGAAACGACCGCCGAAGCTGTTGACTTCATCGGAAACCACGTACATGGCCCGTATGAAAACGTCTGACGCCGTTACAGGTGTCGGCGGGTTGATATTCCGGTTGATAAGATCGACCAAGTTGGCTGCTACCGGCTCGGTGGGGTCGGCCAGCCGGGCCGTGATTCTGCCCAGAGTTACGTTCATCTTACCTCCATCTGCTTTTCAAGGTGGCACCTCGTCAGCATCAGTGGCAGACCAACACCGAATTTGCGCAAGATATTGCCATTTTCTGTCCACGTTCGGAGCGGGCCGACCAATGCGACCCTCAGCCTAACAGGCGGCGCCACAGCCATTTGTAGCGATCGCGACGAGACATATCCTGCTGGCGGGCATGAAGTTTGCTCGATTATTGGACACGACGAAATAATACGAGCAGGCAAAGACGGCAATGACTATTTACAGGCGACAGACAAGACACTCTTTCAAATGGATTGTGGCTGCAGTCCTTTTTGTCCTGATCATGACTGTGACCTTTGATGATGTCTATGGATTAGGAGTGCCGGCCGGTGTTGGCTATCACGGCGGCTCCAGCGTCTATACCGTCGACTGGAACAATCAATCACAGATACCGTCTTTTGCTCTTGTGGCCAGCTCGACCATCTGTAGCTCATCCGCCGGTGACGAGACTCCCAATGATCCGATAACCGGTACGCCGGAACCATCGACTATCATCTTGCTCCTCGGTGGCCTGGGTGCGCTGCGGCTTCTGCGACGATCGTAAAAATTTGCCCCTACGTTCCCAACCCTCCGCTTTCCAACGCCTTTTGAGGTTCCCTCAAAGGGCGTTTCTTTTGGCGTTGGCAATCCTGCCCGGTAACGACTGATCCCTGCCCGTATCGGTTGGCCCGGCCTCATCCCCGGCCGACGCGCGGCTCGGCTGCTATCTCGGGCTTTCTTCGCAACGGCCAAAGCGCCAGCGCCAGCGCCATCAGGGCATCACACTTGTTGTTGTCATCCCAGCGGGCGGCGCGCAGTTCATCCTCCAGGGACCAGATCCTGCCCGGTCCGTCCGGAAGCTCCCAGCGTTCGTAGCTGATCCTGCCTGTGGCGTGAAACAACTCCACGTTGGTCAGAAGCTCCGCCTTGGTCACCGCACTGAATACGACCGCCTCCGGGTTGTATTCCTTGAGCTGTTCCACGACCACGTCTCCCAGACCGGTAGCGTCCACCACCAGTCGCCCGGGGTATTTTCGTTGCCGCTGTTTGATCCTCTCTATTACGACATTCCAGTCAAAACGCCTGAACCGTTCCAGACAGACAACCCGGGCCACGCCGCCGACAACGTCGATCGTGATTCCCACTGTCGCCGTCTGCTTGCGAGCTAAGTCCCATCCGCTTATCCAGGCGGTACTATCTGTCCCGTCTGTATTCCATTCGTTGAAAGAGGTCAGGCCGCGGTCGACATATTCTCCCTTGAGAATTTCCCCGCCGGAATCGACAAACTGCCCCATGATATTCTGCTGAACGCGGCGATGTGAGAAGGACGTGATCCTTTCGTCGAGGAAGTTACGGGAGATGTAACAGTTCTCGCGGCTGTCGCCCGACTGGAAATAACCCGCCCGGTCGCCTCTGATTATTTCCGTGGCGCGGCGGTAGAACCAGTTCCTGCCGTTGGGTGTGGAAACCAGATCAAGTTTCCCTTCGCGGTCGGCCAGGCGCATCTGGATGACTTCTTCCACCACGTATTCGGCGTCGTGCTCGAAAGCCACCTCGTCGAAGATGAACAGATCGTAATCGTTACCCAGCAGGTATTCTCCCCGGTTCTGGGTCGATCGCGCCTCGACCGTGACGCCGTTTCCGAACACGAGTCGCGGATACGGTGTTCTGACCATGCTTGCCACCAGTGACTCCAGCAGGTGTGACTGCCGAATCAGCCGCAGAGTATGGTCGAAAATGATATTGGCCTGATCCTGAGTGATCGAGGCGGTCGCGATTCGATAGCGGCCGCCGGCGTCGTACTTGAGCGGTCGCGGGCGGTAGAGGGCATGGTGTATGATCTTCACGGCGCAAACGAACGACTTCCCCCAGCGGTTGCCGGTGACAAGCACGTTTTCCCGGGAGCCGGAGTTCTCCAGCCACTTCTTCTGGCCGGGATGCAAGCGGACGCCCAGGGCTGCGTCGGCGAAGTAGACCGGGTCGCTCAGGCCCCGCCGCCAGTCGATACTGTCTGTCAAGTCCGCTATACTAAGCGTCCCGCTTTGTCACGGGCGGTCTCTTCGTCCAGCAGACCGGCCTGATACAGTTTGAGGATGCTGTCAACTTCGCGCGTGCGCACGTTCACCTCATCGGTGGCCTGATAGGCGAAGCTGTTGTCGAATACAAAGCGGCATCTCATGTCCAGTCCCGACAGAGCCAGGTCGACATTACCGATCCACTCCAGAAGCTGGGCCGCTTCCGCCTGCACCGATCGCACCTGCCGCATCACCACGTCAAACTTAAACGCCGACCAGGTGGTTGTGGCGCCGTACGAATAGCCCAAAAGGAACGGCGCCAGGTGTGTCCCGGCACAGATCTCTTCGACCATGGCCCGATGATTGAAAAACCAGTTGTTGGTCACCGCCCGGGCGTGTGGCGGGCCGATATACTCGATATTGACGTTGTCCCAGGTGACCGGGTTGTCGTCGACATCGCAGGTCTTGATCATCGAGACGGTCGAATCGAAGTAGCTGTTGATGCGGTCGACATACGCCTGCTCCGCCTCGCCCGCCAGCCGTTGGGGGGGAGCGATCTTCACGTGCAGCCTGTGATACCCGCTGTTGTGGCTCGTTCGCCGCATGTCATCGACCAATTGCTGTTCGATGTACGAGACAAAAGGAACCGTCTGCAGGACCGATCTCCCCAGCGGGGAACCGATACCGGCATTCAAGGCCAGGTGGTAGAAGTCCGGCCGGGCCAGCGCCAGCGAGCCGCCATCCTGCTCCAGCACCAGTCCCGACCTGCCTTCCTGCGGGTGCCAACTGATGTCCGCCGGATCGACCGGCACGAACTTGTCCACACCCGAGGCGTCTCTGCTGACTGTCAGGAACCCGCCGAATATGCCGTCTCGAAACAGGCAGGAAAACAGATCCACCATGAATCCGGGCAATCCCGCCGGGCGCCCGGTAGAATCAAGATACAGTTCATTGGACAACTGCTCCAGGCGCTGTCGTCCCTGCTCGGCGAGCAGCTTGTTCTTGCTGCCTATGATGCGGAACTCCCCCGGGGCGGCCGCCAACCTGCTCCAGGTCCAAATGCAGGTGTCGACAATCGGGATATTATCAGCCAGGAATCGGTAGAGCATCGTCCGATAACGGCCGGACCGAATATCGGCGGGGGACATTTTCAGCGTCGAGTTGATCTGGTCGGGGGTGCGATAGGCGCTGCGACGGGGCGGCTTGACGGCGGCCGTAACTCGCTGGACGCGCTGCGGTTGAGCAGTAGCAGACGGCTTCTTTCTCTTGAACAGTTTCATCTTTGCTCCTTTTTGCCCAACCGGTCAGCGTCAGCAAGACCGGCAACCATGTACTGTTTTTGTAACTGCCTCGCCGTGCTGGTGGTTGAAAATTTCGCTTGAACCATCAGAGCGTGGCGTCTATATTCCAAGGGCCGAAAGATATAAGGCCGACGCTTACTTCCGATATATATGATGATGGAACGTAACACAATACGGGCGCTTCCCGCCATCCTGTTGGCCGCCGCGGTTATCTGGTCATGCTCGGACAACCCCGCGCTGAGAATGCGCTATCAGGCGGAGAAGCTCTACCATGGCGCCGAGCGTCAGTTGCGGGACGTGCTGGCGCGCCCGGAGCGAGAGCATGTGCGATCTGCAGAGGCGGTCGCTCCCGAGTATGCGCGGGTCTGGTCGTTCTGTCTGACGGCCCTTGATTCCTTGAGCAGCCAGGCCCATCCGGTCGAGTATCACGAGATAGAATACCTGGCCTTCAAAGCCGCCAACCGCCTGTCGCAACTTCATTCTTCCTCCGGCAACTTCGACACCTGTGTCACGATTCTAAACCGCCTCCTGCGGCACGTTTCGCTGGACAACTCACCTTTTCGGACAACGATGTTCAACTTAGGCCAGGCCTTGCAGGCATCCGGCGCGTGGGACAGCGCCCTCGTCGTATATGGTAGTGTGCTCGATCGGTTTTACCCGCCCGTCGATGACTCCGGCGGGGTCGTCTACAGCCTGCTTAACTTGCCGCTGAATATCTTCCGTATCGTCACGGTGACCGGCGATTCGGCTACCGCCGCGCAACACTACGAGCAGGCCGAACGCTACTACCGCGACCTGTGCAATAGCTACCCGCAAAGCGCCGCCGCCGGTGCGTCTCACGGCAACTTAGCTCGGCTATATGAACAGGCTGGTCAGTGGGAAAAGGTCATCATCGAACTGAGGGCGCTGTCCGACACCACAGCCGACAATTATCTGGAAATCCGCCTGAATGTGGCCGACGTATACGCTGCCGGGCTGAAAAACACCGACAGCGCCCTGTCGATCTATAACGACCTGCTCACACGGATCGACGCCTCTGATACTCTTCTGCGCCCCCGGGTTCTGTTCAACATGAGCGTGGTCAGGATGGACCTGCAACAGTACGATGAGGCCCGGGAGATATTGGTCGACCTCAAGAGAAACTACCCCCGCTACTATTCGGTCACGCCCATGGCCCAGTTTCTCATGGCCCGGTCGTTTGAGCAGCAGGGAAACTGGAGCCGGGCCGAGACCGAGTACAAGCTCCTGATCGAGAAATACCGCGGCTCTGATCAGGCCATGACGACCTACCTGCATCTGGCCGACAGCTACCGAAAGCAGGGGCGGCAGGAGGAAGCCCGGCGATGGCGTCGCGACGCCGAAGACTACTTTGATCGCTCCGCCGCTCGGGGAGCCGGTACCATGCTGGAGGCCAGGGCGTTGCTCCACAAGGCCGAGCTGCACGCGAGAGACGGACAATGGCAGAGCGCCGCTAAAATTCTGACCGCCCTTGCGGACAAGTTCCCCAACACCAGGGTGGCGGAACTCGGGATTCTCAGGGCGGTGACGATATATCGTGACAAGCTAAGCGATCCCGGGAGAGCCGATTCCCTTATCGGTCGGCTGAAGTCTTCCCTGGTCGGGACCGCAGACGGCGGCGAAACTTAGGATCCCGGACAGGGTATGATTGTAACAGGAAAGAACATAGGTAACCGATTGACTGGAGGAAGAATGAAACCAAGAACGCTAACGCTCAGCCTGCTGATTGCACTGCTGGTGCTTCCGGCCTTGAGCCTGGCTCAGGTGGACAAGTTCGGGAAGGCCGATACCCTGTACGCCGACGTAGCCAAAATAGATGACAACAACTGGAAGGTCGAAATATCCCTGACCAACGACCAGTTCGTGGAAGCTCTGTCGATTCCGCTGAGGCTGAGCGCAGGAACCAACCGCATCGTCGGTGATTCGGCCGTCTATACCGGCGGCAGGGTTGAGGGGTTTGACTTCAAGGGGTTCCGGGCTGATACCGCTGTTCAGTGCGTTACGCTGGGGATGATGGCCAATCTCGGCCCCAGTGTGCACATGCTTGGACCGGGGAGCGGGCGGCTCGTGACTGTCTTTATCTCCTCGCTGGACAACAAGCCCATCAAGAAACTGGTGGTCGATACCACTACCACCCATCCCAACAACTCTCTGATGATCATGGCCCGGCGCATCCAGCCTGGTGATCCGCCGGATACGATTCCGCGCGAAAGGTTCACCGAGTTGCAGATACTGCCGGCCTTCGCCGTGCGCGAGCAGAAATAGGCGAACCGACCTGACTGTAACGTAAGAACCCGGCCCGAGGCCGGGTTCTTCATTTGCCCCCGCTGCGGCGGGATATAGGTTCCTCACCACTGAGATAAGTCCTCACGCGTCTCACCGCAAGCCGTGAAATACCCGGCGCAAAATCTGCGGCCTCACCAACCGTATATTCGCGTCAACCCTTTCTGTTATATGAGCATACGCGGTTTGTTCAGAACCACGGCGGTACTTGTAGTCTCCATAGGCACTTGACAAACGCGCCGTGGTTCCTATCTTGTCCATAGGGGTAGCATCCTCACTAAGCTGCGTCTGGACTTTTGTTACAGATCCTTCACCCGGCAGTATGAGCAGAGCCTTGATCGACTTGGACGTGACGGTAATGCCCAACTTCTGTCAGGCCCTTCTTACTGCCGGAACGAGAACCTTAAGCTATGGAGGGAATGCGTATGGGTCATAGGCATCCGCCGCAATTGTCCTGGCTGGCCCCTTAGGACTGGCGGATGTGTAATGGGAAAAGAGAAACGTAAGACTGGCTGAAGCGAAAGCTGAGATGCCGGACAGTCCCGTCTTCCGTTTCGGTCTCTTTCTCAGGCCAGGGATTGGCCTGTGATGCCTGCCAATCACACACCTGGCAGCAACCGACACACGCTCACCTGTCATCCACGTGTCGAGGGACCGATCGGAAGGGACTGGCCTGCGAAGGTGTTTCAGAAGTAGCTAAGGAAGATCCGTAATACGACGACCCGGAAGCCTAACTGGTTTCCGGGTTTTGTTTTAGTCCACAGCCTGGGGGAGCCACCCCATAGTGACGCCCCTCTCTGGAACGGGAAAAGGCTGCCTGGCTGTTCACGCCCCGAACAATCGCCGGCAGAATCTATTAGCGCACAACGACTTGAGAGCCACGACCAACATGCGCCCGGGGGCGGCACTGAGCTTGCAACAGTGCTTTCCCAGAACAAAGGCGAACCCAGGAGTCGGAACGCGGCATGAAAGTCAAGTTTGTACTTACTATGGATGATCTGGTCGTCGGAGACCAGCGTATCGATCAATTCGTGCTCGATTGGGAGAGCGAGGTCGATCAGAACGAAATCCTCATGTTCTCTCATGAATGGATAACGTCCAGAAACTTCCTGACTCAGAGAATGGTCGGACTGACCCGGGTGGGAGAATCTTCACTGACTATTGAACCCCTGGAAGAAACCGAAGATGCTTAAGGAATTCTTCTCAGTGCAACTCCGCGAGTTATCGGAGCAGGCCACCGCCCGAAGCGAGGAGTACTCCGGGGTCCTCGGCTCAATCAAGGGGATGATCCTGGAGCATTTCGGCCCCAATGGATTAATTGCTTCCTACATCGTCCTGGCGGTTCTGATACTTGTCATCGTCTCCCGGCTGGCCAGGATAACCTTTTCCACCCTCAAATACCTGGTTGTACCAGCCGTGGCCCTGGCGGCCATCGGCAGTTTTGTCCTGCCGTATTCATTTGCCATGTTGCTTCCGGTTACCGTTGCCACCTGTTCTCTGTTCCTGCTTTTCAAGGGTTGACTCCCCAGATATAAGGAAGAGCCACATGTGCTGTCGGGCGTCTCTGCCCGACAGGATTGACTCCATAGATACTGGAAAGACCCCTACTATTATCAACAGATTCTCATCCCATCACGCCACCCCGCGAAGGTATAACCACAAGCGCCACACCATATTAGCCACCGCCGTATTCGCCGGCAGCGCCGTTGCTCTGATAGAACCGTGAAACAGCCGCATCAGACGGCTCAAACCGGCAACCGTGATGGTTTGATGGGGAACTAATGAGCGATAAACAAAGATGCATCAGTTGCGGAAGACCTCTGATCCACCAGCGTGGAGTGTGGCTTTGCATACAGTGCAACTCACGGGAGATCGACACCACCGGGATATTTGCGGATGATATGGAGAGTAGCGAGTTTGTCTTCGTAGAGTGCCCCGGCGCAACCCTTTACGAGCAGGGGACCAATAACGTCATCGCCGGTGTCAGGTTCATCGACAATGACGACCCGTTCAAGGGCTACAAGATCATCGGGGAACCGATCTTTGCACCCAACCACAGGCGGCGCCGCCGGATCAAACGGGAGGCGCTGGGCAAGATACGGCGTTGCCGGGCCTGCCAGGACTACACCGTTCGGATGCGGCGCAGGGAAGGCGCTGATTTCTTCATCCCTTCGCCCAAACACCCCGGTCGCACGAAGCTCAAGTCGGTCCGGCACGTCAGCTACGAGCCGTAGGCGGGTGTTTTTTATAGCCGATTTGACCGCCTTCCTGACAAAGTGATTGAATTATACCGTCTCCCACTGTATATTCGATTCAGTAACGTGGGTTGACGGTTGGTTGGAATGAAGAAAAGAATCACAAACGCTATTATATGTGGGGATTGCGAAAGGGTTCTGGAAGACCTTCCCTCTGATTCGGTGGATCTGATCGTTACGTCGCCACCGTATGCTGATGCCAGAAAGAGGACTTATGGTGGGATACACCCCGATACGTACGTGGAGTGGTTCCTGCCCAGAGTTGCACAGCTACGCAGAGTACTGAAACCCACCGGTACCTTCATCCTCAACATCAAGGAAAGAGTGCACAACGGTGAGAGGCATACGTACGTACTGGAGCTTATCCAGAGCATGCGCGGAAGTGGGTGGTTGTGGACGGAGGAGTTTGTCTGGCACAAGAAGAACTGTTATCCGGGGCGGTGGCCCAATAGGTTCAGGGATGCCTGGGAAAGGTGCCTTCAGTTCAACAAGGCGCGCAAGTTCAACATGTACCAAGAAGCGGTAATGGTGCCGATGGGCGAGTGGGCAAAGTCGAGACTAAAACACCTCAGTAAGACCGACAGGGTTCGTGACGAATCGAAGGTCAGTAGTGGTTTTGGCAAGAACATTTCAAACTGGTTGCAGAGAGACAAGGCATTCCCTACAAACGTTATCCATTTAGCTACGGAGTGCTCAAACCGGAATCACAGTGCTGTATTCCCCATCCAGCTCGCTGATTGGTTCATAAAGCTCTTTACGAAAAGAGGCGACATGGTGTTGGACCCTTTTGTTGGGTCCGGTACTTCGGTCGTTGCCGCCAAGAAAGCAGGCCGGAAATACATCGGTATAGATATAAACATGGAATACTGTCTGTTGTCGGAGCGAGCATTGGAAAACCACCACAAGCAGGTGTTACTTTGGAAAAGCTGATTCTAGACGATATCCGCGAATTCATCAGCACGAATATTATCCGGTTCCACCAGAGCCGCATTGCGAGGTTAGAGGGTATCGACCTGAGGGGCCTTCTTAAGAAGAAGAATCCCTATCTCTTCAAAGCCAAGAACATTCACATTGCCTCTGATCTTATCAAGGACATTCTCGATGCGTTTCTCTCTTCCTCTGAAGAGAAACTTTTCGGTGACTTTCTGGAGGAATTGGCGATTTTCATCGCTGACAGAGTCTATGATGGTAAGAAGTCGGCTGCAACCGGGATGGATCTGGAGTTCGTGAACGAAGGCGCGCATTACCTGGTGTCTATCAAGTCGGGACCCAACTGGGGTAATAGTGCGCAGCACAGGAAGCTTCAAGATGACTTCCAGAGAGCTACCCGAGTCTTAAAACAATCCCACAGCACCCGGAATGTTCAGCCAGTTCTTGGCATCTGCTATGGCAAGGTCAGGGAATCATATGGCAAAGGATACAGAAAGCTTGTCGGGCAGCAGTTCTGGCACTTCATCAGCGGTGATCGGTATCTGTACACAGATATAGTCGTACCACTGGGGCATCGCGCCAGAGAGCACAACGACAAATTCAAGAGGAAGAAGGCCAGGGTTGTCAACCGGTTCACCAAGGACTTCATGCTGAGTTTCTGTACTGACGATCTGATCGACTGGGTGAAACTCGTCCAGTTCAACAGCGGAAACATGCAGAAGGGTGATCTTGAACTGTCCTGAGAACGGTGCTTCTCTCCCCTAACCACAAACGGGGGCTATGAACCCGCGAGGCACGCCCCTGCTATAAAGCCATCTCTCTCCCTCAACCGCGTTCACCTGTCCGGTGAAACTTCGGGCGGCGACCCTCGTAATTGAGACTACGAACAAACGTATCTCAGAACAACGGAGGTCGCTGTGTCAAGAACCTTATCGAGAGTTCTCGTGGCGCTGCTACTGGTGCTGTTTGCCGGGGCGTCGGCGTCGGCCGAGGGTTGGTTTGGCTTTGACTCCAGCAGGAAAGGCTCCGGCAACGTCGTCACCGAATCCCGTGATCTGAAACCGTTCGACAGGATTGAATCGAGCGGTTGCTTCGATATCGAGGTGACTGTCGGGGGTGAACAGAAAATCACGGTAAGTTTCGACGATAACCTGATCGAACTGATCGAGACAGAAGTCAAAGCAAATACCCTGCACATCCGGGCCAGGAAATCGTTCTCATCCCGGCGCGGTTGCAGGATCGAAATCACTGTCCCCGAACTGGTGGAGGTTTTCGCATCAGGCTCGGGTGACATTTCCGTCACCAACCTGGAAACCGAGCGCTTTGAATTCGGCCTTTCCGGTTCCGGCGATTTCTTTGTGCAGGGCAAGACCCACGAGATGGAAATCAGCCTGTCCGGGTCCGGCGACGTCACCGCCGAAGGGCAGACTCAGGGTCTGGAAATCAACTTGTCCGGTTCCGGTAATATTAGCGCCCGTGATCTGAAGGCTGAGGAAGTCTACGTGAAAATAAGCGGATCGGGTGATGTCAAGGTTTTCGCAGAGGAATCGTTTGACGGAACCATCTCCGGCTCCGGCAGAATAGCCTACTATGGTGATCCGGAGCACACATCGTCCCGAGTGTCCGGTTCCGGGCGCATCAGAAAGAGGTAGCCCGATATGACCGGCTCGTACGATCATACCTGGGGCGGCGAGGACGACTCGCGTCGGTCACCGTCAGGGCGGCGCTTCTGATTATCCCACCGGCTTAACGCTGACTCTACGACCGCAATGGCAGGTGCTCGCGCCCTCGCAGACAGTTGCTGCATTCCCGCAGTTCTCGCACAAAGCCCTCTCACATCGCAGATGAACAGCCGCAGGTTGTCGTGACCGCCGGGCGGAACTGCATGGGCGCCCTTCTCAGGTCTTCCCGGTTCGGGTTGAGCCTTCCTGTCAGCCTCCCGCGGCGATCTCTCTATTTTCCCGCCTTACCCTGTTGGGGCACAACTTCGAGGGTCCCCACCGACAGCCCTATCTCGACCGAATAATCTGGTCAAGCTCTACATCCTCTTGGTTCACATCCAATCTAATCCATAGAGGAAGATGATCGGATAGTTCATACGTGAGTTCCCTTTTCGTTTTGCTCACCTCGCGGTACAAGGGTCTGAAACTGTTGACATAGAAATCCAGCACTCCGCCCTCGTTGGTAAACACGCCGTCAAGCGTCGGAACGTGCAGGATCTGGTCATATCGTTTGTTGCGGGCGAGATTGCTTCCGTGCAACCCGAAGAGAGCTTTCGGCATCCGTAAGCCCTTACCGGTGACGGCACGATAGAGGTTATCGCCTATTGCGGGAATATTAAAGTCTCCCATTACGATGATGTCCTTGTCGAATGTGTGGCGCTCCTTTCTCCGTTTGTCTACCCATTCGGCCAGTAGTCTGAGCGGTGCGATACGTCCTTTAGCGCCGGCTCCCCACCGGATGTGAGCTGTAACGAGAATGAAGTCGAAACTGCCTGCTCGAAATGAGGCTATGTAGGGTTTGCGCCACCAACTGATTGTCGGCAGGTATTCTTTCGTCTTTTTGTCTTTCCTGCGCGGGCTGTCGGCTTCGGCGGCCAACCCCGTGAACGCTACCGCCCGCTTGTCATACACATAAGCGACACGTTCTTTGTTTCCTCCCGCGTCTGCGATATAGTCGGAGAATACGGCTCGCCAGTACGGCCCGAGAACCTTCAGCGTTCTGGCAAGGTCGGCCAGGTTGTCTCGAACCTCTGTGACCGCAATCAAATCGAATTGATTGAGGATTTCGGCAATGAAGTGTATTGATGTCTCCATACGCCGGCGGCGCCCGAATTCGCGGATGTTCCAGGTGGCAATATTGATTGACTCATCAAGCTTGGATGAGGGAATGTCCGCTTTTGCAATCCGCCGTCTGAGTACCCGCAGTCCTAGGGCGGTGTCTCTGGTCAGTTTGCCGTGTTTCATACCTGTTCCTCCTGTCCCGAACGGAAAAGTCCGTTCACCGTTATGGGTGTGTGTCATGCCGGTGAGTGAAAAACCGGCCGACCTTCCAATTGCCCTATGTTATGTCTGTTACCAATCACTATGATTCGACCCTCGCATAGAGATCTGCCGGAAGATGGTACATGGCAACAACTTTCCGGCTGGTATTTCTTCCCCTCTCCGTGACGATCTCCAGCAGTCTGTTGGAAAAGCCTTTTGTGATACTCGGAATCCGGTGGATTCGTCATGCCCGCGAACACGGGCATAACCACCCTCTCTGTCATGCCCGCGAAAGGGCTTGTTGAAAAACGTACTCCACGGGGTGGCGTCGGGTGTCTCTGCCCGACGCCTCTATGGATTTGTGCTGCTGCCAGGCAGAGACGCCTGGCAGCACCAGCAACAATGTTTCGGCGGCCGACTACCACGACTTTTTCAACAGGCCCGAAAGCGGGCATCCAGGAAATCGTTGATACCAGTGGATTCCCGCGTGCGCGGGAATGACGAAGGTGCGGGAATGACCGGTAATGGAAAACAGTTGTCATTTTGCATTCTATTCCAAGTTTTGGGGCAACCTGCTGGTCTAATCTCTCCTGCTCCCAACCCCGCGAATAACACCGTTTCCTGTTCTGGCGGTTCTTTGTATGGTGTACCAAATGAGTGAGTCGCCAGTGAACTGTCAGATCACACGCCTGCGGCGCAAGACCAGATGAAACGCGACAATCACTTGTCGGATTCCTCAAATGGTGGCGTCAGCTCATGTTTGAGATACTCCGTGTCGCCGTTCTTGAAAAGCAATCTCACGCCGACGGTGAACGGTTCCCACGTCGTATCTGTCATAAAGAATCCTTTTCCAGGGGTGGCTCCTTTGTCACAGACTTTACGTTTCGGATCAGGATAAGTAGGGTGCAGAATGTATTCAACACATTCAATTTGATTCAGGGTCTCATCATTCGAGGCGATATAGATGGTCCATTCCCACCGGTCTCCCTTCATTATGATGGCCGTGTTTGCTGTAATTATCTCGTTCCTTTCTTCCCGAGGGGGTGGCGACAGAGCATGTAGCCGCTGTAATTCTGCCATCCGGCTGCTGCGAGCCTCGAGGTTGAGCCAATGCTCAACCGCCACAACAGTGCTGTCCTTGAATAATACCCTAGCCCTGATCTCAAATTCCCCCCAGCCACTTGCGGAAAGAGCGAAGTCGTTCTCGCGTGTTCTCACTATGCGCTTTGGCTCCGGGAACGTCGGATGCAGAGTATATTGGACGTGGCTGATGCTGTCCAGGGCAGATTGATCGGCCACGACAAAGACGGTCCAGTCCCAGCGACCCGGGCCCGTGTAGGTTGACGTATTTGCCAGTTTTATTTTCTGCTCAACCGATAACGTGTTTGACACAAACAGCACAACCAGCAACCCGACAACACCAAACACAATTTTTGGTAAATATATGCGCGACATGTCATCAATCCTCCCTTAATTCATATACTGGCTCCAAAGGCAAAAAATTCTCTTTCCCCCATCTTTTCCCGTTTGACAGATCCTCCAGCACCAGTTGTGCAATATTCGTTTTGGGACATATGTCCCTTAAAATTAACTTGAATTGATCGGACCGGTATCCCTTGATCACGTCCACCATCACCGGGGTATCATCGCCATAGAGAAAGTACTTGCACTGCAGATTTTCCAACTGCGGCATATTGTCCTCGTTGACATTCTCCAGTGTAATCACGGCCTTTATTTCCATCGTTTGGGCCAGCACTAATGCTTCCTTTGCCAGGTCCCGGTCTTTTTGGGCTTGAACTAACCGTGTCTCATAATCCTGAATATGGAAATAGACGCCCGTGAAAGCTAGAATCACCCCGACGATAACAAAGAAAGTGATTACGGACACTTCCAGATCCATCCCAAATGCCTTCACCTTTTGGATCTTGCCTTTGAACCGCTCCCCATAAGGAAGAACAAAGGAGCCAAAACAAAAAAGCAGGATGACGACACCTAAAAGCGGCAGGATGTAGCTGATTAAAAGTGAATCCATGACTCTCATACTCCTATCAAAATGTTAACGGAGATTTCCCCTATAAGGGTCTCAACAACATGGTTTGCCCCATTGAACATCGTTAAGCCAGGGTAGCCGACCGTTCGAAGTCAACAGAGCTTTGATTCTTGAGGTTCCGGCTCATGGCAACATCTTTTCGATAGCGCCTCCTCTTAGGCTTCTATTATCACCGATCGAACTGACCTCGACTAATCTCGTTCTAAGAGTCTCGGCCTCGTCGTTGCAACGATCCCCGACGGCAACGCGATATATCCGACCTGTATTATAGCCGATTTGCGGCCTCTCGCGGCCAATCAAGGCTTAGCGACAGTACGGGTTATGAATTGCACTACTGCACAGCGATCAGGCAAGGCACTCAAGATCAAGCAGGCTGAAAACGTGCTTAATCGGATTGATGATGGCCGTTGCCGGCTGACCCTCCGCCTCATTTCGTTCAGACCCCGCAAAGAGCAGGCCAAGCAGCTTGTTGTCTTTGTCAAAGGTGACCGAACCCGAGTCGCCTCCGGCGGAGATGTCCTCTTCTGCCAGAACCTGTTCGATGATGATCTGATCCACAAAGGTCGCCTTCTCAAATAAGCCGTACTTGACGGTTACCGTCGCAGAGACAGTATCGATGTATCCGCTGGTGTGCTCTGTCGTGCGCCCCGTTTTCTTCACATATTGACCAAGATCCGCAGCGGTGACATTCTTAGTGGTCTTCGGGATACCTTTTCCGATATCCTCTACATCCCGAAGGACGTCCTTGGGATTGACCGGTGTGGCGATGGCAGCATCAATATAGTTGTTCACACCGGCGGTGAAATCAATCGGTTTGAAGCGCGTCAAGGTCGCAATCCGGTCGGCCGGATCGGTTCCGCCATCGGTCGGCCCGGGTTGAACGATCGGATCGCCGATAGAGGCCTGGTTGGTATTGGCAAGAACATGGTTGTTGCTCAGGATTACAACCTTGTCGTTGAGCTTGTCTTTGACCAGGCAGCCTAAAGTACCCGCCGTGATATCTACATGTCCGATACTGTACCCGCCGGGACAGGGTCTCTTTCGGGACGTGTATTCCAGTGAATGGAAGCGTACCGGCTGAACGTCTGTAATCACTTCCAGGACACCGTCATTGGAATGTTCCCACGGGATATTGATCTGTTTTGGAATCCGGTTTTCCACGGGAAGGCTGCGGAGAGTAAGCTTTCGATTGACAAAGAATACCAGCGCCGGAGTGTTGGTTTTCTTCCCCTCTGTCCGTTTCAGTGTAATCCCGAATCCATTAATGCAGTCGCTGCCGGTTGACGCCACCGCCTGCATAAAGAACTGTCTTGCGGTTCGCATAATGCGAACCAAATCACTTGCTGTCGCCTGTGCCATAAGACCTCCCTTGTTTGTTTTGAAAACTGTTGTCTAAAGCGGGCGAGGTTCTTCTCGCACCACAACTTCTACCTTATGTCCCCCAATTTCGCGAGGAATATCATCGCTGGCCGATCCTCTTTTGCTCACCGATACTTTTATGCAGGGCTCCCGACTTTGGGTTGAGAGACCTATTCCCACCGACCAGACGCCCGGCAACGCCATCAGGCGATCGGTCCACTCTTTCAGCACTTGTTCAATCGTCATGTTATCCAGCAGGACCTCTCAATGTGACAGCAGGTTATCTACCGCCACAATAGCTTACCAACATCCAATTTACAATTGTAGCCAATTCGAGGTCGGCCCCGACGCTATGTTGCCCGCATGAATATTGCATGGCCTCGGATCTGTGTCAAGCGGTTTCTGGCACTATTTTCGCGCCCGAATTGCCCGTACAAAACAAAACCTTCGGTAACATCTTGCAATGAGGCAACGCGGACCGCCCGGTAACCACTTGTGCCGCAAGCCATGCCCCCCTAAAACATATCTCCCGCCCGCTGCCAGTGATCAGTCGGCAGCGATCGCTGAGCCGACACTAATGATGACAAATAGTGACTGCATCGATACGGAGCAGCGGCCACCGAACTGCGAGCGTTTATTTCAAAGGACGATTATTAGCTTGACGTATGGGGGGATGGTGGTTAACTTATGAGACTTGGCCGAAAGGGCCCTTAGCTCAGTTGGTTAGAGCAGCTGACTCATAATCAGCGGGTCGCAGGTTCGAGTCCTGCAGGGCCCACTGTTAGGAAGGAATGTTGCCCGGGCAATTAGCTCAGTTGGTTAGAGCGTTCGGTTCACATCCGAGAGGTCACTGGTTCGAATCCAGTATTGCCCATTTTGAAAAATGAAGAGGTTTCGAAACTACAAGTTCATGATGCCCGGCACCGTCTCTCGATGGTTGAACAATGCAGACAAGCGGCGCCGAGTGCAAGGACCTACAGACGCATTCGCCCCTTTCTGGGGCGGATGCGTTTTTTCATTGAGGTGCCGATGAATAGCCGACTCCCGGCCCAAGGAGGTGTGATGCTCAGCGATCTCGAACTGCTCTTGAAGCTGCAGGTTATAGATTATGACCTTGGTGAACTCGAGCGCTCCAAGGAATACCTTCCGGATATGATGGAAAATCTCAACCGGGAAATCAAAGCAGCCCAGGAAAAGTACGGCGGCGCTACCGCCGAACTTGAGCAGGCCAGGATCAAACAGAAAAACCTCGAACTGGAGATCGCCACCAAAGAGGCCGAGTTGCAGAAGTTCCAGCAGCAGATGATGTCCATCAAAACCAACAAGGAATACGACGCCCTGGTGGCTGAAATCGATTCCGTCAAGGAGATCATCTCCAACAAAGAAACTGAACTTCTGGAAACCATCGACCGTGTCACTACACTCGAAAAGGAGATCGTTGAGTTCGAGGAGAAATCCGCCCAAACAAACGACGACAACAACAGGCAATTGGAAATACTCCAGGAAAAGATAGACTCGATCGGCGACAAGGTCTCAGAAAAGGAGTCCCAACGCAAGGACATTACTGCTCAAATACCCAGGTCGACCCTCTCTACCTATGAGCGGGTACGCAAAGGGAAAGGCGGGACGGCAGTGGTGGTGGTTAAAAAGCGAGCCTGTGGTGCCTGTTACAAGGCGCTCACGCCGCGGAGAGTACAGGAAATCAAGAAGGGAGACAGGATTCACACCTGCGAGAACTGTGGCTGCCTGCTCTTCTGGGACGAAGCCGCGTCGAACTGATTGCGCCTGTCGGTGGCGGAACAACCACGTATGGAAGACGTTCATATAATCAGGTTATGGTAAGGATACTTGAACACCCCGCCCTGACGTTTGACGACGTCCTTCTGATGCCGGCTCACTCGGCCGTGTTGCCACGGGATGTCAACGTGGCTACCGCGGTGACGGCCGGAATCGATCTGAACGTCCCGCTGCTCTCCGCCGCCATGGATACGGTCACCGAATCTCGACTGGCCATCGCCCTGGCGCGCCAGGGGGGGATGGGTGTTGTACACAAGAACATGCCACCCGAGGTTCAGGCCGGCGAGGTCGACAAGGTCAAGAGATCCGAGTCCGGCATGATCGTCGACCCCATTACCCTTTCGGCGAACAAGACCGTGGGCGACGCCCTTGAGGTCATGCGCCGGTTTTCCATCTCCGGGATCCCCATCACCGAACAGGGCCGGCTGGTGGGAATACTGACCAACCGTGACCTGCGTTTCCATCGCGACGAGAGCCGTCCGGTCCAGGAAGTGATGACCCGTGAGAATCTGATTACGGTCAAGGAAGGCACGGACCTGGACACGGCCCGCGAAATACTGCACGAGCACCGTATCGAGAAACTGCTGATCGTCGATGAGAACCGGATGCTCAAGGGGATGATCACGGTGAAGGACATCGTCAAGCGTATCCAGTATCCGCTGGCCTGCAAAGACCCCCAGGGTCGGCTTCGCGTGGCCGGGGCGATCGGCGTGGCCGCCGACCTGGAGGAGCGGGTCCAGGCTCTGGTGGACGCCGATGTCGACATGCTGGCAATCGACAGTTCCCATGGTCACAGCCGGGGTGTTCTCAAGGCGGTTCAATACGTCAAGACGAGGTATCCGAACACACCGGTCATGGCGGGCAACGTGGCTACCGCCGAGGGCGCCAGGTCTCTGATTGACGCCGGGGCGGATTGCGTAAAGGTCGGTATCGGGCCGGGTTCCATCTGTACGACCAGGGTCGTGACCGGAGCCGGCGTCCCGCAGGTTACCGCCATCATGAATGCCGTTGAGGTGGCCCGGAAATCGGGAACGCCGGTTGTGGCCGACGGCGGTATCAGGTACTCTGGGGATGTCACCAAGGCTCTGGCCTGCGGCGCTCAGGCGGTCATGATTGGCTCCCTGTTTGCCGGCGTGGAGGAGTCGCCCGGCGAGACGGTCCTCTATCAGGGTCGCTCGTACAAGGTCTACCGGGGCATGGGGTCGCTGGGCGCCATGAAAGAAGGCAGCAAAGACCGATATTTCCAGGAGGAAGAGGAGGAAGCCTCCAAACTGGTGCCCGAGGGAATCGAGGGCCGGGTTCCTTTCAAGGGAGCTCTCAAGGAATCTGTGCTCCAACTGGTCGGCGGGCTTCGCGCCGGGATGGGTATCTGCGGCGCGGCCGATCTCAGGCAACTCAGTGAGAGAGCTACCCTGGTGCGGATCACACCGGCCGGCATGACGGAGTCACACCCGCACTCGGTGCCCATAACAAAGGAAGCGCCCAACTATAGACGCATGTACTGAAGCGGGCGACTTCATGGAACTGGAGAGTTTGTTTTGTTTGATAATAGTATCGTTGGCTTGCGAGAGTAGGAGAAACAGTCGCGCTCCAGATTTCAATTTGAAGTGAGGAAAGTCCGAGCTCCGGAGAATCAAGGCGCCCGGTAACACCGGGGCGGAGTGATCCGACGGAAAGTGCCGCAGAAACCATACCGCCCGCCATTGGCGGGTAAGGGTGAAATCGTGGTGTAAGAGACCACGGCCACCGACAGTAATGCCGGTAGCGGGCAAACCCCGCCTGGAGCAAGGCCAAATAGAGGAAGAGGGGTTGATTCGCCCCGCTACCATTCCCGGGTGGGCCGCACGGAGTGGCCGGGTAACCGGCTCACCAAGATAAATGGCTGTTGAGTTCCTTAAGGGGACTTACAGAACTCGGCTTATCTCCTGCTCTCCAGGCCTCCATGAAAATGGAGACTCTCATGAGCTACACTCATTGGGTAACACCCCTTAAGTGGGTAGTGGCGCCGTCCCCCGATCCGGCCTTTGTCGCCGACCTGGCCGAAAAAACCGAACTGCCCGCTAATATCATAAGAGTATTCGCCAACCGCCACCTGGACACCCCCGAGGAGATCAGGCATTTTCTCGATCCCAAAATCTCCGACCTGAAGGACCCCTTCCTTATGAGCGGCATGGACAAGGGCATCGAGCGGGTGACGCGCGCCTTCTGCGACAACGAAAAAATCATCATCTACGGCGACTATGATGTTGACGGCATCACCGCCACTTCGCTTCTATTCATGGTGCTCAACAAGCTCGGCGCCCAAGTCGATTTCTACCTGCCCAATCGACTCGTGGAAGGATACGGCCTCTCCAGGAACGGTATTGACGAAGCCAAAGCGAAGGGCGCCTCGCTGATTATCACTGTCGATACCGGCATCACCGCTGTCGAAGAAGTGGAGTATGCCGCCTCACAGGGAATCGATGTTATCATTACCGATCACCACGAGGCCGACCAGGCGGTGCCGCGTGCCTACGCCATCATCAATCCCAAGTTGGAAGGCGGTGACTACCACGACGAGCTTGCTGGTGTCGGGGTGGCCTTCAAGTTCGCTCAGGCGTTGTACCGTTCCCTGAACCAAGACGAACGTGAGCTGGAAGAGCATCTCGACCTAGTGGCCCTGGGGACGGCCGCTGACATCGTGCCCCTGGTGGGCGAGAACCGGGTGCTCACCAAGTTCGGTATCAAGCAGATCGCCCGCACTACGAAACCGGGCTTGAAATCCCTGGCCTTTGTCGCCGGGCTGATGGGCAAGGATATCAGCACCGGCCAGGTAGTCTTTATCCTTGCTCCGCGCATCAACGCACTGGGCCGCTTAGGCGATGCCGGTGGGGCCATTCGACTGCTGTCCACTCGCGACGAAGCGGCAGCGGCTGAAATCGCACGCAAGCTGGACAGGGAGAACAAGCGCCGCAAGGAAATCGACGAGACCACCCTTAACAACGCCCTCAGGCAGATCGAAGAGTCCGTTGATCTCGAGAAGGACCGGGCCATCGTTCTATCCGGCGAAGACTGGCACCAGGGTGTGATCGGGATTGTGGCCAGCCGCCTGGTGGAGAGATACCACCTGCCGACGATTATGATTTCCGTCATCAGCGGTGAAGGAAAGGGATCGGCCAGGTCCATTCCGGGCTTTCACCTCTGTGAGGCTCTCAAGGAGTGCGAAGATCTGCTGCTCAAGTACGGCGGCCACAAATACGCCGCCGGATTGTCAATCAAAGCAGAAAACATCGCTGCCTTCCGGGATAGATTCAAGGAGGTCTCCGGCCGCATCCTGACGCAGGAGGACATCACTCCCAAGCTCCACATCGACATCGAGATCGAACTGAGTGAGATCGACGACGAACTGATGCAGATAATCGACTCCTTCTCCCCCTTCGGACCTCAGAACATGCGCCCGGTGTTCCTGACACGCAATTGCGAGGTGGTTGGCCAGCCATACCGGGTGGGCAGCAATCATCTGAAGATGCGGGTGCGCAAGGGCGACGCCACCTTTGATGTTATCGGCTTTGGCTTCGGAAAGATGGCCGGCGCCATCTCCGCCAGAGGTTGCCTGGTCGATCTGGCTTACGTCGTTGAGTACAACACGTGGAACGACGTCACCCGCAAACAGATACGCCTCAAAGATATCAAACTGACAGCCGGCAACCTCTCAACCGGGTATCAATAGACCGTGGCGCTTCTGGACCGCTTCTCGGGGGGCGATATTCGTGCCCTCTCTCGTGTGATATCACTGGTCGAAAACAGGGACGAGGGTTACCGGGAACTGCTGAGCCGGCTCTATCTGAAATCAGGCCATGCCGTAAAGCTTGGCATTACCGGACCGCCAGGAGCGGGCAAGTCCACCTTGGTCAATAGGCTGACCCGCCGATTCCTCGACGAAGGCAGGAAAGTCGGCATTGTCGCCGTCGATCCCAGCTCGCCCTATACCGGGGGAGCCCTTCTGGGTGATCGCGTTCGCATGAACGAGTTCCCCGGCGGCGGCAGCGTCTATTTCCGCTCCATGGCCACCCGCGGCGCCACCGGCGGGTTGTCCGCAGCCACCGATAACGTCGCCGTCGTGCTGGACGCCTTTGGCTTCGACATTGTCCTCATCGAGACGGTCGGCGTGGGACAGGTGGAACTGGATGTTGTCGACGCCTGCGATTCGGTCGTCGTGGTCATCGTTCCGGAATCCGGAGACGCCGTTCAGACCATGAAGGCCGGGCTGATGGAGATCGCCGATATCATGGTCGTCAACAAGGCTGACCGACCCGGCGCCGAGACGATGGTCATCGACCTCCAGCATACTATCAAGTTGCGGAAACAGGCGGACGATGGCGGGAAGGTGGCGGTCATCCCGACGGAAGCTGTAAACGGCAGGAACGTCGATCTTCTCTACACTGCGATAGTGGAACACGTCGAGTCCGCCGGACGCAGCGGGCGTTTCGACCGCCATCGCCGCGGTCAGATCAGGAAAAAGATCCTGAACATCCTCAAGAACCGCTTTCAAAAGGAGTTCCTCGACAGCCTGGGGGACGAGTTCGTTTTCGAGAAAGTGGTCGACGATATCCATCAGCACAAAACCGATCCTTTCACAATCAGTGACCGGCTTTTCGAGAAGTTTTCTCGATGTTAGGATGCCTACTCGTCACTGGCCACAGGGTTTACTCTCGGCGGGTCATTTCCAGGGGACGTGAGGTAACTTAAGTCATCGGCGTGCCGTCCGGTGTTCGCGGTTGCACAATTTGCTCCGCATCCGCCACTCTTAGGTTCGGGAGACCAAGCCTGCATAAGCTGTAAAAACGGGTTGTCCGAAGGGTGGTTTCTTGGCACATTGAAGTGTGACCGACCGGAAAGTCATCGTCTATCAGATCGTTTCCCTGTGGTTGTTCGCCCTGGCACTGCGAGTGGGACACCTGCTCGTGTCGCTCTCGCAGATAGGCCTTCAGAGGCTCTCCACTCTTGCCCCCGACACCGGTGCCTACCGATTAGTCGCTGAGTACTTCCTGTCGGGCGGCGTTGCCGGCGAACAGACAATCTTTCAGGTGGGACCCGGCTATGGCCTGATCCTGGCGACCTTTGAATGGCTCTTCGGCCCCGACCCGCTTCCTGCCCTCGTTTTCAGTGTATTCATGGGCAGCCTGGGGCCTATTCTTGTCTACCTGCTCGCATACTGCCTGATACGTTCCCGAACCGTCGCTCTCATTGCCGGCATCTTTGTCGCCCTGTCCACAACGTCGATCTCACTGAGCTGCATGGTACTGTCAGACCAACCATTCTTTACTATTCATGCCGCGGCCCTGATCTGCTTCGTGCTGGGATTCAGAACCGGGAAGACGAGTTGGTTCGTCGCGGCCGGAACTATGGCCGGGCTTGCGACGCTGGTTCGCGGGACTGGTCAGTTCTGGTGGCTCGCTTTTGCGCTCGTGGGGCTGATTGTTCCCGTCCCGGAGAGGTTCCCGTCGCGGCTGGCGGTGGTCAGGAAAGCCTGTGTGACCGGTGGTGTCATGCTGATCATGGTGCTGGCCTGGTCATCGCGGAACTACTTGGCACACGATGTCTTTGTCTTTGGCGGTAACAGCGTTAGTGCGGCGCGAGTCTACTGTGCGGCGTTAGCTGTGGCCAATCACACCGAGGACGCTGATATCCATGACATACGTGAACGCTGGGTACAGGAAGACAGGGAGTACTTTTCCGACCACGATCCGACAATGGCCGAAGGGTACTACCGAGCGCGAGATCATCTGTGGCAGACGATCACGTCTCATCCCGACTGGTTCCTGGATGCTTTTCTTTCCTCCGTCAAAGGGAACATCCTGACCGGCAACTACATCGTGCGCTCACAAACGCCGGAGTTCTGGCCCCAGTGGGATCAACTCAACGCCATTCACGGGAAATGGTTTGCCCACCTGCTTTTCTACACCTCTCTCCTGGGTCTCGTGTTCCTCGTCGTCAACAGGCAGCACCTGGCCTGGATACTCCTGGGCCTCACTTTCTGCTATTTCACTCTTATTACCGGGTTCAGCTTCTGGCAGGGATCGAGACTCCACTACCCGGCTACAATGGCCTGGGCCATTCTCGTTTCCTATGCGCTCTATCGACTGGCATCCCACTCTTGCAGATTGATCACGCTCCTCAACAGAAAGCTCGATCTTCCGGCTCGTTTACGCGCCCTGGCGCGCAAGAACAGCCGGTGATCGCACTGAAAGGAATCACTACTTCTGGCCGAGATGCCACTGGACGGTGCGTTTCAGACCCTCTTCAAGACCGATCTGGGGCTGCCAGCGAAGGCGGGTGCGTAGCAGTTCGATATTGAGCACCCGCCGCCTGATATTGTCGATGTCGCGGCGGTCAATATGTTCGGGGGCCACTTTCTTGCCCAGCAGTCGGGTCAGGATCGTGACCAACTCTATAATCGCGGTCTCAATGCCGGTGCCGATGTTGAAAACCATACCTTCCGCCTTGGGTGACAGCAGCGCCACCAAGGTGGCGTCGATAGCATCGTCGACGAAAGTGAAATCGCGCGTCTGCCGGCCGTCACCATGCACCTGGGGCGCAAGACCGGCGTCGATGGCCTCGATGAACTTGGCGATAACCCCGCAGTACGGGTTCCCGGGGTCCTGCTTGGGACCGTACACGTTGGAATAGCGCACCGAGGTCACGGGAACACCATAGGTCTCGTAGAAGGCGTGGCAGTAATTCTCACCGGCAAGCTTGGACACCGAGTAGGGTGAGAAAGTGTGTGGGCGTTCGTCCTCCAGGATGGGTATGACCCGGGGGTTGCCGTAAATAGAGGCGGAAGACGTGTAAACGATCTGTCCAATCCCGTGCTCGCGCGCAGCCATAAGGACATTCAGAGTGCCGCCGATGTTGACCTCGTAGTCGCTGCGCGGGTTCCTGGTGGAGACTATTATGTTCCTGGCGGCAAGGTGGGCCACGTAGTCGGCTTCTTTGACCAGCTTGGAAACAAGTTTTTCATCTGTAACGGAACCCTCGACGAAATCATAATCAACGCCGGGATCGATATTCTCAAGGCTGCCGGTGAACAGGTCGTCCAGCACAGTTACCCGTGCCCCGCAACGGGCGGCTCTCTCGGTCAGGTTGGAGCCGACAAAGCCGGCCCCGCCGGTCACCAGCACCTTCTTGCCGCCAAAGTCCAGATCAGTCATTCTTCTATCTCCGCAGTCTCAGTTTGAGGAAAAGCAACGGTCGCACCAGTCGCCACCAGTCCCGGAACGGCTTCATTTTTGAGTACTGGTGGGTCTCGCCCCGGTAATACACTGTTATCGGCCTTTCGACGACCTTCACTCCCGGTGAGCGTACCGCCCTGTAAAGCAGGTACGGCTCAAGCTCGTAGGTTTCGAGCCAGGCCTGGTCCAGGTTAATGCTCTCATCGTCCAGAATCGACAGGTAAAAGGCTCTGAAGCCGTTGGTACCGTCGGTGATCCGACGGCCGGTAAGAATCGTGAAGGCGGCCGAATACAGCCTGGTGGTAATCTCGCGGAAAAGCGGACCGTTGACACTCCTGCCGCCGGGCATACGGCGCGACCCCTGCACGAAGTGGGACTCACCCGCCAGAAGCGGCGCAAGCACCTGGGGTAGTTCCTTCGGTTCGTGTTGATCGTCACCGGACATAATTACCGCGATATCAAACTGGTTCTCTCTTCCGAAATGCAAGCCGCTGCGAATACCCGCCCCAACTCCCTTGTTGACGTCGTGCCGAATCACATGCGCCCCGGCGGCAGTCGCCTCCTGTGCCGTGTTGTCCGATGAGCAATCATCGACGACGACTATCTGATCCGCCTGGCCGGTAGCGGCGACCTTTTCGACCACGCGACCGATCTTGCCTTCCTCGTTATAGGCCGGGAGGATGCAGACGATCTTGGGGCGGTTACTCAATTGGCCTGGTCTCTTCGGGTTGCCTGCCGCAAGTCTCACTCCGCTTCAGCGGTTGCGCTCGCCGACACAGACGGCACGCGCGTACCGATCTATTTAACATCGGCAGGCGGTCAAGTCAATGAAAATGTCGATGACCGCAAACGAACAACCCCACCACACAGGACAAATAACCTTTTGCCGGTCAGAAGGTTAATCGCATGAACCGGACGACAAAAATGAAGGCGGCGGCTTGCGTTTGAAGACCCGTTTGCATATCTTTAAAGTTACTCTAAGGTGGAGTATTAAACTGTGTACGACAAAAAATTCATTGGGAAACTCACCGCTAAGTTGTCCGAGTGGGATAAGGTGGCTGCCAAAAGCCGACAGAAGAAGTCCAAGCCCCGCTTCTTCACCGTTTCCAGCGTGGATATCGACGAGTTATACACTCCCGACAAAGTAAACGGGGCGGACAACGGCGATTACTACTTCGCTAACCTCGGTCTTCCCGGCGAATTCCCCTACACCCGCGGCGTACATCACACCATGTACCGCACACGGCTGTGGACGATGCGACAGTTTGCCGGTATGGGAACGCCCAAGCAGACCAACAAACGGTTCAAGTACATTTTGGCCAGCGGCGGAACCGGCCTGTCAACCGCCTTTGATCTGCCCACTCTGATGGGTTATGATTCCGATCACATTCGCTCGCTTGGCGAAGTCGGCAAATGCGGCGTCGCGGTCGATTCTCTGGCCGACATGGAAATACTGTTCGACGGCATCGATTTGGGCAGGGTGTCGACTTCGATGACCATCAACTCCCCGGCCTCGATGCTTCTGGCCATGTACTTAGTGGTGGCCGAGAAGCAGGGGGTGCCGTTTGACAAAGTCCGCGGCACACTTCAGAACGACATCCTCAAGGAGTACATCGCCCAGAAGGAGTTCATCTACCCGCCGCGACCGTCGATCCGACTAATTACGGACATGATGGAGTACTGTACCCGCAGCGTCCCGCAGTGGAACACCATCTCGATCAGCGGCTATCACATCCGAGAGGCGGGCGCCACTGCCGTGCAGGAACTGGCTTTCACGCTTGCCGACGGTTTCCAGTATATCGAGTCGGCTATCGAGGCCGGTCAGAATGTCGATGAGTTTGCACCCCGCCTTTCGTATTTTTTCAACGCGCATAGTGATTTCTTCGAGGAAATAGCCAAGTATCGCGCGGCACGTCGCATTGTGGCTAAACGGATGAAAAACAAGTACGGCGCTAAAGACCCCCGCAGTTGGTTGTGTCGCTTTCACACCCAGACGGCCGGATGCTCCCTGACGGCTCAGCAGCCGGAGAACAACATCATCCGCGTGGCCCTGCAAGCGCTCTCGGGCGTGCTGGGGGGAACCCAGTCGCTGCACACCAACTCCATGGACGAAACGCTGGCCCTGCCGTCGGAGAAAGCGGTCAAGATAGCCCTGCGCACACAGCAGATTATCGCCCATGAATCCGGCGTGTCCAACACGATTGACCCCTTAGGCGGGTCATGGTTCATAGAGGCGCTGACCGACAAGATGGAGGCCGAGACCGAGGCCTACTTTGAAGAGATCGAGCGACGCGGCGGCGTGCTCTCATGCGTCGAGGAGGGGTTCTTTCAGCGTGAGATCGCCCGTTCCGCCTATCGGTTCCAGCAGGAGATCGAAAAGAAAGAACGGACGATCGTCGGCGTCAACGATTACGTTGAAGAAGATGAGGAAATCGAAATCCCCGTGCTGAGGATCGATCCCCAGGTTGAAAAGGACCAGCGTGCTTTCGTGAAAAAAGTCCGCGCTGAGCGTGATGCCGACGCCGTGAAAACCGCCCTGGCCAGACTGCGAGCGGTCGCGGCCGGTAAGGGCAACACCTTCGAAGCCATATTAGACTGCTCACGCGTTTACGCCACGTTGGGGGAGATGTGCGATGTGTTGCGTGAGGAGTGGGGCGAGTATGTCGAGCCGCCCTCGGCCATGGTGGCGTCATGAGGACTAACAGGCTGTTGAAAAACTCGGAACCGAATGCGATATTGCCGCTGTTTGGCAATATGTGTCATTCCCGCGGAAGCGGGAATCCACTGGTATCAACGGCCTCCTGGATGCCCGCTTTCGGGCCTGTTGAAAAAGTCACAGCAGCCGGCCACCGAAGCATTGATACTTGTGCTGCCGGGCGTCTCTGCCCGGCAGTAGCACGAATCCATAGAGGCGTCGGGCAGAGACACCCGACGCCACCGCTTGGAGTACGTTTTTCAACAGTCCCTTTCGCGGGCATGACGAATCCGGGGGCTTTTGAGTATCACAAAACTCTGTTTCAACAGACTGCTGAAGAGTAGTTATGGCAGACCCTGATTTTGAGAAGACAGTATTTGTGATCATGCCCTTTGGTGAAGAGGGCACAAAGGAACGCGAGCAGAACGATGACACCTATGATAATATCATCAAAAAAGCTGTAAAGGAAGCTGACTTGAGGTTAGTCTGTATTCGAGCTGATGAAATTTATTCGCCGGGTAGCGTCATGGATGATGTAATAAACTATACGGTGAGATCCAAGTATGTGATCGCCGATCTGTCCGATCGCAACGAAAACGTTTTCTATGAGCTTGGCATAAGGGACAGTGTTGATGGCAAAACGATCCTCTTGTGCAAAAAGAACCAGAAACTGCCATTCGACCTGAAGGATATGCGCACGGTGTTCTACTCCAAGGAGTTGGTGGGGGAATCCAGCGAAGCAATTGAGAAGATCAAGACATATCTCCTCACTATGGAAAGCTCTGACGGTGTTTTCCATTCTCCAGTAAAGATTGCACTGAGATCAGAGTCCACAGGCAAACCCTCTTCTCCAGATACCAAGAAACCATCACGTAAGACAAAAGCCGAAAGGGAGCTACTCCCTGTAACGAAACCGCCCAATCCAGAACTTCACGAGCTGATTACTCTCATGGCGAAAAGAGATGGATACGTGGAAGTAACCATGTATGGGTGGCCGGAAGGATTCCAGTATTGGGCCCTGTACGGAGGCAGCCTGGGGGTGAATTATTCAAGAAAGCTGGCTGCTATTGCGTTGATAGAATTCGAGGTTGATAAATCCGATAGTTGCAAGCACGTTATACTGGAAATGGTGTCGTCCGCTCAGCACAAGACTGGATTAGAGCACCTTGACATAATGTGGCTTGCAAGGAATCGCGTGAAGGGCAAAAGGAAGACGGAAGAGGATTTCTGTCGATTGGCTCGAGTGAACCTACGGCCAAGGACACCGGACATCATGAGCATTGAGTCCGTAATTGCTTCTTCGGAGGCACTGACTGTGAAGATTGCAATTCACGATGATTCCAGTAAGGCCGCCTTTAAGAAACAGTTGGGTCTCTGATGGTAGAGAAACAGAGGAAGTGATGCCCTGACTAGGGTAGTTAGACCGAGGTATAATGTCAGAAAAAATCAGAGTACTCTTAGCAAAACCGGGCCTTGACGGCCACGACCGCGGTATCAAAGTCATCGCGGCCGCCTTTCGTGACGCCGGGATGGAAGTCATCTACACCGGCCTGAGACAAACCCCGCCCATGATTGTCGAGGCGGCCATCCAGGAAGACGTCGACGCCATCGGTGTGTCGATTCTCTCCGGGGCGCACATGACACTCTTCCCGGCCATCCTCGATGAAATGAAAACGCGCGGAGCCGAGGATATCCTTCTTTTTGGGGGCGGCATCATTCCCGATGACGACAAGGAGGCGCTGGAAAAGATAGGTGTGGCGAAAGTGTTCACGCCGGGAGCGCCGACCGAGGATGCGATCAGGTTTCTGCGTGAGGCGGTGATGGCCAGGAAAGCCGGCAAAGACTGAAGCAGCGATAATAACAGAATCTCGCATAACGATACAGAGTTCTTGGAGGAACCATGAGCAAGAATGTTGACGAACGCCAGCAGGCAGTCAGGGATGAAGTAAAGGCATTCGCGGAAAAGGAGATTTATTCAGTCTCGCAAGAGCTTGACCAGATGGCCGAGCCGCGCAAATTCCCGACCGAGCTGTACCGGAAAGTGGGGGCGGCGGGCTTTATCGGTTATGCCATACCAGGCGAATATGGCGGCAAGGGCAGGACCCACCTGGAGTATATTACGCTTGTCGAGGAGCTTTGCTATCACGACGCCGCCGTGGGGCTGCTGTGCGCCGTGGGTGAGTTGGCCACCTATCCGATTCTGCACTTCGGCACCGATAAGCAGAAGAAGAAATACGTGCCCGATTGCGCCGCCGGCAGGATCATCCCGGCCTTTGTGCTGACTGAGCGCGAAGCCGGTTCCGACGCTGCCAACCAGCAGACCGAGGCGGTGGAAAGTGAGAGCGGGTACGTCCTCAACGGCGAAAAGATATTCATCATGCACGGTGATATCGCCGACATTGGTATTGTTTTCTGCAAGATTAAGGACAAGCCTAAACTTTCGGCTATAATCGTCGAGACCGATCAGCCCGGCTGGCAGGCGCGTACGCTCAAGAACAAGATGGGGATGCGCGCGGCCACCACCGGCGGCATCATCCTGAAGGATGTCAAGGCGCCCAAAGAAAACCTGCTGGGTGAAATCGGCAAGGGATTCCGTTATGCCATGACGACACTCGACTCGGCCCGTGTCGGCGTGGCAGCGCAGGGAGTCGGCATCGGCCAGCGGGCGCTCGATGAATCGGTCGCCTATGCCAAGAAGCGCATCGCCTTTGGTGCGCCCATTGCCAAGCTGCAGGCGATCCAATGGATGATCGCCGATATGGCTACCCGGCTGGAGGCGGCCCGCTGCCTTACCTACAAGGCCACTATGATGCAGGACCGCGGCGAGCGTTTCGGCAAGGAAGCCGCCATGGCCAAGCTATATGCCTCAGAGACGGCCGGTTTCTGTGTCGACCGCGCCATGCAGATACACGCCGGGTATGGCTACATCGGCGAGTTCTCGATCATCGAAAAACTGTACCGTGACCAGCGCGTGCTGGAGATCTACGAGGGCACTTCCGAAGTCCAGCGGCTGGTTATAGCGGGCAACGTGATTGGTCGTTGATGGTATTTGGAGAGTTCGAGATACACACTTTCGTCGAGCAGCAATTCCGCCTCGACGGGGGCAGCATGTTCGGCATCGTTCCCAAGAGCATCTGGGCCAGGCAGATGCCCGCCGACGAGAACAACCTGATCTCGATGGTGACGAACTTGTTCGTCCTTAAAGCTCACGGGAAACACATCATTTTCGATATCGGACTCGGTGACACCCTCACCGACCGCGAGAAGAAGATCTATAGCACCGACGGCGTCTCGAACCTCGAATCCGGCCTGGCCGGTCTCGACCTCAGCGTGGATGATATCGACTACGTGGTCCTGACTCATCTTCACACCGACCATGCCGGGGGAGCGGTGAAGCAGGTTGATGGGAAGTACGTACCCCGCTTTCCCAATGCGCGCTATGTCATAGCCGAAAAGGAGTGGGAAGCGGCCCTCAATCCGGACGAGCGTACAGCGGCGGTGTACGTGCCCGAGCGTCTGACACCGCTGAAGCAGGCCGGGCAGGTTCAGTTCATCAATAGCGACGGCGAACTGCTGCCGGGCGTAAGTGCGGTCTTTACCGGTGGTCACACGCTGGGTCATTTCGCGCTTGAGATTGAGTCCGAAGACACAAGTGTCTTTTACTACGCCGACATTTTCTGCAGTACCGCGCATTTAGGTGTGGCGTGGGTCCCGGCGACAGACCTCTTCCCCTTGGATACGATGAAGATCAAGCGCCGCACAATCCCGCGCATTGTTGATCATAACGTGGTGATGGCGTTCGACCATGATGTCAAGATGCCGCTCGCTCGCATCACGAAAGAAGGCAGGAAGCCGGTGGCAACTCCGGTCGCGAACGGATAACGCAAAACGGCAGGATCATAAGTGTCCTTTGAAGAAAAACGGGATCACCTGGAGAAGATGCGCAGCCAGGCTAAACTGGGGGGCGGCCCCAGGCGCATCGAGACCCAGCATGAAAAAGGAAAACTGACGGCGCGAGAGCGGATTGAGCTTTTGGTCGACGCCAACTCCTTCGAGGAGTTCGATATGTTTGTCACCCACCGCTCGACCGATTTCGGACTAGCCGAGAAGAAGATTCTCGGCGACGGCGTGGTGACCGGCTGCGGCAAAGTCAACGGTCGGCCGACTTATATTTTCTCGCAGGACTTTACCGTCTTCGGTGGTTCCCTCTCCGAGGCCCATGCCGAAAAGATCTGCAAGATAATGAACATGGCCATGAAAGTGGGTGCGCCGGTGATCGGGCTAAACGATTCCGGCGGGGCCCGCATTCAGGAAGGGGTGGTCTCGCTGGGGGGCTACGCCGACATCTTCCTGCTCAACACGCTGGCCTCGGGTGTGGTGCCGCAGATATCCGTCATCCTGGGGCCTTGCGCCGGAGGCGCCGTGTACAGTCCCGCCATCACCGATTTCGTCCTGATGACCAAGGTCACTTCCTACATGTTCGTGACCGGTCCCAACGTGGTCAAGACAGTCACCCACGAGCATGTCAGCCCCGAGGAACTGGGCGGCGCCATGACCCATGCCGCCAAGTCGGGCGTAGCTCATTTCGCCTGTGAGAACGAAGCCGATACCATTGCCACCCTGAAAAGATTGCTTGCCTACCTCCCGCAGAATAACTGCGAAGACCCTCCCACGGTCGAGTGCACCGACCCGCTCGACCGCGAAGAGGAACAGCTCAACCATATCGTTCCGGACAATCCCAACCAGCCATACGATATCAGGGACGTTATCAGGGCAGTAGTGGACAAGGGTTCTTTCTTTGAAGTGCATGAGGAGTTCGCACAGAACATCGTGGTCGGTTTTGCGTATCTGGGCGGGCGCTCTATCGGTGTTATCGCCAACCAACCGGCGGTGCTGGCGGGTGTGCTGGATATCGACTCCTCCATCAAGGGCGCGCGCTTCATCCGTTTCTGCGACGCATTCAATATCCCCCTGCTCACCTTTGAAGACGTGCCGGGATTCCTGCCGGGGACCGAGCAGGAACACCGCGGTATTATCAAGAACGGCGCCAAGTTGCTCTATGCCTACTGCGAGGCTACGGTGCCCAAGGTGACCGTCATCACCCGCAAAGCATACGGCGGCGCTTACGACGTCATGAACAGCAAGCATGTTCGGGGGGATATGAACTATGCCTGGCCGTCGGCGGAGATCGCGGTCATGGGCTCACAGGGGGCAGTGGAGATCATATTCAAGAAGGACATTGCCTCCGCCGATGATCCCGAAGCGGAATTGCAGAAAAAGACCGACGAGTTTCGTGCGAAGTTCGCCAACCCGTTCACGGCTGCGGCGCGGGGTTATGTCGATGATGTGATCGAACCGCAAACCACCCGTCCCCGGTTGATCCGTGCCTTCGAGATGCTTCAGACCAAGAAGGATTCCAACCCTCCCCGGAAACACGGGAACATCCCGCTGTAGAATGATCAGCTGGAACCCGGCATGAAAACACAGATCAAGAAAATACTCATCGCTAACCGGGGCGAAATCGCCGTGCGGATCATTCGCGCTTGTCGCGACCTCGGCATCACCTCCGTAGCCGTCTTCTCCGACTGCGACAAGACCGCCTACCATGTCCGCATGGCTGACGAGGCCTACCACATCGGCCCCTCACCATCCACCGAGAGCTACCTGGTTCACGACAAGATCATAGACGTCGCCAGAAAATCAGACGCCGACGCCATTCACCCGGGCTACGGTTTCCTGGCGGAGAACGCAACGTTTGCACAGCGTTGCGCCGACGAGGGGATCATCTTCATTGGCCCCACAGCTGAAACAATAGCCCTTCTTGGCGACAAGCTGCAGGCGCGGGCTGCGGCTCGCGAAGCCGGTCTGCCGGTGATACCCGGTGATACTATCGAGGGAGACAACCTCGACCAAGCGCTCAAGAAGGCTCGCAAGGTCGGCTTCCCGGTACTGATCAAAGCCGCTGCCGGTGGTGGCGGCAAGGGGATGCGCGTGGTCGAGTCGGCCGGTGATTTCGAGGAAGGTCTCAAGCGCGCTTCCAGCGAAGCCGCGTCTGCTTTCGGCGACGGTCGGGTCTTTATCGAGCGCTACTTGGAGCGACCACGCCATATCGAGATACAGATACTGTGCGACCAGCACGGCAACTGCATCTACCTGGGCGAACGCGAGTGCTCCATCCAGCGCCGACACCAGAAAGTTATCGAGGAATCACCGTCACCCGTCGTCACCCCTGAACTGCGCCGACGCATGGGCGAGGCGGCGGTGAAAATCGCCAGGAAGACCAACTATGTCTGCGCCGGTACGGTGGAGTTCATGGTGGGGCAGGACCTGTCGTTCTATTTTCTCGAGGTCAACACACGCCTGCAGGTGGAGCATCCGGTGACGGAGATGGTTACCGGTATCGATCTGGTGCGCGAGCAGATCGCCATCGCCAGGGGGGAACCGCTGTGTTACCGCCAGGAGGATATCGTCCTGAACGGTCACGCCATCGAGTGCCGTATCTATGCCGAGGACCCGGAAAACGGATTCATGCCCTCGACCGGCAAACTCAAAAACTACCGCATACCGGCCGGGCCGGGGGTACGCGTCGACTCGGGAGTGGTGATCTTCAACGAGATTCCCATTTTCTATGACCCGATGATCGCCAAGTTAGTGGTGTGGGGTAAGGACCGCACGGAAGCGGTCAATCGCACCAGGCGCGCCCTTGATGAGTACCGCGTGTCGGGACCAAAAACCACTATCGGTTTCCACCGGGCTGTTATGGACAACGGGAAGTTCCTGGCGGGCGATCTGTCAACCAGCTTTCTCACCGAGGAGTACCCCGACGGCAGGTACACCGATATGACCGACGACCTGCGGGAGAGCGCCGCCATTGCCGCCGCACTGGATAAGTTTACCCGCGAACGCAAGATAACTACCGGTGGGCGTGACGTTACCCATCAGCAGGTATCCGGATGGTTGATGCGCCATCGGCGTGAAAACCTGCGATACTTCGGAGGCAGCCGCTGATGCCGCGCTATTTAGTGAATGTGGACGGCAGGGAGTTCGATATCACGCTGGAGTACCGCTCGGACCGCTACGAAGTGGTTCTCAACGGTCGCCGCACAGACGTGGTGAGTCACCGCTTAGGGCAGACGCGGTCGCTGCTGCTGATTGATGGCCGCGCCCATGAAGTGGACGTGCGATCCAACGGCTTTGACGGCGCCAAAACCGTTTTCATGAAGGGAATCGAGATCCCCGCCGAGATTGAAGACTACAACCTGGCGCAGATGCGCAAGACCGCCGGTATGTCATCCGCACCGGCGATAGAGAAAACCCTTAAAGCGCCCATGCCCGGACTGGTGCTGGAGGTGAAAGTCTCGCCCGGGGAAACGGTAGCGAAGAACCAGGCCCTCTTAGTCGTGGAAGCGATGAAAATGGAGAATGTCATCAAGGCCCAGGGAGAGGCGACCATCAAGGCCGTGCATGTCTCGGGAGGGACCTCTATCGAAAAAGGCGACCGGCTTCTGGAGTTTGAATAGGTGACCGAAGATAAGTTGAAAAACACATCCGGTATTGAAATCCCCGTGGTCGTAAACCGTGACGCCGTAGAGGGAAAAGAAGCCGCTGGCCCGCCGGGGGAGTTTCCCTTCACGCGGGGCGTGCACCCCAGCATGTACCGCGGCCGGTTGTGGACGATGCGCCAGTATGCCGGGTTCGGCACCGCCGCGGAAACCAACCGGCGCTTCAAGTATTTGCTCGAAAGAGGACAGACCGGGCTTTCGGTAGCTTTTGATCTGGCCACCCAGATCGGCTATGATTCCGATGACCCCATGGCTCGGGGCGAAGTGGGACGCACCGGGGTTGCGATCGACTCCCTGCAGGATATGGAAGTCCTTTTTGACGGTATCCCCCTGGACAAAGTGTCTACCTCGATGACGATCAACGCCACAGCCGTCGTCCTTCTGGCGATGTACGTGGCGGTCGGCAGGAAGCAGGGCGTACCGCCGGAGAAACTCACCGGCACTATCCAGAACGACATCCTCAAAGAGTTCATAGCGCGCGGGACATATATCCTGCCCCCCCAGCCGTCCATGCGTATCGTCACGGACATCTTTGCTTATGCCAACGAGCATCTTCCCAGGTACAACACCATCTCCATTTCGGGCTATCACATCCGCGAGGCGGGAGCGACGGCTGCCCAGGAGGTGGCTTTCACCCTGTCCGACGCGATAGCTTACTGCGAGGCAGCGATCAGGGCCGGCCTTCAGATCGATACTTTCGCGCCCCGGTTGTCGTTCTTTTTTGCAGCGCACAACGACTTGTTCGAAGAGGTGGCCAAGTTCCGCTCGGCGAGGACTATCTGGGCCCACACCATCAGGGATCGTTTCCGGGCTTCGTCCGAGAAGGCAATGCTGCTGCGTTTCCACACCCAGACCGGGGGATCGACGCTGACCGCCCAGCAGGCCCACAACAATATCGTGCGCACCGCCTATCAGGCGCTGGCGGCCGTCCTCGGGGGAACGCAGTCGCTGCATACCAACTCGTTCGATGAGGCCCTGGGGCTACCGAGCGAGGAAGCGGCCGAGACAGCCCTGCGCACGCAGCAGATACTGGCCCACGAGTCAGGTGCCGCCGGCACGGCCGACCCGTTGGCGGGCTCGTACTACATAGAGTATCTTACCTGCGAAATGGAAAAGAGAGTACGGGCGGTGATGGATCGCATCGATAAGCTCGGCGGTGCCGTGCGCTGTGTGGAGACCGGCTACTACCGGGATGAGATCGCGCGCGCGGCATATGAGTACCAGAAGAAGGTGGAGGGAGACCGGACCGTAGTGGTCGGCGTCAATAAGTTCAGAACCGAGAAGATCGATATTCCGCAGGTACTGAAGGTTGATCCCGAACTTGAGGCCAGGCAGGTCAACCGCCTGCGCAAGCTCAAGGCTGAGCGGGCCGGTGATCGTGTGCAGGAATCTCTTGATGCTCTAAGACATGCTGCCGTCGCCGGAGGGAATGTTGTCTATCCGGTTCTGGACGCGGTTGAGAGTTATGCTACGGTAGGCGAGATATCGAATGTCTTTCGCGAACTATGGGGTGAGTACCATGAGAGTGTTTAGGATACTACTGTTGGGGCTGTTTTGTTTTGTCGGTCTCGTGCTGGCAGCCTGTGGCTCCCGCGAGGAGCCTGATACCGAGGTCACTGTCGAAGGGGCCGACACGACTGCAATCGCGGCCGACACCGTTGAGCGCTCTGACGACTGGAATGAGGTCACCGCCGTGGTCGACGAAGTAATCACCCGGCTTCGCTATGGTGACAAGAGCGGCCTTTACGAAAACGAGTTCGAGTACCTTCAGGATGCGGAAAGTCTGGACGAATACCTCCGCCACGGTGAAATCACGTGGGCCAACGCCGAGGGACTTGACTCCGTGGAAATCGTCGACATAACGTTCTTTGGCCGCGATTCAGCCTGGATCGACGCCGTCTTTCATGTCCGCAACGACGACGGCATCTCGGAGGGGACTGAGCAGAGACTGATGGCCTACTATCACCGCGGGCGCTGGATCAAACCATACATGTCCACGATCGACCGGCAGTTGACATATGATGAGCAGGTCCGGCAGGCCGACAGAGACGCAGAGGATGATAGCTGGTAGATGTCGGAATATGCCGTCTCACATATCGGTATTGCCGTGAAGGACCTGCCGGAGGCGATCGCAAGGTATTCCCTTATCACCGGTGACGACAATCCCGGCGTCACGCAGGTGGACAGCCAGAAGGCGAGGGTCGCCATCTTCGCAGTCTCATCGGCGCACGGGGGGACGCCCGGCGCACGTATCGAGTTGGTGGCGCCCACTTCCGCCGACAGCCCCGTGGCCCGCTTTCTCGAGAAAAGGGGTGAGGGACTGCATCATGTATGTTTGTACGTGGAGGATATCGAGCAGAAACTGACCGCTTTGAAGGCCGCCGGAGTACGGCTGATCGACGAGACCCCTCGACGCGGAGCCGAGGGCAACAGGATCGCGTTCGTGCATCCTTCGGGTAGCAACGGCGTGCTGATCGAACTGGAGGAGATGCCTAAGTAACCCGCTCGGCCGACCGCGGCGTCCCACATCCTGGGCAGGTAGACTCTTCGCTGCGGTTGATGTGACCGCACGGGCAAAGCCAGTTCCTCGACCTGTTCACACCGGCGCGACTCGCTCGGACTCGTCGCTTCAACAGGTAGAAAAGCAGCAGGATCATCCCCACGAGCGCCGCCACCCCCCACCAACGCCCATCAGGCGGCCTTGCGAATACGTCTGCTTCAGCCGGACCGGTATACGTGAACCCCTCCTGCATTATCCGCATGTCGTCCGCCACCAGCGAGGAAACCTGTAACCGTGACTTGCCCCAGAGCGTGAAAAGCAACTGGTGGCCGTCCGGATGTCGGTAGATGACGCCCGTCAGGCGGTGGTAGAGGGTGGCCGACGTCACCGAATCATCAGAGGTAAACTCGATCACAAACCGAATCCGGCTGGTTTCGTTGTATCCGGTGTTGGTCAGAATTCTGGCGTTGGGCAGGTCCAGAATGACAGCGTCGACAATACCGTCAACGGACGGCTTCAACTCTCCCGGATCGTCGATCGTTTCGCTCTGTGAGATATCCGATTTGAAAATCAGCAGTTCGGCCGCATGCTGATAGTTGACCAGTTGGCAGGGGTAGATCGACCCGTCGCCCAACACAACCCAACCGACCGGTGCCGGCATAGTGATCTCTTCGGCAAACCGAACCGACGTCACGGCGCCGACCGATACTGCCAGACAAACAAAAAATGACAAGGCCGGGAGGCGTCTCATACATCTTGTTATCGGCCGAACCGGTGTCGGCGACAGGCCCCGAGGCCGATCGGCGGATTGAGAACGGTTAAAAGCGGATGTTCTTGAAATTTCCGTAGAGGTAGTCGGAAACGGTTAGACCCCCGGGAACACCGCCGTCCCGTCGGCATTGTCTTCAGCCGTGCCGTCGGCTTTTGAAAATCAGGGAAACCCCTACCGCGATTATCACCACCGGCCAGAAGTAATTCCAGCTTCCGCCTGGAATTACTCCCAACCGTTCCAGCAGGAGCAACACCCCCAGGAGAAGCAGCAGCACTCCGAGAAACATAGATAAATCCTCCGCAATACCGGTTGTCGCAGACTATACAAAACCCCGGCACGTCAAAAAAGCAAAATCTCGATTCGCTGGTTCCTGTCGACATAGGACCCAGCGATGGTCAGACAAAGCCCGGCTTGGGTCTGGTGGCGGCCGCTTCACCTGATCTGGCCCAGACGAGCCACGATTACTTTCGCTACCGCCTCCAGCATCTGCTGGTCCTGCCGGGCGAAGAACGAAGGAGTGTCGGAGTCGATATCGATTTCCCCTAAGCAGGTAACGCCGTCCATGAGCGGGACAACCAACTCTGAACGAGTGGACGCCGAGCAGGCCAGGAAGCGGGGATCGGATCGGACGTCGTCCACGGTGAGGCTCTTTTTCTGTGTGGCCGCGGCGCCGCAGATACCGCGGTTCAGTTCAATCCTGGTATGCGATGTTTCAGGGCCTACATACGGTCCCACTTCGAGATGGTTGCCGCGCATCATATAGAAGCCGGTCCAGTTGTAGCCCTCGGAAAAACTGTCGATCAACCGCACCGCCGCTATGAGAATGTCATGTTCACTCCGGCATTCCGCGATGGCGATTCTCACGTTGTCAATCAACTGTCGACGCTTGTCGTCCATTACAGTCGGTCCCTGATGGCCTGGAGATTGTCCATGGGGACTTGGGGCGGTATGGAGCACCCCGGGCCGATTATCAACCGGCGCGGGTCACAGGTGGTCTTGATCTTCTCGATCTGAGAGCCGACCTCGACCGGGTTGCTGTTCAGGAGCCAGCCGCATTGGTCTACCCCGCCCACGGCCACTCGCTCTCCAATCAGGCCGAAAGCCTTGTCCAGCGGCGTATTGGTAGGATCACAACTGTCCCAACTGAGCATTTGGCAGGGATAGTCGCGGGCCAGTAGCTGCTGCAGGAAATTGTGTGACGAGCAGACGTGAAGCAGATTGATCGCTCCCTCGCCGGAGGCGTCGATCACTTCGAGATCATAGGGCACGCCAAACCGCTCGTATCGCTCCCAGGATATGGTGTCCCCGGAGGCCCACTGCGTTGTCGCGTAGAAGATACCGTCGGCGCCGGCGTTGCGCAGTTCCGCCACGAAGGAGACAAAGGTCTCCGTTATTGCTGCCAGTGCTGCTTCCACGACATCGGGGCACTCGTTCATGTGGCTGACCAGCGTCCGTCGATCCGCCACCATGCGACCGGCGATTGAAAGAGGTGTGAAGACCGTCATCAGGATCGGGGTCTCGTTGCCGATCTCCCTGCGGACGCCGGCGACTACTTCCAAGTGCTCCGCCAGCGTCGGGGCCTTAACGTCCAGGGGCTCTATCTTCTTCCAGTCGGCGGCATTGCTGACCGGAAACCCCTGCTTGGTGTGTTTCTTGAACTCATCGTGAGACCAGATCTGCCTGAGGCCCCAGTCCTCTACGTGGTAGTCGGCCCGCGGGTTGACTTTCACGAAGTCCCAGTCGAAATGCTTCTGGAAGCGGCTCATGGCTTCGATCGTACCCTTAGCATGATGTTCAAGATGATAGAAGTGACGCCAGAACGACGCCGCGAAACGGTCCGGTCTTTCACCGGCAAGGATTAATTCAAGGCGTTCTCTGTGATTGTACTTGTCCATCCAATAGCTCTCGTACGAAGTACCGGCGATGTTCCTCCTCTGGCTGCCCCGACCCCTCCGTCGCCGATCGGTTGCTATTACTCTCTTCTCTGCAAACTTGCCGGGGCATGACCAAGCCACAATATACGGCCTGGCGGGATTGCCGGTCAACCGCTGTTTATTCTGTGAGCATTATCATGGTCCTGAGTACAGCCTCGCCCTGCCGGTGCCGAAAACAGTAAGGACGTACTGTGTTTGTCAACAGCAGCTTACGAGGTGCGTTCATGCCTGCCAGGATACTGGTCATAGACGACGAAGAATCGATGTGTGACTTCATGGAGATCATGCTGGCCAAGGAAGGCTACCAGGTGGAGACCGTTGACTCACCCAGGGTCGGTGTCTCCATGTTGAAGGAAAGGAACTTCGATTTGGTCATCGCCGATCTGAATATGCCCGAGATGTCGGGGATTGAGGTCCTCACCGAGGTAAAGTCGTTCAAAAAAGAGCAGGACCTGGTTGTCATGACCGCCTATGCTTCCGTCGACACCGCTATCGAAGCCATGAAGCGGGGCGCCGTCGACTATATCACCAAGCCCTTCAAGGTCGATGAGATCAAGCTGGTCATCGAAAAGATAATCAACCGCAGGAAACTCCAGGTCGAAAACGTCAACCTGAAAAAACAGCTTCAGGGGCACAACTCGTTCGACAATTTCATAGGCGCCAGCGAGGCCGTGCAGAAACTGAAGAAGCTGGCCCTGCGGGTTGCCTCTTCGGAATCGACCGTCCTCATCCGGGGTGAATCGGGCACCGGCAAGGATCTGATCGCCAAGGCCATCCATCATCATTCCCCCCGCTGCGGCGGGCCGTTCGTTACTATCAACTGCGCGGCGCTGCCGGAAAGCCTTCTCGAATCAGAACTGTTCGGCCACAAGAAAGGCGCCTTCACGGGAGCCATTAAGGATAAGGAAGGTCTTTTCAAGGCGGCTGATGGTGGGACCTTCTTCCTGGATGAGGTCGGTAATACTTCACTGGCGATTCAGGTCAAGCTCCTGCGGGTTCTGGAAGACAAGATCATCACGCCGGTGGGAGGCACCAGGCCGATGGAAGTGGATGTTCGTCTCATCGCGGCCACCAACGCCGATCTCGATGAAGAGGTCAAGGCCGGACGGTTTCGAGCCGACCTCTTCTACCGCCTCAATGTGCTCTTGCTCCATATTCCGCCACTTCGTGAACGTCAGGGGGATACCCGGTTGCTGGCGGAGTGTTTTGTCGACAAGTACTGCGGGAAACTCAAAACCGCCTCCAAAAGCATCTCGGATGATGCCATGGCTCTCCTTACGAAATACCACTGGCCGGGCAACGTTCGCGAACTTGAGAACACTATCGAACGGGCCGTGCTGCTTAACCGAACTGATGCGCTCGAGGTCGCCGATTTCTCTGAGAAACTCCAAGCACCGGCGCCCGTCTCGGTGGTCCATGAGATTGAACAAGCCACGCCGACCCTGCAACACATCGAAAAGGCCTACATTCACTATATCCTGAGCCAGACCGACGGGAAAAAGGCCCGGGCGGCCCGGATTCTGGGGATTGATACTTCCACCCTCTACCGGAAATTAGAACGCTATGATCTTAAGGATCCCGCCTCGCCGAAATCGCCCGAGGGCAAAAACCGGCCGCAGGGAAAGCAGTAAGTTTTTGGAACAGACGCCCGGAACGCGATTTGCCGTGATTTGCGGCGCAAGCGGAAATCCAAACCAGCGAGGACGAGATGATACTACGGAATGCCGACAGGCGGGGCTTCACCTTGATCGAGTTGATGATCGTGGTTGTCATTATAGGCATCTTGGCCGCGCTGGCGATCCCGCGCTTCTTTGGCGCCACCACCAAGACCAAGCAGGGTGAGGCCAAACTGATTCTCAAGCATATCTGCACCATGCAGATGACCTATCGCGTGGAGTCGCCGACCAATGACTACTATATTACTGCTGAGGTCGCCAGTTCCGACAATCCCGATGCCTTCGCGCCCCTGACCGTCACTATCCCCGGCAACGCCCGCTACAGCTTCACGATAGAGGCCGACGGCAGAGACTATGTCGCTAAAGCCACCGCCGATATCGATGATGACGGCTTTGACGACATCTGGAGCATAAACCCGACCGGGGAGCTGACCTGTGAACAGGACGACGCCACCAACTGATATGTCTGAGCAGAACGTTCTGACAGGCAGAGGATATCTTCCGGTGCACATCTCTTGTGAAGAGCCGACCTCCCCGGCGCAAACAGGGATTCTTGCGTTTTGCGAAGGTCCCTGGCAATATGCGGCGAACGACCCCGACCCGAGAACGGGCCGATTGGGGAGGATCGGCCATACTGCTCTCACCTGGCGGAGGTTAGCGGCTGATTTCACGTTGTTACAGCAGGTCGGGCCTGTTCAAAAAAAATCACCATCCGGGGCCCACCGTTTGCCATTACCGGTATCTGAAGGTTGAAAGAAAAGAGAGAGATTCACCTCAAATCAAAACCTGTAGGAGGTTTCAATGTTCAAAACGTTACACAACCGGAAAGGCTTCACGCTCATCGAGTTGATGATCGTGGTTGTGATCATCGGGATTCTGGCTGCTCTGGCCATCCCGCGGTTCATGGAAGCCACCATCAAGGCCAAGCAGTCTGAGGCCAAGACCGTTCTGAAGCAGATCTACACCCTGCAGCGTGCCCATCGTCAGGAGACCGGCTCCTATACCAGCACCATGGCTGACCTTCCGTGGGATGACCCCAACGGCAGGTATGACTACACGCTTACTGCCGGAGCCGATGCCGACGCCTTCATAGCTGTTGCGACAGGTAACGCTACCGACGCCGACACTGAGGGCGACCTTTGGCACATTGACGAGGACGGTGAGCCAGCTGCGGGCGCCGGGACCTAATACTCCCTAAGCTGAATTCTGGACGACAGTAGTTCGTAGAAAGCGTCCCCCTCTCGGGGACGCTTTCCTTTTGCCCCGAATCGCCCCTGGCCTATTACCCCCGGCAGTCCCACTCCGGCGGCAACACCCCCCAATGTTTATGGTTGATTGGCCCCGCCGGGGTCTCTTATCGTTTATCAGCATGAAACCACTGATTGCCTTTCTCTGGCCTCTATTGTGGATGCCGGCCATGTCTTTTGCCCAGGGCGGAGGTGACCTGTCGTCGGAACAGTTCGGCCTCAGACACCTGTCCGGCTACCTTGGGCTCAAACCGGATGATATCAGCTTCCGTCCCGACTACACCGAGCCCGATTCCTTTCGGCTGAAAATAGTCGCCGACCTGATGCAACAGCCGCTGGATATGATCGCCTACACTGCCTCGCTGAAGAACGCCCACGTCCCTTCCCAGCCGGAAATCCTGGCGGCGACGCTGTTCTCGGACATGGTCGGCGAGCACCAGACCTCCCGTTCGGGGCCCTACCACGCCGACATCTCCGAATTGCAGAGTGCCTACAATCTTTACTACAACGATATCGCCCTCAATCAGCTCCTGATGCGCGCCGCAAGCTACATCGACGTCACTATTCCCGGTTCGGCGGATATCATGCTGGCAAAACTCACCAGGAGGGAGCAGGCCTTCCTCAAGATCGAGTTCAAGGAACTGCTGGTAATGAGGGAAGAGGAGGAGTTTTACTCGGTGGAGCAGATAGATTCCCTCGAGAAAGCCGAGGAAGAGTACTGCGAGAGCTTTGTGCAGTTCGGATTCAAAATCGACCCCGATCCGCTCGTGGCCGCCGGCATCGACTGTCTCCGCGAGATGGTGATGGAGACGGGCAATCTCAGGCGGGTGTTGAAATCGGGCGAAACAACGGCTGAGAAGATTATTGAGAATGTCAGCTATCTGCCGGAAGGCGCCGGCCTGGAGTCCTACCTGGGTCAGCAACCGGGCTGGAAGGTCGGCGGTACCGGCGCCGACTACTACAGCGGCGACTACAAGTTCATACTCGATTTCGGCGGCGATGACGTCTATGATCTTGCCTACGATCCGGACAATCCGCACCCCGTGATAATCATTGATCTCGCCGGCAACGACAGGTATCGCGGCACCACCGACTTCGCCCTTGCTTCCGGCTGTTTCTCGGTGGGCCTGCTGCTCGACTTCGGCGGGGACGACTGTTACGACGCGGCCTCGTTCGGCCTCGGTTCAGGCTACTTTGGGTTCGGCCTGCTCTATGACGCTGCCGGGAACGATTTCTACGACGGCGACACCCACGTCCAGGGAGCGGGGAGTTTCGGCTTGGGCCTGCTGATAGACGAGGATGGCCGCGATATCTACAACGCCGCCGTCTATGCCCAGGGATTTGGCTTTGTCAGGGGCATGGGTGTCATCTTTGACGGCAAGGGGTCAGACAGCTACTACGCCGGCGGCAAGTACAAGGACATCCTGCGCTACAAGGACCACTACCTGTCTCTCTCGCAGGGTTTCGGCTATGGTCTGCGACCCTGGATGTCCGGTGGCGTGGGGGCGATAATCGATCTTGCCGGCAACGACAACTACTACTCCGACATTTTTGCCCAGGCGGCCAGTTACTGGTGGTCGCTGGGAATTATCTACGACTCCTGCGGTAACGACAACTACCAGTCGTTTCAATATGCTCAGGGGGCCGCCACCCATATGACGCTGGGCATTCTTGTCGACGACTACGGCTCCGATATCTACAGTGGAAAAGGACTCATGCAGGGCTGCGGGCACGATTACTCCGCCGGGATCATATTAGACCGTCATGGCGATGATACCTACGTCGCCTACGATCTTTCGCAGGGGGCCGGCTCGGCCAACGGCGCCGGGATTCTCATCGACTGCGAGGGGAACGACCGCTACTTCGTCAAAAACGCCGGTAACAGTCAGGGGTACGGCAACCCGCGGCGCGATTTCGGCTCTATCGGTCTGTTTATCGATCTTGGCGGCGCTGACCAGTACTCAGGTAACGGGCGCGACAATCTGTACTGGCGGACCGACTCCAGATGGGGCGGCGGTATGGATATCGAACTTGCCCCGCCCGACAGCACGGGAGAGGTGCCGTGAAATCAAAACATGTGATAGTCACGTCGATCTGCTTGCTGCTTATTGCCGGTATGTGCCCGTCGGTGACAGCAACAACCCTGGAAGAGAAACTGGATTCGCTCTTTGTCATTGCCTCGTCCGGCGAGGTGAGGTTCTCCGAGATGGTGGAGCCGGCCAAGGATTCGATTGCCGCCATGGGGGAGCAGGTAGTGCCGCTTTTGATAGACAAGTTCACCACCAAGTCGGCGCGCGAGCGCTGGACGATCATCCACATCCTGCAGAGAATCGGCACCCCAGCGGTCCCCTACCTTGTGGAAGCGCTGACAAGAACCGATGGCCTGGTGGTTCAGCGGGTCTGCTGGGCGCTGGGAGATGTGGGCGATTCCTCGGCTGTGGAACCGCTCGTCGCCGTTTGCTCACATGATCGGTGGCAGGTTCGAGATCAGGCAGTGGGTGCGCTGGGCAAGATCGGTGATATGCGCGCTGCTGACGCCGTCCATTCGGCGCTGGACGATTCCGTCGGCCAGGTGCGCAAGGCGGCGGCGGTCGCCTGCGGCAAGCTCGGTATCGGTCGCGCCGTTCAGCGGTTGGCGCACGTCCTGGGGGACGACTTCTACGGCGCCCGCCTGTCGGCTGTGGAGTCGCTTATCAAACTGGACACGCCGACAGTCACCGGTGTCTTGACCGATTCGGTCGATTCTCCGAACCGCCTGGTCGGGGATCTGGCCTGCTCTATCCTCGGGCAGTACGGCACCGATGAAGCTCTGACGATTCTCATGAGCCAGGCCGAATCCGCCGATCCCCGACGGCGCGCCCATGCCGCCGTGGCTGTGATCGCAGCCGATCCTGATGACACCTGCGGATACCATGAACTCCTTTTTGAGCGCGAGCAGGATCGCCTCGTCCTTCTGAAAATGAAATCAGCCCTCACGGCCGCCTCCCATGAGTAGCCGGAACCTGCACGACCGGTTGGATCGATTCCAAAACCCGATAGCCCGACCGGGCAAAAGCCCCCCGCCGGCAGGGGTGCCGCAGCACTACCGGGAGATGGCGCTCTCACTGGGCGGGGAAATCCGCTCGAACTTCGCGGGTGCCTACTGCCTCACGAGAACGGTGTATCCGGCTGACTACCGTTATGGTCAGCTGCGCCTCGGCGAGGTCAGCCGCTCGGCCGCCTGGCCGTTGTCGGCGTTCACGCTTCTTGATGAGCCGGGGACGGTCGATCTTTCCTCGCTATTGTTTTTGGATACCGAGACTACCGGCCTGGGCGGGGTCGGGGTGATGGCCTTTCTGGTTGGGTGCGGGTCGCTGGTCGGCGACGGCTTCGAGGTGCGCCAGTATCTCATGCCGGACTACTCCGACGAGACAGCCATGCTGGAAGACCTCCAGGAAGAGTGGGGAGGGGACAAGACCTTGGTGACCTACAACGGCGCCGCCTTCGACCTGCCCCTCTTACGCGGTCGGCTGATTGTCAACCGGGTGGCGCGTGACATCACCGCCGCCGGGCATATCGACCTGCTGCACGTGGCTCGCCGTCTCTTCAGGCGACGACTTTCGAACTGCACCCTGGCGAATGTCGAGCGGGAGCTGTTCGGCTTCCACCGTGACGATGATATCCCCGGTCATCTGATCCCGTCGGTATACTTCGACTGGCTGTCGGATCAAAACCTGGACATGATGGCGGATGTCCTGGAACACAACCGGTTCGATGTTCTCAGTCTCTGTTTTCTGGCGGCGCATCTGGCCCGCGTTTTTCTCACCGACGGTGAGTCTCTGAGCGAGGTTGAAGATATACATTCCCTGGCCCGCGTATTCGGAAGGCGGAAGAACAACGAGCGGGTAAATACGCTCTACCGACGGATAGATCACCTTGAGAATGGCCCCCTGCCGGACGATGTTGTTCTCTATCATTCCCTCGCTTTCAAGAGAGCCGGTGATCTCACAGAGGCGGTCGGCCTCTGGCTGGAGTTGTCACAATCATCGTCAAAGGAGAGCTATTGGGCCAACCTTGAGCTGGCCAAGTTCTTTGAGCACAAAGCAAAGGATTTCGCCAGGGCCTTCCATCACGCGAAGCTGGCCGAGAGACTTTCTCCCTATGGCAGGAGCCATGCTCCCGGTTTGAGAAGGCGGCTGCGGCGCATCTCATCGAAACTGACCCGGTCTCAGGACTTCTCTTAGATTCCGACCCTTGTTGTCCTCAAACCGGGCCGTCCTTTACCGATAAGATACAAGAGGAGCAGCTTAGTATAGCCGTATGAGAGACGACGTATTTCAACAGATCCTGCGCGATCACAAGGAACTGTCTTCCCTGCCGCAGACCCTCAGCGAGGTCCTGCGCGTCGTCAGAAATGAGACATCCTCCGCCCAGGACCTGGCCGATGTCCTCATTCGCGACCCGGCCATGACGGCCAAGGTCCTGCGAGCCGTCAATTCTCCCTTTTATGGTGCACGCAATGAGATCACCACCATGTCGCAGGCGGTGATGACGCTGGGTACCCGCGCCGTGGCCGCTCTGGCCCTGTCGACGTCAATCTATGATATGACCGGCCGGTGGGAGTTGACAGTCGACCGCAAGCGGTTCTGGCGGCACTCCCTCGAGGTGGCCCTGGCCGCGCGTTCGGTCGCCGAGCAGATCAAGTACCCGTATCCCGAGGAGGCTTTTGTCTGTGGCCTGTTGCACGACATCGGCATCCTGGTGCTGGAGAAATCGTTCGGCGAGAAATTCGGCCGTATCTGGCGCCAGGTGGAGGCGGGAGAGAACATCCAGGACCTTGAGGAGGGCATCTGGGGAACCAACCACGCCCGTGTGGGGCAGTTCCTGCTGGAACAGTGGGGCTTGCCGTCCGTGATCTGCGAGGCAGTCGGGCAGCATCACAACGCTTTGCTTCTTCAGAGCGTTCAGCCGGAATTCAGACCGGCCCAGATAGTGACCCTGGGGAACCACCTTTCCTCTTTCACTATTGCCCGCACACGGCCCGAGCTTGCGATTGAGGTGGAGAACAAGGAGGCCCTGGTTCGGGCGCTCGGACTGGACCCTGAGTCGCTGAAGCAGATCGAGCAGACCCTGCTGACCCGGGTGGCGGAAGAGGCCGGATTCCTCGAAATAGACATCGGTTCTCCGGACGAGATCCTGATCGAGGCCAACCGGATGATTTACGAGCACTACCTCGCCGTGGAGAAACTGCTCCTCGAGAACCGCTCAATGCAGCGCGAAATCGCGCAGACCCAAATGGAAAAAGCGTCACTGGACGCCCTCAAGACGATAACAGCCACCTTCAACCACTATATTAACAACGCCTCGGCTACGATTCTTGGCAGGGCCCAATTGGTGGAGTTGAAACTCAACAAGGGCGAAATCGCTGATCCCGCCGGCGAGGTGACCGCCGCCATGCGCGTAATCAGTGACGGTGTCAATACGATCTGCTCGGTCATCGAGGAATTGAAGGAACTCAGCGAGTTCAAGACGGCCGTTTACCACAACGATACGTACATCGTTGACATCGAAAACAGGCTCAGCAAGCGCCTTGAGGAACTCAGGCAGAACATCCCCGCAACGCAGCCCGGTCATATCTGACCATCCCTCGAGAAACCCAGCCGCACCATAGCTCACCTTCCCCCGGTTCACTCGCAGAATGCGAGCGCACCTGCATTCGCCCCTGACTGGTGAAAAGGCCGTGAAATCCAAATACAGATGGTACTATTTGGAGTGCTGTATAATCACGTCGGTGCTGTTTCCGGATACCGCCAGGCTGCTGCCGGCCTCGCCAAGTTCAAGCTTCGCGTAACTTGTCACCCCGGACTTGTCGATGCTGACGGGAATGTTGCTTTCGATATTTCCCCCGACCGTCTCGACCGTCAGCAGCAGGTCCATGCTCTTCGACAGGCGCAGGTTCACGGTGCCGAAATCGGCCATTACTTTGGAGTCTCCCCTGATTCCGCGATCAAGGATCAGGTCGATATGACCTCTGCTGTTGACCAGGTCCAGCGGACCACCCAGCGACCTGGCCTTGATCAAGCCCATGGAATTGGTGGCCGACAGAGACCCGCCAATATCCCGTGCGTCGATATCCCCGCGAACGTTCTCCACCACGACAGAGCCGCTGACGTCCCGGATCGTGACCGGCTGCATGGAGCTCTGAGCGATCAGATCGCCCTCGATGGTTCTCACGATCAGGGGGCCGTTACTGTTTTCAATGTGGAGCCTACCGATAAAATCGAGTATCTTCACTACCGAGCCGTTGTTACGCACCACTGCCTCGCCTCCGCAGTCAGCCATGCTTATGGATGAAAAGGCATTCTCGACGTGCATCGCGCCGTTGCAGGTCGAGAGATCCAGGGGTTGGTAGGAATTACGCACGTCCAGCTCTCCGGTTACGTCCCTGAGCGTCATCCGTCCGTTGTCGCCGACCGCCTGCACCTTGCCGTGGATATCCGTCAGCTTGACTTCAGAGCGAGTGGCGCTCAACTTGACCTCATTGGCGAAACCGGACACGGAGACCTGACCGAAGGAACTGTTGCAGATCAGAAGGTTTCCTGCGGGCGCCTTTATCCGGAGACTGCTTTTGACCACACGCGTTTGCGGATCGGTCAGGGCGGGTACTATGGACTCGACATAGATCGCGTCATTCTTGTTGTAGAGCGTCAGATCGACCCCGCCGGCCAGGTCCTCAGCCCCGGGGCGCGTCTCGGCGGACAACTCGACCTGCGAGCGGACGACGATCCAGTCCCGGTCCCAACCCTCGATTTCTAACGCCCCGACCGGGCTGACAATATATATGGGCAGCTTCGCCGAAAGGACCTCGGCGCTGTCGACAAGCTCCTTTCGCACTCCGGTCTCACCGTGCTCGTACTTGAAAGAGATACTCCGCGCGACAACATCCATTTCCGGGATGGTGGGGGGGGGCGGAGTCGCCACGTCGGCGGGGATAGCCGTCATCGTCACTTCCGGGAGTGGCAGGGCGGCAGCGCCCGGTGGAAGCTCCTCGATTCCCTCCAAGGCCTGGATACCTTCATCGTTGGCGTCGAACCAGAACATGTATCTCTCCGGGCGCTCACGCATGCTGTCCAGCGCAGCAGAGAGAGCGTCCCTGACGTATGTCTGAATCAAGACCGCTGCCTCCCCTTCCGCATCAAAGCGCGCGGCAATATCCTCCCCCAGCAGTTCGCTGACCATCTCCAGCTCCCGGCGCAGGCTCTTGCTCAGGCGGTAGAACCTGGGATCCACCGAGGCATGGACAACGCCTTTCTCGCCGGATCGAAGCTCCATCTGGAGCGCCGCCAGCCGGGCTTTCTTGTCGGTCAACTCGGTTCGGATTTCCTGTTTGTATTCTGCCGCTGCGCTATCGTCATCATACTCGTCAAGCTCGTCGGCTAACTCCTGTAGTTCTTCCTGCAGGTCGCTGATGTTGTCCTTCAGGTCCCCGATATTGAGTTCCGTCTCCTCCACCAGATCACGGCGCTTCTCCCACTCATTCTCCTGGAACAGAAGGTCTTGATGCAAGGTGGCAATCTCACTGCTCAGAAGGACGTAATCTAAGCAGCAACTGCTGTCATAGAGCATTCTGGCTATGCGACGAAGCTCCTGTTCGTTTTGCCTGGCCGAAACCTCATCTAGTTCGGCAAAGTACTTATGATAGTCCCGGGCCAGAAACTGCAGTTGTTCCAGGAGGGCCAGGTAATCTGCGGCCAGTTGCGCTGCATCCCGGTCAAGAACCACAACCGTCTCGGTCCGGCGATCCTGGAGATCGTCAGACGGGCGTGGCGCGGTTTGCGCCCGGAGGGAACTGCCGAGCAGCAGCGTCGCGGTCAGCAGCAGTAACACAAGCCCAAGAGGCCACCGGCGATCTTGCGACATCGAGGCCACCCGGGGGCGGAGTCTGCTCCATGGCAAGACGTCCCAGGGGTCCTCGGCGAAGCGCTTTCCCGCCGGACACTGCCCTCCATGCCAATCGACAGCATCCGACTGTCGACTATGACTCTGGTAATGTACCACTCAATCTCCCATACATACAGTCAGGCAGCAGCCGTTACCGCCGCCAGACCAGGATAACTCTGATACGTTTAATACGTTCCGTCCCGTCAATAGTTGCTCCATGCCAGCCACAATAAATCCCACCGGATGTTATTTGCAACCCCTTTGTACCCTTTCGCGCAGTGGTCGTTTCCTGTGCTGGTCGCAGCTCGATCGGCAAAGGGAGAAATTTACCTGCAATCTGCCTGTATGGAAATTGCGCAATTCGTCCGATATGGTAATCAGGATCGCGGCTCTCCGGCGTTGACCAGCCGGACCGGCCAGAAACCACTCGCGACCGGTCACCGGTGATATGGATGACACGATAGCTACATGCCCCGGGTTGGAACTGGACGAACGGGAACAACCGTTAACCCAGAGGCGTCTTCTCGCCGCGCTCAGGCTGAACCGCCTGTCACTGGCGACGATCCAGGAAGTCACCGATCTGGCGCTGACCGAGGCGATCACGCTTACCGGCAGTACTGTCGGATTCGTAGCTTTTGTCAGTGGCGACGGTGTCTCGCTTACCATTCCTTCGTGGTCAAAAGGCGTTGGGCGGGAGAAGCTGATCGCCAACCGTCCGCTGATTTGCTCGGTGGAATCGGCGGGTTTCTGGGCCGAGGCGATGCGGCAATCCCGGCCGGTAATCACCAACAGGCGTCTTGCGTCCGACCTTCTCCGGCGTAGTTACCCCGGCGGTCACCATGTTTTAACGAGGCAGATGAGTGTTCCTGTCCGGGTTGGTGGTGACGTGGTGGCCGTGGCCGGCGTCGCCAACAAGGGGTGTGATTACACCAACGCTGACGCACGCCAGATGATGCTTCTGATGGAAGACATGTGGCGAGTTGTTCAACACCGGCGCAGAATCGAAACCCTCGAGCAGAGTGAGAAACGGTACCGCCTGCTGGTAGAATCCATGAGTGAAGGCCTCGGTGTGTTCGACGAGAACTGCAACGTCACCTATGTCAACGATTGTTTCTGTCGTATGCTCGAGTACTCCTCTCGTGAACTGGTAGGCCGCTCCGTCGTAACATTCCTGGACGAAACCAACCAGAGCATATTCTACGAGCAGATCGCGCACGGCAGGGACGAACGGCATCGGTACGAGGTCGAATGGACCACCAGGACCAACCGTAAGGTCCCGGCCATCGTCTCATCCCAGCCCATCTTTGACTCCGCGGGCAACTTCGTCGGCAGCTTTGCCGTCGTCACTGATATCACCCGTCAGAAGGCTACGGAACAGGTCCTCAAGGCCACCAACGACAGACTGGCCGCCGAGCAGGCGGCGCTGACCGAGAAGAACATCGCTCTTAAAGAGATCATGTCTCAGATAGAAAATGAGAAGAGGCAGGTTCAGATTCAAATTCAGGCCAATGTCGACCGCATCCTTATGCCTCTGTTGAGGACTCTCAAGGGGAAAACCGGCGCCGACCTGCGAGAGTATGTCCAACTACTCGAGTCCTGCCTCGGGGATATTGCCTCCGGGTTTATCAACCAACTCGAGACGAGGTTTGCCAGGCTCTCTCCCCGAGAGGTCGAAATCTGCAACATGATCAAGAGCGGGCTGTCGACCAAGGAGGTCGCGGTCACTTTAGATACGTCCGTTCATACCGTTCACAATCAGCGCAAGCAGATCAGAAAAAAGCTCGGGATCGACCACCGGGACATCAACCTCAGCTCCTATCTCCAGACGATCTGAGGCTGCCCCGGGGCGCATCGATCGGCAGAGCCGTCAAGGGGACCGCGATTGGCTAAGAACCATAGTCAATGGATAGTCAATCATGCCCCATCCAGCGCTGGGTAGGACTTCCGATAAAAGAACATAGAGGCAGGCTGATGATGTAAAGCCGCCTGAATCGGTTCCGGAAGGAAGGCGTCAGAAAGATGGTAAACACGGTTTACAGGGATGTTAAAGACAGCACCTCCCCATCTTTGCCGGAGCGGAATGCCGAGGCAGCCCACCTGCGGGCGTCGGCCATCGCCTTGTGCCAGCCGGATCTGCTCTTCAGGCTCCTGCCCGGCGCCAGGGACGGCGTATCTCCCGACCAGGTCGCGGATCACTCACGGACGGGAACTGCGGTCTTTCCGCTGCAGGGCGTCATGCTTACAACGTCTTGCATGCGGGTCGGTTTTTTCTGTCTGGAAGGGACGGGCGACAATGGACATGACATCCCCGATCGGGCATCGTCCGCCCGGACCTTCAAAGAGGGAAACTGAATGATAGGATCAGGCATTCGTGAAGATCGGCGGGGTAGCGACTTGTCGCCACAGGGGGAACGCAAAAGGCGGGCGCAAGAGGGGGCATACGGCGAGACGATCGCCACCCGCTGGTTTTCCGAAGACCGGACTGATGATAGGGAATCGGAAGAAAAGGCGGGCGATCACACTCAGACAAAAGGGGGGGCACGGAGGATTGGGCTGCACGTAAAGGGGCTAGGTTCGTGCCAAACCGGAGTTATGGCGGGGACGGCGATATCGTCCCCGCCTGACTCCTTACTTTTGACGCCTCGGCCGAGCAAAGAACTCGGGGCGCTTCTCGATGTCTGGACGGAACTGGTATCCCTGGCACTGGAGAGGATCCGACCGGGATCCGAGGGACTGCACTCGGGCGCCGCTACGGTGACCGAAAACGAGGGATATCTTGAGAAGAAACATTCGATCAAGAGCAGCATCAACCTTCGCGGCAGGCCAATGCCGGTGGCGGATTTGCGCCGGACTAATGGCAGATCCGGAGATCCACAGGGAGTGACCAGCATCACCGCCGTTTGCAATATGGATGGGGAAGTCACGGGCATGGTCCTGGGTGCCGACTGGGACATCTACCGCCGCACCATGGCGCCGATTGATCTGCCGCCCACTCTGGCAGCTTCGCTCGAACACGGCTTTGCCTATGGCGTAGCTCGGTTAGGATCGCGCCTGCTGGTCTGGTTGGAGCCTTCCCTGGTCGAGAGACGCTGAACGGACAAACGGCGACCGGCGCCACAAGACTTCACTGAAAGACCTCTTTCATACTATTCCTCTTGCTTTACGGCGCGTGGGGCTACCGGATAGCCCGCGCGTTCTTTTTTGCGCGACGACATATCCTGGTCCAGCGTTCGTCCGGCCCGACCGCGCTCTTGACAATCGCCGCTTCAGAGCGCATCATACCGGGCGTCCAAAAGCAGGGAGCGAGGAACGTTGAGTTACCGGAAGTTCATCTCCTGGCCGGCCCTTTATTACCTTGCCATAGCAGGTGTGCTGGTCGTCTTTTTTGAATTGTGGCGGCTCCTTCTCCTCTGGCGTCAGAGCGATCTGGCCTCAGCGGTTCCCGGGGCCGTGCTCACGAAGGCGTTCTGGGTGGGGCTGCGCTTCGATCTGGTCATCGCCTGCTATCTTGCCGCCCCGCTGTATGTGGCCGGCATCATTCCCTTCCTTGAGATAACGCGCCGAGCGGCCGTACGGCGGCTCAGCTTTGGTGTTCTCGTAATAGTCGTCGGGGTTATCTTCCTGGCCCATCTGATCGACCTTGAGTTTTTTCCTTTCTTCAACTCCCGCCTCAACGGCATGGCCCTCACCTGGCGCGACACCCCCGGTATGATGCTGTCGATGGTGTGGGAGATGTTTCCCGTAATCAGGTACCTGCTTCTGTTTGCAGTAGTCCTGGCCGCCTTTGTCTGGGTGGCGCGACAGTTGCAGCGGCGCCTGCTTGAGGGTCGCCGGCCATCGCCGATCTGGATCAACCTCGTCTACCTACCGGCAGTCCTGGTCATACTGGTCATCGGCGCCCGGGGAAGAATCGAACAGAAATCCCCCATCAGAACCGGAATGGCCTACTTCAGCGAATACGACTTCGCCAACCAGTTGGCTCTCAACCCGGCCTTTACTTTCTGGCGCGACGCCATCTACGACGCCAGGGACAAGGACAACTTAGAACAGATGATGGCCTCCATCGATTGCCCCGACGGTCCCGGCGTGGTGCAACAACTGCTGGGCATACCGGACAGCGCCGGGGGTGAGCGAATCTGCCGTCACGTTCGATTCATGCCGCCCAACGATGATCCTCCCAACGTCATTCTGGTTATCATGGAATCGTTCGGCAACACCAAGCTGGATGTGCTTGACAATCGCTTTCCGTTTCGGCTCTCGCCCGGTTTTGATTCTCTGGCCGAGGAGGGTGTTCTTTTCACCAACTTCTATTCAGCCGGAAGGCACACGTACACCGGCGTGTTCTCCTCCCTGCTGGGCTGTCCCCACCAGTTTACGGAACTGGTGATGAAGATGGTCCCCGGCCAGACCCGGTTTAAGTCGCTGGCCTCGATTCTTCGCGATCACGGTTACCGGACCTGTTTTTTCCTGACTCACGATCCGCACTTCGACAATTTACAGGGTTTCGTCATGGCCAACGGGGTGATGAAAACATATTCGGCACTGGATTATGACCCCGAGCTCAGAATCAGCACCTGGGGCGTTCCCGATCACGTCATGTTTGATCGCACGGTTGCGGAACTGCGCGACCATCAGCAGGAGCCGTTCTTTGCCATGCTTCTGACGACGTCGTTTCATGGACCCTGGATAGTTCCCGACATGCCTTTCGAGCGCGTGCCGCCCGGCGTCGAACGAGAAGATGAACTCAACGCCTTCAAATACTCCGACTGGGCTCTGCGGCGGTTCGTGCGAATGCTGCAGAGCGACCCGGCCTTCGCCAACACCCTGATCTTCATCACGGCCGACAACGGCAGTCCTTTTCGACCCATGCTGGATCTCGACCTGACCGAGTTTGCCATCCCGCTCCTGATCCTGGACACCGACCGCAGGTTACCGGCCGGCAAACGCCTCGACCGCCTCGGCGGGCAGCTTGATATCCCCGCCACGGTCATGGGCCTGGTGCGGCTTGACTACGACGACTATTCCTTTGGCCGGAATCTGCTGGACAGCGTCACCGGGGTAACCGACTTCGCCCATTTCTCCGCCTGGTTCAAGATTGGCTACATCGAAGACAACTACTACCTGATCCACCGACTGCGCGGCGGGCCAAGGACTCTGTACCGTGTCGATGACTGCCGCGTCAACCTGGCCGACTCACTACCCGAACTGGCCCGGGAGTACGAGAAAAAAGCGCTCGCCATTTTCAAGACCGGCTACCATAACGTGAAAAGACCGCTTCCATTGGAATCAGCCTTCCGTGATCCGGAGTTGTAACCGGCATCGCCGCCTCTTCGATCACCTACCGGACAATCCATTATCCTTCTTGACAACCACGCGCCGAGCTCGCTCCAGGCTACGGTTGTTTCTTTTTCGTGAACCGCCCTACATCAGGAATTGGCAACTGCGTAGTGCTCGCTGCAGCCGCGGAGTTCACCCGGCAGGCGATTTGCCGCCGCTCAACCGATCAGCCCAGCAGTGTCAGGAAAACTCCCGCGGCCACTGCTGAACCAATAACCCCCGCCACGTTGGGACCCATGGCCGACATAAGCGGATTGACATCACCATCCGTTTCATCGGAAACTAACTTCTGCACCACCCGAGCGGACATCGGCACCGCCGAGACACCGGCAGCGCCAATACAGGGGTTGATCTTTTTCTTCAGGAAGAGGTTAATGAACTTGGCAAAAGCTACGCCGCCGGCAGTCGAGAACGAGAACGCCACCGCGCCGAGGACAAGAATCAGCACCGTCCTGTGCGTAAGAAAATGTTCGGCGTCCATGGTGGCGCCTACCGTGAGACCGAGGAAGATCGTCACGGTATTTATCAATGAGCCCCCGGCGGTTCTTCGCAACCTCTCGGTGACGCCGCATTCACGCAGGAGGTTACCGAACATCAGCATGCCGATCAGGGGAGCGCTTGAGGGAATCGCCAGCGAGGCCAGAATGCCGGTTACGATCGGGAATATGATGACAGCCGTCTTTGAGACCTTAATCTCCTGTGGCATATCGATAGCGCGCTCTTTCTTCGATGTCAGCATGCGGATAATCGGGGGTTGGATAACCGGCACCAGCGACATATAGCTGTATGCTGCAACCGCCACCGGGCCCAGCAGGTGCGGCGCCAACTGTGACGTCAGGAAGATCGAGGTTGGTCCATCCGCGCCGCCGATAATACCAATGCTGGCGGCTTCCTTGAAATTAAAGTCCAAGAGTAGGGCGGCGCCAAGTGCCGCAACGAAAATGCCCAGTTGCGCCGCCGCACCCAGCAGGAAAGTGAGCGGTCGACCCAGCAGGGGACGGAAATCCGTCAGGACCCCAACTCCCATGAAGATAATGGGGGGAAGCAATTCTGTCTTGATCCCGACGGTATACATCAGTTCTACAACGCCCGGTTTGAAGTCTCTGCCGAGTTCGGACAAGGCGGAAATCAGGGGATCAACACTTACAGCAGTGGCCGTACCGATTTCCTTCAGACGTTCAAAGGTGAGAAAATCGAACGGTGCGTCTTTGAGCAGATACTTGATCTCTTCGGGATAATTCCCCGGCAGGCCGGCAATGAGGGCCCGAACATTCTCCGGCAATTGTGCAACGATGTCAACTGTCGAACCCATGTTTCCCAACGGCAGGTTGGCCAGAAGAACCCCAAACCCGATCGGGATCAACAGAAGCGGTTCATACTTCTTGACGATGGCAAGATAAATCAGGGTACTCGCTACCGCGTACATGACCCAGTTGCCCCAACTCAGGTTGGTAAAACCGGACCGCTGAAATAGTTCCAGAAAGTTCTCCATCGACGGGGCCTCTTACGCGATAGTCATGATCGGCCTGGAGGAGTCAATCTCATCGCCGATCTGGACGTTGACGCCGGTCACTTTACCGTCACAGGGTGCCTTGATTTCATGCTTGGCCTTCATCGCTTCAATAGCCGCCACCACCTGACCCTTGATTACCAGGTCGCCGGTCTTGACCATGATGTCCACGACTTCAACCAGTCCCGCGAAAGACGAGTGAACCGTCGTGCCGTTCGAGGCTGCGGGAACTGCCGGGGCCGCGACCGGAGGGGGGATGGAGGATCCGCCTGCAGGCTCTATCGTGACTACAAATGTCCGCCTGGCTCCGTTCTCGTCCACGGTACAGCGCGAAGTAACCGGGCCGGTAATGGCCGGGGCCGGTTCCGTCGCCGCTGCCGGCGCGGCAGCTGGTTTGGGTTCCTCTTTCTTTTTCAGAGGGACGTCGATTTTCGATTTGCCCGTCAGGAAACGGATACCTTCGTTGACCTCGATCTTCTTGCCCGGGACCATCTGGCCGAGAACCAGGAAGACGTTCTTATCGTTAACCGGAAGGTTGCGCTCTTGTAGGGCAGCCCTGGCGGCATCAATGTTCTTCGGCGCTGCTTCCAGCGGGTCACCGTCAAACACCGGCTGTTCCAATTGCCGGGAAGCGGCTTTCACAACTTCCTGATCCGGTGGCAATGGTGTCTTGCCGAAATAGCCCAGCACCGCTTTGCCAAATCCAGGGTCGATCTTTTTCCACCGTCCGTACAGCACATTGTTGAACGCTTGCAGCCAGTACTGCTGACTGCCGGGCGTCACGCTGGTCCAGGCGCCGCCCGCTTCCACCACGATCGGGAACTCAGAGAGGACATCAGTGTACTTGTCCAGAATACCGGCCTTGGCCATCATGTGGACATTCGGCCCGATGGCGCCGCCCGGCATCGGGAACCCGAGAACACGGGCGTCGGCGGTGGTGGTAGTCGGGTTGAAGGCGTAATCGGCCATGGACTCGTTGAGCATATCCTCGATCTCGCCGATCTTCGAGACATCAATATCAAGAGAGTAGCCGGTGCCCTTGAGAGCGTGATCCATCGAGCGCGCGTCGGGCTGAACGGTACCGGAAGCCATCGGTCGAACCGAGAGGTCGATACCGTTGACCCCGCCCTCGATCCCGGCCATGTAGCAGGCCACCGCCATGCTGGCCGTGTCGTGAGTGTGCTGCCACAGCGGCATTTCCGGCGGCATGATTTTCCTGAGAGCCACCGCCGTATCATAGATAGTCTTCGGGTCGGTGGTTCCGCTGGCGTCTTTCAGGCAGATACTGTCGATATGCATACTGCTGTCGAGAAGACGTTTGCCGATGTTGTAGTAGAACTCGGCGGTGTGTACCTTGTCCGAGTGGAACGGCATACCCATCAGAGCGATACAGACCTGGTGATGCATCCCGGCATCGACAATCGGCTGGCCTGTTTTGATCAGGTTGTCGACATCGTTCATGTAGTCGAAGTTGCGATCCCAGGTGGTGCCGTATTCCTTCATCAGTTTTCCCTGGAGAGTCAAACCCTCCATGGACTGCGTGGTCAGAGTGACACCGGAAACTGAACGGGTAAGGATCTGAAGATCGACATCGGGACCGACTGCCTCGCGCATCTTCTTCATGTCTTCAAACGGATCCTCACCGAGATACATCAGCGGCGCCTGGTAACGCGCCCCGCCGCCGAATTCGAAATGATGGATGCCGAGTTCCGCCGACCGCTTCATCGCCGGAAGTATATCGATCAGACGAACCTTGCCACCGAACGAACTTTGCAGTCCGTCGCGGAACGTGGTGAACATGACCCGGATCTTCCTGGCCTTCTCTGTGAATATCATTTTATCTCCTCAACCTTGGTAATGCTTGTTCCCGGATATAGCGCGGACACTGTTGAAGTTATGGCTGCGATCATGGCGGCGTCGACTGCGGCTTCCTTCTGCGGGAAAACGAAAATAATGATTCGCATCACCAGCGCCAGCCCCGCCAGCAGACAGAATACAGACACGAATGCCGAAATGCATATCAAAAGCAGATCTAAAGATTCCAAACCGGGGTCCTCCTATGCCGGACCAGCCTGATCCCGGCGGACATCTCCCGACTGGCAGAGCAGCGTTCTCGACCGAGATCTACATCCAACACACTACTTCACAGTATACTACAGTCGCGCCCAACTATCAAGGATCTGCCGAATTTTTCGCGGGATTGCTCCAGAAAGTGAACAGGCAAAACAGCAGTAAAAAACAGCCCGTTAAGCGATGCCCTGACTTGCATTTCCGCCGCCCCAGCTGCCGACACGAACGCCGTTTTGGACTTGACTGTCGGTGCGCCGGTCGTAGTTTGGGATTGGTTGTATCACTCGCTAACGGTAGAACAGGAGAGGTAATGATATGAGATCAAAGCTTGTAAGAGTGGCCCTGATGCTGCTGTGTGTACATTTCGGCAGCGTCGCAATCGGTTCGGCCTACACGGCCGACAGCTATTTCGAATATGTCAAATCCGTCTACAATCAGCATGAGAAAGAGCTGAGCGGGTTTCTTGCCGCAGAACTCGAGACTTTCATGCGCCTGTTCCCGCAGGATGACCATGCCGCCGAGGCCTCTTATCTCCTGGCCCAGGTCTACCTCGAGAGAGGAAAAGAACACCGGGCGCTGGCGGCGCTTTTCAAGACGCTGTACCTGTATCCCGGCTCCGATGTTCACCCTTCGGCGGTCGAGGCGGCTCACAAGATCATTTTCAGAAACAGGGGCTACAAGGACAAGAAGGAAGAACTGGCCCGGATTATCGACGGTGACTTTGCGGGCGGCGGTTTGGCGGATCGGCGTTATCGCTACGTGGCCTTTCTCTATGGTCTTGATCAATCAAAACTCTACGACTGGTTGCTTGTCGAGTTTGGCGATTTCGTGACCCGGTTTAAGGATGATGCCCGAAGCGAGGAGATCCAACTATGGATCGCCGACACTTACGCGGCTAAGGGTAAGGCCGAAGCGGCTGTCGCCTCCTATCTGAAATACGAACGGCTCTATCCCGACAGCGACAAACTGCCCGGTGTCAAATACCACCGCGCCACGATACTGAGCGAGAAGATCAAGGATTTCGAGCGTGCCGCGGAGGTGCTGACCGACGTGGTGGAAAATCACTCCGGAAGTGATCACGCCGCCGCCGCCGTCTACGCGCGCGCGCGGATAAAGGCGTCCAGGTTCAAGGATTACGACGGCGCCATTGCCGACTATCGCAGGCTGGTCACGGACAGACCGCAGCACGACAAGGCGGTTGAGGCCCTGCTTGCCATTGCCGCCTTGAACGCCGAAAAACTGAAAGCGTACCGGACCGCCATCGGCGTATATGTGGAGATCGTCGACAACTACCCCGGCGACAATCGGGGCATCAAGGCATTAGAAGAATCAGCCAAAATCTATCTCGACAGGCTCAAGGACCCACTGGCCGCAGCCGCGCAACATGCAAGGATAGCCACCCAATTTCCGGCCTATGGCGAGGCCGCCCGGGCATTATATAAAGCGGCCGAGATCTGCGAGAAGAAACAGAAGGATTACGACAAGGCCATCGAATACTACCAGCTAATTACAACCATGTTCCCCGACTCCAAATTGGCCCACAAGGCCCGGGAAAAGATCACTAAGATCGTGGAGAAAATGGACGAGGGATAGGCCCCGGCCTACCGGACGGTGACGAATGAACAAGAACCGCTTTCGGTAATTGTCGGTTTCCATCCGGGTTGTTCTCGTCCGTCACAGGTTCTCCAGGATATAGTCTGTAAACAACCTGTATAGATGTAATTCTGTCTTGTCGTCATTGTCGCTGGTGACAGAATGATCCTGGTTGGGATAGAGCATCACATCAAACTGCTTACCGGCCTTCTGCAGTTTCTCAGCCAGTTGCATGGTGTTCTGAACATGCACGTTGTCATCGCAAGCACCGTGGACGATAAGCAGATTTCCTTTCAACCTGTCCACATAGGTGAAGACCGACGCTGAGTCATAGCCATTAGAATTCTCTTCGGGGGTGCCCATGTATCTTTCGGTATAGATATTGTTATAAAGTTCCCACGATGTGACCGGAGCTCCGGATATACCGGTCGCGAAATAGTCAGCCCCAACCGTCATGGCCAAGAGGGTCAGGTACCCACCAAAACTCCAACCATAGATACCTATTCTATCGGCGTCTACATAGGGGAGCGATGCCAGGTATTTGGCGCCTTCGATCTGATCATGGACGGCCCATTTTCCAAGGTTGTGCCACACCAGATTGGCCAGTTGTTTGCCTTGTCCGCCGATGGCCCGGTTGTCAATAGAGAATACAATATAACCATGCTGCGCGAGTAAGTTACGCCAGAGGAAACCGTTGCCACCCCACGCATTTAATACTATTCGTCCTCCCGGTCCGCCATAACATCTGACTACTACCGGGTATTTCCTGTTGGGGTTAAAATCAGGAGGTTTGATGATACTGGCATCCAGCAAAGCGCCGTCGGTTGTTCGGACCTTGAAGAACTCCGGATAGGACAGTTCGTGATTTTCGAGTTCTTCTATTCTGTTTTCGACCAGGGTTCGAATAACGGTGTCGTCCGGCGAACAAAGGAGAGTTTTTGTAGGTGTCCGGGCATCCGACCATTGATCGACAAACAACCGGTAGTCAGAGGAGAAGGTGGGCCTGTGCCAGCCGGTCTTGGTTGCCACCGCTCTTTGTTTTGATCCATCCAGGCTGACGGCATGAACGGTGCGGCTGATGCTTTCGGTCTGATTGGATGAATAAAAAACCATGGCACTTTTTTCGTCAACACCGTATACGGTGCTGACTTCCCACTCACCGGTGGTGAGTTGTTTTTCCATTCCCTCATACAATCGGTACAGGTAGATATGGCAGTACCCGTCGCGTGACGAGGTCCAGAGGAATCTGTCGCTATCTTCGAGGAAAATGAGATTATCGTGTACATCAATCCAGCAAGAATCGGTTTCAACCAGGGCCGTTTTAGTTTTCCCCGTTCGAACGTCGGCCAAAAGTAGTTCCAATTGGTTTTGTTGACGATTCAGTCTCTGGATGCTCAAGCAGTGCGGGTCTTTGGTCCACTTGATGCGCGGTATATAGATGTCTGTTTCGGCACCAATGTCCATCCATATGACCCCACCATCCTCCAGATCAATGACGCCGATCTTGACAGATGCGACCGACTCACCGGCTTTAGGATATCTTATGGTGGTCATCTCCTGGTGAAGAGGATTATAATCTATCCATGAGAACTCAGGTTCGGCTGATTGGTCCAGTCGGTAAAAGGCAATCCGGCGGCTATCCGACGACCATTCCCAGCCGCACGATATGAAGAACTCCTCCTCGTAGACCCAGTCGAACTGGCCGTTGATGATCGAATCAGAGCCGTCATGTGTCCACTGGGTGGTTTTAGCCGATTCAATATCCAGTGAATAGAGGTTGTTTTCATAGACATACCCGATTGCAGAGCCATCGGGCGATAGCCGGACATTGGACATTTTCTTTTCGGCAACCACGATTGGTATCAGAGTCTTCGTCTCAGTGTCAAAGATAAAGGCTCCGCTCTCGGTCGAATGCCGCCAGATATTTTTGATATCGGTTTCAATAAGAAGCCGGGAACCATTATCAGACCAGGAATAGCCATCCAGTGAAAGTAGTGAGTCGCTGTCAGGCCACTTCAGCAGGTGCCCGTCCACCAGCACCGATTCCACGCCGGTGACAACATCGTGCCTGATAATCGATACCACGCTGTCGGTTTCATCGGTCTTCAGGAAAGTGAAGGCATCGGCGCCTGGGATCCATGCCAGATTCTCAAGCGATTCCGGTTCAAACTTGTCTGAGACGTAAATGTCGTCCAGGGTGAGAGCCTGTTTGCTTTGGGCAAGAGCCGGTGAATTTGCAGCCCACAAGAGAAAGAATAGGAGATAACGTAGTCTCATAATCCGAGATTTCCCATATAAAGGTTTCAAAAACATGATTCATGTCTTTCAGTATTTTGAATATGCAAGAATCTCCTCAAATGGTCAAGAATTGCCTCGTTTCCCCAAGTCGTAGGTCGAAACCGCTGCGGTTTCGACGGATTCAGTGTCAGAACCACAGGGTTTCTGACCTACAGGACTGGATTCCGGGTCAAGCCCGGAATGACGAAGGTGTTGTGGTCGGGTTCCGTGGGCGGCAACCTCTCCCGGCCTGCGCCGCGAGCGAGGCGGCAGGCAGGCGGCTTCTTCCGGCTGCCATTTGCAGGCACAATGTGATATCGACCGGCGGAATGTTGTTTGTCATGACTGGTCTGTTGCTTATATTGCCGGTTGCTCTTTTGCCGGAGATACAATGGGAAACAACCGTAGTCGCAACCAGAGAAACCAGCAGTACCTGCATGTCAAGGGCGCGCGGGAACACAACCTGCGGAACATTGACGTAAGAATCCCGCGCAATACGCTGACCGTCATCACCGGTCTTTCCGGTTCCGGCAAGAGTTCGCTGGCCTTTGACACTATATATGCCGAGGGCCAGCGCCGTTACGTGGAGTCGCTCTCGGCCTATGCCCGGCAATTCCTCGGTCTCATGGAAAAACCGGATGTCGACTTCATCGAGGGTCTCTCGCCCGCCATCTCCATTGAGCAAAAGGGGAGCCTGAAGAACCCTCGCTCGACAGTGGGCACAGTCACGGAGATATATGATTACCTTCGGCTGCTCTTCGCCCGTGCCGGCGTGCCTCACTGTCCCAAGTGCGGGGAACCGATTGCCCAGCAAACAGTCGAGCAGATCGTCGACTCAGTCCTGACCTTCGAGGAGGGTGCGCGGCTCATGGTATTGGCGCCCCTGATACGCGGCAAGAAGGGTGAACACAAGGATATCATCGATCAGGCCCTCAGGGAGGGGTTTATCCGCCTGCGTGTCGACGGGGAGATCGTTGAGACCGATTCTGAAATCGAGCTGGACAAGAAGAAAAAGCACACCATCGAGGCGGTCGTGGATCGGTTGGTGGTCAAGGCCAAGTCCAAGCGGCGTTTGGCTGACTCGGTCGAGATCGGCCTCAAGACCGGTAGTGGTACGGTGCTGGTGAATGTTAAGGGCAAAGACCTTCTCTTCTCGGAGCAGTACGCCTGTCTCAACTGCAACATCAGCTACGACGAACCCTCGCCGCGCATGTTCTCGTTCAATTCTCCCTATGGCGCCTGTCCGATGTGCGACGGCCTGGGGCAAAAGATGGAGATCGACCCCGATCTGGTCGTGCCGGACCGCTCGTTGTCGATCAGCGAGGGCGCCATCCGCCCCTGGGGCGGGGCGGAGATGTCCAACTGGTATCGCTACATGCTCAGGGGGGTGGCCAACCACTACAAATTCAAATTCAGCACTCCCTTTGAGAGACTTCCCGAGAAAACACAGAGAGTCATTCTCTACGGCACGGGACGGCAGGAGATCGTGTTTGAGTATGAGCACACTTCGGGGAAGGGAAGAGGTTCGGGCGTGTACAAATCCCCTTTTGAGGGTGTCATCCCACACCTGGAGCGGCGCTATCGACAGACCGAGTCCGGCGGTGTGCGGCAGTGGATCGAGAACTACATGTCCATTACCGATTGCCCGGCCTGCCACGGGGCGCGCCTGCGACCGGAAGCCCGTTCCGTGATCCTGGATCGCGAGACTATCGACAGCGTGGCCGCCATGTCGATCAAGGCGGCGGGCAGGTTTTTCAAAGGCATCAGGTTGAGTAAACGGCAGCAGACAATCGCGCGCCAAATACTCAAGGAACTGCGCGAGCGCCTCGGGTTCCTCAGCGACGTGGGACTCGACTACCTGACGATCGACCGGGCGGCCTCCACGCTTTCCGGCGGGGAAGCTCAGCGTATCCGGCTGGCGACGCAGATCGGCTCGCGACTGGTGGGAGTGCTCTACATTCTCGATGAACCGTCGATAGGCTTACACCAGCGCGACAACCGCAAGCTGTTGAATACTCTCAGCGAACTGCGTGACATCGGGAACACCGTGCTGGTAGTGGAGCATGACCGGGAGACGATTGAGGCCGCGGATTATGTCGTCGATCTCGGACCGGGGGCTGGCGTACACGGCGGTCAGGTAGTTGTCGCGGGCAAACCGGCAGCCATCAGAAGGTGCAAGAAATCAATCACGGGCCAGTATCTCTCCGGATCCAGGAAGATTGACACTCCCGCCAAGCGCCGTGATCCGAACGGCGACTACGTCACACTCAAGGGCGCCCGCGGCAATAACCTCAAACGCGTGGATCTGGAACTACCCCTGGGGGTGTTGGTGGTCGTGACGGGAGTCTCGGGGTCGGGGAAATCGACGCTTATCAGCGAGACCCTTTACCGCGTTATGGCGCGTCGGTTCTACAGCAGTCGTTCGGCGCCGCTGCCGCATGACAGCGTGGACGGCCTGGAGCATATCGACAAGGTAATCGATATTAACCAGTCCCCCATCGGGCGCACGCCGCGCTCCAACCCGGCTACTTACACGGGCGTTTTTACTCATATTCGTGACCTGTATGCGGGCCTGCCGGAATCGCGGGCGCGCGGGTACCTGCCCGGCCGGTTTTCCTTCAACGTCAAGGGAGGACGCTGCGAGGCCTGCCACGGCGACGGTATCATCAAGATCGAAATGCACTTCCTTCCCGATGTCTACATACCCTGTGAGGTCTGCAAGGGGAAACGGTACAATCGGGAGACCCTGGAGATCACGTTCAAAGGCCGGTCGATAGCGGATGTGCTGGACCTGACGGTTGCCGAGGCGCTGGCGTTCTTTGAGAACATTCCCCGCATCAAGAACAAGCTGCTGACGTTAGCCAATGTCGGCCTCGGATACATTCGTCTCGGTCAGCAGGCCACAACCCTGTCCGGCGGCGAGGCGCAGCGGGTCAAGCTGTCCGCCGAGCTCTCCAAGCTGGCCACGGGACAAACCCTTTACATACTCGACGAACCGACCACCGGGCTGCATTTCGAGGATATCCGCATGCTGCTACGGGTCCTGAATGAACTCGTCGACCGGGGCAACACGGTGCTGGTAATCGAGCACAATATGGACGTTGTCAAAACCGCCGACTGGATAATCGACCTCGGGCCGGAGGGCGGTGACGACGGCGGCAGAATCATTGCCTCCGGCACTCCCGAAGAGGTAGCGGAAATGAGCAGAACATACACCGGGCAATACTTGAAACAGGTACTGGGAAACTCATAAGTGAACACCCCGAAACCAGTGAGTTCAGCGCCATGCCGAAAACCGTGACGTGATCTACTTCTGGGTCATAATCGCTTACCTGATGATACTCATTGCCGTTGGCGCTTACCGCAGCAGGCAGGTCAGGACTCAGGACGACTTCATGGTGGCCGGGAGGAGGCTGTCGACCAGGGTTCTCGTGGGCACACTGTTGGCTACCTGGATCGGCTCCGGTTCGATTATCGCCGGCGCCGGTCTTGCCTACGACAGGGGGCTTTCCGCTCTGTGGTTCAGCGCCGGGGTTTGGGCGGCCCTGGCGATCCTCTATCTGATCGCCGGGCGAGCGCGTCGATTCGGCCAGTACACGGTGCCGGATATTCTCGAAGCGCGCTACAATAGTTGGGCTCGCGTGCTGGGTACGCTGGTGACGATCGTCGCCTACACCGCCATTGTCAGCTACCAGTTCCGGGCGGGAGGAATGGTGCTCAACTTGGTCACCGGCATTTCGGTCGATGAGGGCATAATCATCACCGCCGTTTTCGTCATAGGGTACACGGTACTGGCGGGGTTGGTCTCCGTCGTCTACACCGACGTCGTCAACGGGATCATAATGACGGCCGGTCTGGTTGTTGCGCTGCCCTACCTGGTAAGCAACGCCGGAGGCTGGAGCGGCGTGGTGAGCACGCTTCCCGACTCGCACTTCGAGGTTCTGGGGGGTATGTCGCTCCTGCAGGCCCTGGGCTACTCGCTTCCGGCCATGCTGCTCCTGCTTGGCGAGTCAGGAATGTATCAACGCTTCTTCTCCGCCCGCAACGAGTCCACCGCCCGGCGCGCCGTGATCGGCTGGGTGATCGGCACGATCATGGTCGAGGGTCTGATCGTTGTTCTGGCGGTCGTCGGGAGCGCCCTTTTCGACGGAATCGACGCGGAAATGGTGATCCTGCACTCGGTGCGCCACGGACTGCCCGTTCTGGTCGGGTGCCTGTGCCTGGCGGCGATCGTGGCCGTGATCGTCTCCACCGCCGACTCCTTCCTGCTTGTTCCCTCGACGAACATCATGCGGGACATTTATCAGCGCTTCGTCAACCCGGACCTTTCCCAGGCTAAGATGGTGCTCTATTCCAGGATTGTAGTGGTGCTTCTTGGGGTGGTCGCCTTTGTCCAGGTTCGCTTTTTTGAGAGGATTCTGGAAATGGCGATCTATGCCTACACGATCTACGGAGTGGGAATCACCCCAGCCGTCATGGCAGCATTTTTCTGGAAACGCGCCACCGTGGCGGGAGGTGTGAGTTCCATCGGGGCCGGTATGGTGGTAACGGTTCTCTGGGAGCTTCTGCAGCAACCCTGGGAGACACCGACGGTTTACCCGGCTCTTGCGGTCTCTCTGTTCTGCTTAGTTGTCATCAGCCTGATAACGCCGCCACCGCCCATTGACAAATGGAAGCCGTTTTTCCAAAAGGAAGCCACCGGGGCGGGAAAGTAGATCTCCCGTTCTGGTAAGCAGCGGACAACGATATCATGCCGGAGTTGCCGGAAGTCGAAACGATTGTGAGGGGTTTGACGGCGACGGTCGTCGGGAAGACAATCGCCCGCGTCCGTGTGACGGCGCCACCCGGCCTGACAGAAGTCGGTGATGCTCTTGGAAGACGAAGCTTCGCATCAGTCCTGTCGGGGAAAAAGATTCTGCACGTCACGAGGCGTGGCAAGAACATACTGATCAGCCTGACCGGCCGACTGACCCTCTGGGTTCACCTGAAAATGACCGGCCGTCTCTCCTGGGTGCCGGTGTCGGACCCGCCGGATAAACACGACCTCGTCGTTGTCGATTTCAAGTCAACCTTGACGCGGAGAAGCGAGTCTCGCTCCCGGCATCTTCGGTTCAACGACTACCGCCGCTTCGGTAGGCTTCGCCTGTTTCCGGACGGCGAACTATGGCGCCAGCCCGGGCTTTCCGACCTGGGGCCGGAACCGCTGGAAATCACGCGCTCTGACTTCGTCAGTCTGTGCCGGGGCAGCCGGCGGATGATCAAACCCGCTCTGCTTGACCAGACCTTCCTTGCCGGCCTGGGCAACATATACGCTGACGAGGCCCTGTACTGCGCCCGTATTCATCCGCGAAGGCTGACTTCTTCACTCTCGGGAAGGAAACTCGGAGAGCTCCATCACTGTATCCGGAGGATTCTCAGGAAGGCGATCCGTCTGATGGGCACGTCAGTCGACAGCTACGCGGGGGTTAACAGTCGGCCCGGGTCCTTTCAAAAGTACTTAAAAGCATACGGCAGCGAGGGTAGCCTCTGTCAGTTCTGTGGCCGCAGGATCGTGAGGGAGAGAATCGGTTCCCGCTCGGCCCACTACTGCCCTCGCTGTCAGAGGCTCTGACGGACAGCGTCGACCGACTGCAGGATACAAAGAGAGCGGAGGAGATCTCCTCCGCTCACAAACTTGCACACCGGATTGCTCAGCACCGCTACTTGTTAATCCACCAGCAGTCGGGCGGTTCGGGGCCGCTGTTGAACATGTAGTCTATCAGGTAGACCAGGTCATCGATCGCGATCAAGTCCGAGCCGCTGGCATTGACATCCGCCTCAAGCATACAGGACGGCTCCGGGCCCTGCTGGAACATATAATTCACCAGGTAAACCAGATCGGAGATATCGATCACATCATCGGGACTGTTGTCGATGTTCCCCCTGAAGCCCTGGCAGCAACTGCTTCCGTACGTAACCGAACCGTCCACGGCCTCGGTCGTGTAAGCGGCCATGTCACCGGAGAAGGTGGGCAGGCGCTCGTTGAACCCTGACAGGTACCCGTTGACGGCAATCGGCGTCTCCTGGCCAAGAACCGGAGTGCCGTCGGTGTGGAAGTAGACCTTTAGAATAGGGCCGAAACCGGGTTCGAGATCGGGAGAAGTATGGAACGGGGACGCCTCCAGCCTGATATACAGTTTCTTGCTGGTCGGGATATACTGGGAAAGCGTCTTCTCTTCGAAGTACTCCGTGCGGCAACCGGCGGTCGAGAAGGAGTCATATTCCAGATCAAGATCGCCCGCATACACAACGGGAACCCATATCTCATTCAAGTAGATGGTATTGCTTCCGAAGATCACCACTTCTACGTCCGAGCCGGGATCCTCAGTGTGGGGGTGGTTGGCATACATGGTGTCGGCTAGGACTCCGATGCAGCCGAAGGTGGTAGCGTCAAACTGGTCGCTACCGGATGCAACCCGAACGGTAACGTCATAAAGACCCCTTTCCGTGTAAGTATGGGATACCGACTGGTCAAAGGCCGAATCGCCGTCGCCGAAGCTCCAGGTCCAGGAGTCAACGCTCAGCTTGGACGACGCCTCGAAATTGACCTCCAGCGGTATCCAGCCCCATGTTGTATCGGGGTAGAAAGAGACCATGACCTCGGTCAGCGCCTTGATGCAGAAGTTGGCAGTGGGGTTGTCATGGTACAGATCGAGCCAGTCGCCCGCCTCGCGATAGAAGCTCTCGCCGGGGTGCGAAGCCGACCGCACCATGACTCGATAGTCGGCGCCCAGCAACACCGGGATATCCGAGGTCCGGTCAAAAGCATGACCGCTGTCCGAGAGGCTCACGTAAATGTAGAACTTGCCATTGATGGCGATGGGCATGTCGAGGTCGATGGTGTGATAGCCTCTGTACTCGATTGTCCCCGACTTGGTGGCCAGGACGCCCGAAAGCTCTCCGGCTTCGAAGGTGTCGTAGATAGTCAACGTGTAATTCACGTTATCAGCGGCGGTGTAGAAGCTCGCGGCGTGGAGGAGTTCGCCGCCGACAGCCGTGAAGGCATTGAAGGCTTCCGTGATGCCCGTTTTCGTGTCCCGCCAGCCGTGATAATCATGATAGTAGATGCGGTCGTAGGCCAGCGGTTCAACATCCTGGAAAGAGATGGCGCCCATTTCCGGGTGTTGGCAGCAGTGCTTGTCGTAGTAGGAGATCCAGAAGTAGCCGCTGTAGCACCAGGGCCCCCAACTGTTCTTGCACAACCAGGCGCCCGGTTGCGGTGCATGCGTGCTGCGATTATCGTCCCAGCCGATAATGGCAATAGCGTGGTTGGGTTCATAGCTGCTGCTCGGTGGCTGGTAGTGTGTACAGCCGTCCATGAAAGAACCGCTGTAGCACATGCACGTCCCCAAGGCGCCTTCCGTCATGATCTTTTCCTTGATCGTGTTGATATTGCTCAGGTCGGCTCCCGCCACGTACCACTCGATATCCCTGGGGTAGTACCAGTGCCAGTCGGGTTCAGACCGTGACGGCGCGGGCGTATGCGACTGGCCGTCTTCATCGCGCACCGCTCCCTCGCCACGTGAAAGATAGGCCGCCGTTACCATGTAATCACCACCCTGGTGCACAACCAGCCCCTCTCCGGTGGGCGGGAAGATGTCATCGTTGTTGTGCTCATTGAAACCGTTCCACCAGTCCAGGTGGTATTCCGCCAGGTTGGGCTCGCCGGTCTCACCGGCGGCAGCCCAGTTACCGGTCATCAGCAGGTTGCCCTCCATAGCCGCCATTGCGCCGTGTGTCCAGCAGGTGCCGTCGATCTGGCTCTTGACCGATGACACATAATTCTGGCCGCCGACATTTCGAAGGTCAAAGGAACTTGGCGGATCCGCCGGCGTGACGCCTGGCGCCATTATAAACATGGCGATCACGCAGACAAGGGGCAACATCACTGGTCGCTTACGCATAGATTCCTCCAATCAGAGCAGGTATGAGCATTGAGCAGGTAACTGTTTTATCGTTATAATATATCTATTAATGCCTGTTTTTCCAAGACAATGTTTGGCCGGAAACGCACAAATTGCGTCAGACGGGGTGTAACCGAAAGGGTGATACTCCCGCGGTCAAGCCGGCATTGCTGCCGACTCAGATGACGGTTCGTGCGCGCATCGCAGCAAGAATCAGATATCTGACATATCCCGGCGCGGCGCCCTGCTTAGAACAATGACGACCGACATCAACAGGCCCACAGCGCCTACACGAATGTAATATCTACTCCGGCAAAGCCCAGCCCGACACAAGTGAGCGCAATCATAATCACGATAAACAGCACACTTGTGATCACCGAGATGGCCATGCCTTTCCCCCGGGTAATGCCGAATATGATCCCGTAACCGATTCCGGTGACGATAATGCTCCAGACGGCAAACGCGTCCAGATAGAACAGGAACGAAAACAGGATTGAGGAAAAATCCCTGCCGGGGAGAAAAGCCGCCAGCCCGAACGACACGAGGGCGCTCTCCTTGGCGAGGATAAGCGGTACGCGCAGCAGCCCGCCCACCATTGAAATCAAGCCGCCCAGCAGGGTGACCGCCCACACCGATTTGAACTCCGCCTTCCCCCCATAGACTACCTTGCCCAGGAACAGGGCCAGCAGCGCAGTCAGCATGAAGACGATTACAATTGGTATCGTGGCTATCAGGGCGCTATAAAGCGGATTGGTCTCCAGCGCGTCCTGCCTCATCTGCTCCAGGGCCTGCGGTGGAAGGACCGTGGAGTCCTTGAGCATTTCGTACTGCACCATGGCGCCGTATTGGGCCGTTAGTCCGGCCGCGAGCCCGGCAAGGACAATCAAGACGATCAGCGGTATGAGAAAGCTCGGCCTGCTCTTGAAATCTGAAAACGCCTGCGAAGGCGCGGTGAATACGCCGATCATTATGCTCCAGATGCTTCTCTCGGCCCCGGCTGTCATTTCGATGCTCTCGGGCTCTGGTTGTTGATTGGGTTCCATCCTGACTTACCTCCGTGCTGCCGCCTGCTCAGATTGTTGAACGGCGTTAACGCACACTTGTTAGTTGATTTCCAAACTCACGATTTGCTGTCACAGTAATAGTACATGATACGTGCCCTGATATTCAAAAGCACGATTTTTTTTCGTCGGAAAGCGCACCGGCGGTGTGGACAAAAGGGGTCGCCCCGCGATCGCGCCAATCACACCCCCTGTCACCCTGAGAATCCCACCACGTCATGTGTGCAGCCAAAGGGTGGTACTCTCAAACTCGTTTGGGGGTGTTTTTTACCCTGGCTATTCCCCGGCGGGTGCGGTTCCACCGTCGGATCGTAAATGCCTTTCGCAGTGTTTCAGCGATTCCCTGTTGCCGGGCCAGTAAAGCATCTCCAACGCCGTTTCATAAGCGCACCATTGCCAGGCGTCGTGCTCCCCGGCGTCCAGTTTCGGCTCCCGCCCGGCTTCCACTCGGGCCAGGAAAACGATTTCCGCAATCAGATCAACCGGCTCTTGGTAGAGTCTTCGCATCTCCGGTTCAACCGGGAAGGAGTATGAGTACGCCATTCGTTCGATACTGACAGGGACAAACCCGGTCTCTTCCTCAAACTCCCTTTTGGCCGCCGCGAGGCAGTCTTCATCCCCTTCGACGCCTCCCGTCACCCCCTGCCAGTAGGCCCCGCCCGATGGAATGCGGCGCAGCAGCAGGTACTCCCAATCAGCGCCATTCATGCGCACACAGTATATGGCAACTTGGATCGGCTGTCTCATGATCGTGGGGACTCGTGACCGCAGGTTACGGCGCCGCGGAACATCGTATAGGTGAAAAAAGCATAGTAATCAGGGAGATTGAGAATGAAATCCGGCGACTCCGGCCTGCAGAGACGCTCGTATTCCGCCCAATCCTGGGGCGTGACCGCTGATCGCGCCTCGTCCCAGAGCATCTCAAAGAATAGCACGAGGGCGCTGCGGACATGATCGCTCAGCGGGGCTTGCACATCACCGACAAAGGTGCGGCCTGAGAGTTTCTCCAGGCCGGCGTCACGAAACCAGCCCAGCGCGCGCAGAAAATGCGAATCAGGTGGTTTCCCCTTGACGAATGGCGCAATTGCGGAGCAGGGCGCATTAAGGCGGGCCTCCAGAGACGGATATCCGGGAAGCAGTTGTTGAGACGACCAGGCCAGAATGGCCACACAGCCGCCGGGCTTTACCACTCGCGCCAGTTCTTGCACTACCGGCTGTGGTCCGACAGCGGGATAGCCGGCGCAGTCCGCACTCCATACCCAGTCAAACGTATTGTCATCGAAAGGAAGCCTGGCGATATCTCCTTGCCGGAAAGAAACCCGGTCCGGCAGGCCCGACTTCTCCGCCGTTTTCCCGGCGTGATCCAGAAGCTCGGCCTTCAGATCAAGGCCGGTGACGTGTCCGTCCGCCCCCACCGCCTCCGCCAACCACAACGTATGACGACCAATTCCGCACCCGGCATCCAGCCCCCGACTCCCCGAAGGGAGCGACAACGCGTCCATCGCAGAACGAATGATAGGCTCTCTTAGGAAATCGCACAGGAACAGCTTGTGCGCGTATGTGTCTTCGTCAAGCCCTGACCGCTTAACACCGTTCTTCTCGTTTCTCATGTGTCCGCGCCTCTAAAGTATAATATGTCAACGTTCAGCGACATTCGATGTTCACGACCGCCGCATTCTCACCCCCTGTCACCCTGAGCGCAGTCGAATGGTGACACTCAATGCCGAACCGATCCCACAGCCCCGCCTCGGGCCATTCACTTCTTGCGTGGTGGTCCCAGGCGGATGTAGTGTTCTTCCGTTACAGTCTTGCCATACGAGGACAGCAGCAGTTCGACATAGAACTGAACGCGACTATGGAAATCTAACGACTCAGGCGGTGCATCAATCCTGGCTGTCCAGACAGGATTGAGTGAGTCCGGATAGGCGTCGCCTTGCCTAACCGCCCGCAAAGCCGCATTGAGACGGTAGGGTAAGTCGAGCCAGCGGTCGGTGGGCCAGATCGATACCGAAAAAGCAGATCCCTCAGCTGGAATCCGGTAGAGAGGAAACCGAATGACCAGAGGAGGTCGGGGAATGGCCTCCATCAGAAAGCGTTTCCGAGAATCGCTGGCGCCACCGCCGAAGCTTATCTCGATCACCACGTCAGCACGTTCAGGGGAATCTGTTAGCATGAACCCCCTTGAGCGGAGTTGTGATGCGAGCTCGTCGATTGTCGTCAAAGTTCGTTCATCGCTGCTTTTCGGAGTATATCTTATGAGGATCGAGTCATTGGGGGAAATATGGCGCCAATCCAGCACCGGATCATCCGGCGCTGCAACGTACACAGTCCTGGCTGCGTCAAGCTGATAGGATCCCCTAACTTCGGAACGCAACAGCACCTTCGGCGTAGCGCAGCCGAGGATAAACGCGGCTGCTGGTAACCCGATGCAAAGCCAAGCCCTGCAAATACGCATGAATGATGTCATCTGATCTCCGCCAAGTCTCGTCGATGTGCCGGTCACTTTGCCATAAGATGGCACACTGCTTAGTCGCGGTCAACGGAATTCGTGACCGGCGGCAATCTTACCCCTGTCACCCTGAGCGGAGTTGAAGGGTGACACTCAATGGCGAACCTACCGCACTGCAGGCGGTGGGAAATAGCCGGAAGATGTTTCACCTGACTGTAGTCTCCGGCAGAGGTCCCACCTCCGTAAATCCTGTTGGTCCCGCCGAGAGGTTCCTCACTCGGTCTGCTTGGGCCAGAACTCATCCAGGCATTCGTACAGCAGACGGTTGAATTCACCCGGGTTTTCCATTTGGACAAAATGACCCACGCCGGGCATGAATTGAACCTCGAAGGACTCCGCAACACTCTGATTCCTCTCCAACTGCATGGCATACCTGTCCGAGTTTATGCATCGAATGGGCAGGCGCATTTCTTTGAGCGCCGCAACCAAGTCATATTTCCACATTTCTTCCATCGCGCTGGTTGCCACATCCGCCGGGGCTGATGACATATCGCGCGCCACACGGGCCACCAATGACGAGTCGGCGTCAACGGGAAACATGCTCCGAACAAACTGATCGGTGGTCGCCTTGAAATCCGTGCGGAAGGGTGCCAGGAACTCGCGCATCTCCTCTCCCGTATGCCTGGTCGCAAGATCATGATACGTATCGACTCCCACCAGTGCCGTCACTCTTTCGGGAAGTCGGCGTGCGGTTTCGATAATCACCGGACCTCCCATGGAGTGGCCCACCAGAATGGCGTCCTTCAAATCCAGTTTTTCAATCACTGCCGCCACATCGGCGCCAAACGCCTCAATAGTCCAGACCTCCCGCTGAAGCCCTGACCGGCCGTGCCCCGCCAGGTCGACTGCAACCACCCTGTGTTTTTTGCTGAACTCATCTACCTGTGCCTGCCAATAAGTGCGGTCACAACACCAGCCATGAACGAGGACCAGTGTTCTGTCACCCTCGCCACGGGTTTCATAGAAAACAGTCACCCCATTTTCGGAGGCAACGCTGTCGACGACCGGTGCTTCTGCTGAAATCTCATCCTGGGATTGTCGCTGGCATGACAGCAGACCCAAACTCACAACCAACGAAGGAGTTCCTGTCAAGAGTTGTGTAAATTGTTTTTTCAAGCAGCGTCTCTTTCGGT
>CBFDBU010000005.1:0-161986 GCA_965603125.1 uncultured bacterium | reverse complement strand
GCGACGGATGAATGCGGCGCGCAGGCCGTTTGCGAAACGGTTGTTGATATTACTCTCAACCAGGAACCAACGGTAACCTGCCCGGATAACCGCACGCTGACAGTCTGCGATCTGAGCGAGATATGTATTGATGGGTTTGACTACGGTGATCCGGACGGCGACCTGCCCGATATTACCGTGACCGTCAACGGTGCACCCGCGACTCTCGTGGAAGGTGAGGTCTGCTTCATCCCCGTGGAGGGGAGCAACGTTATTGCGCTGACAGCCACGGACGCTTGTGGTGCGCGGGCCGTTTGCGAAACGATGGTTGATATCACTCTCAACAAGGCCCCGACGGTTACCTGCCCTGAGAACCGCACGCTGACGGTCTGCGATTTGAGCGAGATATGTATTGACGGATTTGAATACAGCGATCCTGACGGCGATTTGCCCGATGTAACCGTCACTATCGATGGTGAACCCGCGACACTCGTGGAAGGCGAGGTCTGCTTCATTCCCGTAGAGGGGAGCAATGTCATTGCAATTACGGCGACGGATGAATGCGGCGCGCAGGTTTTCTGTGCCACCCAGATAGACGTTGTCGTCAACAACACCCCGGTCATTTCGTGCCCGGAGCCGTCGACAATCTCAGTGTGTGATCTTGATGCGGAGATCACTGTCGCAGGTTTCTCCTACAGCGATGCCGACGACAATCTTACCAGTGTTGTACTTACGGTCAATGGGGTAGAGCAGGATCTTTTGGAGGGTGCGGTATCCTTTGTTCCCGAGGCAGGCGTCAACACTATCATCCTCACCGTGTCCGATATCTGCGACGAGGTGTCATGCACGACACAAGTCGAGGTCATCGGAAACAACCCGCCTGAGTTGACCTGCCCGGAGAACAGCGCGGTTCAGGTATGCGCTCTTGGCGAGGAGATGACAGTCGATGGATTTGGCTATGACGATCCGGACGGAAACTTGCTCGAGGTGACCCTGACCGTCAACGGAGTACCCTACGATCTGGTCGAGGGTGAGGTTCACTTTGTCCCGGTGGCCGGTGTTAATACTATTATCCTTTCGGCAACGGACGTCTGCGGGACCGTCTCCTGTACGACACTGGTGGAAGTCACGGAAGGCAGCCCCCTTGAGGTTCGTGTAGACGATACGACTTTGTACCTGTGCAGTCCCCGGGAGGTCTGCCTGCCGGTGTACGTCAATGATCCGGACGGCACGCTCGACAGCGTCGTCGCCACGGGGGGAACCTACAGCAACGACACCGTTTGTTTTACGCCCTATAGCGGTGGAGAGTATAATATCACGGTCACCGCCTACGGTCGCTGCGGCCAGGTCAGCGACGCCGCTGTGGTGACTGTCGCGACCGATGAGGAGATCGAGATCGTCTGTCCCGATGACACGACTATTTTCACCTGCGCCCTGGCCCTGGATACGTTCAGCTTCCCGATTCACATCTGGCCGGAATCCGATGATATCTCGGTCGCAGTGTCCGGCACTAACGCCTGGTACGAAGCCTACGACGGCGCACCCGATACGATCAGATTCACTTCTGAGTGTTCCCAGAGCAATCATATAGTAGTGAGTGTCACTACCCCGTGCAGCGATTACACGTGCGACTTCAGCGTCTATGTTGATTGCAACGTGGGGCCGTTGGTAATCCTGCCGCCCGATACTGACTTTCTCTTGTGCGATCCCGACGAAGTCTGTGTGCCGGTGGGGATCAGTGACGTCAACGGCAACATATCCGCTGTATATGACACCGTCAGGACTGTGGGTGGAGAGCTGGTGGAGAGTTCCTATGATCCGGCGACCAGCAAAGTCTGCTTCTATGCCGAAACCAGCGGAACGTACTATCTCGAAGTGACAGCCACCGATGCCTGCGATGTTTCCAACACCGATGACATCGCCATCCACGTTGATCTGAACACGCCTCCGTACATCATCTACGAATGGGCCGACTCTACCATATTCACCTGTGTTCCTGAAGTGTGCGTACCCATCCTGATCGGCGACGCCGAAAGCGACCAGGTTACAGTCACGACTGAAGACCACGCGTACTATGATGAGGATGCGGGAGTTATCTGTTTCACGGCCGACACCAGCGGGCATTACTGCGTAGAGGTGACGGCCGTCGATGAATGTGGTCTGGCCTACGTCTATGAGGCCTGTGTCCAGATTGACGTGGGGGACTATATATACTTCACCTCATGTCCGGACGATGTGATCGTGGCACCACCGATGTGTAACCCGGGAGAGACGGTCTGTGTTGATCTTGACGTGGATATTATCGGGAACGACTACGAGCTTCGGGTCGAACCCGTCATCGGCACCTATGCTGACGGCCGCCTCTGCTTCCCGGCTGATACGGCGGGAGACTATACTTTCAAACTCATTGGAGACGCCGAATGCAATTCTGATACTTGTGTCGTCAGCGTGCGTGCGGTGGTCTCCGAACCGGTCCAGGTGTTCTGTCCCGAGGTGATTGACACTCTGATGTGTGTTGAGGATCCGATGGAACTCTGCTTCCCGGTCACGTTCACGGGAGCCGGATTGGAGATCACGGTCAATGATGCCGTCACCCACACGCCGATAGGATCATATGCCGATGGAAGGGTATGTATTCCCATCGACCAACCGGTGAATTACGAAATCGAAATCATAGCCGCCAACGTCTGCGGCGCCGACACGTGTTATACGAATATCAATGCGGCTTTCAACAGTCTCCCGCAGGTGACTTCGGGTAACGACATCAGCAGTACGGCTTGCATTTTCCCCGAGATTTATATCGACTTCACGGTTGAGGACCTCGATGAGAATGTCGTCGAAATACTCACTACGCACGGTCAGATCGTAGATGGTCAAGTCTGCTATACGCCTGGGGACTTCGGCACCGATACGGTTATCATTACCGCCCGCGATATTTGCGGTGAGGGAGCGGACACGACTTTTGTCACGCTTGTCGACGGCACGCCGTTTATTACCTGTCCTTCGGGGACGCTGCACTTCGAACTCTGCAAACCCGACTCGATCCCGCCTGTCGATGTCACCATCTACCCGGGCGACGCTATTGTCACGGTGCTGCCGAACGGCAGCTACGATCCCGACGCGGGCAAAGTCCGTGTCTATGTGGATCATTCGGCGGTATATGACGTGAAGATCATCGCCGAGGCGTACGGATGTTCCGATACCTGTGAGTTCAAGCTGGATGTCACCATCGTGACGGCGATCTCCGTGACCTGTCCAAATATGCTCGACACTCTAATGTGCCTGGAAGGGGGAGCCACCTTCTGCTATCCGGTCTCGGTCACGGGGGATTACGACCAGGTCACGGTCTCCCCGTTCGGTACCTTCACGGGCGACAGGGTTTGTCTGGATATCGATGAACCGGGGACCTATAATATCGAATTGACAGCTTCCAACCGGTGCGAATCGGTTACCTGCTACAGTAACGTGACTATCCTCGGCGATCAGCCGCCGGTGTTGTTCCTGCCCACCGAGACGCTGGTGTTCGAACGCTGCCCCGAGGATACCGATACAATATGCATCCCCTCAGACAGCATCTATGTAACCGATCCTGAGGGCAAGCCGGTCACACTCACTCACATTGAGACGGGCGGCTGCGACACGGCCGATTTCGAGCTGGTTACGGCCAACAGCGGCCAGCTATGCTTCGTGCCCGATGGTTTCGGCCTCTACGAGTTCTGTTTCGAGGCTGACGACGGCTGCAATACGACCACCGGCTCGTTCTTCGTCAGGATCGACATGAAGGAGAACTGCGAAGTCTGCATCCGACTCAGTATTGTTACTACTTACCCTTTCCATAATTGCACCCCGGTCGGCATGCCCATGGGTGTCAATCTGAGCATCGAGACGGATGAGTACCTGGGTGGCTTCGATGTGTTGCTTAGCTATGATGCCTCGGTTATGTCGTTCAACAACTGGGCTACTATCGACGGTACCGTTATTGACGGCTGGGAGTATTTCGAATATCGTCTGAATTCAGCCAACTGCACCGGGATTTGTCCTTCCGGTCTGCTCAGGTTGGTGGGTGTTGCCGAGGCGAACGCCATCGGGCATCCGCCGGATTCTACGCTGAACCCCAACGGCGTCATGGTGAAAATGCAGTTTATGGTGGCCAATGATCAGAACCTGGAGAGCCACTATTTGCCGATCAATTTTGTGACTTACGACTGCGGAGACAACGCGTTTGCCGACACCAGCGGAAACGAAATGTACGTTGACCTGCGCATTTACAACATCGACGGTTCCGTGAAATGGGACGAGGATGATGACGTTGCCTTCCCGGAATCGTCGCGGCCGAACGGTCTTGGCACTCCAGACCATTGTATCGGTGGCGGCAAGATCGACCCCATCAGATGCATCGAGTTCTATAATGGCGGTATCTGGGTATGCGACAAGGATTCCCTGGATGATCGCGGAGATATTAATCTTAATGGTGTGCCCTATGAGATTGCCGACGCGGTCGTTTTCTCCAATTACTTCATACACGGCCTGAGCGTATTCCAGGTCAACCTGGCGGCCCAGATCGCAGCTACTGACGTCAACGCCGACGGCGTCACTCTCAGCGTTGCCGATTTGGTCCTGTTGATCCGCATAATTATCGGCGATGCCGACCCGGTTCCGAAGATATCCCCCCACGAGCAGCCGCTGCTGATCTCGACAGCGTACAGTGAGGGCTGTCTGAACGTAGCGACGGAGGCGGTGAGTAACATCGGAGCGGCTTTGCTGGTATTCGACCTGGGCGCCGATGTCGCTGTAGACAGGCCCGAACTGGGCCTCGACGCCGACGGCATGGACTTGATTTATATTGTGAGAGACGGTGAGCTGCGGGTGTTGATTTACAGCCTGTCTGCCAACCATGTTGCCGCCGGCAAGAACGACCTGATCCGGATATCCTATGATGGCCGCGGTGATCTGAGGCTGACCGAATCGCAGTTCGTCGATTACCAGGGCAGACCCTATAACTGCGTGAACAAGGGAGCCGAACTGCCCGGGAAATTCACGCTCCGGCAGAACTACCCCAATCCGTTCAACCCGGTTACGTCGATCAGCTTCGCACTCCCCCGGCAGAGCGCGTGGACGATGCGAATATACAATGTCATCGGCAAGCTGGTGCGCGAGTTCGAAGGTTCCGCCGCCGCGGGCGACCATACCATTACCTGGAACGGTCTTGATGCCGCCGGCAACAGCGCAGCCTCCGGTGTGTACTTCTATCGCTTTGAAGCGGCCGGGTATACTGAGACCAAGAAGATGGTGCTTCTGAAATAGACATGGCGGTACAAGCCCAGGCTCTCGCCCGGTCGATCACGGCCGGGCGTTTCTATTTATGGTAGTTGCTGCCGCCGAGGATCGAAAAAGCGCGGAAGAGCTGTTCCAACAGGACGGCGCGAACAACCTGATGGGAGAACGTCAGCGGCGATAGCGACAGGGCAAGCTGTGACCGGTCCAGCACCGCCTGGTCCAGGCCGTGGGCGCCGCCGATTACGAAGCTGAGAACGCCGCGGTTCTGGGTCTGCCACTTCTCAAGTTGCCGCGCCAGCGTGGGGGAGTCCATCAGGGTTCCCTGGTCTGTCAGAGCGATGCAGAACCCCTTGCCGCATTCTTTCAGCAGACGCTCAGCTTCCTGTTTTCTTATCCTGTCCGGAGTGAGCGACGGCGCCCCCCGGGCGGCAGGGATGACGACCCACTGCACCGATGCGTAGCGTGAAAGGAGCTTCTCATAGTGGGCGCAACCGTCGGTGATCCAGCGGTCTTTGTCTTTGCCGACGGCGACGATTCGGATCTTAAGCAAGGGACTGGACTCTTACAATCAACTGCCGTCGGCGCGGGCCGTCGAACTCGCAGAAATAGAGAGCCTGCCACCGTCCCAGCAGCAACCGACCGTTTTCAAACATCACCTGCTGCGAGACACCGATCAGCGATGACTTAACGTGGGCGTCCGAGTTTCCCTCGGAGTGGTGATAGCCGTCTTCCCGAGGGATCTCCTTGTTGAGTTTGTGGAGTATGTCCCGCGTAACGTCCGGGTCGGCGTTTTCGTTAATCGTGATGGCTGCCGTGGTGTGAGGGACAAAACAGAAGACCAGACCGGCGTCCAGACCACTCTCGTCAACCGCATCCTGGACCAGACGGGTCACATCCACCATCTGCTCGCGGGCCTTGGTACTGACGGTAAGTGTCCTTGTCATGCGAACAGCGCCTCGGTGAACCGTTTTGGCTCAAATCGTTGCAAATCGTCAATCCCTTCGCCCAGTCCGATAAACTCAACCGGCACGCCCAACTCCTCGGCCACGCCTATGATAACACCTCCCCTGGCCGTACCGTCTAACTTGGTGACGATGATGCCGTCACAACCGACCGCCTCGGTGAAAATCCTGACCTGCGAAAGGGCATTCTGACCGGTGGAGCCGTCGATGATCAGCTTGCTGTGTACCGGCGCATCGGGGAGGGCCTTCTCTACGACCCGCTTTATCTTCTTGAGTTCTTCCATCAGGTTGGCTTTGGTGTGAATCCGTCCCGCGGTATCGACAATCAGTATGTCGACCGACCGAGCCGCCGCGGCTTTCGCGGCGTCGAACGCCACCGCCGCGGGATCCGATCCGGACTGGGACTTCACTATGTCGACGTTGCTGCGTTCGGCCCAGATGGCCACCTGTTCGATGGCGGCCGCGCGGAAAGTATCGCAGGCGGCGATGGCGGCTTTGTGGCCTTCCGAAGAAAACAGGGTGGCCAGTTTCCCGATGGTAGTTGTCTTGCCGACTCCATTCACCCCGACCACCAGCCACACTACCGGTGTTCTCTCCGAGTCGATTCCCGCCGCAGCCGAGCCTCGGGAGAGTATGCCCGTGATTTCCTCCTTGAGAAGGGAGACGACTTCCTCACCTTCGCTGACCCCGCGTTCCTTCGCTTTTTCCCTGACGCTCTCAATAAGCCGCGTTGCGGCTTTCACGCCGACATCGGCCTCAATCAGGATTTGCTCGATCTCGTCCAGCAGGGCATCGTCAATCCTGCGCTGGATGACAACCCGGGAGATTTTTCCCACAATGCTGTCCTTGGTTTTAACCAGGGAGTTCTTCAGCTTCTGGAACGTGCTTGACATCGTCCGGTCACGCTTTAGTCACACGGGCAGGGATTCACCGAGGGGGAGCGACGGCCTATCCCTCAGCATCGCTGTCTTCCGATACGACAGGATTGTGGCTGAGCCTCTCTACTACCTTGTCCGGCACAGACGAGTCGGTCGCCGGTACTTCCGTGGGGAAGCCGCCGGTTTCCTCTTCGCCGGCAACGCCTGCTACATCGGTGAGGCGCACCGCTACCTGTTTGGAAATACCGGCCTGCTCCATCGTCACGCCATAGAGGTTGTGGGCCGCCTCCATCGTGATCTTGTTGTGGGTGATGATGATAAACTGGGTCTGCCGACAGAACGTCTGGATGATATTCAGAAAACGGCGACAGTTGGCGTCGTCGAGGGGGGCGTCGATCTCGTCGAGGATGCAGAAGGGCGACGGTTTCACCAGGTAGAGACTGAACAGCAGGGCTATCGACGTCAAGGCTCTTTCGCCGCCGGACATCATGGTGATGGACAAAAGCTTCTTGCCGCGCGGCCTGGCAATGATCTGTATGTCCGATTCTAAGGGATCGCTGGGATCGTCGATGAACATATCAGCTTCACCGCCGGAGAACAGTTCCACAAACAGCTTCTTGAAATTGCCCCGGGCTTTCTCGAACGTGTCCAGGAAGAGCTGTCGCGCCGTCTGGTTGATTTTGGAAATGGTCGTCTGCAGGTCGTCCTTGGCGCCGGTAAGGTCCTGCAACTGCTCACCTAAGAATCGCTCCCGTTCACATGCTTTGCGGTACTCCTCGAGCGCCAGCAGATTGACCGCCCCGAAGCTCCTCAAGCGCTCCTTCAGTTGCATCAGGTGAGCCGGACCCTCGTCGTCGGGGAGGGTGTCGTCGGGCTTGTTCGTCGCCGTCGTTCGGATATCGAGATCATGTTCCTCGCGCATACGGGCCACGACAGACTGAATCTCGGACTCAATTGTGTTGTTCCGGATTTCCAGTTCATGCACGCGATCGCTGATGGCGTCCTTCTGCGACCGGATTTCCTTCAACTGTTCCTCGCGGCGGGAAACCTGCTCGGCTGTTTCCGCTTGCGCCGCTCGCATGTGAGTCTGCTGCTCGGTTGCTTCCGTGCGCTGTTTGAAGACCGACTGCAACTGGTTTTCCAACTCGCCGATTCTGGCGGCAGCCGATTCGATTTCCTGCCGAGCTCGCACGATTTCACCCTGCTTGGCTTCGGTGGTCTGTTTGATCTCCTGCTTCAGTTCGCGGATATGAGAGCGCTTGCTCTCGGTTTGCTCGATGGCGCTTCGAGATTCCACTTCGGCCACCTGCAACTTCGACACCTGGTCCAGAGCCTGAGCGGCAGCGTTCTCAAGCTCTTGCAGTTTCCGATTCGCCAGGGACATGGCATCCACAAGGCTCTCCTTCCGGGAAGAGAGCTCATCGTAACTCAGCGCCAGGTTGCTCTGCTGATTGCGGACAGTCTCCAGTTTCGCTGTCTGATCCCGGCGCTCGTTCTCCAATCGGCTGATCTCGGAGGCGAGTGTGCGGCGACGGTATTCCGTTTCACCGGAGGCCTGGTTGATGGAGTTGGACTCCTCGATCATTGTCTCTAACTTTTCCGCGAGACCGATCGACTCGGCCCGGGCGGCTCCCAATTCGGCCGTGTTGTGATCCTTGGTGCGGCCCGCCTGGTCGAGTTTTTCAGTTATGTCTGCTATCAGTTGTTCCTGCTCGGCCAGTTTTTCTTCACGGCGGAACAAGGGTAGCTTGTCCTCGGAACCCCCGGATATGACATTCTGGCTGTAACGTATCCCGTCGGTGGAAACCGCGCCAAAGCCTATCGGCAGGCGGGCCAGGATTTCGGTCGGCTCAGCGCCGGCCTTGAACACGGCCGTGCGAGCCAGCACCGCCTGCATCAGCGGGCTGAGTTCGGCATCGGTGGTCGCGAAGCTGTCCAGCCAGCCGACGAACTCAGGCTGGGTCAGTTCCGGCCGCTTCACCACCGGATTGAGAGTACCGGTGTCGGGCACCAACATGCCCACCTTGCCGAGATTCTCCGACCTGAGGTGCTGGACAATCTGCTCGGCTGTCCGGCGGCTGTCGCAGATCAGGAAGCCGGCCATCTCTCCCAGGGCGGCCTCCATGGCCGGTTCGAGACCTTCGGTGGGCACGAACTTTTCAGCCACCGTGCCCGCAATTCCCGGCCAGCGCTCACGAACCTCCATGACTGAAACGACGCCGGAAGTATAGCCTTCGTAGTGGACAATCATATCGCGAAGCAGATTGTGGCGTGCTTCACAGGCCTCCAGCGACGCGGTGTGCTTTGCGATGTCTGCCGTTAGCTCGTCGCCACGCTCGATCAACTGCGTGATGCGCTGATCCAGTTGTTCCTGCGTCGCCTCAAGCGAGGCTCTCTGCTCCCCAACCTTGTCATGCCTCGCGCGATGCTCCGTAAGTTCAACCTCAGCCTGCTCCAGGTTCGCCCTGCCTGCCTCGATCTGCTCGGTCAGCGCCTGAGTGAGCCGATGGTGTTCCGCTTCCCGGTTTCGCAGGTGGCCGTCTTCGGTCTTCCCGGACGAGAGTCGCCCTTCAAGTTCTATCAGCTTCCGGTTTTCTTCTTCCTTCAGGGACCGGGCCGCCAGAAGTCTCCGGTCACTCTCGGACTGGGCCGCTTCGGATTCCGCCAGAGTCGTCTTGAGGGTGCGATGTTCTTCCTGCTGCTTAAGGAGTCGCTGCTCGCTCTGCCGGGATTCCTCTTCCAAGATGCGCGACCGGGCTTCAAACGCCTCGATATCACTCAGGTTGCGCTCGATAAGACTCCTGGCGTTGGAACGCTTCTCGACCAGGATGGAGACCTCTCGCTCAAGTGAGTGCGCCCGTTCTGAAACCTCGTAGACCTCGTTGCCGGCCCTTGCCAGTTCCTGTTCCAGATCCACTTGTTCCCTGCGGTCGCTCTCCAGTTGAGCCGAGATCCTGTCCAGCTCGGCCTCCTTCGTCATCCGTTCGTCGGATCGGGAATCCAGTTCTGCTTTCAGTTGCTTTTTCTGCGTTTCGATTTCCCGAAGACGAGCCGCGCTGAGATACAGCTCCCAGTTTCGGATATCGTCGGAGATTTTCTGATACCGCTGGGCTTTCTTTTGCTGGCGGTTCAGGGAGCGAGACTGCGTCTGCACCTCGGCATGGATATCGCGCAGCCGCAGCAGGTCTTGTTCGGTGGCTTCCAGTTTTCTGAGGGCGGCCCTCTTGCGTTGTTTGTACTTGGTTATCCCGGCCGCTTCCTCGAATAGAAACCGCCGTTCTTCCGCCTTGTCGGAGATGACGGCGTCGATCATATCCTGCTGGATCACCGAGTATGAGTGGGCGCCGATACCGGTATCGAAAAACAACTCGTGGATGTCCTTGAGGCGGCAGGGAACCTTGTTGAGCAGGTACTCCGACTCGCCGCTGCGGAAAAGGCGGCGCGCCACCTGGACTTCGCTATACTCGGTGGGCAGCACGCCCCGGTTGTTCACGACTGTCAGAACGACTTCCGCCATGCCCAGGGGCTTTACGTCCCGGGTGCCGTTGAATATGACCTCTTCCATTCTGCTGCCCCGCAGCAGTGTGACCTTTTGCTCTCCAAGCACCCAGCGCAGGGCATCCAGGATGTTGGTTTTCCCGCACCCGTTGGGGCCGACGATAGCGGTGATGCCGGGTGAGAACAAGAGCCGGGTCTTGTCGGCAAACGATTTGAAACCCAGGATATCAAGCTGCTTCAAATACACTGTTGATGCCTCCGATCATTGTCCGTTGCTGCCTCCCCCGGGTTGCGCGATCGCCGCGTCCTTGATTTTCTCCAGTGTCTGCAGGAGAGAGCGGTAGATGTTTCGCTCATCGCGCAGATATCTGGTCCTGATCTCCAGGTTGTAGTACGGCTTACCCAGAAAGCTGCCGCGCCCCACCCTGATGGCGTCAGGGAAGCTGAGGAGAATCCCGGACACAAACATCGACTGCTCGAAATTGAGATCCAGGAGCATGTCAAATTCATATTCCTGCAGACTCTTCACGTAGTTTCTTTTGGGCAGACCCGCCCAGGTTACCTGGTCGGGAGTAGGGGAGAGTATGTTGAATCCCTTGCGGGGATAGATGTCGTTGACCCTCACGCCCGGCATCGGCAAGAGGGTGATGACGGCCGGCTTGAAGATCTCCTTGATGGTCGGGAGAAACTGTTTGACAACCGTTAGCTCTCTGAGGCCGCCCGGCAGACAGACCAGCACCTGCCTGGTTTTTGTGAGCGCGCCGGGGAACTCCAGCGCCGCAGGACTCATCTGCTTCAGCCGGCGTCGTAAAGAAATGCGACCGACAAAGGACTTAAGACTCATTCCTCATCCACCACCGCATCCGTGCTGTCCGGGATTGCGCTGTCGGGCTCCACGGGTCTCTCATCGTCGATGGAGTCACCCGCCGCCGACGGAACCGTGCCGGGGGGAACCTCCGATTCGACAGTAGCCTGTTCGATCGAGCTTTGTTCGCCGGGCGGCAAACTCCCACGTTGGTCACCACCCGGCCAGCGACCGGCAAGAACCTCTTTCAGATTGAGCTGGTCGATCTCCACTTTGTATATCCTGCCGCTCTCCGGATTGGCCAGGTCGACCCGCTGTCCGTTCACGTCTATAGTCACCGCCGATGGCACTCCCACCGATACATTGAGCCGGTATTTGGCCACGGCGACGTAATCCTTGTCCGGCACCAGGGTGCGGAATATGACTGTGTCACCGTCGGCGATAACGGCGCTCCAGCACTCTATCCTGGCTCGCAATCTCAAGGTCATTTCCGACGGCTCTTCATAGCGGGGGACATTCCAATCATAACGGGCCAGGTTGTCTCCGGCAGACGCTGGTTCCTCGTCCGGCGGGGTCCTCTCATCAATCCGGGAGGTTATGCCGTCAGAGGTGGAGTCGTCGGAATCGGTCAGGAAAATCTCGTTGATGACCAGGAAACAAACGAAGACCAATAGCACCAGACCGAGAGTGTAGCCCAGTTTCTTCAGTGGTCCTGCCGCTGAAGATTCTTCAACCTCCATGTCGTCGACAGCCGCTGGTGCCGGTTGCTGTTTTCTGCGTGGCCCTTCCGACTCCTCCACCTCCAGCGCGCCGAGGTCGACTTTGATGGCTTCTACTGTGGCAACATAGTCTATACCAAGGGCTTCGGCGTATGATTTGGAGAAAAGGTTGAAGTATAACTCGGATGGCAGCGATGAGACATCGCCGGCCTCGATATATCCGAGGTATGCCTCAGAGGTCTTCAGTTCAACTGCCAGATCCACCAGCTTTACGTCCTGGCGCTGACGTTCCATCTGAAGCAGCTTGCCCAATTTCTCCTGTAATTCACTCATGCGCTGTAGCAGTAGTAGTTCCTGTCGGGAACGCTCCGGGTCTACAAGCTGTCAAGAACCTTCCTTGCCAAATCGTCTAACAACATGCGTGGCAACCCGATAACATTATCAAGATTACCCTCTATTCTGTCAACTAAAAACGCCCCCATACCCTGAATGCCATACGCCCCGGCCTTGTCCAGGGGTTCTCCGGAGGCGATGTACTTTCGAATCCGTTCCGATGTCACCTGATTGAAGAATACGCTGGTCAGTTCGTGTCCCAACGTCAGCAGACGGCTGTCTCTTACGAATGCCAGAGCCGTGCAGACCATGTGCTGCCGTCCGGCGAGAGAGGAGAGTATTGCGAAGGCCTCGTCCGGGTCGGCCGGTTTTCCCAGCACTGTTTCGCCTTGCACCACGATCGTATCGCAGCCTACAACGACCGCGTTTGCTCCTGCCCGCTCCGATACCCACCGGGCCTTGCATTCGGCCAACCGGCGGGCAAAACGATACGGAGCTTCACCGGCACGCCGGGACTCCTCAAGCTGCGGGATTATCCGCTCGAAGGGAATACCGGTTTCCTCCAGGAGACGCTGTCGGCGTGGCGAACCTGATCCGAGCACGAGTCTGTGACATTGGGCAACCCTGGTGAGATGACTATACTTCATGTTCCATCATGATTGTAACCGGCCCGCAGTTGGTCAACTGTACGTCCATCATGGCGCCGAAAACGCCAGTTTCGACCGTCAGCCCGGAGGCCCTAACAAGGTCCGTAAACCGATCATAGAGCCGTTGCGCTTCGACCGGTTCCATCGCCTCACTGTAGGACGGGCGGCGTCCCTTGCGCGTGTCGGCGTAGAGCGTGAATTGGGAGACAATCATTATCTGGGCGTCCACATCCAGGGCTGAGAGGTTCATCCTGCCCTGGTCGTCCTCGAAAATGCGGAGATTGACCGCCTTGTCGGCCAGAACGCCACAGGATTGCTCGACATCCCCTCGCTTCGTCCCGTGGAGGATCAGGAGCCCCGCTCCGGTAGCGCTATGGAGTTTGTTGTCTATCCGGACTTCAACACCGGAAGTTCGTTGCAGCAGTAGTCGCATCCTGACAATCTTTCCTGTCAAAGGTCGAATATATGGCCCTTAAGCGGAAAGACAAACGGATTTCAACCGGTCGGAAAGCAATATCACAATTAACTTGCCAACAAGTTGTGACAGCTATTCCTTTACGCGCATGACGAAAACAAAGAGATCCGTGGGGATCGACATCGGTTCGGTATCGGTCAAGCTCGTCCTGCTTGAAGATGGAAACATTGTCTCAACCGTCTATCGCCGGTTCCGGGGGAGTCCTTTCGAGACATTGCTTGAACTGCTGACCAACGAATTCAGCGCGCTCAAATCGCAATCGTTCTATCTCGGCTGTACGGGCATCGGGGGAAAGACTGTCCAGAGTATCATTGGCGGCAAGTTCTACGGCGAGATCGCTTCGCTGGCCGCGGGGAACTTCAGGGTCATCCCTCGGGTCACGACCGTGATTGAGATGGGGGGCGAGGATTCAAAGTTCCTTGAGCTTGACAGCAGCAACAAGCTGGTGATCGATTTCGCGATGAACGCCCAATGCGCCGCCGGCACCGGGTCATTTCTGGATCAGCAGGCAAACCGCCTGAAAATCAATATCGAAGAGGAGTTCGGAGCGTTGGCCCTCAAATCGGTCAAGCCACCGCGCATTGCCGGCCGCTGTTCGGTCTTTGCCAAGTCGGACATGATCCATCTCCAGCAGATTGCCACCCCGGATTATGATATTGTGGCCGGTCTCTGCTTTGCCGTGGCCAGGAATTTCAAAAGCTCCATTGCCCGCGGCAAGAGTTTTAAGCGTCCCATCGCTTTTGAAGGCGGTGTGGCGGCCAACCCGGGCATGGTGCGCGCTTTTACGGAGTTGCTGGAACTCGACAAAGGTGAACTGATTATCCCGGAACACTACAATGTGATCGGCGCCCTCGGTGCGGCAATCCTGGCCCAGGAGGGGCAGGTCATTATTGACGACTTCGACCCGCGCCTGATCCAGTCCTACCTGGCTTACCGTAAGGTGCCACCCTCCGGCCGGGATGCCCTGAGTTTCAGTTTCCCTGATTCTAAGCACTATGATGTCACCCTTGCCGAACGCCCGAAGGATATCTCAAACCTCGACGTCTTCCTTGGTATCGATGTCGGCTCGCTCTCGACGAACCTGGTACTGGTTGACAGCGACCACCGGTTGATTGCCCGCCGGTACCTGATGACGGAAGGAAGACCCATCGACGCCGTTCGGCGCGGGCTGGAGGAAATCGGAACCGAGGTGGGGGACCGCGTGATCGTCCGGGCTGTCGGCACAACCGGCTCCGGCCGGTACCTGACCTCGGACTACGTCGGCGGGGACATCGTGCGCAACGAGATAACAGCCCAAGCCACCGCCGCCATAGATATCAACCCCCAGGTCGACACAATCTTCGAAATCGGCGGTCAGGATTCCAAATACATCTCCATCGACCGCCGGGCCGTCGTAGATTTCGAGATGAACAAGGCGTGTGCCGCCGGTACCGGCTCGTTTCTCCAGGAGCAGGCCGAGAAACTCAACATCAGAATTGAGACGGAATTCGGAGAGAAAGCGCTGAGAGCCAAGTGCCCGGTCGGCTGCGGCGAACGCTGTACGGTTTTCATGGAGTCCGACCTGGTGGCGCATCAGCGGAGCGGCGCCGGCAAGGATGACCTGATCGCCGGGCTGGCGTATTCGATAGTCAGCAACTACCTGACCAAGGTGGTGGGCGACCGCCGGATCGGGGACAACATCTTCTTCCAGGGCGGCGTCGCGTGGAACAAGGCCGTCGTGGCCGCGTTCGAGAAGCTGATCGGCAAGAGAGTTACCGTCCCGCCGCATCACGACGTCACCGGCGCCATCGGAGCGGCCATCCTGGCCATGGAAGAAGTCAGCCGGCCCGGTTTCAAGACCTTGTTCAGGGGTTTTGACCTTCACCGAAGGAAATATACGATTGAGACCTTCACCTGCGAGGACTGCCCTAACCAGTGCGAGATCAACAAGGTGGAGATACAAGGAGAAGAGCCGCTTTACTACGGCTCCCGCTGCGAAAAATACGATGTCAAGCGAGGCGCCAAGAGAGAACTTCCCCCGAACTATGCCGCCCTCCGCCAGAAGCTGCTCTATAAGAAGTATCTGAAATTCGCCAAACCAGCCACGGTGCGCGGGCGGGTCGGCATCCCCCGGGCCCTGCTGTTCTTTGAGTATTTCCCATTCTGGCAGGCGTTCTTCGAATCGCTTGGCTTTGAGGTTGTCAAGTCCGATACCTCCAACCACAGCATCGTCGAAGATGCTCTCGAGCTCTTCAACGCCGAGACCTGCTATCCGATCAAGTTAGTCTATGGCCACGTGGCCAATCTCCTCGACAAGGACGTGGACTACATCTTCCTGCCGTCGTTGATCAAGGTGGCTGAGGAGACAGACCAGTCCGACGATGGAGCCTACGTGTGCCTGTGGGTGCAGACTATTGGGTCGTCGATCAGGATTCGCTTTGATTTCGAAAAAGCGGGTGTGAAGCTGGTGACACCGGTCATCTCACTGAGCCACGACTTGAAAGAAGTCAAACGTAGCCTGAAGCAACTGGCCGGGGATTTCCATCTTTCTGAGCGCGAGTTGAATAGGGCTGCCGAATGCGGCCTGCGGGCATACCGGATGTACAAGCGGAGCCTGTATGCCGAAGGCGATCGGGTGCTCGGGGAGTTGAAACCGGGCGAGAAGGCGCTGGTCGTTGTAAGTCGGCCATACAACGGCTACGATCGAGAGCTTTCGGCAGACTTGCCGAAGAAAATCCGCAGTCTCGGTTATAAGGCGGTGCCGCTTGACTTCCTGCGGCTTGACGAGGGCGAAAACGACCTCTCCTATATGTACTGGCATTTTGGCCGCAGCATCCTGTCCGCCGCCGAGAAGATTCGCAAGCACCCCAACTTGTTTGCAGTGTACCTTTCTTCGTTCGCGTGCGGTCCGGATTCGTTCATTACCCACTTCTTCCGCCGCGAGATGTCGGGCAAGCCATATCTGCAACTGGAGTTGGATGAGCATTCCGCCGACGCAGGTCTGATTACCCGGTGCGAAGCCTTCCTGGATTCCCTCCGCTTCTACCGGTTCCAGCCGCCGGTCAAGGAGTTCCATATTGCCGACAGCCGCCTGCGGTCGGCCGAGAAGACGGTTTACATACCATATATGTGCGATCACGCCTTTGCCATAAGAGCGGCCATGGAGCGCTATGGACTGAGCGCCCAGGTTCTGGACGAGCCGGACTCACTGACGCTTGAGTACGGCAAGAAGTATACCTCAGGTAAGGAGTGTTTCCCCTGCATAGTCACCACCGGCGATATGATCAAAAAAATCCGGTCCAACGGGGCCGACCGCGACAAAATGGTCTTTTTCATGCCGGGTGCCGATGGCCCCTGCCGGTTCGGTGTGTACTGCGAATATCACCGCATGATGCTCGATGACCTGGGTTACCGAGACATTCCCATCCTGTCACCCAATTCCCAAAACGGCTACGCCGGGTTTGGTCTTGAAGGAACCGGGTTCCGCAAGCTCTCCTGGGGGGGGCTGGTTTTCATCGATTGCCTGGCCAAGATGCTCCACAGCGTGCGGCCCTACGAGGTGACACGCGGCGAGACCGAGAAACTCTACCTGCATTACCTCGGTAAACTTGACCGTACCATGGTCCGCGGTGAATCCCTGGAGAAGCTCGCTGAGGAAGCGGCGCAGGCCTTTCGCGAAATTGAGACTACCGGTGAGCGACGCCCGTTGGTTGGCGTGGTGGGTGAGATTTTCCTGCGTCACAACCGGTTCTCGAACAACTTTCTGATCGAGAAACTGGAAAAGATGGGACTTGAGGTGCGCCTGGCTACCTTCTGCGAATGGCCGTTGTACACTTCTTTAGACTACCAGCGGGATTCATTCCGGGACCACAATTGGAAGGCATGGCTTCACGGCGGCCTTCAGATGGTTATGCAGACCCGAAACGAACACAAGCTGACTCGTCACTTTTCCAGGTATATGGATATTGGTCATGAGTATCCCGTGGGCAAGGTACTGGAGTTGGCTTCAGATTACCTGGCGCTCGATTTCAAGGGTGAGGCCCTGCTTTCTATCGGTAAAGCGATTGAGATGGCCCGGGAAGACGCGGCCGGTATTGTCAATGCGATGCCGTTCAATTGTATGCCGGGAACCCTTGTTACCTCGTTGTCGAAGAAGGTCGCTGAGGACCTGGGATCCATACCGTGGCTCAACATCAGCTACGAGGGTCTGCGTGACTCCGGTGAGGACACTCGATTGGAGGCTTTCGCCGAGCAGGTCAGGGTATTCTCACGGGGGGCGGGGAAGAGGGCAAAGCAGAGAGTGTGAGCGACGGGAGCAAGGGGCTGCGTTCAAGTCTGAGGACTTAACGATTGCGAGAATTGTGATGGGACAGAGGAGTGTCCGCAGCCCTCGGAAAAAACCGGCAACGCTGGCGGGTGGCAGGTTCAAACTCGTTTGGACCTGGCTGAACGATCACCGACAATGAATTCCATGGTACCTCCCAGTCGGAGCGCTAACTACATTAAACAGGCATGCTTCAGGAATTCGAGCAGATAGTTGGGAAACAGATGTACGCGGCGTTCATCCGGATGCTGCAGAAGATCGGGCCGGAGGCACGAACCCAACGGATCAGCGTCGTGGTCGCCGCGATGCTGAAATATGCTCTCGACCAGTTGCCGGCCGACTGTGAGGAGGGCACACTTGGTGAAGCACTGCTTGAAGTTGCCGAGGAACCGTACCTCATTCAAGAGCCATCGAAGGAATACGATGCGCTCTATAAACTTATAAGCTCCCTGTGTACAGAAGCAGGCATGCGCAACGAGCGTGAGAATTACCAGGGCGTGCTTTACAGCATTGCGGAGAACGCAATTACTGAGTACGTATCCTGGTACAACATGCCCTGGGAGGATTAGTCTTGAGGCAACCAAGGCCCGCACCGAAATTTCTGGTGGTGCAGGGCGGGTGGCAGGTTCAAACTCGTTTGGACCTGGCCGCAAAAAACAGCCCAAACAAGTTTGCAGGCAAGCCTGTCTTTTGCGCTTTGCGCAACTGGTCGCCTGCAGCGTGATCCGCCGATTTATTCCTTTCCCCCGTCCAATTAGTCCGTATATTGGAATCCAACAGGCGGTCCCGGCGGCGGTGTGGAACCTTGCCGTAAGACCAGCGTTAGAGTGGAAAATGAGAAGATGATTCGTTGACCAGTATTGGAGGTAAGAATGAACGCACCAGTAGTAATCACCGATGACACGTTTGAAACGGAAGTTCTCCAATCTGACCTGATGGTAATCGTCGATTTCTGGGCCACATGGTGTGGGCCGTGCAGGATGGTCGAGCCTATTTTGGATGAGATAGCACATGAATACGCCGACCAGGTGAAGATCGCCAGGCTGGATGTGGATTCAAACGGCAAGACCGCAGGCAAGTACAACATAATGTCGATTCCTTCGCTTCTGTTTTTCAAGAACGGAGAGGTGGTGGACCAGGTAGTGGGAGCGGTTCCCAAAGCGCACTTAACGGCTCGCCTCGAGATGGTGTTGACCTGACGAGGCCGTCCTCCCCTGAATCAACATCTCGTGGCCGGGATTGCTGCTTGGGGATCGGGAGATGAGTTTATAGGTGACAGCGACCTGTCCGGTTATGTCGCCTGGCTTCAAGATCCGTCAGACCGCTCACATGGCGAGGTGTGCCTGCATTTTGGCCCTGATTCACCTTCAGTTTTATTGGGAAATGTTGTATAATACTCGCGGTACGCAGCAGGTGGAGAGATTCCGACCGGATGGACCGGCAAGAGTCGCGGCCGCGGGTGCTTCTGAGCGTCCTGCTGCCTCGCATTAGTGGAGGCGGCTGACAACCGTCCTCGGCAGGTCTCTTGGAGGGAGACAAGGACATACGGGAGGAGTTGGGCGGCGGGGATCGGGAGTCGAGTGGCTTATGATAGCGGATACAGGTGAGCATCATCCTTAAGAGGAACGCGCGTAACTGCCGATAAGTACTCTGATGAGACAATTTGGGTTAAACAGGCGCCCCCAGGGGGGTGGACTCGGATTCGGGCCGGGTAAGCTGTCGCCTTTTATCAAGGTGATGCTTATCGCCAACGCCGCTATGTTTGTCGTCCAGTATCTGTTCCCCCAACTCACGCAGGCGCTGGGCCTCACGCCGGCCAGGTTCTTCGGCGAGTTTCCCAACCTGATCTATCAGCCGCTGACCTACATGTTCCTGCACGGCAGCCTGGGCCACATATTCTTCAACATGTTCGCCCTGTGGATGTTCGGCACCGAAATCGAGTTTGCCTGGGGCAGTCGGAGTTTCAGCAGATTCTATCTGCTGTCGGGATTGTCGGGGGCGTTCCTCACGCTGGTGATCAAATCCGGTCAGCCGTATCCGATGATCGGTGCCTCGGCGGCGATATACGGCGTACTCGCGGCTTACTGGATCATGTTTCCCAACCGGAACCTGTACATCTATTTCCTCTTTCCGGTAAAGGTGAAGTGGGCCATACCGGGCATGATGCTTCTCGGCTTTCTGTTTGCCGGCGGGAGTGTCGCTCACTGGGCTCATCTGGGCGGGGCTCTCTACGGACTGGCCTATATCAAGCTCGATTGGCGCTGGATCAGGTGGGGTCGCCGCTTGAAAGATATCAGTTACCGGCGCGAGACTATCAAGCTTGCCAAGAAGCGACAGAAGGCCGGCGAGATCATGCGGCGAGTCGACGCCATCCTGGATAAGATCAACGAGGTGGGGATTGAGAACATCAGCAAGGACGACCGCGAGTTCCTCGAAGAGGCGTCGTCCCGATTGTCGGATAAGAACTTCAAGGAGTAGTCACAGGTATGCACAAGAGAGTACTTCTGGCGGATGGATCGGATACGATACGTAATGTGGCGGGAAACGTACTCAGGCAAAACGGGTTTGAGGTCATCTCGGTTTCCACGGCTGAGAAGGCAATGGAAGTACTCAACTTCTCCCGACCCGATCTGCTGATAATCAACGGCAATCTCCGCGACCAGGGGCAACGTCCGCTCTACGAGCGGATTCGCGATGACTCACGCTTCACGAGTATTCCCTTGCTCTTGCTGGCTGAGCCCAGTTCCGGGGACCTGCCTTTTCCGGAGGAGGTGGTGATCGCCATGCCGTTTGATCCCAAGGAGTTCGTGGAACGGGCTATGCTCTTCACCGGTCGCTCGACGCCACCGGAGCAGCCGACGGCACCAGGTACTCTGGAGGCAGACGGTTCCCGGGACGCTGCTGTCGACTCTGCCCCGGTTCTTGACCGGATTGAGGTTACCGACTCGGAAGTTATGAACAAGACCAGCGCAGGTTTCAGGGTGCCGGGAAAGACAACCGAGAAAATGATCGGCTTTGATCACGAAAAAGAGAATACCGAGGTTTCGGAGTCTTCAAAGGTGGAATCGGTTTTGATCCGGGATGACCAGACCGATATCGTGCAGAAGCATACTCCGAGAAAGCCGCTTCCGCTCTCGAGTACCGGCAAGCTGGATATCCTGAAGGATTCCGATCAGTATGCCGTGAACGATCCGCAGTCCCTTGAGCGCGACGGGGAACACCAGCCCGACGACTACGAGTGGTTCCTGAGCGAGATGCGAAAAGAGGCGCAGGCTCCATCTCAGCCCGGCGCAAAGTCTCAGGCCCCGCCCGATTCCCAACAGTCCAAGCTCTCTATTGCGGAGCCATCATCGCTTGTTGATCCGGTAACGCCGGGTCCCGCCGGTGAAGGATCATCCGGTGCCCATGCCTCCGGTGCCGGGGTCGAGAAATTCATCGGCGAGTTCAAGAAGGAAGTGGAAAGGCTTCAGGACCAGGAGCCGGAAAGTATTGTTCTACAAGCCGACAAAGAATCTGAGCCTCACTCGACGATCGCCACTAGCTGGGAGGATTCGCTGGAGAAGATAACTCCCGAACAAATGAAACTCTTCACCCGGGAGTTCACCGCTACCCTGGCGGAGAAGATAGCCGCCATGATCGTGGAAAGAATCGACAGCGACAAGCTGCTGAATCTCATCAGGAGCGAAATTCGGGCACAGGCGTCCCGGAAAAAGTGAGAGTTCAGCGAAACCGATTCCCTGTCACCCCATCCAGACCTGGTTTTTCGATGCCGTGCCGCGGACGGAGAAAGCCGACTGCCACCTGTGATCGATCGGACAAGAATGCTGCCGGGCACAATCACTGACATGATTTCAAGATTGTCTCATGCCGGCTCAACCGGGTATAATGCAGGAGAAGAACTTGTTACGCGAGGAAGCAACCGGTGGCGTCACGCCGTAGATCATGTAATCCCTGCCTCTTAGCGGTCATTGTCGGCGCTGCCCTGTGGACGACGGTCGGGGCCAACCTGAGCGCCGACTTCGGTATGGCGGACACCGGCGGTGACGTTGCCGAGCGACTTGTTGAAGTCTCGTCGGTGTTCTCGGTGTCATCTGTAGCGACGGGGAACACTTACCGGGCGGCAGCGGTGGTCAGCATCGAACCCGACTGGCATATCAATTCCGCCCACCCGCACCAGGACTGGCTGATCCCGGCCGAGCTGTCATTTGACACTGTTGCCGGGCTGACTCCCCATAGCGTTGTGTATCCGGCCGGTTTCGATGCTGACCTGATGGGCGAAAAGATGTCGGTCTATAGCGGGCGGGTGCTGATTCGTTTCCAGGTGACGGTTGACGAGAACGCCGACCGGGGCGATTTCGTGCTTCCCGTACGGTTCGACTATCAGCCGTGTAATGAGGAGATATGCCGGGCGCCCCGGACTGCCGAGGCCAATCTTGCGATTACGGTTGGCGATGAAGGGAGCCCGATCAACGCCGAGTTATTCGCCGCTTCCGGTGAAACCGGCGCTTTCGGAGAATCTCCCGCACCGACGGATGTCGGGCAGAGCGACCTTGAGCATCTGATAAGCAAGTACGGGTTCTGGGGATACTTCATGGCGCTCGGTCTGGCCTTCGTTACCGGTTTGTTGCTTTCGTTTTCGCCCTGCACCTACCCCATGATACCGATTACGGTGAGCATCTTCGCGGGGCAGGAGCGGACTATCGGGAGGGGTTTCGTCTTATCCCTGTTCTATGTGGGGTCAATGGCGGTCGTGTACGGTCTGCTGGGTTTAATCGTCTCACTGGTAGGCGGTGTTTTCGGAGCCTGGCTGGCAAGCCCGCCGGTCGTGATCGCCATCGCGGCCGTGTTTGTCATCTTCGCTTTGTCGATGTTCGGCCTGTACGATCTTAATCTCCCTATGTTCCTGAGGCAGAGGCTGGGAACGGCGAAGACCGGGGGCGGCGTGGCGGGGGCTGTCATACTCGGTGTGATCGCTGCCCTGGTTGTTTCTCCCTGCGTGGGACCGTTTGTGGCCGGCATTCTATTGTATATCGCCACCCACGGTTCTCCTGTGGTCGGCTTTGTGACCCTGTTCGTGTTTGCACTGGGGCTGGGCACCCTGTTCGTTATCATCGCTACATTTTCCTCGGCCATTAATGCCCTGCCCAACTCCGGGGAATGGATGAACTCGGTCAAGCGGTTCTTCGGGTTTGTGCTGCTGTTGATGGCGCTCTATTTCCTGCGTACGGTTATCGACCCGGCGGTAACGATACTATTGGCCGGGCTGACGCTTATTGCTTTCGGCGTTTTTGGCGGCGGCCTTGATCGCCTCACGGCGGAAGCAGGCCTCTTCGCCAGACTGAAGAAGTTCCTGGGTATCCTGGCGGTGTTGATAGGAGCCTATCTGATGATGGGAACAATCCTGAGGGAAGGATTTATCCTGCCTTCGGCCGGTCGGTGGCTGTCTTCTACGGGAGCGACGACGGCGCAAAGTGAGACCGGACTTATCGCGTGGGAAACCGACCTCGAACAGGGACTAAGACGCGCCAGGGCCGAGAGCAGGCCGGTCCTGATTGACACCTGGGCTACCTGGTGCGCCAACTGCAGGGTGCTGGACAAGAGAACTTTCGGCGACTCAGGTGTGGCCGCCGAGGCCGAAAGGTTCGTGCCGATAAGAGTGCAGTTGGAAAAAGCGGGATCGCCGACCACGAAAGATTTCCTGACCCGTTTCGCTCTGAAGCACTATTCGCTCCCCACCACGATACTGCTGGATTCATCCGGGACGGTGCGTCGCATAATGCAGGGTGTGATCGATCCGGATGAGATGCTGGTCCGGATGCGCGCCGTGCGGTAGCACCGGCCTTATGCCCGGGTAGTAGTTCGTCATCTTCCTCCATTGAAGTTTTTACTCCGCCCGGCTTGACTGCCCACAAGGGCGATCTTATATTGGCATCCAGGTTACAGTGAACTTAGAATCATCTGAGGACTATGCCGCGGAAAAAGAAGAATTCTTCGGTGATTGCGATCTGCATCCAGGAACCGTTTGAAGACGGCTCCTGCATGGATCTGGGATCAATCCAAAACGACGATCTTCGCTTCCTGCACCAGGCTTTCATCACCGACACGATTACCAATGCGCTCGACGTGGCGGGGGTCGATATCCGGCTCTATTACGTTGACGATGTTGACCGCAAGCGGTTTGTGACCATCATATATGAGTACCTGCAGAAAAAACTCTCCGGCAAAAGAGCCACAGCGTTCCGGAACAAGTTCCTCCACTTTGAGCTTCCCAAGGAGAGATGGGGGATCCGAATCGAGCGCGTGTTTGCCGACTGTTTCGCCGAAGGATACAAGAGTGTGCTTGTTGTCGGCAGTCGCACCCCGACCATCACGTCCACGATGATGAAGATGGCTCTCAACATGCTGAAAGAATCGGACGCCGTGTTCGGTCCCACTCCCGAAGGTCGGTACTATGTTATTGGTATGTCCGCGGCTCCCCGGATCAACCTCTCGGACTTTGACTGGAAATCCCCCTCGATATATTCGGAAGTGGCCGAGGCCTTCACGGAGAAAGGCCTGGCCTGGTCGGAACTGGAGATATGGTACGCGGTGGAAACCACCGATGATCTTGAAATCATGGCTCGCGACATTAACCAGTATCGCTACGAGAGGGACGAGACAACCGCGCGCGAAACCGAGATCGTCATGGAACGGCTGCTGACCAAGTTAGGATCGTAGTGGAACGGCAACTGCAGAAGCTGACCTGGCTGAAGGTACAACGACTGGTCCCGGCCGAAATCGACACCGTTGTTCTCCCGGTGGGGACGGTGGAAGGTCACGGGAGTTCCTGCCTGGGCACCGACAACTTCATCCCCGAGACTATCGCCGAGGGAATAGTCAGCCACATAAACGGCCTTGTGGCCCCGACCATTCCCTACGGTGTTACCAAATCACTTTACCGCTACAGCGGCGGCGTGGGTATCACCAGCGACACCTTTGAGGCCTACGTGCGCGAGGTGGTGGTTTCCTTCGCCGATACAGGATTCAGAAACGTCATCATCCTCAACGGCCACGGCGGCAACAACTCCGCTCTGAAAAACACGGCCCATGATCTCCACCGCGACAGGCGGGTCAATGTCTGCGTGATTCACTGGTGGGCGTTGTGCGGCGAGATAACTAAGGAGTTCTTCGGGCAGGTCGGTGGTCATGGTGGTACCGATGAAACAGCCATGATGCAGGCTGTGGACATCGATCTCGTCGATGCCGACGCCTACGATCCGGAAATGGCCTATTACTACCGGCCCGGCGTCGATGTCTACCCAGTGCCCGGTACCATTCTTCTCTACAAGGAAGGGGAGGGGTATCCCGATTTCAACGTGGAACGGGCCAGGGAGTTCCACCGGAAGGTCATCGCCGAGGTGGGGGATTTCGTGGAGATGGTGTTAGGCCGCTGGCGCAAGTGCGGTCTGTAACGCCGGAATATCTCAGCCTTTTGCCATCGCCCTCTTTTTCATGGCCGGGGGCATCTTCTCCCTGATGAAAGGCCTGTGTGCGGTCGCTCACGGCTTCTGCCGTTGCGTGACGAAACAGGTGGAACAGTTCGAAGAGTGCAACGCTCCCAAACCGGATGCCGGCGTGCAGCAGTAGCGGGATGGCACCAGGCCCGGTTCTTCTTTGGGCGAACCTCAAACAGGAATTGTAGGTTTAGGCCAATTTGTGTACATTGTGTTTTGTGTTCGAACTCTTTCGTGAGGGATGTTTAGATGAGAGAATCTGATACCGGTTCTGCCGGCCCTCAAGAAGCGACTGATCTTGCCAACAAACTGGAGTCGCTTAAGGCCATACTATCTGAATTGGAAAGTGCACTTGTGGCTTTCTCTGGCGGGGTTGACAGTAGTTTCCTTCTTCGAATAGCGTCCGATGTGCTGGGAGACAGGGTGGTTGCGGTGACGTCTCATTCCGAGACGCTCCCACCGACGGAATTGCATGAGGCCAAGAAGATCGCAGAGTCGTTCGGCGTCAGACACATCATTGTCGAAACGAATGAACTGTGTAATCCTGAATTCATATCTAATCCGCCCGATAGATGTTATTACTGCAAGAAGGGGATTTTCCTCGAATTGCACAAACTTGCCGGGCAACTCGATCTGATGCACGTGATTGAAGGCTCCAATTACAGTGATCTTAAGGATTACCGCCCCGGGCTGAAAGCCGTAAAGGAACTCAAAGTCAGAAGCCCTCTTAAGGAAGCTAGGCTAACAAAGATCGAGATTAGAGCTTTGTCAAGACAGATGAACCTTCTGACTTGGGATAGGCCGGCGTCGCCATGTTTGGCTTCAAGAATCCCCTATGGTTCGAAGATAACTAAGGAGAAACTGAGAAGAATAGGGCTTGGCGAACAGCTCCTGCGGGACTTAGGAATAAGAACTGTGCGAGTCCGGGACCATGACACTGTAGCCAGAATTGAGGTGCCCAAGGAAGTCATACCGGCACTTCTTGATAAGATGAGAGCCGACAGAATATTGAACTATTTCAAATCAATCGGCTATAACTATATTGCCGTTGATCTTGAAGGATACCGATCCGGCAGTATGAATGAAACATTGCAGAAAGACGGGCATGAATAGAGAACAGATCAGAAAGCTTCTGGAAGATGTCAGCAATCGACAGATCAATGTTGATGACGCTCTTGACAGACTGAAGATATTGCCTTATGAAGACCTTGGTTTTGCTAAGATTGACAGTCACAGGAGTTTGAGGAAAGGGTTTCCGGAAGTAATATTCAGTAAGGGGAAAACGGTCGAGCAAATCGTTGCCATAGTCGAGAAACTGGCTTCCGAAGGCCAGGCAATCATGGCGACACTGGCCGACAGAGAAGTTTACGATGCCATCAAGAAAATCTGCGGCAATGCTACGTATAACGAGGTAGCGCAGATCGTTCTGATCGGCCCCACCGTTGCGAAGAGGACGGACAGGCAGATAACAGTCATCAGTGCCGGAACCTCGGACATACCGGTCGCTGAACAGGCCGCTGCGACGGCCGAAGCAATGGGCAACCCGGTCGAACGATTATATGATGTTGGCGTAGCAGGGATACACAGGCTTCTGGACAGCAAGGACAAGCTCTTTGACGCCAACGTACTAATCGTTGTCGCAGGCATGGAAGGTGCTCTGGCCAGTGTCGTCGGCGGGTTGGTCGACAAGCCAGTGATTGCAGTGCCGACCAGTATTGGCTACGGCGCAAGCTTCCATGGCTTGTCAGCGCTCTTGTCGATGCTAAATTGCTGTGCCCCTGGGGTGGCAGTCGTCAATATTGACAACGGCTTTGGAGCGGGGTACTTTGCTGCGATTGTCAACCTGTTGGAGACTTAGAAAGTGAAGGTACTCTATTTCGATTGCTTCGCCGGTGCCAGCGGTGATATGATTCTGGGGGCACTGGTGGATGCCGGGTTACCATTAGATAATCTCAAATCGGAACTCGCCAAGCTGGGTCTGTCGGGTTACACCATCAGCGCTACGAAAGTTGTCAAGCACGGGATCACAGGGACCAAGATCAGCATCGAAACCGAAGAGCAGCATATCCACCGTCACTTGAAACATATTGAGCAGATCATTGGCGGCAGCAACCTCTCGGAAGACATAAAAGATACAAGCATAAGGGTATTTGAGAACTTGGCGGCGGCTGAGGCCCGGATTCACAACACAGGTGTCGAGAAAATCCATTTTCACGAGGTTGGAGCACTTGACGCCATTGTGGACATTGTCGGTTCTCTAATAGGGATGAAATTACTCGGTGTCGATGCGGTTTATTCATCGAAGATACCCATTGGGACAGGATTTGTGGAATGCGAGCATGGCAATATCCCTGTCCCGGCTCCGGCGACTCTTGAGTTGCTGAAGGGAGTGCCTCTCGTTTCCACCGGGATCGAAGCGGAACTGACAACACCGACGGGAGCCGCCATTCTAACTACGGTTTCACAACAGTTTGGTACCATGCCCCAGATGAGGTTAGAGAAGATCGGTTATGGCGCCGGCAGCCGCGATTTGGAAATTCCGAATCTGTTGCGACTGCTGATTGGGGAACCCTGCGCTAGTGGTTACGAATGTGACCAGGTTGAGCTGATTGAATCCAATATCGACGATATGAATCCCGAGTTCTTCGATCATGTCTTTGACAGACTGCTGGATTCCGGTGCTCTTGATGTCTACATTACTCCGGTTTCCATGAAGAAAAATCGGCCGGGAGTCGTTCTGGGTGTTCTCGCGCCTCCAGATAAACGCGATAGTATCCTCTCCACGATTTTCGATGAGACCACCACTTTCGGTGTACGGATTCAGCCTGTGGAGAGAAGAAAGCTCGCCAGAGAAGAACGATCTGTAAAAACCAGGTTCGGGTACATGAAGGTCAAAATAGGCAAACACGCGGGGAAGGTCAAGATCGTCGCGCCAGAGTATGAAGATTGCAAGAAGGTCGCAGCTATGGAAGGGCTTCCTCTGAAAGATGTCTATGATGAGGTGAAGGCAGTTGCTCAGGATCTGTGAATAGCAGGCTGTTGAAAAAGCATTTATAAGCGTGGTGTCGGGTGTCTCTGCCCGACACCTGACAGCAGGTGACGAGGGAGCCGTCAGGCAGAGACACCTGACGGCACAACTTCTTCAACAGCGCTCTGTTATTTGCGCTAACTACTCGCCTTGCAATCCGATGCGGGAGATGGCGGCGTAGACAATCCGATACACGGCCGGCCTTTTGGCCGACCGCGCCCGGAATACGGCTCTGTCGCTGACACCGTCGTCCGATCAATCCTCCGTTGTTGCTACCGGCTTGAGGTGCGTGTCGAAAAACTCCACCTGCTTGCGGTACTCAGCGATGATGTTTACGCGCTTGGACGCGCCATGACCTTCGTCGGGGAAAATCAACGAGTCTACGATCCCGCCGCGTGACTGTATGGCCGCAATAATCTGCCTTGCCTCGCCAACTGGAACGCGCGTGTCGTTTTCGCCGTGAACGACCAACAGCGGTGTCTCGATCTGATCCACCTTGTGAATGGGGGAGATCTCAGCAAGGAACTCAGGGTCGCTCAGTGGCCCGTACTCGGCTTCGCGCAGGGCGCGACGGTAGGCTTTAGTGTTCTCAAGGAATGTCCTGAAGTTGACAATGCCGACCACGTCAACGGCGGCGGAAAACAGATCGGGATACTCCGTAATCATACCGGTCACCACGTAGCCGCCGTAGGAGCCTCCCCGGATGCCGATCATGCCTTTCTCGGTGTATCCGTTTTCGATCAGGTATTCCACGCCAGCCTTGTAGTCCTTGAGTGAATTCTTGCGGTTCTTATAATTGTCCAGGTTCATGTAGTCCCGGCCGTACCCTGAGGAACCACGGGGATTGGGTGCCAGGATACCGTATCCGTTGAGCATCAGATACTGGAAGTTGCGAGCGAAGTAGGGCTGAAATTGCCCTTCCGGGCCGCCGTGAGCATGGACAATAAAGGGGATCGGCTTTCCCTTTTCGTAGCCCGGAGGCAGGTACAGGAAGGCTGGGATTTCCAGGCCGTCGAAGCTCGTATATTTGATCAGTTGCGGATCGTTGAAAATCGAGCGGTCAATACCGGCGTAAATCGAGAAAGTCAATTGTTTCAACTCTCCGGTATTGGGATTCCACTTCCAGATATCAGGTGCGCGGGTGGGTCCGGTGAATGATACCAGGCAGGCGCCATGTTTGTCAAAGGCTCCCCCACCGAGAATGCCGTCCAGCGGAGGACCGGGGATCTCTTTGCCGGTCTCCACTTCGCGCATCTTCAGGCGCATATAGCCTTCCTCGTTTACAGCGGCGACCATCCGCTTGTAATCCCGCGAAAATCCGAGACCATCAATCTCCCACCTGGGGTCGATCCAGCCGTCATCAACGTATTTGATTTCGGACGAGCCGACCTTCATGGTAGCCAGCCGCTGTATGCCGTCCTCGTTGTCGTTGCAGGTGAACCAGATTGTCTCGTTGTCCGGCATCAGGGTTGGCGAATCGTAGCGGACATCGGTGTCGTCTTCGGTGAGCCTGGTGTACCGGCGCGAATCCAGGTCCAGCAGGTAGAGATCATTGTTCGCGTTGGATATGAAGTTTCCGATGATCAGCTTGGCGCCATCCTGGGATAAATCCAACACGGCATTGTAACCGTTCACACCAGTCGAATCACCGAAGATCTTTTCCGCCTCGCCCGTGGCTATGTCCATGCGATAGATGAAAAAGTCGCGGCCGTTTTCCTGGTTGGAGCGGTAGTATATCCAGCGGTCATCCCGGGACCATGAGGGTGCCCCGAACCTAATGTCCTCGAAATGTGTGATCTGCATGGTGCGGCCTGTTTGGGTGTCCATGAGATAGAGTTGCGACTGCTCGGAGCCGCCCACTGAGGCCCCCACGATGGCCAGGTCACCTCCATAGGAAAGCGCGAAGAAGTCGATGCCGTCCTCGAACGTTGTCAACTGGTAAGGCCACCCCTCTTCCGTAATGCGGTATATCTGAGAGGTCCCGGACATCGAGTTCCTGATAAATACGACCTTGCCGTCCCATGTATAGCCAGCGAGGCTGTTCCCACCGATCTGCAGGAACGTGGCGATGTCCGGTATGTACTTCCCGGCTTGAAGCATTGAGGTCACTTTGCTGCTGTCCTGCCCGACGGCGGCAGCGCCGATAGCCAGAGTGACCAGCAAGAACACGACGGGGACCAGTGACTGCTTGTGGCTCATGATTCCTCCTGTTGAAGCATATTCCTTTGGTTTATCTAATCTGACGAACATAGGCGAAAAAAGTTCAGCAGGCAAGGACGAAAAGGATAGATACACGGTCTCGCGCGACAGGCTCTGCCACGTTGCTACATCCCGCTCACGGTGCGGTACAGGTGTGTGGGAAGGAGGGCGGATCGTCGGTGAAATCGGCCTACTTCAAGGTCCTGCCGATATTGGGAGACGGCGCTGATCTGGACGGCGTAGGTGCCGTTGTAAACCGAAAGCGCGTATCGCCTTCCTGTTCAAACACCACCCGCTTGTAGAACTCACAGTTGCAACAGGGGTTTGACGGCGAGTGCTGGCCGTTGCTCAGACGGCAGGCGGAGTCACGAACCATCCAGCAGGCCCGACCGGCCCCCATGCCGTCGTTGTGGCCGTCGAACTTCATAGCCCGAGGCACCGGGCATTCACCCAGAGCTTCCGCCAGGAGACCGCCTTTTTCCCTCCCGCAGTTCTTGAATTCCCAGCAGTTGAGTTTTCCGGTCATAAAACAGGCTCCTCACTCGATTTCCACGATCTTGAGCACAGCGCTGAATCTTTCATCGGTGCGGAAACGGTCCATTTCGGATTCGGAAGCCACCTCCTGAAATGTCTTGTAGCACCTCTTGACATTCTTCGTGTCGTCCACCAACAGGTAGCTCAGCATCAGGTACTGGTGGACCAGGGGGTCCTTTTCGTCAAGAGATCGGGCCTTCTTGAAGTGCTTGATCGCCTTCTTGTAGTTGCCCTGTTTGAAGCGGGCCTCGCCCAGGCCTAAGTGAGCGGCGCCGCACTTCTTGTCGATCTTGATGGCGGCCTCGTAGTCGGCAAGGGCCGCGATCTTTTCGCCCTTGTAAAGGTACAGTTCCGCCCTTCCGAGATACGCGACAAGCGACTTGCCGTCAACCTCGATGGCGCTGTTGTAAGCCGTGATAGCCGGGTTGAAATCCTTGTTCATGCGGAAGATCTCGGCCGCCCTGATGTAGTCGTCGTGGGCAAGGGTCGGCGCCGATCCGCGGGTGTAGGCGTCGGCGCGGGCGAGGTAGGCGTCCGCGTAACTGGGCTGAATGCTTATGGCCCTGGTGAGATAATCCACCGCCGCTGCATGGTCGCCGGATTTCAGATGCGAGGCTCCCGCGTAATAGAAGTCTTCCGCCGAGTACGCAGCCTCCAGTTGTTCCTGCGTCATCGGGACAAGCGCCACCTTGAGGCGCTCGGTTTTGCCGGCTTCAAGGTCGATGGTTCCTGCCGCCTGCTGGTAGCCGTCCGCCTCGACTGTATACGTGTGGCGGCCGGATTTCAGCCCCGAGTAGGTCAGGTTTCCGGCCCCAAGCACTTTACCGTCGATTGACAGCCGGGCTCCGTCGACACTGGCAGCCAGGGTCAGTTTCGAGAAACCGGCCTTTTTCGGTTTTTTCTTTGAGGCGCCGACCGGTTTCTGTCTGGAATCGTCGGTCGGCTTGCTTCCGGCAGGAGCTGAGCCGGAGACGGTTGCCCCACCGGGTCCGCCCCGAACCCCCGACGCCGAGCCGAAAGCCTCTGTCTCATCGACTGAAGGCTTCAGAGTGATCATCGACACCTCTCCGGCGGCGACGGTGGTGTATTCCACGGTGGCGGGTCGGTCGGGGAAATGGTACTCTATCCTGTGCGTTCCCGGCGCAACTTCGTCGAACCGGAAAAAACCCTGGGGATTAGAGCGTACCGAGATACCCAGGTCAGCAAGCTTGATCTGGCTGCCTTGAACGTATGGCTGTCCACCGTCATCCAGCGCCATGCCTAATATCTCACCGGTACCGCGATCCGTGTCGGAAACAAAAAGCGACCCCACGATGACCAGGACAATGGCAAACAGGACGACGCTGCCGCCGATGATGGCTCCGGTGCCGATTCTCTTGGGCTTGAGTTCATAGCATCGATCGTTGATGAACAGTTCGTCATCAGGGTGTATTGCCTGGCTGCTGACGACCTGGATGAAGTTCTTGTAGAAGTAGGCGATGCCCTTGCCGCGCCCGGCCATCTTGGGCTGCGGAAGACCGGACTGGTTTTCGGTTGTCGACGAAGTGGAATCGATTCGACTGGTCACGGCTTCCTGCTTCGAGGCGGCGGACCGGTTGTCCTCATCGATCTTCCTGATCAGTTCTTCTTTCTCGCGGTCGGTCAGGTAGGGACCGGAATCGCTCTCGCGGGAACTGTCGTGCAAGCTGCCTGCGGCGGGGGATTCGGGTTGAACGGGGCCTTGAACATCCGACCCGTTCGCCTCCGGCGCGGCTTCTGACTCCCTGCCCGACATGCTTTGGGAGTTTCCCTCAAGTCCCGGCGGCAGCGGTGGTTCCGACTCTCCTATCGGTTCAAGGCCGGCAGGGCGCGGCAGCGATAGCTCATCGTCCTTGCTCCGGGCTTCGTGTTCCATCAGGTCGCTCGTGGATTCGATGTCGAGGTCGTTCTGGTCGTCGGGAAATCCGCGCGTACTGCCCACAAACTCGGTGTCGGTATTGTGAGCCTCGGTGACGACAAAGTCCAGGCCGTCCCGGCTTTCCTCATGGTCGTTCGCCCGGTCGGCCGGATCGTTCAGTGTCCAGCCGCATTTGGGACAGAATTCAGCGTCGGGGCTTGATATTGCGGCCTGACAGTTGGGACATTTGCTCAAGAGCTTGGTTTCCTGCTAAGCTGTTATGGTTCTTTAGGGTTTTTATCGACTTGGGCGCTGATTTCTTTAGATGTTCAGAGGGGCGCGCGCGTCGAGTATCAGGAACCGCAAAAACGCTGGTAGTAAGGGCTTGACAGTGGCTGTGGCGGGTGTTTATATTAGGACTCTGTAATTGTGGAGACTAATGCCCGATTTATGATCGGAGGAGGAAATACTTGATGTTACGGTGCCATAAGAGAGTGTTGTTCCTGGTTTTGCTTGCCGGATCTTTTACTCTATATTTTGGTTGCTCCCAGCCTGAGGATATCATAACCGGCAAAACACGAACGATCCTTGATCTGTCGGCTGAGCGCCTGCCCAGCAGTCCGCCGGAAATGGTTTACCAGTTGTGGGTAGCCGATTCCATGATCGATGAGAGTATTCATGAAGCTGTTTCCATCGCCAGGTTTCGCTACGATTTCGACACTGATACGTACCTCGATGAGAACGGTCTTCCCCGGGAAGAAGGCAATCGGTTTGAGTTTGAGGGGGATGTTCTCACCTACCGGTGGCTTCTTATTACCGTCCAGGGTGATCTGGAAACGAGTGTCGGTCCGGTGATGCTGATCGACACCATAATCGACCCGGACGACAATCCCCTGGATCTGGTTTTCCCGCTGAGTGACTCCGTGTCGCAGTCAGCGGTGGAGTTCAACATGGAGTCCTCATCCGACGGTCGCGATCCCGTTACCGATGGGGCGGCAATCTGGTTTACTGAGTATTTCGAGAGAGTAGCGTACCTGCAGGATACGACGGCGCTCACCGATTGGTCCATTGATACCGTCTGGAAAGACAGTTTCACCGAGAACGACGGCGAGTGTGTTCGCAGCATCGTAAATATCTCAAACATTCGCGATACTGTGATCCAGAGTATCTTTGGATTCGACACGGTCGAACAGCAGATTATACTCTACGATGTGGAGACCTATGAGGAGTGCGACTACGGCCAGTGCACACCCGGGGATCCCTGCCTGCTTACCACAAGAGTCAATCTCTCCTTTAGTGCTTCCCCCATGGACAGTCTGGTCTATGACGACTTCTTACAGCTCGCTAATCCCCTGCCTGATTATTCGTCTTACGGCTGGTGTTACAAGGGATGGGTGGTATCATCGGTCATCAATGACCTTGGGGTGAGTCGCGGCGAGATTACCCCTCCAGCCTGGATCAATTACAACAGATTCGATTCACTGTTGCGCGGTATCGATGGCGGATTGCTGTCAACCGGCAAATTCACTGATCTCAATCAGCCCGACAGCGCCAATCCATATGTCGATGGTGTAAACCCGGCCCGCGTCCCGCCCTTTCCGGGTGAGGATTTCTTGAAAAACCTCCCGGGCGGGGTCGATCAGGCCATCAACCTGGTGCCCGGCGGCGAGATCAAAGGCACGGTCTTCATCACGCTGGAACCCACAAACTATGTTTTTGACACCACCAATTTCCCGCTGTTTGTGATGATCCGGGATCTTCCAGACACGCGGGAACAGGTGGAAAGCACCGTGCAGGTGTTCATTATGAATAATCGCACCAACTATAATCGTGACGTCTTGGTCGGGTTCCCGAGAGTGAACGTGCAGATTCAGAGGTTCTGAGTAAGATCGCCTGTGAGAAAACCGGCACTCCTGAGTGCCGGTTTTTTTGTCGTAAGAGTGGCCGGGCCTGTTATTTCACTGTTCCCGCAGCGGTGACCAGCCGCTTGATCTCGCCTCGCAGGAACCTTATTGCGGCCCTGCCCTGGTAAGTCAGGAGGTCTTTCTCATCATGAATGCCGTCGGCGATCTTTCTGCTGATTTCAAGCGCCTTCCTGTAGTCGGCGTAGCCCCGTTCGAATTCGCCGTCAGTCACTTCGATCTTACCCCGGAGCGTAAGCGTTGTGACAAGTTCGGGATTAAGACCCGAGGCGGCGGCGACTCTCTCCGCTCGCTGCAGGTATCTCAGAGCCCGGTCGCTCCGATCGGATGCGACCATCAGTTCGGCGGCGGTATTGCACAAGCCCGGTACTTCAATGTTGTCCGGCATTTCGTCGAGATCGGCAAGGGCTTTGCGGGCGTGTTCCTCTTGCGCCGTGACATTTCCTTTGCGCAGATTCAACGCCAGGAGATTGAAGGCAAAGACGGTGCGCTCCCGGCTGAGATGCAGTTCGTCGGCAAGATCGAACGCTCGGCTTATCAGCTTTTCGTCGTCGGACACCCTGGTTACCACCAGCAGGGCGTCGAGTTCGTCGGGCTTGTCGCCGCCGGCGCAGGCCGCATCCAGTGTTTCGGTGGCAATCGTTAAGGCCTTGCTGCCGTCACCGATGCGGTAGGCCAGGTCGGCGCGGCCTGTCGACAAGCGGGAGTTGCCCGTGGCGTCGTCAAGGCCGGCGTATATCTCCGCAGCTTCCCGGTAACAGGTATCGGCATCGCTGAAGCGCCCCATGCGTTTCAGAACCGTGCCCAACCCGGTCTTGAATGAGCCCAGGTGGGGTCTGTCGGCCAGAGCCTCTGCCAGAGACATACCTTCCTTGAGATACTGAAGTGATTTCCTGAGCTGTCCGGCTGATATCATTATGACCGTCAGGTTGTCGAGGTTAAACAGGACCTCTTTCTTGCTGCCGATCCGCCGGTTGATTTCCAGGGACTCCATAAGGCAGTCGACGGATTTCCGGGGCTGTCCACAAAGGTGATGGAGGTACCCGAGGTTGTTGAGCAGGCGTGCGATCTCGCTCTGGCTGCCGATGTCACGTGTGATCTGAAGGGCCAGGTTGTACAGGTGCAGGGATCGGCCCAGTCGGCCCCGGATAGCATATACGGAGCCGATGTTGCTCAGGGTCGAGGCCACCTCAGGCCATGCCGACAGGCGCCTCTGGATTCGCAAAGCGGGGCGGTACTCACGCAGGGCTACGGCGTAGTCCCCCGCCACGAAGTACATGTTACCCATGTTGTTCAGAGTGTGGGACACTTCCAGTTCATCATCCAGTTCCCTGTAGATCGCCAGGGCGCATCGCAGCGACTCGATGCCCGCCTGGAAGTTTTGCTTCATCTTGTACAGATCGCCGAGATCCTTGTACGTTTCCGCCAGGATGGCATCCGGGGGAGTTTGCCCGTACAGGTCAACAATGGCCTGGTATGTGGTCATTGCCGAGGCTGTGTCGCCGACTTCCTTGTGGATGTCACCCTTGGTCATCAACAGTTGTCGTACCGCGTGGTCTCTGTGGATCATTCTCGCGTAGTCGATCACCTTAGCCAGGATTGTCAGGGCGTCGCTTTTGAGATGCTCCTTGTTCAGCGCCACGGCCGCCTGGTAGGCGCAGCGTTCCGCCCCCTCGAGGTTCCCGGATTGCAGGTAGAGGTCGGCCGCCGGAGCGTGCAACTCCCGGCGTTCTGCCTCGACCGCGAGGCTGGCGGACAGCTTTCTTATAACGCGAGCATGAATGAACTGGCGGAGGGTTTCAAAGAACAGGGGCGATACGTCACAGAAGCTACCCTCGCCGATCAACCCCAGTTTGCGGGAGACGGCGACGCCACCTGCAATTGCCATGCGAATCAATAGTCTTCGTTCCCCAAACGTATCGGCGTGGTACCTGCGTAGCATTTCCCGTCGCAGCCGTGACGGCCAATAGACATCTCCTTTGAATGCGAACCGTCCTGTTTTGTAGACGAGACGGTCTTTGAGGAAGTCGGCAGTAAGGGCCAAACGAAGGGAATTGCCGTCTTCAGCGCATATTCGGTCCAGGCGCTCGCGTTGCCGGTCGCTGATGTCCAGGATCGTCTCCACGGACTCCCGGTATGACTTCCCCTGCGTAAGCAGGTGGGCCGGCCGTAGCGCCTTCTCAAAGGGATACCTGGCTCCGGCCTCCCGCAGAATCCGGCAGACTTCCCAGGGGGTCTTGGGCCGGTCGGATTCATTCGCGGCCAGCAGAGAGCCCACCAACTGAACCAGGAGGGCCGGGGCGTCGGGCCTAAGGCTCTCTATCGGCTCCGGCTGTGATTCCAGAACCCGCGCGTTGACACGAACCGGGTCGGCGTCGTCTCCGTCGATGAAAGGATGTCGACCAGTGAGCAACCGGTAAGAAATGACCCCGAGCGCGAACAGATCGGAACGGCTTGTACATCGTCTGTCAGTGATCGTTTCCGGCGCCATGTAGCCTACGGTTCCCAGACCGGCCCGCTCCTCCTGCGGCTCGTCGGTCGTTCGACCCAGGGAAAAATCAGAGAGCTTGACATAGAAGAGCTTGTTATCGCCTCTCTGCCGCCAGGATTGGGGCAGGAAGATATTCTGGGCTTTCAGGTCACCATGGACGATGGAGCGGGCTCGAAGGTATTCGAGATCGAGAGCGGCAGCGGAAATGAGGTTAAGAGCCACGTCCAGGTCGGCAACCCGTCCGACCTGATCCAATGTGGGACCGTGGCAGAGTTCCATGAGAAGGCAGGTCTGTTTCCCCGGAGAAAACTCGAGGATATGTACCAGCCCCGGGAATCTCAGATTGCCGATGAGCTTGAACTCGCGGGCGCACAGGCGAGGGAAGTCCACGTTCTCGCCCTCGCGCCGCTCCAGGGCGTACTTGAGGGCTGCTTCCCGATTATGCTTGAGGGATAATACGCGGGCGACTTCGGCCGTCCCCCCGCGGCCGAGTTGTCCAAGGATCCTGTAACCGGACAACTCGTGAGTCACGCTCATCTACGCCTGTTTCGGCTTCGTGTCGTGAAAACGCGGCAGCGTTACTCTGAACCGGGTACTCTCGCCGGGGTTCGATTCCACGGTGATCTCACCGTGATGACTCTCGACGATCTTCAGGCAATTGGCCAGGCCCAAGCCGTGGCCGCCCCTCTTGGTGGTGAAGTGCATATTGAATATCTTTTCGATGGTCTCCTGTGACATCCCGATGCCATTGTCGGAGATCTCGATCGTGAGCCGCTCCCGCTCGTCGTCGTAAGTGGCGGCGACTCCGATTTCTCGTTTCAACTCATCGCCGTCGGTCTGATTCCCGATTGCTCTCTCCTCGATGGCGTCGGCGGCATTGTTGAGCATGTTCATGAGCACCTGCTGAATCTGACCGACATCCATCTCCAGGTTCGGTATGTTCTGGCCGAGATCGATCGTAAACCGTGTCTGTTTGAATCGCGGCTGAACTCGAAGGGAAAAGAGCAGATCGTCGATCAGGTGCTTGATGTCGTAGCTGATGTATTCCGGCTCGGGCTTGGAGAAATCCATCATGCTGTCCACGAACCGCTTTATCTTGAATATGTTCTCGGTGATCGATTTGGCGTTGAACCGGGCTTTATCGTAGGCCTGGCGATCCAGGTTCATCCCCATCAGCTCGGCGTTGGTTGAAGCGATGGCCAGGTAGTTATTCAACTCGTGAACGATGGAAGCGGCCATCTCACCCTTGGCGGCCAGCTTTTCCGACAGGATCACGTATTTCTCCATGACCACCATCTCGGTGATGTCCTCGATGGTCATAATGAGGCCGTTATCTCCGTTGGGCACGGCCGAGAGCGGTGATATCTTGATTGACAGCGCCTTTTCCTGGTAACCGGTGTCGTGGAAGTAGCGCGGGTCGGAGTAGTCCTCACGAGACGTCAGCGCCGTGGTGATCATCTCACGCCAGCGGGACCGTTCGTGTTCCGGCAGCATCTCAAGGAAATCGGAACCGGGCTGCCCGGTAACACTGCGCGAGATGCTGTTGCGGTTGAGATCCAGAACCTCCAGAGCCACCGGATTGATAGTGGCTATACGGAGGTTGTCGTCGATAACCACTATTCCCACCGGCGATTTTTTGATGACCGACTCATTGTATTTCTTAAGTGTCAGCAGCGCATCATAGGTGGCGGCGTTGCGCAGGGCATTGGCGACCATCTGGGCGAACAGCTCGAACAGGTACAGGTCTGATTTCAGGAACACCTTGCTCTGGTTGGAATTGTCAACGTAGATGACACCCACCACGGTTCCATGATCCTTGATGGGAACGCACATGATGGAACGCAAATGCAGCTCGAGCACCGACGCCTGCTGAGCGTATCTCTCGTCCGACATGGCGTCGGAGGCGTATATCGATCTGCCCGTGGCAGCCACCTGGGAAGCGATGGAGCTGGAAATCCGGAAGTTGTCCCCGGTCATGTCCTCCTGCCGGAGATTGTGCGCCGTGCGCACGCGCAGTTCGTTGTCATCGTCCAGCAGCATGATCAGGCCCCGCTCGGCCTGCATCAACTCAATCGCCTTGCGCATGACTATCTGGAGGACGTCATCCAAAACCAGCGAGGAATTGACCGCCAGTGACACCTCCAGAAGGGCGCTCAGGTCGGATGTCGCCCGGCATGCTTCGCGGGCTTCACTGTCGATGCGCGGGTTGGCTTCCGCCACCTCGTCCAGCGTCGCCTCCAGGTCCGCAAAGATGTCTCCGGGCTTCTGTCCTATCTCCGGCATGGTGTCGTCGTCAGGCAAGGCGCCCGCGGTGCGTTTTTCAGTCTTTTCCTCGTTGGCGTTCCTCATTCGGCTCTGCCTCTCAAGTGACACTGATCCTTATTATGTATCGGATGAATTCGGCCTCTGGTTAACCGGGCATCTGCCGATCCCGGGGGCCTGAGGCGGACGGTAAGAGGCTATTTCCGAGGGAGTTCGCTTAGCGCAAAGGGGCGTGATTGGGCCGAGTACTCCTGACGGCCATAGCCGGTGAGGGATAAAAACTGCCTGAAAAGGTACCGGACGGGTGAATCGGCAGAGGAGCCGGTGCTGTCACCCGGCGCCAGGTTGAAGTCCGTCAGGGATATGCACGTCAGCTTCACCTTCAGAACGTATCTTGTGAGACTGTCCGGGTCGGCCAAGATGGCCATCTCAATAACGATGGAATCAGCAAGGAAACGGTGTAGCTTTGCCAGGGAGCCGAACCGTCGGTCTTCCGTGCCGCCCGGGCCAGGCGTGGCCAGGTGGTAATCGCCCGTCACGATTCGGTAACCGATAGTCATTACCCCCTCCGTCCGGGCGACCGTGGCGGAGCCCCAGACGCGTCGCGGACGAGTCAGCGCTAGTTGGTAGTCAAGGGCAAGATCGATACCTTCCTGCATCCGACTCACCCGGCCGGCCGACAGCACCGGCGAGAGGTCGAGCAGAACGGACAGATTGGAGTCGCCCCGCAGCAGGTAGAAGTCTATCGGCTCTGCTCCCCGAGCCGCTGCCGTCAGCAGCAGAAGGGCAATTCCCAAGGCCAACCTGACTCTGCAATCCTTCATCACATACGGCAGCGGGGGACAGGGACTCAGAAAACGTGCTCGAAGCGGACGTAGATTTTGGGGTCATCGTCGAAAGATCGGTCCAGGCGCCTGGAGACATTTACGCGGAGATCATCTCCAAAGTGAAGGGCTATTCCCAGTGAGTGTTTCACGTCACCAAACTCCGTTTCGTCATACGCGCGGTCAATGCGGCCGACATCCCACACGAGAGAAGCAGCCATGTCGGTAGCCGGGAAGCGAACGCGATACTCGGCGTTGGCCATCCAGAAGCGGCTGCCCGTGTATTCCTTGTGGTCGTATCCGCGCAGCGTGCCCAGCCCGCCCAGGAAGAACCGTTTGTGCATCGGCAGTTCACCGTCGCTGCCGCCATACATGGCCCGCAAGAGCACCATGCTGCGGCGTGTGATCCGCTGGTAGCGCCGAGCCGCCAATGTGTAGCGCCGGTAATCAAAGTCAGAGGACAAATCCGGTGTGGACCACTCCGCTACGCCGGTGAGATGCCAACTCGAATGCTCCAATCGGTCCTCGGGGTTGCCGGTATCGAAATCCAAAACAGTTGATAGGTATCCGTTGGTTCTCGTATCCAGGTGGACTATACCGGTATCGCGAAAAGGACTGTCAACAGTCGAGAAGTTCTCGCGGAATCTCTTGTGACCCCCGAACAGTGCCCAGAGGTTGCGGTGGGAGTCGAGCCATCTGGTTTCTTCGCAGCGGTAGGAAGCAGTGAACCTGAGGGACGACGCAGGTTGGAAGTTGACAAACGCCATGCCCCCCTCGGCTTCGTAATAGTCCTTGAAATCCTCCTTGGCCAGCAGTACGAACAGGCTGTTTTCATGGTCATCCAGGAGCCAGTCGTCCCCCGAGGCCAGTTCCCGGAAGTATTCGCCTCCGACGGTCAGGGAGGGGCTACGGACAATCGTCTGCTCCAGTCCGAGTCCGAAGCGCCATCGTTCAGACGCAAAAGCGTAGCCGGTCCTGATCCAGGTCGAGGGCAACAGGAAATCGGGATCGTCGAATCGCCATTCTCCCCCCAGTGCAAAACCATCGATCCGGTTGTAGTATATCATACCGCCGGTAGTCAGATCGAATGCGTCGGTTCTCCTGTGGGAGCGGTACTTGCGCGCTCTGTGTTTCTTCTGGCTTGAGTATGTCTCACCGTATATGGAGGCATCGCGGGCAATATCGATCCTCCCCGACGGCGAGGCTATGTCTCCTCGGGCTACCGCCGCCGGTCCGATATACACGTCACCGAACAGGGAGACAATGTCCTTGTTGACTTCACCGTATATCTCGATACTGCCGGTGACGCTGAACACAACGCCGCGCACGAACTCGTCGTCTTCAACCACGATAGACTCAGCGAATGTAATCCGGTTGCCGAGCTTCAGGCGAGCCACTCGCGGCGAGTTATTTGGCCGGGTCAGGAAGGTGATCGATATTGACTCATCACCATCAACCACCCGGCTGTCGAGTATTTGGTCGTAGTCGCGCCTGACACCGTCCAGGATCAACCCCCTGGCGTCAAAGATGACCTGGTCTCCGGCGTAAACCAGGCTATCCCGGTGGGCGATACCGGCGCGCAGGAAGCTGCTGCTCCGCTCCACGCCGTTCTCGGTGAGGGAGATCGTGAGCGTTTTCTTCTCGAATGTAATTCGGAAAAGCTCGTCGTAACGGTTCGACTTGCGGTACTCCTTGTACTGGATTTCCTGCGCGACGACCACTGCCGAAAGTAACCCGCCGCATCCCAGAACGACTGCGAGAACGATGACAATTCTTGCTACCATGACTTCCTCCGTTTTCTGGAGACATAGAACAAACGGCGTGCCAACAAGTCAAGTTGTGAAAACGCAGACGTTGACATGGACATTTGACACCATGCCGTGTGCTGAAGACACACCCGGTCACAGTTTCTGTTCACGATTGCTTGAGCCCGAGCTCCTTGATTTTTCGCGAAAGGTTGCCGCGGTCGATCCGCAATAGGCGGGCAGCCTTCGATATGTTCCCCTCACAGTCATCCAACGTTGCCCTGATGAGCTGTCTTTCGAATCGCGCCAGACGCTCGACCAGCGAGAGAGTTTCGCCGTGGGTGTCTTCAGGCAGGCCGGTCGCGCCGAGCTGCGATTTGAGGTCTTCGAAGCTCACGGTCCTGCCCTGGCATACGATTGTCAGTCGCTCGATGATGTTCTTCAACTGACGTATGTTGCCGGGATAATCGAGAGTGGCAAGGAAAGCCACCGCCTCCGGCGCCAGGCGCGTGCTCCCCGATGGATCGAACCGCCTGAGGAACTCACCTGCCAGGAGGGGGATATCTTCCGCCCGCCGGCGCAGCGGTGGGACGTCGATGACGAAGACGGATATGCGATAGTACAGATCCTCGCGGAAGCGTCCCTCGGACACTAACCGGGGGAGATCCCGGTTGCTGGCGCAGATGACTCTTGCGTCGACCTGCCTGTTTTCGACTGAGCCGAGCGTTTCCACCTCACCGGTTTCCAGCACTCTCAGGAGTTTCGACTGGCATTCGCGGGGGAGGTCGCCGATTTCGTCAAGAAAGATGGTGCCGCCGTCGGCCATGACGAACTTGCCGGGATAGTCTCTCACGGCGCCGGTGAACGACCCCTTGCGATGGCCGAAGAGCTCCGACTCAAACAGCGTTTCCGGAACGCCCGGGCAATTGACCTTCACAAACGGTCTTTCCCGCCGGGTGCTCTCGAGAAAAACCCTGGTGGCCACGAGTTCCTTGCCGGTGCCGTTTTCGCCGGTGATGAGGACGGTGACATCGGTCGGCGCCGCATGCCCAATGGTTTTCAGCAGCGCCTTGACGGGTCTGGAGACGCCGACAATCGTCGACCGGCTGTCGATCTCCCCGGCCATGACGCTGCGCTGGCGTTGCGCTGCGGCCAGCATGGCAACCGCTCCCACCGACGATATCAGCCGCTCAGGCCCGACCGGCTTTTCCAAGTAATCGACCGCGCCTAACTTCACAGCCTCCAGAGCGGTTGGAATGTCGAACTGCCCCGAGATCACCAGTACCAAGGGAGGCGAAGCCTCGCCCTTGATCGTTTTGAGGAAATCAGTTCCCGACCGGCCCGGCAGGTTGAGGTCCAGCAGCACCAGGTCATATTCGTTTGCCTCGCATTTGCGGAGGGCCTCTTCCGCCGTGGCGGCGATGTCGGTCCGATACCCCTCATCCGACAGCAGTGATGCGAACGAAGCAGTGATGTTTGGCTCGTCGTCGACAATCAGTATTCTTTGCGGCATCCTGAATCACTCCCTTCGCGGCAGGGAAACGGTAACCGTGGTGCCGCTTCCCTTGAGGGTGTCGATGAGCAACTGGCCACCGCATTCGGTGACGACCTTTTCTACAACGGCCAGACCGAGACCGCTTCCCTTTTGCTTGGTAGTGAAATAGGGGAGGCGCGCCGAGGCAACCGTTTCGGCTGTCATTCCTTCCCCGAAATCCTGCACTACGACATTGATGCGGTCATCCGAAGCCGACAGTTCAAGGCTGATTCGACCCCGCTTTTCGGACGCATCGGCAGCGTTCTGAAGCAGGTTGTGTAGCGCCTCACGAAAATATGTCGGATCCAACCGCGTGAACAGAACTTCGCCCGCAGTACAAAACGCGAAATCGTAGTCGGTCAATTGCTCCCGGTACAGCTCGGCGACGGAATCCAGCAGTTCACCGACATTGATTCTCTCCACGTTCGGCGGAGGAAGCTTGGCCAATTCTGAGAACCGATCGGCCAGTGTGATGAGGTGCTTGAGTTCTTCAGATGCCGCCCGGAGCGGTTCCTTCACCCGGTCATACTCCGGAGAGTCCTTCAGGAGCTTCTCCATTCGGTACAGCGAGATAAGAACCGGCTGCAGGGGATTCTTCAGTTCGTGAGCAAAGCGCCTGGCCACGTTCCTCCAGGCGGCTACGCGCTCGGTCTGCACCAGCTTTGTGGTGGCGAGTTCCAGTTGCCGCGCCATGCGGTTGAAGTTGGCGATAAGTTCGCGTATCTCCTCAGTCCCGGCTAGCTCGATCTCCTGGCGGAAGTCACCCGTCGCTATTTCCTTCGATGCGGCGCTCAACTCGGCCAGCGGTTGGGAAAGGGCTCTGGAGATGCGAGCCGAAAAGAAGTAGGCCGTTGTGATCGTCAGGATTGATACCACGGCGAAAACACTTGCCAGAAAGAACAGGTATCGGGAGCGCAGTTCGCGGATGCTGGTCCGTGAGGCGAGATCGGTCTGGACCCGGGCCAGCAGGCCGAAGTACTCCGGTCCATGCACAAGACCGGCGTAGAGCCGCCGGCCGTTGCCGTACTCGGCGGTGACATACTGTATGACAGTCCGTCCGTCCTGCACGAAGCCGCGATCCCGGTCGACTCCTTCGTGGAGCATCCGCTTCATACCTCGCTGTGACAGGCCAGGCGGAAGCTTAATCCCTCTCATGTGTTCATCAGTCAGACCAATGAGGAAATCCGGCAGTTCCGGTATGCGCGTGGTGTCCTTCATGTAGGCGGCCAGGCTGGTGTCGATGGCCGCGAACAGGCGGTGGTTGTAATAGGCGGCCAATCCGGTCGCATCAGAACCGCCCGTTGCCGGGAAACCGGTCGTCTCCACGGCAAGGTAGTAACCCAGAATGGTCAGCAGAATTGCCGGGGCCAGGGAAAAAAGCAGGAAGAGCCGAAACAGCTTTCTCCGTAACCCGGATTTCATGGCGCCTGACCGCGATATCGCCGCGTGTAATCGGCGAGCGCCTGGCGATGGGAGATGAAGGCTATCCTCTCGGGCAGCTCGCTAAAGGGGAAGGATTGAACCTCCTGGGCGTCATCGCCCGCCCGCAGGGAGCCGCCGACGGCGCGTCCCAGGTAAAGAATCAATACGGCGTTGGTCCGGGGGTCGTCATTGCCGGAATACACATCGAAGGTCGATGTCAACTCGATCTCAAGGCCGGTTTCCTCCGCCAGCTCGCGCACGGCGGTCTCGCGCGGGTGTTCGTTCCATTCCATGAATCCAGCCGGGATACACCACCAGCCGATGCGCGGCGGGTGAGCCCGCTTCACCAGCAGGATGCGGTCGTCCTCCACGACAATCACACCGGCGGCAGGGATCGGGTTCTGATAGAAAATGTAGCCGCAGGTCTCATCGCGACAAACCATGCGCCCCCTGCCATCGAGGGCTCGTTCCACCAGGGGGCCTCCGCATCGGGGGCAGTAGCGATATCCACAGTGAAGGTCTTTCAGCGCGAACAGTTTCTTCTCGTCGAAATCCCGGTGCTCAGGTTGCATCCGATTCGGACCTTCCGTTCATTTTAAGGGCGACAATCGTTGTGTCGTCCTGTGGCGGGTAAGACGGGTCATGTGTTTTTACGTCTTCCAATATGGCCTCCATTATTGCCTGGGGATTCTCGCATCGACGCTCGGACACGAACTTCCTTATGCGATCTTCGCCGTATTCCACATCCTGGCTGTCCATGGCTTCGGACAGCCCGTCGGTGAACAGGAAAAGCAGGTCGTCCGGTTCCAGTTTGACCGTGGACGACTCGTATTCCATGGACGGGAAGGCGCCCACGACCGGCCCTCCGGCCTTGAGCAACTCCACCGATCCGTTTGCGCGGACAAGAACAGGGTAGTTGTGGCCGGCGTTGACGTAATGAAACTCACCGCGACGGACATCCAGTTCGCCGTAGAACAGGGTGACGTACTTCTCCGCCGACGTGGCCTCGACCAGTTGCCGGTTGGTGTTCCTGAGCATGGCGGCGATCGGACTGCCGTTGTTTACTTCGCTCCTGATGATAGCCTGAGTCTGGGTGATCATGAGCGCCGCCGGCATGCCCTTACCGGAAGCGTCCGCTATCACTATCCCCAAGCGGTTCTCCTCGATCCGGATGAAATCGTAGAAGTCTCCCCCTATCGTCCGGGACGGCGTGGAATGGGCGCAGATAGCGGAACCTTCCACCTGCGGAGGTTTCGCCGGCAGCAGGTCGATCTGGATCTGCCGGGCCATGCTGACTTCCTCCTGGAGCCGCAAACGCTCCAGTGATTCCACGTACAGTCGGGCGTTGGTCAGGGCGCCGACCATCTGGTTGGACAGTACCCCCAGCAGGTTGAGGTCCTCGGAGGAATACCGATACCCCGCCGCCTTGCCGGTGAGAGCCAGAAAACCGAGCATATGTTCCGCGTCCTTCATGGGCAGGATCATGCGGATGCCGCGACCTTCCAGCACCGTCGACAGTTCAGAATTTTCCCTGTAATCCGACAGGCTGTGGTAATAGGTAGGTGAATCCAGCAGGTTAATGCCGCGAAGCAGGAGGTCGTTACGATCAACCACGATGCGCCTGGGGTAATCCTCGCTGGACAGGACGGCGTATTCGGTGATGGTGTCATCGTAAAGCGCAAAGTAGACGCGATCCACCAGGAGCGTGGTTTTCAGCGTCTCCTCGATAATCCGGCGTAACTGCGCGGGGTCGAATTCCGAGATGACCTGTCGCGAGAACCGTTCGAGCACGTTGCGGTGATCGGTCCGGGTTCGAATGAACATGGAACGGACGAGGTTGTCCAGCCAGATGTTGATGGGCTGGAAGAAGAGAAGAATCAGTATGATGAAACCGTAGCTGACCAGTTCCGCCTGGTCGCCGAATACGGTGGCCAGCAGCCTTCGCGACTGCACCACCAGCAGGACGAAGACCGCCACGAGCAGGGCCGAGGTGATGGTATTGACGAAAGACTGGCGGAAGACCATCTGGACATCGAGAAACTGGTGGCGAATGGTGGCGAATATGAACAGACCGGAACTAATCAACAGGGCCACGATTATGATGGACGAGGCGACCTGCTCGCTGAACCGGTCGGCCATCAGTATGGCGCCCAGTTGCGCAACAGCGAACAGACCCAGTCCGATACGCGTGCCCCAGAGAACCCACCTGGTCTGAGTCAGGATTCTTGGATTGGTAGCATACCTCTTGCCTGTTTCGAGGAAGTAGACAGCCGTCAGAATGTAGACAAGATTGATGGCGGCGAAAATTACCTGCTCGTAGGTGCGAATCACGCTGACCAGCAGTATCAGCCACGAAAAAACGGTGGCTACCGGCTGCAGAATCAGACTGTCCAATCCTGAACCCGAGGGTTCCACCTGCAGCAAATCCAGAAGGCCGATAATTTCACCGAAAAACAGGATGACTACCAGGTGCAGAACCTGGGGAAGGAAAATCAGATAGCGGAGGCGCGGGTGGCGGAACGTTTTCATCCGGTCAAACGGGAACAGCCACGAGAATATCAGCAGGAGAGGGAAGAAGAACTCCCACAACGTACGGATTCCATAAGCAGCCGAACCCTCAAGGATGGAACGCCCGGTCGGAGTGGATATGGTACCGAGGGCCATGAATATAGGCCCTAAGGCGGCAAAGAACAGCATCGCCCCGGTTATCCGGTTCAAGCGGCTGGCAAAGTTATCTCTGGTGATCGTAATCGCCAGAAATATGAGAAATCCGCCGGTCAGAAAATAGCAAAGCGTTTTCAGTAACTCGGCGCTCATGCTGCCTGCTGGTGCTCCTTCATCTGCCTACGAAATGGCTTTTGTGATCGTGACGGTTGTTCCGTTCTCCTTGGCCCTGATGTCCACTTTATCCATCAGGGATCTCACTATGAAAATCCCCCGGCCCACCTGGCGCAGCAGATTCTCATCAGCAATCGGATCATCGATATCATCCGGATCGAATCCCTGCCCCTGGTCGGTCACGGTGATCGTAACGGCGCCGTCAACTTTGTCAATGGTCACCGTTACCGGCGTTTCCCGCACCGCCCTGTTCCCGTGGGCGATGGCGTTGATGACGAGTTCCGAGACCGAGATGGCCACGTCGGCTATCACCGATTCGTCGGCCCCGTAACCGCGTAGGATGCCCTCGATATAGACGTCCACGTCCGGCAGGAACTCCTGGTGCGAGGGTATGGCAATGCTGTTATCTTTGATTTCAGGTTTGATCATCCGGCAAGTGTCTCCCAAAAAGACAGGCAGGCGCCGCGCGTACCTGCCTGTCACCGTGAACAACAAAATCTATATAGGGCGCAGGCCGTCACTGAAATGACCCGACTGCATCTTCCACCGTGTCATAGCTTTCAAAGATCGTTACCAGTTTGGTGATGGTCAGCAACGATTCAATCTTGTTGGTGACCCGGGCCAGTTTGAGTTGGCCGTCGCTGTTCTTGAGGGTCGTATAGCTCTGAACAAGAATCCCCAGGCCGGTCGAGTTCATCCACTCGATCCTGCCCAGGTCGATCACCACCCTGGTCTTGCCCTGTTGGATAAAGCCGTAGAGGGTGTCGTGCAGAAGGGTGGCATCAGGGCCGCCCATGATCTTTCCTCTTGGCTCCAGAATGACGATTCCCCCCTGTTCGCGGTCGCTCAATTTCATGGCCATAAGGCCTCCGCTAATCGGTTGTTACTTAATACGTTCTTACTTACGGGCAGGTTTCCCAAAACGGTGGCGCGAAGCAGAGACCTACCTCGTATCCAATTACCCGAAATCTCAACGCCAAGTCAAGGGTTTTTGCCTCGGTGGGGCCAGTAAAGCATTGGGACTTACCGGGTTGTGACGAGAACCGTTCGCAGACGACTCACTCTGCTGCGGTGGCCTTCTGATAACAACTCCCGGTTGCACGCAGGGAACGGACCTATCATACTATCTTGCTCCCATCCGACAGTTGTCATGTACTGTGGGACGCCGGAGTTTTGCCGCGGATACTGCCGAGGTCTCTCAGCCTGTAGCTTTGCGCCTGATGGGGGCTATCGGCTTGAACTCGAGCGCCCGCGTAGGGCAGAAGTGCGCGCAGACCGGATCGCCGTCGCACAGGTCACATTTCACCACCAGGTCATGCTGGGCATCATAGAGCGAGCAGCCGAAAGGACAGGCCGCCACGCAGGCCATGCACTTGACGCACTTGTCCTGGTCGAGGACGATGGCACCGGTCTCTTCGTTGCGCGAAAGAGCGTCGACCAGGCAGGACTTCATACATGCCGGGTCCTCGCACTGGAGGCAGACAACCGGCGTCCACATTTCGTGAGAGCCGCCCGGCAGCGGGTAGATGCGGCTGCGGCCTGGTTTGCGGTTGATGGAATGCGCAAAGGCGCAGGCCAACTCGCAGGTACGGCAGCCGGTGCACAGGTTCGGCGTCACCACCAGTCGCGCTTTCATGACTGCTCCTTGGGCGCCCAATCGGCGAGCGACCCCATTTTCAGGGCCAATTGCCGACGGTGTTCGTCATCGCTGACGTCGAAATAGTCAATCGGGATATCGCACCTCGTGCTCAGAGCCTCAGCAAAAGCTTTCGTAATGGTCGCCTTGCCGGTTTTGGAACACCGGAGCAACTCGAACTTTTTGCCCCAGATGGTGCGCACGTTACCCTTGTCCTCGTATGTGATGTTGTTGGTGGGGCAGACCTGGACGCAACTGAGGCAACCGACGCAGTCCGGTGGCGCTTCCTTGAGCGGTGGGGCCACTTCCTTGTGGTGTCCCCGACCGACGGTCGCGATGGCATGGAAACCAAGCCGGGCACAGACGCGCGTGCACAAGCCGCAGAGAATGCAGTTGTCACCGTCCGGGACAATCTCGTATTGGGTGCTGTTCACACCGTGCTCGGCGGCCAGTTTCTGCAACTCGGGAGAGTTGGGGCATCGCGCCAGTTGCAGGTCGAGAACCGTCCGCCGCAGTTCAATTACTTTGGGGGAGTGGGTCTGCACGATCAACCCCTCCTCGACGGGGTAGAGGCAGGAGGTGACGTAATTGCGCCAGCCGTTCCATTCATCCTTGGTGATTTCCACCATGCAGAGGCGACAGGCGCCGAACGGCTCCACGGCGTCGTGGTGGCACAGGGCGGGGATATCGATCCCTTCACGTTTACATACAGCCAGGAGCATCTCGCCCTCTCGCGCCTGGACAACCTTGCCGTTTATCGTTATGGTCACCATCAGTCGACTCCTAATAGACCTTGATCGCATCGCGTTTACACACGGCGTAGCAGGCGCCGCACTTGTCACACTTGTCCTGGTCTATCACGTGCAGTTCTTTCTTCTTGCCGGTGATGGCGTTCTGGGCGCAAACGACAATACAGGCGGTGCAGCCGTCGCATTTGTCAGCATCAACTTCGTAACGGATAAGCTCCTGGCAGACACCGGCCGGGCAGCGCTTGTCACGGATGTGAGCCAGGTACTCGTCACGGAAGTACCTGATTGTACTCAGGAAGGGGTTGGGACCGGACTTCCCCAGCCCGCACAGCGAGCCGATCACGATCATCTCCGAGAGCTTCTCCATCTTGTCCAGGTCATCTTCGGTGGCGCGGCCTTCGCTTACCGCCGCTGCCAGGGCGTGCAGTTGGTAAAGTCCTTCACGGCAGGGGACACATTTGCCGCACGACTCGTCGTTAAGAAAAGACAGGAAGTACTTGGCGACGTCGACCACGCAGGTGCGGTCGTCCATGACTATCATGCCTCCCGAGCCCATCATGGAACCGGCCTCGGTGAGGGTGTCGAAATCCACGGGCAGGTCCAGCTTCGGCTCAGGTAGGCACCCGCCGGAGGGGCCGCCGGTCTGAACTGCCTTGAAAGGACGGTCGCCCTGGATACCGCCCCCGATGTCGTAGATGATCTCCCGGAGCGATGTGCCCATGGGGACCTCGATCAAACCGCTGTTGCGCACTTTCCCGACGAGAGAGAAAGCCTTGGTGCCGGTGCTTTTGGGGGTGCCGATGCCGGCGAACCAGGCGCCGCCCTTGTCGATGATAACGGGGATGTTGGTGTAGCTTTCGACGTTGTTCAGGACGGTGGGCTTGTCGAACAATCCCTTCTGCACGGAGCGGACATACTTGGCACGCGGTTCGCCGACCTCGCCGGCGACCGATTTCATAAGGGCCGACGACTCACCACAGACGAAAGCCCCGCCGCCGCGATTGATGTGCAGGTCGAATGAAAAGCCACTCCCGAAAATGTCATCTCCTATGAAACCCAGCTCCCGCGCCTGCTCGACGGCTCTGGCCAGATTAACCACCGCCAGCGGGTATTCTTCGCGAACGTAGATATACCCCTCGTGGGCTCCCACGGCGCGGGCGGCGATAATCATGCCTTCGAGAATCGAGTGCGGATCGCCTTCCATGATGGCGCGATCCATGAAGGCGCCGGGGTCGCCCTCGTCACCGTTGCAGATCACGTAGTGGGGCGACTCCTCGATCCGGGCGCAGGTGGCCCACTTTCTCCCGGTCGGAAAACCACCGCCGCCGCGACCTCGAAGGCCCGACGTGGAGACCTCATCGATGATCCCCTCCGGGGTCATTTTTGTCAGAGCCTTTCCCAGGGCCTGGTAGCCGCCGACGGAAATATACTCATTGATGTCACACTGGGCGATCTTGCCTATGTTGCGCAGGGCGATCCGCCTCTGGTGCGAATAGAACGGGATGTCGGCGTATTTTCGGATTATCTTCCCGGTCGCGGGATCGGTGAAAAGAAGGCGCTTGACGACCTTGTTGCTTTTAATTGTCGTTTCTACTATCTCCGCGACATCCTTGACCTTGACCCGGGTATAGAAAGTACCGTCCGGTTCGATCACGACCACCGGACCCTGTTCGCAGAATCCGTGACAGCCGGTCTCCGCCAGGGCCTCTACCGAGAAACCCCGAAGGCGTTTTTTCTTCAGTATCTTCTTGAATTCGTCGCTGACCTTTTGGGCGCCGTTGGCCAGACACCCCGGTCCGCAGCAGATGAGCACACGGCGGGGATGCTTATCTATATCGGCGCGGCACTTCTTCTGCAGTCCCTTGAGTTGGGCAGGGGTTTTGATGCGCATATCAGGCCTTTTTGCTTCTCCTGATCAGTCGCCTGGCGCTATTGACATTCACGCCGCCGTGGAACTCATCGTTGACCACCACCACCGGAGCCATAGCGCAGGCGCCGACGCAGGCAACCGTCTCAAGTGAGAACTTCCCGTCCTCGGTCGTCTGGCCTGGTTTGATCTTGAGCAGATTCTCCAACTGCTGCTGGACCTGCCGGGCGCCACGAATGTGACAGGTAGTGCCGACGCATATTCGGATGACCTTTTCTCCCCGCGGCGTGAGACTGAACGCGTTATAAAACGTGGACACCGAATACACTTTGCTGAGAGGCACTTTCAGGGCGCGGGAGGTTTCTTCAAGCGCCTCGCCGGGCAGGAAACGATACTCCTTCTGAATGTCCTGCAAAACCCCGATCAATGACTGTGGATCTTTCGGATGGCCCTCAAGAATCTGTGGAAGCCTGCTCAGATCGACCTTCATGCATTTCCCTTTTGACGCGCAGATTTAAGGGCCAGTTGGTAACCTATTTCGAGGGTCTTGAAATTGATATCGAGGACTGATTTTTTCCTGGCCAGTTTCTCTCTGATCGTCTCCTGGATCGTCTTGTAGTCCACAACCCCAGAGGCGCCTACGAATGCTCCGAGAACAGCGATGTTGGCCGCCTTGACATTGCCGGTCTCCATAGCGATGTCGTTGGCCGGCACCAGTATCTCGCGGACGTCTTTGCGGTCGGTGGTGACGTCAATTAACGAACTGTTGACCAGTATCAGCCCTCCCGGTTTGACGCGCGGCGTGAACTTGTCAAAGGACGGTCGATTGAACACGCAGGCACACTGTGGGTTGTTGATGACCGGCGAACCGATACGTTTGTCCGATACCACCACCGTGCAGTAGGCCGTACCACCGCGCATCTCCGGCCCGTAAGAAGGAAGCCAGACCACTTTCTTGTCTTCCCTGATGCCGGCGTAGGCAAGGAGTTGCCCGGCGGTCATTATCCCCTGGCCACCGAATCCCGCAAAGGTCACCTCGTATTGGGGCATCAACCACTCTCCCCCTTTTCCGAATCCTTGAAACAGCCCAGGGGATAGTAGGGCTTCATGTTTTCTTCCACCCAGTTCACGGACTCGTCCGGGGTCAGTCCCCAGTTGGTGGGGCAGGTTGAGAGTACTTCGACCAATGAGAAGCAACGGTTTTCAATCTGGTATGTGAACGCTTTCTTTATGGCCTTCTTTGCGCCGATGATATGCTGCGGCGTGTGAACCGCTACGCGCTCAATGTAGCCCGGTGTCTGTAGCGTTGCCAGCAGTTCGGCAATGCGAATCGGTTGACCGGAATGTGCGACATCGCGCCCCGCCGGGCAGGTGGTTGTGATTTGGCCCTCTAAGGTGGTAGGCGCCATTTGGCCACCGGTCATGCCATAAACGGCGTTGTTGACGAAGATGGTAGTGAATTTTTCGCCCCGGTTGGCGGCGTGGATGATTTCGGCCATACCAATTGAGGCCAGATCGCCGTCACCCTGATACGTAAAGACAATCATGTCCGGCCGCAGGCGCTTGAATCCCGTGGCCAGGGCCGGAGCGCGTCCGTGGGCCGCCTCCAGGAAATCGGTGGCGATATAATTGTACACAAGTACCGAGCAACCTACCGGCGCCACCCCAAGCGTTCTTTCGCGGATGCCCAGGTCGTCAAGCGCCTCGGCGACCAACCGATGGATCACGCCGTGTGTACAGCCGGGGCAGTAGTGGGTGACGATGTCCCGCAGAGCCTCCGGTCGCTTGAATATCGCGTTCTTTGCCGAATCCATGTCAGCCTCGAGACTTCTTCCTGCGCGTGGCGTTTTTAGGACCCAGGACCTTGAGTATTCGCTCCCTGACATCCTCGGGAGCCGGCACGATACCTCCCGTGCGACCATAGAACTCTACCGATTTCTTCCCCATCACTGCCCTTTGAACGTCGTCTATCATCTGGCCGGTGCTCATCTCGATAGTCAGTACCGAGCGGATATTCTTCTTGGTAGCTTCTTTGAATATCTCGTTTTCAGGGAAGGGGAAGAGTGTTACGGGCCGGAAAAGACCGACCGATACATCCTCATGCTCCAGTTCATCGATGGCCGTCTGACAGATGCGCGCCATGGTACCGTAGGAAACGATCATAAGTCGGTTTTCCGGGCTAACCTTGTACCGTTCGAAGCGGACCTCTTCTCTTTTCATCCGCTCGTATTTCTCGTGCAGTATGAGGACGTTGTTTTCAAGTCCCACCGGGTCGAGAAACAGCGACTTGATGATGCGCGGTTCGCGTCCCTTAGCACCGGTTGCCGCCCACTCATCGTTTGAGGGCAGCTCGGATTCCCGGCAGTGCTCCGGCAGCTCGACCGCCTCCATCATCTGGCCGATCATGCCGTCGCCGATCATCATCACCGGGTTGCGATACTTGTCCGCCAGGTCGAAGGCCAGCGTCATCAGATCGACCGCCTCCTGTATTGTCGAGGGAGCCAGAACCAGCACCCGGTAATCGCCGTGACCGCCACCCCTGGTCGCTTGGTTATAGTCCGACTGCGCCGGTAGAATGCCGCCCAGACCCGGTCCGCCGCGCATTATGTTGACGATCACCACCGGCAACTCGGCGCCGGCCATGTAGGAGATCGCTTCCTGCATGAGACTGATGCCGGGGCTGGACGAGGTCGTAAACACGCGCTTGCCGGTAGAGGCTGCCCCAAAGAGCATGTTGGACACGGCCAGTTCACTCTCTCCCTGCAGAAAAACGCCACCCACCTCCGGCATACGTCGGGCAAGGTACTCGGCGACTTCGCTCTGGGGAGTGATCGGGTAACAGAAGTAGTTAGTCGCACCGGCCCGCAAAGCCGCCTCAGCGATTGCTTCGTTCCCTTTCATCAGTACTCTGGCTATAGACACTGCTTCCCCTAATACTCCAGCACGTTATAGACCAGACCATGAGCGTGCACTTCGATGGCCACGTCGGGACAGACAACAGCGCACACGCAGCACCCTAAGCAGCGCGAGGGGTCGTGCACCAGGGCGTAAAAGTAGCCCCGCGCAGTGATTTCCTTGGACATCGAGATAATCTGCTGCGGGCAGGCCCGAACACACAGTTCACAACCTTTGCAGTGGTTCTTATCTATTGTTATGCCGGGCATTACGCGTCACTCTCTCGACTATTCTCGATATCAGGGTCGGCCGTTTTCTCTTCCCACGGTTTCAGGAGCATCCGTTCGAGCGCCAAGACCGGCGCCTCTAATGTGCTGGTGTCGACCGTTGCAAGGACCTCGGTCAAAGCCGACAGGAAGACCACCGGCACACCCGCCCGGTCACTCACCTCACGAGTCAGCTTCAGTCCATCCAGCACGATCCGGGCGGTAGTGTCTTCCATCAGATGAGTGTTGGCTATTATACCCGTGAAGGCCAGCCGGGACGAGGATTCGATCTCCCGGATCATTTTCAGGCAGCCCTTGACGTCGGATGTGAAAGGCCGGCTGGTATTCAGCACCAGCAGCATCTCGTAGCTTCCCGCAACAAACGAGTCGGCCATCGAAGACAGCACTCGCGCTCCGGTGTCGTCGCCCCCCACGTCAAGAATCAGCTTGCCCACCCGGCTCTCGATAGCACCTTTTATTTCCGGCAGGACTATCGGCAAATCGGCATAGAATTGCCCGCCGGTCGGATTGATAGCCCGGATACCAAGCTGCTCGAGTCTGGCGGCCGCTTCCCGGGAACGGAAATACGGGTTGACAATGTCCAGATCGGCGATAGCCACCGGCTCCGACTGGGAGGCAACCAGATACCGGCTCAAATTCACCGCGACTTCCGATTTGCCGCTGCCATAGCCACCAACTATGACAATGATATCTTTGGCAAAAGTAGGGGGGCGAGATATGTCCACACAGAAGTCCGTCAACATGGGCCAAGCAACGAGCCGGCGTTTTACAGGCAACAGTCAGATCTGCACAGCGTCGATACGGGATCATGCCGACCCGATTGATCCCGTCAGGTGCGACTTGCCGTGTGTTGTTATGATGGTTCCACGCGGCGGCGAAGTCAAGCAGATTTGTGAAATAAATAACGATAATATATCTTTTGACAGCCAGTGATGGCTAAAGTATATTGTGTACCCATATTGGTTTATAAGGAATTGTTACATCCGTCGGGCTGCCCGCCGGAGTTGAGATTAGGTGTGTTGTATATATTACGGGATATGTTTCAAAGGGCCGTGCCGGTCATGTTTGCGGTGGTTGTTGTCCTGTCCGGCTGTGGTGGCGATAAGGAGCAGGCGGCGGCAGGGGAGGATGACAGGTATGCCGGATGGCAAACCTACACATACCGGAACATCCGCATTGTCTACCCGCCGGGTCACCCGCAGGTCGACAATCTGTACGACATGGCCCAGGGATACGTGGCGGCGCTGAAGCGCAACTGTCGGTTCCTACGGATACCGGTGCCCGAGGACACGTTGGTGGTATACTACTACACCGGTTTTGGGCAGGGGCAGTCGATGACCGGTCGCCAGTACCCGTTTGTCCGGGACGGTCGCATCCATTTCTGGTTGCCCAGCTTTTACGGTCCCACGCTCATGCATTACCTGCTGCCCCTGTGGCTGGACAAGGAACCGCAGTACAGTTTCCTGAAGCACGGCATTATATCGTTGTTCGACTACTCCGGTCAGAACTACCACGAGATGACCCACCTGAAGTTGCAGAAGGGCACATTCGTTCCGCTGATGGAACTGGCCGTCGACACCACTGTCGACAGCAACACGGAAAGGGATCTTTCGGCGGAAGCGGCGTCGTTTGTTGATTTCCTGGTCTTTACCTATGGGATAGAGGGACTGCGGCTGCTGTACCGGGCGGAGGCTCCGTTTGAAATGGCCTCCGAGGGTATCATAGGGATCAAGCCGGACAGTCTCCAGGTGCTCTGGCTGGATTTTGTGGACAGGACAATGCGCAATGACTTTCCGGGACTCCCGACGGACAGCGGCGCAACGGGCGAGACAAATCCAAAGCAGTGAGGCGTGATATGGCGCAGGAGAATTGGAAAACAGGAATTACCGACATAGGCCCCGGCAAAATCCGTGTGAAAGGGTATTCGATCACCGATATCATGGAGAAGCTTTCCTACGCGGAAGTGGTGTATCTTATTCTCAAGGGTGAGCTTCCCTCGAAAGCCGAAGCGGCGTTGATGAACGCCATTTTGGTGGCATCGGTTGATCATGGCGCGTCACCGCCGTCAGCGCTGGGAACGCGCACCGTCATGTCAGGAGGTAACTCGCTCAATGCGGCCATTGCGGGCGGCGTGCTGGTGATCGGCGACACTCACGGCGGCGCGATCGAGCAGGCGGCGAAGATTATGCAAGATTGGGCGCAGAAAAACGGCGATGTCGCCACCATCGCCAACGGCCTGGTCGATTGGATGAAAGAGCACAAGAAGCGTATGCCCGGTTTTGGACATCGTCTACACAAGGTCGACCCGCGTACAGGCAAACTGTTTGAGATCGCCGAGCGTCATGGCTACGGTGGACGTCACATCGGTCTCTGCCGCGCCATCGAGACGGCGCTGACCAAAAAGACCGGCCGCACTCTGCCGATCAATGTCGACGGCGCTATCGCGGCCGTGATATCTGACATGGGGTTCGACTGGCGATTGGGGAAGGGGTTCTTCATTATCTCGCGCGTGCCCGGTCTCCTGGCTCATGCCTACGAAGAGATGACCCGCGAGCGACCGATGCGCACGCTTGGCCCGCCGCCGTTTGAATACGACGGCCCAGGGGAGAGGGAGATTTAGAACAGCGCACTTGCTGTGGATTCTTCATTACTCATACTGTATGAAGACGGCCGACACGTTTTTTGAACTGGTCTTATGAGAACTCACGCGGCCTTCGTCGTCGGACGATATGGCCATATCGTAGGTGCGTGAGGGAGGGCCAAAAATCACCGCGTCTGCGCCGACTTCCTTGCCTCTAGCGACTATCTTGCTGACAATGCCCTTTGTAGTTCTCAACCATGAGCCTGAAGAACCAGAGATATAGCCAATCGTTCGGTAGGGGCGTTCTATGTCATCGGCGGAATAGTAGACATCGACTTTCTGCACCGGACCATATTCTTCACCAACATAATCGATTTTGGTGCACCCGCCAGCGAGGAGAAACAGCACGAGTACTGATATTACGTATTTCATTCCATGACCTCCAGTCTCACGCTCTGGCGTGGGAAGCAATATATCAATATCGCTAATAGTCTGGTATCTTAATAAGCCTAACTACAGCCATTGAGTCGCGCATTCCGACAAACTGTATTAGGAATTGTTCTTCTGCGACGCCAATAGGTGCGTAGTTGCCGCTGCGCAAATCGAAAGCAAACTCCTCAGCACATGACTCAAGCTCGCGTCTGCTATACTGACGTTCGAACACCCGGCCTACACAAGTATCAAAAACAAGCCGAGCACAGATGATGTCAGGGCAATCACGAGCATCTATAGACCCATGTATAATGTCTCCCCAGAATCCGATGTTGTAAGTGGTCTTGCCGCGCGGCACCTCGAAACGGGCAACCTCAACTCCGAAAGAGCTGAGGGCTTTAACTGAATCCTGCAACGTCCTAACTTCGTTCTGGAGATACTGAAGCTGCTCGTTCAGTCGAGACACGCGTGGGTCATCCGTCAGAAAGAATATATAGATTGCAAAGCATGCTGCTGCTGTAGTCGTCCCACCGTGAAGAAAGGCCTTCCAATAAACCGAGTCTGAATCTGCCACGTATATACCTCCAACTAATCCAAGATATGGATCAGGGTTGCCTCAGTCAACGTCATAATGAAAAACAAGATCTTATCGGTTCACAATTTTGGCAAGCCATAACCAAGTCCCGACAGAACGACTAAAGCCAGGACAGCGTCGCGCGTTTGCTGCCCACGGCAGACCCACCCGACGCTTCGCTCTGGGCGGGGTGCTATTGTAGGACGTCCACTAATGGCAGTTAGCAGGGGGACAGCGTACGTGGTCCTGCTGCGCCGTTACTCCATCGCGCGGATGGCGCGCAGCAGTTCACCAGGCTCGGTGGCTTTCATCAACTCTTCGCGGAATGATTCGTACTGAAGCTTCTCCATCAGGGACTTGAATACACGCAGGTACAAGGCGTCGTCGTAGGGCGGAGCGGCCATGACAAAGAAAAGATGGGTGAGTTCGCCGTCGAGGGCGCCGAAGTCATACCCGGCACTCGAGCGTGCCACGGCGATCATCAAGTCCCTGGCCTGCATCGAACGAATGTGAGGAACAGCTATGCCATCGACAATACCGGTGGTGGCTTTGCGCTCGCGGTTAATAAAGTCAGTCAGGAGTTTGGTGCGGTTGCCGATGCGGTTGCCGGTTTCCAGCAGGGAGACCAGTTCGTCGAGTATCTTCTCCTTGGCGGCCTGACGCCATTTCTCCTCTGACAGACCCTCTTCCTGTGGCTCGACGACGGTAGTCATCTCCATCTTAATCAACTTCTCACTGAGGTACCGCGATATATTCATAATAAGCGTATCGGTGTCAAACAGTTCCCGCTTTACCCATTATAGCCCGAGGCACCCCTTCCTGTCAATAGGGATGTGCGGATATCGATGACTTTTCATTTGCATTCAAACGGAAGTATGCACATAGTAGACGCGAGTTGACGAGTATAGGGCTCAAATGTGATGCGAAATCTGAGCGTTATGATCATGATGGTTGCGATAGTTCTCATGAACGGGTGTGGTGGGGATCAACCGTCCGCACCGAAAGGCAATGACAACTCTACGCACGATCCAGTGACCCCGCAGACCGATACCGAGGCGTCCGACGCCGCGCTGTGGCTCTCCGGTGAACTGACCGCCCCCGAAAAACTCTACGAGCAGATACGGGACGAACTGGCGCTCATCCGGGAAGAGTGGGAGGATTCGCTTGACGCGGTTAAGATCGGCTTCCGCGTGCCGTGGGAGCCGGGCAGACTTGTCATGGGCTTCACGCAGGAGAGCTACGACAGCATCGCCGCCGGTGAATATCATCACTGGGATTCTCTGAACACCGTGTACGGCCTCGATACGATCGTACTATCGACTCCGCTTTTCAGGCAACTCAAGTTGAAGTTCCAGGAGCGGCTGCACCCTCTCGTTCTGGCGGACATCTACGCTGATCTACCCGGACTGCGGTTTGTCGAGCCCAACCGCTACTATGGTGACGCCGCCATGCTGCTTCTGTATCGGAACGGGGGAGAAATAGTCTATTTCTTTCGGTACGCGTGGGAAAACTGTCCCTCCCCCTCCGGCTGCGAACACTCTGAATACTATATTTTCACGGTAGACGGCGACACGTCGTCTTTCCGCGGTTACAGTCCCGATTATAACGCTGTCCCACCGGCGTGGCAGTCAATACTGGACGCCGCCTGGGAATGGTATCGGCGGTAGGTATAGCAAATGCGCTTATCGTTTCTTCAGGTCGCACGGATGGGACCATCGCGCCTATTGACTTGCCGGAATTAATGGTGTAGCTTTTCACAGCCGTGCCGACAGGATGTCTCTTAACGATCGGGAGGATATGCCGATACGACAGTGTAACAGGCAATTAGAGAGGATTGAGTGCCGCCGTTCAAGGAGCTGAAACGTACACATACCTGCGGGGAGTTACGGTCGACTGATGTCGGTCAGAGTGTGCGACTCAACGGCTGGGTCGCCGGCTATCGTAACCTGGGCGGCCTGTTCTTCATGGATCTGAGGGACCGCTATGGCATTACACAGGTCGTGATCAATCCCGACAGTTTCAACAAGGATATGCTCGCTGAGGCTTCTCGAGCCCGTCATGAGTTTGTGGTTGCCGTCACCGGCACCGTGACCAGGCGTCCGGAGGGGACGTTAAATCCGAACCTGGCGACCGGTGAAATCGAAGTCACGGCTGAGGCGTTCCACACGCTGGCGGAATCGAGGACGCCGCCCTTTGAGATTGAAGACGATACTCAGGCAAGTGAAAAGCTGCGTCTTGAGTATCGCTTTCTTGATCTTCGCCGCCCGCCCCTGCAGGAGAAGATGCGCCTTCGCCATGAGGCGGCGCTGGCCGTGCGTAACTACCTGAGCGCCGAAGGATTCTACGAGATCGAGACACCGCTTTTGATTCGATCGACACCGGAGGGCGCGCGTGATTACGTTGTGCCCAGCCGCGTTTCCAGGGGGAAGTTCTACGCCCTGCCCCAGTCACCGCAGCTTCTGAAACAGATACTGATGGTATCGGGGTTCGACAAGTATTTCCAACTGGCGCGCTGCCTGCGCGATGAGGACCTCCGTAGCGACCGGCAGCCGGAACACACCCAGATCGACCTTGAGATGTCGTACGTAACGCCCGATGACGTTTTCACATTGGCCGAAGGAATGATGGCTGACCTGTTTGACAAGGTGCTGGACGTCACGCTTGAAACGCCGTTCCCGCGATTCACGTATGAAGAGGTGATGGCGCGTTGGGGAACCGACAAGCCGGATATTCGATTCGATATGGAAATTGTCGATCTGTCGGATATCGCTGCCGGGTGTGCTTTCAGGGTATTTGCGGACAATGTCAGCGCCGGTGGTGTCGTTAAGGGAATTGTCCTGAAGGGGGGCGGGACGTTCTCGCGGCGACAGATCGATGATCTGACATCCCGTGCGAAAGAGCTGGGAGCCGGCGGCCTGGCCTACATACTACGTGCCCCGGACGGGGACAAGTCGCCGATACTGAAGTTCCTCGGCGAAGAAGTGCAGAAGGCCATGTGCGTCAGGTCCGGTGCAAAGCCGGGTGACGCGTTGTTCATAGTGTCCGACAAGAGGATAAAAACCGAGGAAATCATAGGACAATTGCGGCTTCATCTCGGTCGGCAGCACGGTCTGATCGGGGACGGCCGGTGGAAGATGCTCTGGGTGACCGATTTCCCGCTTTTTGAATATAATGATGAGACGGATTCGCTGGTGGCGGCGCACAATATTGTATCCCACCCACACGAGCAGGACCTGCCGCTGATTGACGAGGGATTCACAACGTCGCTGCCGCTATCCGAACCCGCGCACCCGTGGAGACGGGCCCGGGCGCAGCAGTACGACCTGGTCGCCAACGGCTGGGAGATAGCCTCGGGCGGACAGCGGATAAACCGGCGTGACCTCCAAGAGAAGATACTCGAAATCCTGGGTATCGACCGCGAACGGGCCGAACGCATGTTTGGCTTCCTGCTGCGGGCGCTGGAATACGGTGCCCCGCCACACGCCGGACTTGCCCCCGGCCTGGACCGGATTGTCGCCCTGATGACCGGCTCGGATTCGATCAGGGACGTGATCGCCTTTCCCAAAACGACCAATGCCTTCTCGCTGATGGACGGCGCTCCATCGGAAATTGATTCCGCGCAGTTGGAGGAACTCGGCCTGATAATAAAAGGAGGAGACTGAGCCCTGGCGGCCGGCATGAACTTGAATACGGATGAGAACAGATCGCGAATCTTTTCCGTCGAAGGGATCGACCAACGGCTGTTGTTCGGGCAGAACGATCTTTTCCTGCGGATGATAGAGGACCGCTTCGACAGCAGGATTGTCGCTCGCGGCGACAGTGTCAGCGTGGTGGGTGCGTCCTCTGACGTCGACCAGGTTCTGCGGCTCCTGGGCGATCTGGTCACACGAATCAAGCAGGGAGATTTCATTACCGAACAGTACGTCAATTACGCTATCGGCATGGTCAAGGAAAACGGCTTCGGCCCGGCCAATGCCATAGCCACCGAGGAACTCCTGGTCAGTTCCCTCCGCAAAATCATCAAGCCCAAAACGATCGGTCAGACGAACTATGTCGAGGCCGTGGATCGCAGCGACCTTGTTTTCTCAATCGGTCCTGCCGGCACCGGCAAGACATACCTGGCGGTGGCGATGGCAGTGGCGGAACTGAAAGCAAAGAAAGTCAACCGTATCGTTTTCACGCGTCCGGCTGTCGAGGCCGGGGAATCACTGGGCTTTCTCCCGGGGGATATCCGGGCCAAAGTTGATCCCTACCTGCGACCGGTCTATGACGCCCTTTACGATATGCTGCAGCCGGACAAGATCCGCAAGCTCCTGGAGATGGGCGTGATCGAGATTGCGCCGCTGGCGTTCATGCGCGGCCGCACTCTCAACGAAGCCTTTGTGGTGCTGGATGAGGCGCAGAACACGAGCAACGCCCAGATGAAGATGTTCCTGACCAGGATCGGGGAGAAGTCGAAGGCGGTCATCAACGGTGATATTACGCAGATCGACCTGGAGAAGCCGCGCTCCTCCGGACTGGTCAAGGTGCAGAAGATTCTGAAGGGCATCAGGGGGATCGAGTTTGTCTACCTGACCGCCAAGGACGTCATACGTCATCGGCTGGTGCAGGACATCATCAAGGCGTATGCCAGGTATGAGAAACCGAAGGGAAAGGAGTAGGGCGAAACGGAAGTTCGCCGTATGTTCTCTTTCGTACTGAAAACAAGACGCCGCATCAAGAAAATCCTCAAGGTCAAGAGCGAGAGTCGTCAGCTTCCGAAACCGTCGGTCTATTCACGGACGCGGAAGGTTGTGCTCCTGCTTCTGGCTTCCTTTCTGGTGGGCACTCTCTATCCGGGAGAGCACCTCTATGACCCGCTCGATATGCCCCACAGAGGTGAGATATCGCGCAAGGATATCATCGCCCCATCTTCGATCACGGTCTACAAGAGCGACCGCGAACTCAGCGACGAAATGGAGGTCGTCCGCCTGACAGTGCCATCGGTGGTGGACTGTGATACCACCGTCGCGACCAGGGCGCTGACGCAACTGGAGAGCCTCTATATCATAGTCGACTCGGTACGGCAGGATTCCGCCGCCGGGCCCTTTGAGGAAGAGTTCTCCGAACTGGTATTGGCGCAGTTTCCACGCCTGAGCCGGGACGCCATTTCCCGGTCGCTTTCCGTGGATGATCCGGCCGGGGCGCACGCGGTTCTCAGGGATATACTCGAATCCGAGATCTACAAGGTCGGAGTGCTGGCGGATGAAGGCGGCCTGTCGGAGATGCCTTCCAGGAATGTCCTCGTCAGGCGGGGGGAGAGAGAAAACATATACTCTCGCGACCGGCTGCTGACGGCGTCAGAGTCCAACGCCAGGCTTCTAAGCTCCCTGAACCGGAGGAGCCAACGAGACCCGATCGACGTTGAATACTGTTACCTGGTGGGCCGGACCTTTCTCAGGGCGAACCTCAGCCTCAACATGGACGAGTACCGTCTTCGGCTGGGGGATGAGTTGAACTCCATATCGAACGTGAAGGAAGTGGTGGACGCGGGTGACATCATTGTCCGCTCGGGAGCCCGGATCAATGAGCGGCAGCAACGCATCCTGGATGAGATGACCAGAATCATGCAGTTGGAGGCTGCCGAGAGAGGCCTGCTGGTCACACTTCTTCCCGTTCTGGCCAGGATACTGCTCGTGCTGGCGGCGTTCTCGTCGCTGTATCTGTTCCTGTTCTACTTTCGCCGGGAGATATTCCGTTCCAATCAAAAGCTTCTGGCTCTGTTCTTAGTGTTCGGGCTCCAGTTGTTCCTGGTGTATCTGGCGGGGTTCTATGACCTGTCCATGTATCTGTTTCCAACAGCGGTACTGTCGATCATCGTGACTTTCCTGTTCGACGCCGAGGTGGGCCTCCTGTCGACACTGGTCCTGGCCCTTCTGCTGGGCTTGATGCATCGCTTCGATTTCACCCTGACCTTCATGACCGTGACCGTGGGGACGGTGGCCTGCATGACTTCCCTGAGGGTACGCAAGCGCACCGAGTTTTTCAAGATACTGTTGTCGGTCGCCGCGACTTACGCGGCCTTCATATTCCTGGTGGAGAACCTCAAGTTCGTTCCCGGTGAAGACGTACTCACCGACGTCGGATTCGGTCTCGTCAACGGCGCCGTGTCGGTGTTGCTCACGGTCGGCATCCTTCCCCTGTTCGAGTCATTGTTCGGCATCACGACCGACATCACCCTTCTGGAACTGTCCGACATGAACCACCCCCTGCTCAAGAGACTGGCTGTGGAGACACCGGGTACCTATCAGCACTCGATAATTGTCGGCAATCTCGCCGAGGCGGCCGCCAAGGCGATCGAGGCAAACTCGCTGTTGGCGCGGGTGGGCTGTTACTACCACGATATCGGTAAGATCGAAATCCCGGAGTATTTCGTCGAAAACCAGTTGAGCGTCAAATCCAGGCATGACGATCTGGCCCCGTCGGCGTCGGCGCTGATCCTTTCGTCCCATGTCAAACGCGGCCGGAAGCTCGGCGAAGATGCCGACATCCCCGACGACGTTCTCAATTTTGTCGAAGAGCATCACGGCACCATGATGATGCCGTACTTCTACAACAAGGCCATTGAGCAGGGCGCCGACGAGTCGGTGGCCGACAAGTTCCGCTATCCCGGGCCCAAGCCCCAGATCCGCGAGACCGGGATCGCCATGCTGGCCGATGCCGTGGAAGCCGCCAGCAGGACTCTTGACGACCCCAAGCCGGCGCGGACCCGCAACCTGATCCAGCGCATTATCAATGACCGCTTCCAGTCCGGGGAGCTTGACGAATGCCCCCTGACACTCCGGGATCTGGCCAAAATCAGAGATGCCTTTGCGCAATGGCTGACAGCCGCTTTCCACCGCCGCGTCGTCTATCCCAGGCGGGTTGCCGACGAGGGAGAAGTTGAAGAGTGAAGCTCCGTATCTTCAAGGATACTGCCGTGCGGACGCCGGTGACGCGCCTCATGCAGCTCTGCGAAATGGTCATCAGGGAGGAAGCCGACCACGCGCCTGCGGGTCGGGTGAACCTGGTTTTCACTACCGATCGAAAGATCCGCAAGCTTAACCGGGATTTTCGGGGATCGGACAGGACAACCGACGTGCTCGCGTTCAACCTTGACGATCCGCAGGACAAGGACGGCACGGCAGGTGAAATCTATATCTGCGTGGGGACAGCGACCCGGCAGGCGAAGGAATACGGGCATCCCCTTTCAACGGAAATCCTTCGCCTGGCCTGTCATGGCCTGCTCCACTTGCTCGGTTATGATCACGCCAGGGCCGGGGATGAAAAGAAAATGAGAGAGCGCGAGGATTATTTCCTGGACCGTCTCAGCAGGGGTAACTGAAGGTGACCGAACTGTTGTATCTGTCAGGTGTTGTGATTGCCTACCTGACGGGTTACATGGTCTCGCTGTACTCGCTGGCGGTGTATATAGACCCGGAGGAAGTCGAAACCCTCTTCGATTCGACTTCCGCATCCCGACGCCGGTTCCTGAAGAGACTGGCCGGCGATCCCCGGGCCTTTGTCCAGGTCGCAGTGGTCTATAAAGCCCTGGTCCTCGTTCTCGTGACGGCTGTGGCCGTTCAACTGGGCAGCCATCTATCCGTCAGGACCGACGTGATCGCCCCGCTGTGGCACGTGCCGGGCCTGGTTTTGGTCTGGCTGTCCTATGTCGTCGTTGTGGAGTACCTTCCCCGGCGTTCATCGCTGCACGCCATAAGCGGCCAGATGGTTAAACACCTGTGGCTTATCGCAATCATCTATCGTATCTGTTATCCACCGGTGTGGCTGTACCGGCGAGCGTTGAGACACGCTTCAGACGGAGTGCCCGTTTCCGAGGAAGAGAAGGAAGACCTGGTGGAACGGGCCATCGAGACTCTGGCCGATGAGGCCGGCATCGGCGAGACCATCGTCGAGGAGGAAGAAAAGGAGATGATCGGCCAGATATTCCAGTTGGACCAGACCGTGGCTCGCGAAATCATGGTGCCGCGAATGGATATCACCGCGATCGAAAAAGGGATGAGTTTCAGGGAAATCCGCGAACTCGTACTCAGAGACGGTCATTCCCGCTATCCGGTTTACAATACGGAGATTGACAAGATCATCGGCTTGATATACGTCAAGGACCTCTTCAATAAAATGCCGGAACCGGGTGAAACGTTTATTCTCGACAAGTACCTGCGGCAGCCCTATTTCGTGCCCGAGACCATGATCATCGGTGAGTTGCTGCAGGAGTTCAAATCCCGCCGACAGCATATTGCCCTGGTAGCGGACGAGTACGGCGGCGTGGCCGGCTTGGTGACACTGGAGGACATAATCGAGGAGATCTTCGGCGAAATCCAGGATGAGCATGACTCAGAGGAAGCCGAGTTCACAAAGCTCCCCGACGGCCGTTTCCGCGTCAGCGCCGGGCTGCTGGTCGAGAAGCTCCAGGATCAACTGGATACCGACTACGATCAGGGCGACTACGATACCGTGGGCGGACTGATCTACGATCTGGTGGGATCGGTGCCGAGTGAGGGGCAGAGAATCAGGTGGCATGATCTCGAGTTTGAGGTAGAGCGCGTTGTAGGCCAGCGCATCATGACGGTTATGGTGAGGGTGTAGCGGCGCCGCTACTGAAGAGAATGCCGGGCAGGGCCGGAACCTGATCGAAACTTGCCTCGGCGGCGCTGAGGAGGTCACCGAAGCTGTGTCCCAATTGAAGGCGATTGACGACCACGAACGGGACATTGAAACTGCGGCATACCTCTGACATTCGGTACAGTTCCACCTTGCCAGAGAAGTTGCCGTCAAGGACGACCAGATCGGCGATGTCGCTGAGGTCACGGGTTATCCCGGCCACATTGTCCACCGGGACAATCTCGACGCCAGAATCGTCAGCCATACAGCGGAGGCTGTTGGCAAGAGCGTCATCCAGGCTAAATACCATGACTCTTGCGTACCTGGGCTGATCGGTCGGCCTGCCCGTGGGAGAGGCGCCAGTCTTGATCGGCAGCAACAGCGTGAAGGTCGTTCCCACGCCGATCATCGACTCCACGGTCAGGTCTCCGCCGTGTTCGCGGGCGATGTTGCGACAGATCGACAGCCCCATGCCGGTTCCGGCAACCTCCTCTTTACCCCACACGCCCTTGGTGGAGAAGAAGGGATCAAACACTCTTGAGAGGTTATCCGGCGGGATTCCCTTACCGGTGTCGGCCACGACTACCCTGACATGCTCGTCCATGCGATTCAGATGGACGGTAATTACGCCATCGGATCCGACGGCGTGCTGGGCGTTGATCAGAAGGTTCAACAGGAGCTGTTGAATCTTGCCGGCCGAAACAATGATCCGGGGAACCTTCTCAAGGTGGACGACAAGCTTGATGGAGCGGTTCTTGAACTCCTTTTCGACAAGAGCGACGGAGTTATTGACGATGTCCGTGAGATTTTCCTCAAGCAGGTTCTCCGTATCGGCTTTGGAGTAAGTGAGCAGGGACATGGCCACGTTGTTCGCACCTTCGGACAGTTGAACAACCTGATCCAGGGCCTCGCGAGCCACCTCCAGCGCGTCGGCATCATCCAGTTCCCCGAGGGCAAAGGAGGCGTGACCCATGATGCCGGCCAGATAGTTCTTGAATTCGTGGGCCACGCCCGCCGCCAGTGTGCCGATAGCCGCCAGCTTGTCGGATACTGCCAGCCTCTGCTGGGTCAGCAACTCGCTGGTGATATCCTCGGCTACAATCAGGTAGTTGACGATGTCTCCCCGGTTGTCAAACAGCGGTGATACCGTGGTGCGAGCCCAGAACAACTTGCCGTCTTTACGCCGATTGTGAATATTATCCGACCAGGTACCACCCAAGGTAATAGTCTCCCACAGACCGCTGTGGGGGTTCTCGTCTTTCTGCTCGCACATGAACATGATCGGTTTCTGCCCGATGATTTCTCCACTACTGTACCCGGTGCTGCGACAGAACTGAGGGTTGACATATCCGATTGTGCCCTCAGGATCGGTGATGCAGATCATGTTGGCGGACTGGTCGACCGCCGCCGAGAGCTTGCGGAGCTGCTCCTCCTGGCGCTGGCGCTCTACATACTTCCCGATCTCGGTTGCCAAGGCCTCGATAAGACTGCGTTGTTCCTTTAAGAACGGTCCTTCGTCAGCGTTCGGTCTCTCCTCCAAGTACCGGACATGCAGAGATCCTGCCTGACAATCAGAGACCGAGATTGTCACCGCCTGTTCCCACCGGGTGGGGCGGTAATTTTCGGTTGCAAACTCCTGGCCGTCAATGACCAGCCGGGCACACGTGATTTCGGGATACTGCCATGCCGGCGGGATGATATTTACCACCTCCTGAAACAGTCCGTCCCAGGTTCTGTGCGGATCCTCTAAAAGTTGTGAGAGACTGTGCAGGCAGGTGAGTTCCTTGACACGCTCGCCCAGTTCCCAACTGCGTTCCTGTAGGACCTGTTCGACCATCCCGCGTCGTTCGATCTCGGCGACCAGATCGTCACGGGACTTGTTGAGCTTATGTTCAATCCGACCGAGGAATACGTAGAAAACCCAGATCAGCGCAGCGCCAATGAGTACACTGAATGTTACCAGGATCGACAGCAGCGTCTCAAGCGCTGCTCTGGTCTCAGTAATGTCAGTAGCAATAACAAGGTCGCCGATGTCATGGCCACCGGCGTCTACCAGGTCCACAAACCCCACACTGTAGTCCCGGCCGCGGTGAGAGACATCAAACCAGCAGTTGCTGTGGTCGGTATGCATGTGCTTCCAGTGGCGGACGATTGCCGGTGGAACCTGGTCGGAGCTGTGGGTGTGGACGACAAAATCCTCAAACTTGTCCCAGTTCCCCGCATGTCCCTCCATCTCCACCCCTGCAGCCCAGTCCGCAGGATCGAGAAATCGCTTGTCGATGGCGAAGAACAGATCAACACCGACAGCGATCTCCACCGCAGACGTGAGATGGTCGATCTCGGTGCCCAGTTCCATATAGCCGAGCAACTCGCCGTCGATACGCCAGGGATGAACCGAGCGCAGAGTTAAGGTGCCAGACTTCGCCAATTCGATACCGCTGACCGGTATGCCCTTTCGTACGGCGGCGGCGAGAGTGAACCAGGGAATAGTGTCTCCATAGTCCGGCGGGTTGTGGACACGCAGAAAACAGACTCGTTCCAGGTCGATGAATTTGAGATAGGTCACCCGGTAGTAAGATCGGATGTCGTTGAGAATCGGCTCACTGTAGCGGAGCAACGCCCCCCGATCCTTTGATAACCAGGCTCGTTTGAGATCTTCGTCGGCTTTCAGGAAGTAAATCAGCCCGTCGAGTTGTGCCGCTTCTTCTGTTAACAGGTTCTGTAAGGCATAGTCGACGCTGTCTACATTTGCACGAGCCTGCTCGTCGGCCTGGCGTGTCTGAAGCCAGTACATGCCGAAGACAGAGGCTCCCAGCAGCACTGCCAGTGCCAGACTAAACGGAACAAGCACGACCCTTCTTACTCTGTTTGGTCTCATCGTGTTCTCATGCAGATCAGCCTTCCGATGGAAGAGTGGCTCAAGCCGGCGCTCATGAACCATAAAGGCCCTGTTCTCCATGTATATTATGAGCGTTGATCGTCTGTTTTCTGTCTATTCTTGTAGAATCGGCAGTTTTGGGGGCAGGTTTACATGTTTGCGCACTTGGAGGCTGCGGAGTACGCCTCAGAGTCCGGATCGGATTTTCAACCTCGAAGGAGGAGAACGGTATGGTTTGGAAGGTCGGGGCAGATGCCTGCAGATTGCGGCCTGCCCGGAGTTCTATGGATCAGCGGGAGCCGGGGCGAAGAAGACCAGCGCCACGGTCGCTCATATCTTGACCGGCGCCTTGTTGCGTTGTGTGGTTCTTGCCGTCTCGCGCTTCTGGCAGAGTCTGCCCAGCGTCCGGGCGATCTCCACGTTCTTAAAGGGCTTGGTGATATAGTGATCAGCCCCGGCGGCCAGCACGTCTTTAGCGGTGTAGTCTCCGGCGTAGGCCGTAATCAGAATAACCGTAGTCTCAGGGAACCTGGTCTTGATTGTGGGCAGAAGTTCCATCCCGTCCATGTTGGGCATACGAATGTCCGAGATAACGAAATCGTACTTAGTCTGTTTCAGTTTCTTCAGAGCATCCTTGCCGTCGGAGGCCTCGCCGACAGTGTAACCCTCCCGCTGCACGATTCTCGCGAGAATCTGTCGTATGAATTGCTCGTCGTCCACTATCAGAACTGACGCCTTAGGGCGCATGCTTTTGTCTCCTTCTATTCTATCTTCCTTGATACCGGTCCGGCGAACGTGTTCAGTTTCTATCAATAGCCTTAACATCGGAAGGAATTCCGGAAACGATTACCTTACGCAGCCAAAAAAACGCTGTTCGGTTCGGAGATAAGACCCGCCACCCACAGCGCCTACGGGGTCAGGTAGAAATGGCCGTAGATCAGGATGGCTACAATCAGGCCAAACAGAAGCCCGGTCAGAAAGCCGACCCGGAAGGTATTGTACGTCGAGAGCCAGGCCTTGGGCAGGTTTGCCGAGGCGGACAGATCAGCCTGGCAGTTCTTGCAGCGCGTGGCGCCGGCAATGATCGGCTCCAGGCAGAAGGGGCACTTTTGCATCAGCTTGGGGACCGACATATCAACAATGCAGCGTCAACCAGCGGCGGGAATCAACAAAAAAACAGCGCCGCCTCCATGCGGATCGGCCGCGGCGATGTTGCCCGGAGTCACACCTGGGCAGGGAACTCGACGGCTGCAAACCATTCGATCTCGATATCATCAAACAGGCGGTCGCGTTCGGCACAGTCCTGAAAAAACTGCCACTCGCCCGTATCGAGCGGTATGCCGTCCATTTTCTTGCGCGCCATCGCCGCCAGTTTCTTGAAGTCTGCGTAGTGCTCGCTGACGCGCAACTCGGCATAGTCGCGGGCTGCGAAAGTCGAAATAAGAAACTGCCAGTCGGACGCCGACAGAAGCATCAGTTCCCGCGCCGCCTGCTTCAGAATGGCCTCAAGCTCCTGGTCCTGCTTGCGCGGATGATTCCGCCAGGCACGCGCAAGCTCGCACATCCGGGATTCCGCCTCGTAGATATGCTTCCAGGTCCATTCGTTGTGCTCGTTGAGCCAGATGTAATGATGATTGCCTTCTCCCCAGCTTCCCTCGGGGATGGATACGATCTTCGTGGGCTGGCATCGCGCAAGATGTTCGGAAAGGAATGTCGGTTCGACGTATTCGTTCTCGCAGATCCGCTTCAGGACGGTCTTGAGGAAATCCGGACCTTCAAACCACCAATGCCCGAACAGTTCGGCGTCGTAAGGAGCCACCAGGATACCCGGCTCGCCGCAGTTCTCGTAATGCCCGGTCAGGACCTCGGCCACCTTATCGGCGAAATGCGCGGCATTCTCGGGAACTCGGCTGAAAGCGGTTTCGCTGTGATATTCGACCTTGTCGGCCAGATCCGACTTGGTTGAGGTCACGGCCCAGTAGCGGTGTCCTCCGGGGAAGCGCTTCTTGTGGAAATCCAGGTAGTTGCCGTCGCCGGGGTAGCCGTGCTCGCCCGACCACACCAAAAGCCCGGTATCCGGGTCACGGGTGAAGATGGCGGTCGGCTTTTTCCCCTCCGGAGAGGATGAAACCAGGTAGACCTCCCGCGGCGATTTGTCTTTCTCTTCCTCCCGCGGCCGGTATTGCTTTTCGAACTGCCCCCAGAGCAGTTTCAGGGCCTCGAAGCGGTCAATATAGACGCCGATGGATTTCCCGCCCTTGAGAAGCGCAGAATCTATAACGAAGAAATCAAGGGCGTTTTCCGTGAGGAACTCGTCCACGCCTTTTCGCGAATACGATTCCTGGCGCCCGTCGATCGGTACCGGAGGCGTCCAGTTGTAGCGTGGACGGTAAGCGCACTCCGGCAGCCAGATTCCTGCAGGCGGATGTCCGAAGTGCCTGCGGTAGCTGCGCACCGCCATCTTTGTCTGAGCCTGCAGGGATTCGTCGCGCGACAGGAGCGGGTAGTATCCATGGGATGCTCCGCAGGTGATTATTTCCAGGAACCCGTCATCCTGTAGGCGTTTGAACTCCTTGAGAATGTTGCGACCGCATGCCTCGAACTGCTCCAGCGTGAGACCGTAGAACTCCTCCCAGAATCGAGAGTTCTTGAGCATGTTCGGCTGGTCGTAGCGGTAGAACTCTTCGCTGTCGTGTTGAGCGGCTTTGATCTTGGTGTTCACGTAGCTGACGAACTCCTTCTTGAACGAGTCATCCGCCAACTGCTCGCACAGGACCGGCGACAGCCCCATCGTCAGCTTGGGCCGGTACCCCTCGGCGACAAGACCGCCCAGGGCCCGAATGATGGGCAGATAAGTTTCAGCCGTGGCTTCGCTGAGCCAGTCGGTGCCGTGAGGCCAGCGGCCGTGCGAGAGAACGTAGGGCAGATGTCCGTGGAGGACAAATGCGAAATAACCGCGAGTCACTTCTCTTCCTCAGTTCGGGGAACGCTGGCCGATTCGAAGCCGATGTTCTTGGCCAGCTTGTCCGCGGCGCCGTGCATCTTGATTTCTCCGAACTGGCTCTCGAACTTCTTGATATTGTCGCCAAGAGTCTGCAGCAACAACTTGGCGTGCATGGGGGTCATGATGATTCGCGCCTGAACGCGTGCCTTGGGGGAACGGGGCATGACCCGGGCGAAATCGAGAATGATCTCGGTGGGGGAGTGCATTATCATGGCCATATTGGCATAAGTGCCCTCAGCCTCTTTTTCGCCCAGTTCAACGTTTATCTGCTGTTGGGGATTCGGTTGCATCGTGTCGGCAAACCTCGTCTGCTTAAAGTGACTTTATTTCTTTTCTTGTCAAAGGCTCAGCAGTTTAATATATTCGGCCTTCAAGTCAACCAGTTTTAGTGGCGGACGAGAGTGTGAGATCGGCAAGGAAGCTATCGAGGACCACAAAATGGCTTTGACAATTGAAAGAATTGACCAGGTTACAGATGGTCTGGGGCGGGCCAGGATTCTGATTCTGGGCGACATAATGCTGGATGAGTACCTGTTCGGCTCGGTGAATCGCATTTCGCCGGAAGCGCCCGTCCCGGTGGTCGAGATCACCTCCAGCAAGCAGATCCTGGGCGGATCGGCCAACGTTGCCGCCAACATCTGGGCGCTGGGCGATGAACCGATTCTGGTGGGAACGGTGGGTGACGATGAGGCCTCGGTCAAGCTATTGCGCCTGATGAGAGAAAAGGGCATCTCCGGCGATTCCATCGTCTATGATACCTCCCGACAGACCACCATCAAGACCCGCGTGATGGCCCACAGCCAGCAGGTGGTGAGGACCGACCGTGAGGATCGCCACGAACTTGATGCCAAAACGGAACGCAAGGTGCTCAATCAGTTCTCGGCTATGGCTGACGAGATACAGGCCGTCATCATATCAGACTATGGGAAGGGTGTCATAACCGCCAGTCTCCTCGAAAGAGTGATCGACATCTGCGTTGAAAGGGATATCTTCATCGCGGTCGACCCCAAAGAGACGCACTTTTTCAACTATAAGCGTGTTTCTTTGATCACACCCAATCACCATGAGGCCGGCTTTGCATACGGCTTGAGAATCACATCTGACAAGGACCTTGCGGAGGTGGGCATGGGGCTGCTGCGCAAGCTTGAGGCCAGGTCGATTCTGATCACGCGCGGTGCGGATGGGATGTCGTTGTTCCGACCGGGTGTTGAGCCTACCCACATCCCGGCTTTTGCCCGCAAGGTATTTGACGTTACGGGCGCCGGTGACACGGTTATCGCAACTTTCGTTTCGGCTGTCTGCGCCGGTGCCGACCTGGTCGAGGCGGCCATGGTGGCCAATGCCGCCGCCGGGATTACTATCGGCGAGGTCGGCACGGCCAGTGTGACACCCGGTCAACTGAAACGAGAACTGAGGTTGAACATCAAAAACGGCAACCTCATTACAGCCACGTCGGGAACCTGAGCGGGATCGATATCCCATGCCCGCTGAAAATCTTGTCAGCAGGTCAAACCTGACCCGCCTGATAACCCACCTGCGACGGTCAGGGAAGAAGATTGTATTCACCAACGGTGTTTTTGACATTCTCCACCGTGGGCACGTGGAATATCTGTCCCGGGCCAGGGCGCTGGGTGACGTTCTGATCGTGGGCCTCAACACCGACGCCAGTGTTCGCCGTTTCAAGGGTCGGGCGCGTCCCCTCCAGAAGCAGGGCGACCGGGCAGCCATCCTGTTGGCCCTAAGAGCGGTAGATTACGTCGTCTTCTTCGGTGAGGACACACCCGACCGGCTGATTCGCCGGGTCAAGCCGGACGTGCTTGTCAAAGGTGCGGATTACCGATTTGCAGAGATCGTCGGCGCCGAGTTCGTCAAATCATACGGCGGCGCCGTGAAACGGGTACCACTCACCAGGGGTCGTTCTACCAGCGCACTCTTCAGGAAACTGAACCGGCTGTAAACGAAGACAGTGTCGCCCCGAAGTTCCATTCCCTTCTCATCGCGGCGCTCGGGAACCTCCCAGTGGTCTGTCGCCTACAAAAACAACACCGAGGTGTTTGCCGCCCACGGAGTATGACGGATGGGGCAGACCGAGGAAGGCTGTCAGAAGTGCATGTTCCGGCAGGTCTTGCGGTTGCCGAAGGCAAGCGTGTTACCTGCCCGTTGATAGTCCTACTGTGCAACAAGGCCTTATGAGTAATCGTCGGGTCGCACCGTCGATTGCATCGACGCCAAGACCCGACGAAACGACCTCCCGGGCCTGGTCACCATGAGCAGGCTTGGTCCGTTCCGCGACAGAAATATTTTCAAAAAAACTGTTGTAAATATACAACATTCCGATATATTTACCGTATAGAATGCCAGAGGTGAATATGGAAACTAGAAAACTATATAACCGAATAGCGGTTCTCCGGCAGGAGCGCGGAATCTCACGCAAGGAGTTGGCCGAAATCATCGGGGTGAATTTCCAGACGGTTGGTTATCTCGAACGCGAAGAGTACAACCCCAGCCTGGATCTGGCCTTTCGGATCAGCGAATGTTTCGGATTGCCGATTGAGATGATTTTCGCCACCGAGCCGCTCCAACCGATGAGTCAAGAACTGCTCAAACACAGAAAGGAGGGCTAAGATGAGTATCAGAGCCTCCCAATCAAAACGTCGTGCCCTGGTCGTGCTGAACTACTTCGTCATGTTCGCCCTGATTGCGGTCATCTACACCGGCGAGATGTACGGTGAGTCAACCTTCATAGCTGTCGCGGCGATTTGCCTGATGCTGCTCACCGTGCTGTCTTTCGTTTTTCTCCATGCACGCACCCGTCTGTGGTGGCTGACACATACCAAGATCGAGAACCTCGACGAGCGCCAACAGGGGATCACGCACGAGTCACTACGGACCTCTTATGGCATCTTCACCGTGCTGAGTCTGGCACTGTTGTTGGTCATTGCCCTGGCCAATCAGGAATATGACCCGAATCTGATCGTAGCGTTTGCCGCGCTGCATTATTTGGCGCACACGCTGCCGGGCTCGATCCTTGCCTGGCGAGAGAAGGAGGTGTAACAGGGGGGCAATCCCCGCTTTTCGCGCTACGCGCGCTACCCCACCCATAGCGGAGCTACAGTTTCCGTGCTGGGCCAGCCCTATTGCCGGTCGTCGTCGCCGATGGCTTCTTTGATAGTTTTTTCGTAGTCAGTGTCGCGGTCAACGCGACGAACGGTGATAAAGATACATTCACTGCCCGTGGAGACGAAGTACAGTCGGTCCCGCTCAACCTCATAAATGCCGGATTGCCGCCGCGGCTGCGGGAAGTCCCCCGCCAGTTCAGCGAATATCTCCATCAGCGCCGGGAGGTTCTTGAAGACGGCTTTGAACGATTTCCTGAACTGCGTCTCGGTTGCTCGCCCTATGAAATTGCCCTCATTGTCCAGTCGGAATATGTGCTCCGATCCTGGTATCGCATGGAGTCGCTCGACAATGGAGGCAGACTTGGCCGGGGCTTCCTGCGCAGTCTCCCGAACTGCCGCGTTGGGATCTTGTGGCCTCTTCAGGATGGCCACTACCTCGGAGTGCTGATCGTTAAGCATCACCTCAACTTGCTGTTGTTCTTCGAGTGATTGCACCGTTCGATCGAGCTTCTTTTCAACCTTGTGCACCACCCGACCGGAGTTAAGTATCGTGGTCGTAATGCGGGGATAGGGATTATGGGCGTATTCAGTCTGAACCTGAAACGCTGTTGGGGTTACACCGGGGCTGGTGTTCTGTCGCTCGGTGTCGAACTGACTGGTCACCGGTTGCACAAGGGCGGTGCGACCTGCCGGTATGAATTTCTGTGCTGCCATATTACTGTCTGCGCGAAAAGGATTACGAGCGCTTACGTAGTTATATCGGCAGGATTAGCAGGTGGAATAACCGCAACTGGGACAGGAGAAACAGCCGGCGTCGAAAATCATCACACCGCTGCATTCAGGGCAGATTTCGCCCACGACTCCGCCCGTGTCGGCAGTTTCCTCGCCGGAACCGAAATGCCTGCCCAGAACCTGCGCAATGGCATCCGGTATCGATGAGACCTTGGCCCCGCCGGAAAACACCGGGCTGGAACCACCGATTCCGCGAAGCTGTCGGATGATCTGTCCAACCGGTACGTGGGAGCGTAAAGCCAGTGAGATCAGGCGGCATATCGCCTCGGTATCGGCCATAGTCGTATAGCCGGACTTGCCGATGTGCGCGAATACCTCAAAGGGGTGACCGTCGCGGGTGTTGACCGTGACATAGAGGTTGCCGTAGCCGGTTCTGATCTTTTCCGTGATGCCGGGGAGAGCCTCAGGCCGCTTTTCCACTTGCGCCACAATCCCGGTGGACCGGTCTGTCTCTGCCGTGGTCCGTGTCGACAGGACCTGATTGGGACGGGAGTTGTCGCGATAAATGGTCACGCCCTTGCAGTTTGAGCGGTAGGCGAGCTCAAACGCTTTACGTACATCCTCGCGTGTGGCCGAAGCCGGAAAGTTGATGGTCTTGGAGACCGACGCGTCGCAATGTTGCTGGAAAGCCGCCTGCATCCGGATATGTTCATCGGGTGAGATATCCGTCGCGGTCAGAAAGACGGCCTTGACCTTGTCGGGGATTTCCGTTATGTCCGCAAGCGAGCGTCGCGAGGCCACTTTCTTAAGCAGGTCGTCGCTGTGGAATCCGCCCTCACGGGCGATCTGCTCGAAGAGGGGATTCGTCTCGATAAGCCGCGTCCCATCCATGACGTTCCGCTCGAAAGCGACAGCGTAATATGGCTCGATTCCCGATGAGACGCCGGCGATTATCGATATGGTGCCGGTGGGAGCAATGGTCGTAACGGCGGCGTTGCGCATGGCGACGTTGTCGTGGGCGTAGACGGAATTGTCCCAGTTGGGGAATCTGCCGCGCCTCTTGGCCAGTTCTGACGAATGGTTGCGCGCCTCGTTCTCGATAAAGGCCATCACGTCCTCGCCGAGCTGGAATGCCTGCTCGGCATTGTACGGTAGACCCAGCTTGACCAGGGTGTCGGCCCAGCCCATGACTCCCAGGCCGATACGACGGTTCTTAACGGTCTGCTCCTCAATGGCGGGAATCGGGTACTTGTTACGGTCGATGACATTGTCGAGGAAATGCACACCGGTGCGGATCACTGTTGCCAAACGTTCCCAGTCGAGACCATGCGAAGGGCGGGACACGGTGTAGTCATCCGGGAGGGGGTCTTTTACGAACGTCTTCAGATTGATCGAACCGAGATTGCAGGAATCATACGGCGGCAGCGGTTGCTCACCACAGGGATTAGTGGCCTCGATCGTCTCCGCCGGGTAGGTTGGATTGAGCCGGTTCATACGGTCGATGAAGATGATCCCCGGCTCACCGGTTCGCCAGGCGCCCTCGACGATCAGATCGAAAATCTCGCGCGTGTCAAGCGACACCTCGTTTCCATCGATAGTGTGGGTTCTCCCGGTGTGAGGATTGAACAGAGGGTAAGATCGGCCCTGTTCAAGCGCTTCCATGAAGGCGTCGGTGACGGCGACGGAGATATTGAAGTTGGTCATCTCCGATGTGTCATCCTTACAGGTGATGAACTCCAGTATGTCGGGGTGATCGACACGGAGTATCGCCATGTTGGCCCCGCGGCGGGTTCCTCCCTGCCTGACCGCCTCGGTGGCGGCGTTGAACACATTCATGAATGAAACCGGCCCCGAGGCCACGCCCGATGTTGACGCCACCGCCGAGTTGCGCGGCCTAAGCTGAGAAAACGAAAAACCGGTGCCGCCGCCGGATTTGTGGATCAGGGCCGCGTTCTTGTTGGCCTCGAATATCTCCTCCATCGAGTCGCCCACCGGAAGAACGAAACAGGCCGAAAGCTGCCCCAGCGGTCGACCGGCGTTCATCAATGTCGGTGAGTTGGGCAGGAACTCAAGTCGCATCATGACCTCAAGGAAATCACGGGCGGTGGCTGCGATCTGTTCCTCGTCGGCGCCGTAGTTGCGGTCGGCCTCGGCGATAACACCGGCCACGCGCACAAACAGGTCCTTCGGTGTCTCAACAGCCCGACCCTGCTTGTCTTTGGCCAGGTAACGCCTTTTGAGCACCGCCAGAGCGTTGTCGGAAAGCCTCATGTCCTGATCGTACGGCATCTGTTCCTCCAGTCATCCCTGACCGGGTATGGGTTTCACGGGGTTGCAGCTTCCCAGGAAACCTCAGCCAGTGGGATCGCGTGCGTCAGCTGAGGAGGAAGGGGCAACCCATCTTATCATTATCGGAAGCGCACGCTATAACAATTATAACACAATGCGCAGCCGTGAGGGTCACATTTTTCACCGCTATGGCGATTCGATCAGAACTCGAAGCAGGGCCTCACCGGCGGCGGGCCGCTGGTGAACATGTAGTCAACAAGATAGACAATGTCGGCTATGTCACCCGGAAGCCCCCCGGAGCAGTCGACATCCGCCAGACGAGTCGACGGAAAAGGCGCCGGGCCCTCCACGTATATCCAGTCAACCAGGTACACCAGGTCTGAGACATCGATGAGGTCGGCACCGTCGTTATTGATATCCCCGTGCGAGATCGACAACACCGCCCGGAATGCATCCACCCGACCGTAACCGTATTGCACGTGTGGCGTATCCTGCAGCGGACCCCAGTCAAGCTCGGTGACGGCCGACCCCCGCAGAATGTCGTAGACCTGTTGGGCGCTGAGGGTGGAGTCTTTGGCCAGCAGCAGCGCCGCCGTCCCCGACACTATCGGACACGCCGCCGAGGTACCACCGAAGTTGCAGTCGTAGTCCTGATCGTTACCTGGACCGCAGTTCCATGTGACGGGATAATCGCACATCGAGGTGACATTCGGGTTGTTGCCCAGGTTACTCATTTGATCCAGAGTCCAAACATCTCCCTGGAGACAAAAATCACCGCTCGGGGCGACCATGTCCAGCCCGAGACCGTAGGAACTGTAGCCCCAGCGGTAATCGTCCAAATGAGTCGCCCCGACTGAAAAAGCTGAAGGCAACCATGCTGGATAGAGGACACCGGATATCCACGGATGGGCATTACCCGCCGAGAAGATCACCGGACAGCCGCAGCCTCCACGTCCGAGAAGAGTGGCGTTCTCAATAGCTTCACTGAGGACATCATAATCGTCATCGCCGGGTCCGCTGAATCCATATCCCCAACTATTTGACAGCACATCCGCTCCGCTTGCATAGGCGGCGGTGATACCGGCTGCCAGATCAGAAGGATATATTCCAACAGCATCACAGCCATCATGGAATATCTTGATAGGCAAGACGTTGACAAAGGGGTATAGAGATATCGTGCCGCTTGAGCTTTGCAGCCCGGCAATGCTGTCCGTAGTATGAGACGCCGCGATTATTCCAGCACATGCCATACCATGAGCACATTTATAACCGGGGCTTGGATCGTTATCTGTGTCGGCATAATCGTAACCGGGCAGCAGTCTGGATGCCGGTAAGTCCTCGTGGGGATCTACACCGTCATCAATAACAGCCACTGTAATAGGACGCTGCAAACCTGCAAAGTCCCACACCGAGGCGGTGTTGAACTCGCCGATAACTCTCTTAGTGTGTGGCTGATAGTCGGCATAGTAATCGTACAGCTTATACGCATGTTTCTGAATCCACACACCGAACTCTGGATGTGAATAGCGGGTCTCGGACATCTCGTAGTATGTATTCGCAAGATCAAGCAAACCGTAACCGGATGAATCGGTATTTCTCAGTACGTAAACATTTGGCATCCCAGGCACCTCGTGGTCGATTACAGTGTTGTATGCCGTATTGATGCTCTCTATCTGAGCACTTGATAGATTCTCCTCGAAGGCGACACAGAGACGCGTCCCGACCAGGAAGGCGGAATCGGATTGGTTTCGATAAAACGGCTCAACCGAGTAAACGCCGTCAAGAGCTTCGACCGAGTCCGCGAAATTATAATAGTTCTCCCCGGTAGACAGGGTACAGACCATGAAATCGTCTATAGCATGGTCATCGGCTACCACGCCGACTATGCGGTCGATACCGGCAAGCAAGGCTTGCTGATTGGCACTGGGAAATGCCTCGTCGAATTTGATTGTCACTTTCGAAGAATCCACCTTCAAAGGAATGGCGTTGCCACCGCCATAGTAATGATGGGCCAAGCCCTGTCCAGCTGTCAATATGATCACAGCAAGACTTCCTACGACCAATCTCAGTTTCCTCATGATCAATTCTCCTTACGTTTATAGTTTACATCGCATTTTGAACGGTCACATTCGTAAATATATGTCCACTCCCCCCCCAATCTTCGCGATGCACAAGGAGCCCCGTTTGGATGTCATACAGATACAGAACCCGCAGGGCAAGCGAGCCACCCAGCATCACCAACCAGCGGCCGTCCGGGGTGATGGCCATCCTATTGGGGGGGGCAACCCAGCTTGGACCGGTGAAGAAGTCGGTATCTGATACAACCCGGTCGATCTTGTTGGCCTCAACATCAAAGACCGTAAAACACAGGTCCCGTGGGAACACGACCGCATCACGGCCAGGGTTGCTGTAGAATACATATCTCCCGTCCGGTGTGATTGCGATCTGACCGTAACCCGGCATAATCCAGTCGCTGAATATTATGGAGTCCATCGGAACATCGTAGACTCTAAAAACTGATGCGAACGTTCCAATCCTCACATAGAGAAACCACTTCGTTTCATCGGGCGAAGGGATCATGCTAGTTATAGAACCATCCGGAAAAGTCCTTGTGGTTATTGAGAACGGAGTGTCGGATAGATCCAGTTTGTATACTTCTGTTTCGGTTGAACCATAGAATCTCTGGCTGTTGCTGGAAAAGACACCGACCCCCGGTGCGGTATCCTGAAAAACGACAGAGTAATCTGACCCATCAAGGATGACAAGCCCACCACCGCTGCCAGTAGCCAGGAGTTGGCCATCGGGCGAGACTGCAACGGCGCCTTTGCCACCGAGCGTCAACTCAGCTATGAACATTAGTGATTCGGCGTCAACCACGATCACGGAGGTCTCCAGTGTAAGGTAGAGACGTTGGCCGTCGGCCGAAGCTGTCATCGACCTCACACCGGACCAGGGGATTTCTATCGAATCGACATGCCGGGTCACGGGGTGATAGATGAAAAGCTGAGGAGTACCCTCCGGATCACAGAAATAGACCCGGTAGTCCTTGGGGTCGTCTGGTACGTGCTGGAATTGGGTGGCTTTCCCATCGCAAGACACAAGGTACACCACCAGCCCCAGAACCGCCACAAACGACCATAACCACAGCTTTCTGCTCAGCAATATCATAGCCTTCGCTCCCATACGCTTCTTTTGATCAACTCCAACCAATAACGAGCCGGAGTATCATTTTGTCAAACCGGATGTTTTGGCCCCTCGGTCCATTTGACCTGAATTACGCCGCCCAATACTATCTGTTGCATTCCCCTTTAGGGCCTGACTCAGTTCTCCATAGGCGATCCTCCTCTGTTATGTTTCTGCGTCGCCTGTTTAGCTAAACTCACTCACACTGAAGGATAAGACACACCCGGCTTGATAGCAAGAGTTTTTCGATAGTGGTTGTCGGAACCACTGCGGTTCCGACGGCCCTTACTTCCTCGATTATGCTCCCTATGGAGCGTTTTGACATCTCAGGAACTGAAACCGCCTCCCACTACCGGCCTTGATGTACGTGGTTATCTCCATTGCGGCAATATCCAGCGTCAGCAGGTGAGGGAACCCCGCCCCCGCAATCGCCAGCCGGCGACCGTCAGGTGTGCGGCAGAATTCACCGACCGGGATACCGTCCTCATAGGGCGGTTCAAACAGTCCGACGGTGCTGATCTGTTTGTGGATGGCGTTCTTCTCAACATCGTAGACAGTGAACCAGGGAGGTCCCGGCTTTCCTCCCGCCATGGTTCCGGGGTTGGAGTAGAAAACATACCTGCCATCCCGGCTTAACTCAAGCTCCCCGTGGCCGGGGACGAGGTAGTCGGCGAAGATGACTGAATCAAGGGTAACATCGTAGACAGCGAAGTAGAAATCCCCTGTCCAAGCCTTCAGATACAGAAACCACCTTGTCTCGTCCAGCGAGGGCGCCACAGCATAAACGGATCCATAGATGAAGCTCTTCCTGGTTATCGGGAAGAGAGTGTCGGACAAGTCTACGACGCATACTCCGCGCCCCCCGCCATATAACCGCTCGCTGTTGCTCGAAAAAGCCTGAAAGCCGATGTTGGCCGTGTCCCGGTAGAGGACTGAGTAGTCGGAACTCCACAGCACATACAGGCCGTCATCCTTGTACACCGCCATCAACTCTCCGTTCGGGGAGAACGCCAAGACCGCGTATGGCAGTTGGTCCAGAACCGTCAAGGTATCGCCATTCTGTAATGAGTCGAGGTCAACTACGTACGTACCGGGAAGATTCCCCACAATGAGGTACCCGGTCTTGCCGTCGGGCGAGATCTCCATGGAAACCCCGTCGCACCACGCGTAGAAGGAGTCGACTTGGCCGGTAGTAGGGTGATACCCAAACCGCCAGCAAGGATGTTCCGCATCCCACATGTACACCCGGTAGTCCTTGGGGTCGTCTGGTACAGGCTTGGGTTGGGTGGCTTTCCCATCGCAGGACACAAGGTACACCGCCAGCCCAACAACCGCCACAAACGGCCATAACCACGACTTTTTGCTCAGCAATATCATAGCCTTCGCTCCCATAGGCTTCTTTTGATCAACTCCAACCAATAACGAGCCGGAGTGCCCATTTGTCAAATCTGTTGTTGTTTTGCCCCTTGGTCCACTTGACCTGACTTACGCTGCCCAATTCACTATGTCGTATTCCCCTTTGGGGCCGGAATCAATTCTCCATAGACGGTCCTCCTCTGTTATGTTTCTGCGTCGCCTGTTTAGCTAAACTCACTCACACTTAAGGATAAGACACACCCGGCTTGATAGCAAGAGTTTTTCGATAGTGGTTGTCGGAACCACTGCGGTTCCGAAGGCCAGCGTCAGGCCCACAGGGATCCTGACCTACAAGAACTGTGGGTAGCCGGCGAACATGTAGTCAACAGACGCGGTGACACCGCTACCGGCATGGCGGCGGTGGGGGGCCATCGCGGAACATATAGTCGATCAGGTAGATCAGGTCGCCAATGTCAATCACGTCTGATCCGCTGGCGTTGACGTCCGCCTCCTCGAGGCAGTATGGCTCCGGCCCGGCCTGGAACATGTAGTTGACAAGATAGATCAAATCGGAGATGTCCAACACTGGTGAACCATCATGGTTGATATCCCCTCGGATAGCGCAGCAGGGGCCGCTCATGTTAAGAATCTCCTTCAACTTCGTGATCGATTCCAGGCGGTCGTTTCCCTGCCCTACTGCCATTTTCACAAGCAGATACTGGCTGCCACCCGGCGGGAGTGTGAGCGGCCCACAATTGGCCATCATCCTTCGGTCAGCAGCGTTATAATCCACATCTCCGATGCCGGTCACCGGGTCGCCGGGGACGGCGTAGTGAGTGCCATTGGGGAGGGGTGTGCCGTCGGCGTTCAGTCCCTGCATGTAGTTGTAGGTTTCGATGAAGCCGTTCGGGTCGGTTCCGTTAATGTATTTCTGGAATGAGATAAGCCCTAAGTTCCTGTGATCCGGAAGGAGACTACCGTCAAAATCAGCCGTGTCACCGGGCGAAGGCACCACCGGGCCGGCAAGTATCTTGAATCCCAAGGCGGGAGGACGAGAATAGTATTGGGCATCGTCATTGGTGCTGTTGTAACAGAAAAAGACGTCATCAAGAGTGTCGCAGCCGACCAGGTCATCTCCAGCGCCGCCGAGGTCAGGATCGCTCCACAGCGAGACGTACATGTCATTGATAGTATTGGAACCTTTGTTGTACAGCCTGTATTTCATGTAAAGGGAGACTCCCTCGTTGCCGCTGGTGATGGGAGGAGGAGCCGTGGCCGTGAACGTGAAGACACCGATGGGTACGTCCTTGGCGGTTGTTATCCGGAAGACGGTGCCCAACTCCGGCGTATTCTGATTGAACGGGGGCGCTGTCCCGCCGTTCCAGTTGACCAGCACCGTTCGCGCGAGAACGTCGTCACCCACGAGGCTGTAATCGTATGTCCCGGTAAGCATCTGGGCTACGTTGGCAATATACCCAGCGACTCCCGGCGATTCATCAGTTGGCTTATACCAATAGACCCAATCCGTGAACGGATCGTCGTCACCTCCTGACACGGAATGCTCAAGGTCACCACCACCAATGTCCGGATTGCCCCAGGATTCGAGAGCGTAGATATTGTCATTGCCGTCATCGATGATGAACACAACCAGACGGACATCATCACTGTAGTCGTCAGGGGTACCGCAGCCGATGTTCCAAAGCTCGAACGGCACCCAGAAGACGTTGTCATCATTGAACGCCTCGATCGCCCAACTACCCCCGATGCCCGGATTGTCGTTGGAGCCGGTGAAGCGCATCTCGTAGTCGTCGTTTCCGCGAGCGGTGTTGTTTCCGCCATTTCGGGTCACTCTTTGCAGGAAGGCTTCGTAGCTGCCGCGGGTCCCGCCTCCGGACGTCCCGCCGTTGTCGGCCGTATGGAAGAACCACATGCCATCGCCGATCTGCTGCCGATCGGTTGGAGCGTTCGAGGGAAACCCGGCGAAGCCTGCCGCAGCCCCCTCCGATGGGATGAGCGCTCCGGCGAGGTTGGCGACGACTTCAAAACTGGTGAAACCACCGGTGGGATCGATGACCTTGACCTGAAAGCCGTCGGTGATCTGGTAGTTTTCGTCGCCTGAGAAGTTGGTCTGATCAGTCAGGACCGTGTCCCCCAAGGTGGCGTCGATCAGGTGCCAGACAGCGCCTAAGCCCACGATGCTGTCGATCTCGACCTGGTAATCGTGTCCTGTCAATGCGTCAGGATTGACTATATGGGCCTCCACTTCGGCTCTCGATTCAACGACCTGGTGAACCCGAAGCGTCGGGGCGATCCAGAGAGTATCGTCTCCCGCCTCGTCGATTGCCCACACCGTCTGCTGGATCTCGATGCCAAGAGGCAGTGTCCCCCCGGCGCGGTTCTGATGTTGAATTGCGTCTGCATCATTGAAGACCGTCCACAGCATCTGATCCCCCCTCATGGACGGCTGCCCGGTCGCATCGACCGGGGCGCCCTGATCGACCGGCCAGTTGAGGTAGTCGTCGTTCGGATTATCGGCGAGACTGTCCCGATACAGCTTGTAGACCTTGAACGATGGGTTGTCCGGCTGGTGGGCACCTCCAACCATCGGGCCGGGGACATACTCATCGGAGTATTCTGCTACGGCAACTCTTACTAGGCCGTTCACCCTGCCGCCTATCCAGATTCCGGCGGCATACAGAGCGTAAGCGTCAAGAGTGCCGTTCTGGATGTCCTCAATAGAGACATACGGGTAAAAAGTTCCGGCGTCACGCCCGAAAACACCGCTCAGATCGCGGCCGAAATTGCCATGGTTGGTTACGAACATCAGGATCTTGTTGGCGTTGATGTAGGTCTGGTTGTCCCATATTCGGCTGACATCTCCGGATACAGATCGGGTGACGCCCGGCGGCTCCACGGTAAAGGTGGCAGCAGCCAACAGCAGCAGCCCCGCGACAATAGCGCACAAATGTGACAGCTTCATGACGTTTCCTCTCGACTGACGGATTTCAGATACAGTTCTTCTTGACAAGGCTCACCACCTGATCGTCGGACACAGATCGACGTTAAACATAAGCGGAATGCCGCAAGGTGTCAGACCTCGTCTGGTGGGACCTCATTGGATAAGTCCTTATACTCTCCTCCCATTATATTCATAAAGGCCGGACTGTCAACAGGAAAACCTGCTAAAATGCCGGATTAGCTCCAACACAGAGTCCGACTGCGCAATTGCTCACCTGTTGGTCTTGACTGTGCCCTCCCAAATCGGTAGCTTTGCCGTCAGTTGCCATGGCAGTCATAGACAGACAATTCATCTTAGCCTTCTCACTCACCGTATTGGCACGGTTCGTTTTTCATCTGCTGACCGGGTTCACCTACGATGACGCCTTCATCACTTTCCGTTACGCGGAGAATATCGCCGCCGGGCACGGCTTCGTATATAATGTGGGGGAGAGGGTGCTGGGCACGACCACACCGTTGTTCACGCTGATTCTGTCGGCTGTGGCGCTGGCGGGAATCCCGATCAAACAGGCTGCCCTGGTGATCGGCCTGGCGGCGACCGGCCTCACGGCGGCGATTATTCACAAGTTCGCCCTGTCTCTCGGCTTTGATCGGTGGGCGTTCGTACCGATCACCCTGTACGCTTTATTCCCTCGACTGTTCGCGCCCGATACCGGTGGGATGGAGACGGCGTTGTTTACGCTGTTGGTTACCGCCGCGTTCTACTGTCAGCACCGACGCCTTCCCGTTCACGCTGTGGCACTGGCGACCCTATCCTCGGTCACGCGTCCGGAGGGCTTTCTGCTGCTGGGTCTGCTGGTTGCATGGAATATCTTCAAGGACCCAAGAAGGGTCGCTGCCTATCTTTTGATTCCGGTTCTCGTGAGTGGACCCTGGCTCGTGTTTGCAGCGGTCTATTTCGGGTCGCCTGTTCCCAATTCGATCCTCGGCAAGCTCGCGCTTTACAGTCAGTTCGGCACCAGGACGCCATGGGACAGCCTGATCTTTCTGATGGGCTGGCACAATCCGTTCGGCCTGGCGCTCTTTGCACTGGCGCTGGTCGGCGGGCGATGGTTATGGAAGCAGCGAAAATTCGGTGCTCTGGAAGCGGTCTGGCTGGTCGGCATGGTGGGCGGCTTGACGCTCGGTTCGACCTATCTTTTTCCGTGGTACGTCACGCCCATCTACCCGGTCTATTTGCTGTTTGCAGGCGCCGCCGTGCTCCCGGCAGCAGTCAGGCTGACCGGTTTGCGTCTCCGGGCGGGACTGATGAGAAGAGCCTTGTTAGTAGTCATGGTGGTGGTCCTCGTCGCTGCATGTCATCGCACCGTCTCCTACCATCAAATCTATCAGGACTGCCTGGATACGGTTCATCACGCTATCGGGTTGTACCTGCGTGAGAACGCGCGGCCTGACGACGTGGTAGCGGCGGAAGATATCGGATACATGGGTTACTACAGCGGCCTGAGGATTATTGATCGCGACGGCCTGGTCTCACCGGAAGCGATTCCCTACTGCCAAACCGGCAATCACCTCGGTTTGGTTCTGGATCACCGTCCTGACTGGGTTGTTCTCGGGCTTGACTCAAGAAGGGGAGCATTTCTCAAGGATCAGCGTTTCCTTGATTGCTATCAACTGGCCAGGCTGTTCAGTTCCGAGTCCGGTTCTGAATATCGCATCTATTCCCGGATACCCTGACGCGGGCACTATGGTTCTCGATTCACCGAACCCACAGCAAGCCATCTGTTGAAAAAGTCACAGTTGCTGGGCACCGACGCCTTGACCATGGTACGCACATCTCTGCCTGGCAGTCGGAAGTAGGTCGAGACCCCTGCGGTCTCGACATATTCGGATGTCAAAACCACAGGGGTTTTGACCTACAAATCTACGGCCCTTGATTCACCGATCCCATGAGGTGGAGCACCGGTCCCGAATGTTCTGTTTTTTTCCTATTATACTCTCGTCATTCAGAATTGCCCAAACATATGATGGGCCCTGAACCGCTTGATTAATTGCACCCGGCCCCGGATACGGTCCGCTATCATTTACAAGCTGGAAGCTATTCTTTGGTAATCTACGGCCGACAAATTTCCCATTACGGTATGGGAGCACGTCGTTTTCGATTACCTCATAAGTAAATTCGAGATTCCTTATGGTACAAAAAGTTTCACCAGCACGTTCTATTATTCTCTGCCAGATGTCTTCAAAGTTCATATTATTCCTCCTGATGATTTCGGCAGATATTTCATACCTGAATCGTCAACTCTAACTCTGGTGACATTAAAATCGTAAGAGAAATACCTTTCGCCATTCAAGTAGCTTTTCCTTTCATCATCCCGGAGCCAGACTACCCCTTCATTTCTGCAATTCTTCGTCCCGCAAATCGTGGAGGAATTGGGGTAGCCAACGGGCAGCGCATAAGCAACATATAGATTACTTTGTGGGGGTGAATTGGATTCTAAACATCTTGATAATGCCATTTTGTGTCTCCCTGTTGAGAGAGTTTTCCATTCTGGTTTTAACGGGGGGCACCCAAAAGAAGCGCGGCAAAAGCAGAGTCCCCTTTAATCAGTATCGGGAATGGCATTGTTTTCTTAACAAACCTAAAATTCCGATTCAAGACGTTGCGGCGCACAGTCGGAAGTAGGTCGACACCCCTGCGGTCTCGACATATTCGGATGTCAAAACCACAGGGGTTTTGACCTACAAATCTGAGAACCCACCAGACGCTTCGCTCTTGGTGGGGTACCTGTACCGGTGTTACCGATCCCACAGCACCCGGTGAACATCACATTATGCGGTCGACAGCTTGACAATCGTTGGCCGTCATGTTAACGTGGGCCTGTTTAGTTGACGTTCAAAGTCAGATCCCTGAATCGAAAGGAGATTCATCATGGGCAACCCGGTTGTGCACTTCGAGATTGCCGGCAAGGACGGCAAGAAACTCCAGGACTTCTACGGGAAGGTGTTTGACTGGAAGATCAAGGTCGACGAAGCGATGGGCGGATACGGCGTGGTGGAAGTCAGCGAGGGCGGAATCGGTGGCGGCATCATGAGCACCGATGACAAAACGCCCAACTACGTCACCTTCTATGTTCAGGTTGATGATCTGCAGGCCTGCCTTGACAAGATTGGCGGCCTCGGCGGCAGTACGATCATACCACCCACTCCGATTCCCAATGTGGGCAGCTTCGCAATGTTCACCGATCCCGAGGGTAACACGGTCGGCATTTTCAAGGAGTGATGAAGGCGACAAATACATTTGCTCAAGAGGGAAGCTCCGGTCCGTGTTCCGGGGCTTCTTCTTTGTTAGCAAAGACCCCGACGTCGATCTCACGAGAGACCTCGACCAGACCACAGAGTATGCTGACCTGCTTGCATGTCCGAGCGACCCATGGTGAATGATTCTTGTTGTGACGACAGCGTCCCGCCTGTATCTTGACGGCTGTCTCCAGTAAGTCCGCCGTGTGGGGATTAGACCATGCCGGCGCACTTGCAGGAACAACGGCACATGAGCGTCAAGAATAACATCACCGAAGGTCCCATCACGCGGACGATTTTCTCCCTGGCTCTGCCGGTCGTGGTGGGGATGTTGATGGAATTTGCCCTGACCAGCACCGACTATTTCTGGGTCGGTAAGCTGGGATCAACGGCGCAGGACGCGGTTACTTCCTCAATGGTGGTCATCTGGACCATCTTTGCAACGATCTCAATTGTCAGTGTCGGTGTCACGGCGCTGGTGGCCAGGTACGTGGGCGCCGGGGATTCCGAAAAGGTGATCTATTTCATCAGGCAGGGAATAGCGATGGCCGTCGGTCTGGCAGTCGTGTTTTCCGTCGTGGGATATCTCTTTTCCCCGGCCCTGCTGGTGTTCATGGATACCGGGCCGGACACGCTTGAGTTGGCCGTGCCGTACCTGCGGATATTCTTCGTATCGGCCGTGTTCTTCTTCCTGACCGAGACCGCGTATGCGGTTTTTCGCGCCTCGGGGGACACGCGAACGCCCACCAAGATCAGTATCGGCGTGGTAGTCATCAACATGATTCTCGATCCGCTTCTGATCTTCGGCTGGGGGCCGGTTCCCTCGCTGGGCGTGGCGGGAGCCAGCGCGGCCACCGGCATCGCCGTCCTTCTGGGAGCGACAGCGATCATGTACCGAATGTCGCATGGAGGACTGGATTATCAGGTTCGTGGAATCTCTCGTGTCAGGCCACACCTGCGCACGATGCTTCGTATCGGCCGGATCGGGCTGCCCATGTCCAGCCAGCAGTTCGTTTTCGTGTCCGTTTACTGGTTCCTGATAAAGATCGTGCACCAGTTCGGCTCCCCGGCCGCCGCCGCGATGGGTATCGGCAATCGCATGGAGTCATTCTCTTACCTGGTCTGCTACGGTTTTTCGGTGGCGGCGGCCACGATGGTGGGACAGAACCTGGGCGCCGGTCGACTGCGTCGCGCGGCCCGCTGTGCCTGGGGATCGACCGGCGCCGCCATCGCCATTACGTTGATTACATCGGCGCTGTTTATCTCCATTCCGGAGTTGATCGCAACCATATTTACGGACGATGCGGAAGTCCTGACGATAGCGACGGATTATCTTATCATCCTCGGACTGTCGCAAACGGCGATGGCGGTGGAGATCGTGCTTGAGGGCGCTTTCAGCGGCGCCGGGGATACTGTTCCGCCGATGGTGGTCATGGTCCCTGGTTCGGCCATGCGCATACCGATGGCCTACTTCCTGTGTTTTGAGTTGGACTGGGGAATCAACGGCGTCTGGTGGACGCTCACTATTACGACTTTCCTGAAGGCTGTCGTCCTGGCCCTGTGGTTCGGCCGCGGTAAATGGAAGTTGAAACAGGTGTGATGGAGACAAAGCAACAGGACACTTTTGATGATCCGGGCCGGCGCGATTCCGGCTGGATCGGGGTAGTACTCAAATATCGAGGGACAACATGATAAACAAGTATGTTTCCTTTCACGACGAGGAATCGGCGGCGGCGGGATACGGGCTGCTCGAGGGTGACGCCGTCGCCGAACTGCAGTCTACGCCCTGGTACGGTACCGAACTGACCGGGCGCAAGTACAATTGGCAACAGGTCGTTTTGCATGCGCCGGTGAAACCGACGAAGATCATCTGTATCGGTTTGAACTATCACGCCCACGTGGAGGCATCCCAATCCGCCGATGAAGCCCCGGAGTATCCGCTGATATTCCTGAAGCCGCCGTCGGCGGTCATCGGCCCCGGGGAGATAATCGTGCATCCTCGGCAGTCGGAGCGAGTTGACTACGAGGCCGAGTTGGGAGTCGTCATTGGTCGCGAGGCGCGCAATGTTTCCGTAGAGGAGGCTCCGCGATACATCTTCGGGCTAACGTGCGTCAACGACGTTACAGCTCGTGATCTCCAACGCAAAGACGGCCAGTGGTCGCGGGCAAAGGGGTTTGACACCTTCTGTCCGACAGGGCCAAGCGTGGTAACCGGCGTCGATTACAGCGACCTGTTGGTGGAGGGATTGCTCAACGGCGAGGTGAAGCAGTCGGGGCGGACGTCCCTGATGATCTTTGATATCCCGTACCTGGTCAGCTATGTTTCCTCGATCATGACCCTTCTTCCCGGGGATCTGATTTCCACCGGTACTCCTTCGGGAATCGGGCCCATGAAACCGGGTGATGAGGTCGAGGTCAGAATAGAACAGGTCGGCAGCCTGGTCAATCCGGTGGCCGGGGTCGATTGACGCTCAGTGGTTCCGGACATGCACGACAGCCGACGCCGATCACGGCGGCGAACGTGACGCACATGCCGGTGTATGACTTGTTGAACAACTTTTGTTGGCATTCTGCAGTTGGTATCGTAGAATGGCGTCGTCGCCGAGCGCTGGTGCCCTGTGCTGTCGTGCGCAGGATCAACCGGGCGCGAAGTCGGCTGCTATCCTGAAGGGCGGGTGACGTGACAGACAGGCTTTACTACCGGGATTCGTCAGTGCTGAGCTTCGAGGGCACGATTGTCGAGTGTGGGGAACACGAAGGAGGCTGGTATACGATCCTTGACCGCTCGGCCTTCTACCCGACGTCCGGCGGGCAGCAGCATGACCTCGGACGCTTAAGTGGAATAGACATTGTTGACGTAGTGGAGGGCGAGAACGCAGCCGTGCGGCATATTTCCAACGAGCCGGTCGGGAACGTGGGGGATTCCGTCAGCGGCACGATTGACCGCGAGAGACGCCGACGGCACCAGCAGCAGCATACCGCCCAGCATATCCTGAGCCAGGCTTCGGTCAGGCTGTGCGGTTTCGATACGCTCTCGGTACACCTCGGTGAGGACTACGGTGCTATCGAGTTCGCCACCGCCGAGATCACGGCCGAGCAGTTGGAGCTGGTCGAGTCCTTCGGCAACGATGTTATCACACGGAACCTTCCGGTGACAATAAGCTTCCTTGAGGATGCCGACCTCGCTGATACGAAGCTCCGCAGGCCGACTGCCCGCACGGGGAAAATCCGCGTCGTGAGCGTGGGCGATATCGACGTGTCCGCCTGCGGCGGGACGCATTGCTCCGCCACCGGCGAGGTCGCCCTGCTCAAGATCACCGGCGTGGAGAAGATACGAGGTCACGCCGTCGTCAGGTTCCTTTCCGGCGACCAGGCAATAGCCGACTACCGGAGCAGGTTCGCCGCTACCAGCAGACTCACGCGGCTGCTGACGTGCCACGTTGACGACCTGCCGGTCAAGATAGAGCGCCTGCTGGCCGACATCAAGGCCCTGCGCAATCAGGTTGGCGACCTCTCCCGGGAACTGCTGCCAACCTGGGCGGGGGAGATCGCGGGCAGGGCTTTCAGGGAAGGCTCTCATACGATCGTCGCCGAGGTGTTGGATTTACCAGACAGTCGGCAGGCGGTTAAGTTGGCCGGAGTAGTGGCTGACCGCGTTCAGGGCATCGTGCTGTTTATTCACGAGGGGCGGCTGCTGTTGACGACGCCTGAGGCAGGTGACTTTGACGCCGGCCTGCTGGCGCGGAGACTGGGTGAGCGGTTGGGACTCAAGGGAGGCGGCTCGAAACGCCAGGCGCAGTTGGGCGGAGCTGCAAACGACAAGCTCCCGGAATACGTGAAGCTCGTGGCGAGGCTGCTGGATGAAATGTAGGCTACCGACAATCAACGCCGCTCTCCTGGTGGCCGTGCTGTCCCTGCCAGCGGCCGTCGCAGACGAGAAGGAGAAGATCATTCTCGAGCGAGCGGGCCCCCTCGAACTGATGAAGGTCGGTGAAAAATACGTGACCTGCGTAACCGATAACGTGATCTTTCGCACTTCCAGCGGGAAGATATACTGTGACACGGCCTTCTGGACCAGAGGGGAAAGCGTTCGCCTCAACGGCCACGTCAGGATCGACGACACCGCCTACAGCCTGCTGGCCGACTCCGCCTTCTATAATGTCATCGATGGACGGGCCGAGGCATGGGGAGAGCGAGTCGAACTTTGGTCATACCGCGATTCCATCTACGCCGTGGGACCGTACGCTTTCTATGACAAGGATAGGAAGTACTTCTTCATGGATGAGCGGCCGCTGCTGTATCTCAAATACCCGGACACAGCCAACATGATCGAAGTCCTGGCCGATTCGATTGAGTACACATCACACGACACCCTGTCCCTGGCATCGGGCCGGGGAGACGTAATTATCTCGTCGGCTGAGTTCTCGTCATCTTCCGGTCTGGCGTTGATGAACCTGACCGAAAACCGGCTCGACCTTCGGGTTGAACCGGCAGCCGGGCGCGGCAATTCCGAAATCAGCGGCAGGGATATCACGGTGTGGTACGAGGACGACGTCATTCGCTCGATCGAGGTGGTTGATTCGGCGCAGGGAGATTTCAAGGAAGCAGTCGACACGCTCCAACGCTATTTTGACGAGTCGATCCTCTCCGGCAACCGGATTGAAATGCGTTTCGACGGCGGCCGGCTCTACGAGACTATCTGCATAGGGCAGGCATATTCGTGGTACTATCCCTCGTCACGCGGCGGGCGGGAGTTCCACGAGAACAGTGTCTCCGGCGATACGATCAGGTTTCACGTATTTAATGAGAAGCTTGAGGCTATCGACGTACACGGCGGCGCCATCGGTACTTACGTGACCGGCAAGCAGGCGCGGCGCGACACCGTCGTGGTTTCCAAACCCGACACGGTGGACTACAATGCTGAGTTCATACATTACGATATGCAGGACTCCCTGATCATACTCAGGGAAGGCGCGGGAGTGACTTCCGGTGCGATGTCGCTCAGCGCGCATCGCATACTGTTCGACACCAGGCAAGGCGTCATTGAGGCTTCCTCGGCTTCGGTTACGCCCGACTCCACTACAAGCGACAGCGGCCTTGTGGAACCTCTCCAGCCGAATACCATTCCCGTAGTACTCGGTGACAAGGACGACGTTGTGTACGGCGACTACTTGGAGTACTCTATCGACACCGAGAAGGGACGCGTGGTGCGTTCCAAGTCAGCGTATGAGGCCGGTTATTACTACGGCCGGAAGTTGTTTCGCGAGCAGAAGCGCATCTTCTATGTGGACGACGGCCGCTACACAACCTGTGACCTTGACGAGCCGCATTTCCATTTCCGCTCCCGGGATCTGAAGCTGATCGAGGGGGACAAGCTGATAGCCCGGCCGGTTGTGTTCTACCTGGGGCGGGTGCCGTTGATCGCTCTGCCCTATTACGTCTTTCCGCTAAAGCGCGGTCGTCACTCCGGGTTTCTGCCCTTCACGTTCGGCAATTTCGAACGGGGTGTCAGGTATATCCGCAATGTCGGATACTTCTGGGCGGTCTCTGAGTACTGCGACTGGCTTGGTTCGCTGGACTACTACGACAATCGTAATACCTTCACGATCAACTCCAAACTGACTTTCGCGAAGCGATACGTGATTGAGGACACCTACCTGTCCGGTTCCTTCACGAGGGCCTGGAACTACAACCAACTCACCGCGAACGAGGGCGGGAGCGACCGCTGGACCATAAACGGGTCGTATAACCACGTCATCACGCCCACTCTCAGACTGGCTGCGACCGGTTCGTTCCAGTCGGACAAGTCGTACTTTACCGATTATTCTCCCAATCTCGAAGAACGACTCAACCGTGAAGTGAGATCCAAAGCGATTCTCTCCAAGAAATTCGGCAACGGAGCGTCGGTTACCACTACTGTCACTCACACTGTCAATCTGGATCTGGAATCGAGAACCGACAATATTCCGTCGCTAGCCGTCTCGCTGCCGACGATCTATCCGTTCGGCAACGGACAGCGTAACGCGGAGGGCATACTGGAACAGAAATGGTATCATGATTTCAAGTTCCGGTTCTCGCCGTCGCTTCTGAACTTCTCCAGTCGCCAGACGCCATTCTACCTGGCATACGACACCACCTTTGTGGACAGCACCTATGATGACACCACCGGTATGTGGATTCCCGGAGAGGATACGGTAGAAGTCGTTGACACCGTCTATTACCGAACTCGCAAGAAATTCGTTCGGTTGAGCGCCAGCCCCACGATATATCTGCCGGGCCTGTCACTCGGAAACTACCTGAACCTGACGCCGAGCTTTGGCTACCAGGAAGTCTGGTTCAGGATTTACCAGACGGATCAGTCCGACACGGCGGGAGTTGATCCCGGGGCCTACCGTACCTACTCGTGGAGGGCGGCGGTCAGCGCAAGCACGAGATTGTTCGGGACGGTATACCCCCGCCTGTGGGGATTGGAAGGGCTGCGTCATGTGATAACGCCGTCGGTGTCATACTCATATTCACCTGACATTAGCCGCAATCCCGAAGTCAGGCGGTACGCCGGTGGCGGCGCCGGTAGCGCTAGGAGCCAGGTCATGTCGTTTGGCTTGTCGCAGGATTTCCACGCCAAAGTGGGCAGCGAAGAGACGGAGCGCAATATCGAACTGTTCACGCTCAGGAGCGGCTTCAGCTACAACTTCGAGGCGGACTCCACTCCGCTGAGCAACATGACCACGATCTTTCAATCAAGAGCCGTCAGGAACGTTGACCTCTACGCGCAGACAGTTCACCGGTTCTACGAACCGGGCACGGCCAATCTCAACTTCTGGTCGCCATACCGGCAGAGCTTCACTTTCCGAGCCAAGCTGAATTTGAAGGGCGCTTTCGGTCTGTTTGACGAACCATCCCCGGCGTTCAGCGGCGCGGATTCATCATCCGAAGGAAGTTCGGCGGCGCCACAAGGAAAGCCGAAAGCGGCGGGGGGCGGTTGGAATTGCAGCTTGAACTACCAATACGGGGAGAAGGGACGCGCCGAGTCCTGGAAGAAGAACCCCGATGATTTCTTCGCCCTGCTTGACGTGAGCTTCAGGTTAACGCCCTCAACCACAGTCACGTACGCCCAGCGTTACGATTTCAGGAGAGACAGGACTATCAACGCGTCCATAAGTATTGTGCGCAAAATCCACTGCTGGTCCGGCAGCCTGTACTGGGTGCCGATTGGCTCGAATCGTGGATTCGGGTTCAAGCTGTTCGTGACGGAACTGCCCGAAATCAAGATCGATAACGGCCATGATGACTTCCTGAAAGGACTTCAGCGTTATCGCTGATCGCCCGTGAAGCCCTGAAATAAAGCCATTTACCGGGATTTTTATGCTTGTTTTTGTTGACAACTCAACCCGCATTCCGTTACATAAACATGATATTAGAAACCCAAAACCCTTTATGCACCCATGGAGGGGTACTGTATGACGAAAGAAGAAATGATTGGTGTGATGGCCAGCAATTCCGGCATCACCAAGCGACAGGCTTCGGAAGCGCTGCAGGCGTTCATGAGCAACGTCACAGGTCAACTCAAGAAAGGCAAGAAAGTCAGTTTTGCCGGTTTTGGGACGTTTTCCGTATCCAGGCGTAAGGCTCGTATTGGCCGCAATCCCCAGACCGGGGCCTCCATCAACATCCCCGCGACCAGGGTTCCCGTGTTCAAGGCGGGGAAGCATCTGAAGCAGGCCGTTCGTAAGTAGTCAGGCCTCGCAAATCAGGTTTACGGCAGGGAAACGGCTTCCCTGCCTTTTTTATGTTAAGTTTGTAATTGTTTTTTGGTACAGGTGTATCGACCATAAATACTGCTATGGTGCGTACGAAGCATAACCAATCGCAACACAGAAGGAAGTTGGTGCTGGCCACATTGTTGTTCCTGCTGGCACTTCTTCTTCTAATATCACTGGTCTCCCATCGCTCTTTGGATGATAGTCGCATCACCGGACAGGTGGACGGACATCTGAGTCCTTTTGAGCTTCAATATCGCAACCAGGGGGGAATGATGGGGGCCTACCTTTCTTACATCAGCTTCACCCTGATTGGCTGGCTGTCGTATTTCCTGCCCGTGGCGTTGATCCTTGTCGCGTTGCGCCTCTTTTCTTCGAAGCTGGCTTCCCGGCTCGAACTCAATACGCTCCTGCTTTTTGCGGTCTCTCTTCTTTGTACTGTCCTGTACAATATCCACATCGTGACTGTCCGAGGGCTGGGCCTTCCCGAGGATGTGGCGGGCGGCTACGCTGGAGAGAAACTCACTTTGCTCAGCGTGAGGCTGTTGGGTGAGCTTGGCTCCTATGTCGTCTTAGGCGGCCTGGTCCTGATGTTGCTACTTCTCTATACGTCTATTACGCCCCTGCTTTCGATGCGCCTGTCACTGCCGGGCGGTCGTTTCCTGGGACGCGGTTACCAGGCGGCGAGACGATATGTCGGCGTTTTTCTTACATTCGGCTGGGTCGGTTCGCTTTTCTCCAGAGAGGGCAGGGTGCAACAGGAGCTAGAGGAGGAGAGGGGTAACCGTGACATATCGGTCAGTGATTCATCGAAAACGAGACGTCGCGTGTCCTCAGGTGTCGAGCACCGGGAAAAGGCGCGCGCCGGGAAACGAAGGCAGGACGGCCCCGGACGCAAAGTCACCACGTCCAGACCAGCGGAACCGCTTCAGATCAAATCGGTCGACTACACTTACCCGGAGCTTGACCTTCTCAAAGAGAACCCGCGACCCGATGCCTACGCAAGTGACGAAGAGTTAACGACAACCGCCCGTATGCTTAAAGAAACGCTTGAAACGTTCGGAGTGAATATCGAGGGAGACATCTTCCGGTTTCCCGGTCCGATCATCACTCGATACGAATTCAAGCCGGCGGCCGGAGTGAAGGTCAATCAGATTGTCAATTTGTCCGATGATCTGGCGCTGGCGCTCAAGGCACAGCGAATCCGGATCATTGCCCCGATCCCGGGGAAGGCGGCAGTCGGAGTGGAGATCCCCAATCGAAAACCGCAGATCGTTTATCTTCGGGATATCCTGTCTTCCGACGCTTTTGCAGCTTCCGAGTTTGCGCTCCCGCTTGCTCTTGGGAAAACCACATCGGGCAAGCCATACGTCGCCGATCTGGCCAAAATGCCGCACCTGCTGATTGCCGGCGCTACGGGGTCGGGCAAATCCGTCTGCGTGAACGTCCTGATAACGTCTCTCTTGTACCGGCTGCATCCTCACCAGGTGCGCTTCATTCTGATCGATCCGAAGATGCTGGAGCTTTCCGTTTATTCCGGGATTCCGCATCTTGGCCGTCCGGTCGTGACCAAACCGCGAAGGGCGGAGAAAGTTCTGGCCGACACCGTCGCGGAGATGGAAAGCCGTTACCGCGCCCTGGCCGAGGCATCGGTGCGAAACATTGAGGAATTCAACCGCAAGCAGAACGACGAAGAGAAACGACTGCCCTATATCATCATCTTTGTTGACGAATTGGCGGACATGATGATGTCTTCGACATCCTCGCGGACGGAGATGCTGATCACGCGCCTGGCGCAGATGTCACGGGCAGTGGGGATCCATCTGATCCTGGCCACCCAGCGACCCTCGGTAGATGTGATCACCGGGCTGATAAAAGCCAACTTCCCGGCCCGGATCGCCTTCCAGGTATCTTCCAAGGTGGACTCACGGACGATAATCGACGCCAACGGCGCCGAGAAACTGTTGGGTAACGGCGACATGCTGTTCCTGCAGACCGGTCGTCCGGAACCACTGCGTGTTCACGGCGCCTGGGTATCGAGCGAAGAGACGGACGAGATTGTGAAGTCGATCAAGGAACAGGAACTTGGAATGTTCGCCTTGGATAATATCTCGCAGGGCAGGGGAGAACCGACTAAGGCTGAGGTCGATTTCGGCGACCCTCTCTTCCGGGAGGCTTGCGAAGTGGTGATCCGGCACAAACAGGGTTCGGTGTCGCTTCTGCAGCGCCGGCTGGGTATCGGTTACCAGCGGGCCGCCCGCCTCATTGACAAGTTGGAGAAAGCGGGGATAGTGTCGCCCTTTGATGGTTCCAAGGCGCGTGATGTCATAGTGGACAAAACCTATATCGACAACCTGTTCGCAGGTCATGGCTCGGCCGCGCCGGCGGACTCCGGCAAGAACTGACTACTTTCCGATACGTATAACCTGGGTATGCAAATGCGAACTTATCTGGCAGGTCTGTGTCTGGTCGCTCTCACTCCGGCGTGCGAGGCCGACAGCTTTGACGTCGTCAAGAAAGGACTGGCTGCCGCAGCATGTGTTCGGTTCGAGTTCATCAGCATTATTGAGTCCGAACTGTTCGACGTGGTCGACTCCACTCCCGGCAGCGCCTGTATCGGGCGAGACGGTCGCTATCGCGTATCGCTTGGTCCTGATGTTTATTTGAGGGACGAACGGTTCATATACAATTACTCTGAAGAGACCAACCAGGTCGTGATGGAGAGAGTTGACTCCGCCGCCGCCGATGGGTACGACGACAACATTGCGTACATTACCGACCTGGACAGGTTCTTTGACACCCACCTGCTTGAACCGGAGCGCAAGTATCGACTGACACGCAGGCGGGATGAGGCGCGCGACATGCCCGACTCCATGGTGGTTCTCATCGATCCCGCTATCCCGCGTATGACGGCGATAGAGTTCTTTGATGTGAACGGAGAACTCAACCGGATCGTGTTCCTCACTCAAGCCGAGGATTCCGTGTGCGCCGAAGCCATTTTTGAACCCACCTTTCCCGACTCGGTGGAGAGGGTCAGACTGTTCTAAGATGAAGTTCTTTGTGCACAGGCTCGGCTGTCCCAAGAACGACGTCGATGCCGATTACATCTGTGCCCGCTTGCAGAACGAGGGTCATATGCCGGTGGAGCATCCCGAAGAGGCCGAGTCGATCATTGTCAACACCTGCGGATTCATCTTGCCCGCCAAGGAGGAATCGATCGAGGAGATCCTGCGTCTGGCCCAACTTAAAAACGGCGGCGGATTGAAGCGCCTGTATGTCAGTGGTTGTCTCTCCCAGCGCTACGGCGACGAGTTGCTTAGCGGTATGCCGGAAATTGACGGTGCCTTCGGAATTGGCGAACTGGATGCCATTGCCGTCGCTATGACTTCCACCGATCATGCTGTCCGGACGATCAGGACCCCGGCGCGCAAGCTGACTTATATGGACTACGAGCGCCGCTATCTTTCCGACAGCCTGCCCTATGCCTACCTGAAGATATCCGACGGCTGCAATCGAGGCTGCACTTACTGCGTCATCCCCGGCATCCGTGGCCCGTTCCGGAGTCGGCCCATTGAATCAATCGTGCGAGAAGCCCGACGCTTAGCTCAGAGCGGCAGGAAGGAACTCATTCTCGTATCCCAGGACGCCACGCTGTACGGAGGTGATCTTCGTGGGCCCGGCAGTCTGATCGAACTTCTCGAGGCGCTCGATGAGATCGACGAGGTAGCCTGGATCCGTGTGATGTACCTTCATCCGGCCCAGGTGAATGGCGAACTGATCGACTATATGGCCTCGGCCAACAAAACCCTGACCTATTTCGATCTTCCCTTGCAGCATATCAACACTGAACTTCTGCGCGCTATGGGTCGCGGGACGGACCGCCGCACAATAGAGAATCTGCTCAGATCAATCCGTGCAAGATGCGACGGGGCGGTTCTGCGGACCACGTTCATTGTTGGCTTTCCGGGAGAGTCGTCGAAGCAATTCGCGGAGTTATGCGATTTTGTCGATGAGCAGCACTTTGACCGGATGGGAATGTTCACTTACTCGGTCGAAGAAGGGACTCCCGCAGCCGGGATGACCGGGCAGGTGACGGAGAAGACAAAGGCCCGCAGGCTGGATCGGCTGATGAGCCTTCAGCGCGAGATCGCCATTGACAAAAATGTTTCCTTGATAGGCGCCGTCCGGGAGGTTATTATTGACTCCGTTAATGCCGATGGGATCGCACTCGGACGCACCCGGGGCGACTGCCCACAGATAGACCAGGAGGTCAGGGTTCGCGGATTTACGGGAACTGCCGGTGATATCCACCGCGTCCGGATTGACGCCGCCGACGGTTACGATCTGGAGGGAACCTGTCGTGAGGAGTAGGCGATGATACAAGTAGACAGGATCGGGATTTTTCTTTCCAAACCAATCAGTTTCCTGCTGGTTCTAATCTATCTGCTCCAATCGGGTCTGCTCATATTCCTGATCAGGGACAAGTTTGACCTGGAAAGGCAGATAACCTTTCAACAGAAAAGAATCACGGAACTTGAGGAGCGGCTTCAGATCTTCAAGGCTATCGAGGATTTCCAGATCGGGTTCAACGATGACGAGGTCGGTCGGCTGGCTGAGGTGATCTATACTGAAAGTAAGAGATACCGCTATGACCCTATGTTCGTCATGGCCATCATTCTGACCGAGTCCTCGTTCCGCAAGAGGCAGACATCCTCGGTGGGAGCCCGCGGCCTGATGCAGGTGGTCCCGTTTGTCGGCGCCGACCTTGCTCCCAGGGCCGGGGTGAACTGGGAAGGCTCAGAGACCCTGTTTGAACCGGAAACGAACATCAGATTGGGCACGTTCCATCTGTTTGAGCAGATTCTCGAGTTCGGGGATCTGCAGAAAGCGATCGTAGCGTACAATGTCGGAGAGACGCGTTTGCGCGGCCTGATTCGGCAGAACGTTCCCCTACCGAAGAAATACCTTCGCAAGGTAATTGACAACTACAGGATGCTCAAGGAGACTTACAAGGTTTGAGAGCTTGCCGAATATCGCACTACGGGATAGTACTGGCGCTGGTTTTCGCGCTGCTTACAGTGGGATGTGGCGGTTCCAAATCGCTGTCCCGGATGACCGCCGGCGAACTGTTTGAAAAGGGACGCAAAGCCTACGAGAAGGAGAAGTATCTCAAGGCCATTGAGATACTCGAAAGCTGCGTTTACAACTACCCCGGCGAGACTATCGTCGACACCGCTCAATACTATCTGGCGCTGGCTTACTTCGGTAACGGGGAGTACGAGGTGGCCCAGGTGGAATTCAACAGGCTGGCTCTCAACTACCCAGCCAGCGTCTATTTTGAGAACGCCATCTTCATGAGGGCCGTCTGCCATTTCGAGGCTACCCCGTCTCACTATGGCCTCGATCAGGACCAGTTGCAAACCGCCATCAAGGAGTTTGAGGATTTCACCATTGATTTCCCCGAAAGCGACATTGCCGAGGACGCTCGAAAATACCTACTGGTGGCCAGGACCCGCTTGGCGCGGAAGTGCTATGAGAGCGGCGTCGTGTACGATCGCATCGGGGCGTATGAAGCTGCCAGGATATATTTCCAGCGCGTTATCGATGATTACACCGACACCGAATTCGCTCCCCTGGCGACCTATGAGTATGCCTGCATGGATTTCAAGTTAAACGAATTCGACGCGGCCCGCGGGAAGTTCGAGGACTTCTTCGCTGTTTTTCCAGATCACGAACTTGCCCCTCGAGCCGCAGAGAAAGCCGTCGTGGCGGCGTTTAAGAGCGGTGAGGCGGCCTTCAAACGAGGCGACTACACACTCGCGCAACAAAAACTGGAGTTGTTTAAAAGGGATTTCCCGGACAACGAACTGACCGAAAAAGCGGATGACTACCTGAACAGGATAACCTCGGCAGCTCCCGACAGCGTGCAGGTGGAGAATGCCGACTCCTGAAAACGGCGGCGCCTGGGGGATTCTGGGAGGATCGTTCGACCCGGTACATCTCGGTCATCTTAATTTAGCTTCAGAGATTCACTCTAAGGCCGGTCTCGACGGGGTGCTGCTCGTCCCCGCCTTCCGGCACCCGTTCAAGGAAGCATGCCATGCCACGTTTGAGCAGCGGGTAGAGATGCTCACGCTGGCCGCCGCCGGCTGTGACTACCTCATTATCAGTGAAATCGAAAAGGAGCAAGATCTCCCGGGATACACCCTCAGCACCGTGCGAGCCTTGAAGAAAGCGCTTCCAATGGCGGTGTTCAGCTTTCTTATTGGGGAGGACAACCTGGCCGAGCTTAACCGGTGGCACAAGCCGGACGAAATACTGACCGAGGTTCCGGTTCTGGTCGGCGTCCGACCGCCCGGCAATTTCACTGAAGGAACGGACCACGGGTGGTCGGGTCGGGTGCGGATGATCGAAACATCGCCACTTGAGGCATCCTCAACGCGGGTACGCGAACTGATCGGCAAAAGCGCTCCATCCGGACAACTCCAACGGTTGATCCCGGAACCTGTTCGGCAGTATATCGCGGCGAGGGGTCTGTATCAATGAACCGACCCCGGCAGAAGGTATTCCTGGTCGACGGCTCGGCCTTATTCTACCGCGCCTATTATGCCTTCATACGTAATCCACTGATCAACTCCAAGGGGGAGAACACGTCGGCCACGTTCGGATTCGTCAATTCTCTGCTCAAGATCATCAGGGACGAAAATCCGGACTACCTGGCCGTTGTGTTTGACACCGGGGAGCCGACTTTCCGTCACGAGATGTACGACGGCTACAAATCGACTCGAACCAAAATGCCGGATGATCTGGTTGAACAACTGCCTCGTATTCATCAGGCGGTCGAAGCACTCAGTATCGCCTCATTTGAGATGGCCGGGTACGAGGCCGACGATATTATCGGCACTATGGCCAGGCTGGCCGAAAAAGCCGGACACGAAGTCTGGTGTGTTAGCGGCGACAAGGACTTCTTCCAACTTGTCAGTGAGAATGTCGGAGTCTACAACCCCGGGCGGGCCTCGGAAAAACCTGAACGCATGGGACGCGAGGAGGTAGTCACGAAGTTCGGCGTTCCACCGGAACGCATAATTGACAAGCTGGCCCTGATGGGCGACAGTTCGGACAATGTGCCGGGGGTGCCCGGGGTCGGAGCGAAGACAGCCGACAAGCTACTGGCACAATTCGGCTCGCTGGACGATATTCTGGTTCGTCACAGTGAAATCACCGCTAAAGGATTGCGCGAGAAGATCGCGGCAAATTCCGATATTGCAGAACTTTCCCGGAGGCTTGTCACGATCGACACCGAGGTTCCCATACGGTTTGAACTTGGAGACCTGAAGCGACGCCGGATTGACTACGATCATGTCAAGAGCCTCTTTCTGGAGTTGGAGTTCACCTCGCTGCTCAAGCAGGTTCTTCCGGAAGCAGAGGCGTCTGCCGAACAGGCGGCCTCGGTCGATCGCCCCCGGCAGGTGGAGTACCGAATGGTCTCCTCGATTCAGGACCTGAAGGCCCTGGTCGCCAAGCTGTCGCGCAAAAGGGAGGTGGCCGTTGACACCGAGACTACCTCGTTGAACACACTTGAGGCTGACCTGGTCGGTGTTTCTCTTTGCGCCGAGAGGGGTGTGGCCTACTACGTTCCGTTGGGTCACACCACCGACAGCAAAAAGAACCTGCCGCATGACGAGGCTCTCGCGGTTCTCCAGACTCTCCTGGAAAACCCTGAGGTTCAGAAGTTCGGGCAGAACATCAAGTATGACCTCGAGGTCTTTCATCGGCACGGTCTCAACATAACGCCGATCTCTTTTGACAGTATGATCGCTTCCTATCTGCTGAATCCTTCCTCGCGGGAGCATTCTCTGAGCTTCCTGGCGATGAAGCATTTCGACTACACCATGCAACCGATCACCGACCTGATCGGCAGCGGCAGGAAACAGCAGACATTCGATGTCGTTCCGGTCAGGGAGGCGACATTCTATGCCGCCGAAGACGCCGACTTCACATACCGCCTGCGGGGGGAACTGGCGCCCATGATCGACGACTACGAGTTGAACAACCTTTTCTATAACGTGGAAGTGCCCCTCATTCGGGTGCTGGCCTCGATGGAAGAAACCGGGATTCGGGTCGATACCGATCTGCTGGCAGATCTCTCGGTGCAGATGGAGAAAAGGCTGGAGGAACTCAGGACCGAGATCTACAGCGTGGCCGGAGGGGAGTTCAACATAAACTCGACCAGGCAACTGGGACACGTCCTGTTTGAGAAGTTAGGGCTTCCGACAAAGGGCAAGACCGCCGGGAAAACAGGCTATTCCACCGATGTCCGGGTGCTTGAAGAGCTGGCCGTGATCGACCCTTTTCCGCGGCTCATTCTCGATTACCGGCAGTTGACGAAACTCACCAACACGTACATAGATGCGCTTCCCAGGCTGATAAACGGACAGACCGGCCGTGTCCACACCTCGTTCAACCAGGCCGTTACGACTACCGGAAGGCTGTCGTCGACAAACCCGAACCTTCAGAACATACCGGTTCGTACCGAAGAAGGCCGCCGCATTCGCCGGGCATTCATTCCCCGCAATTCAGATCACCGTTTGTTGGTGGCGGATTACTCCCAGATTGAACTGCGAATCCTGGCACACTACTCTCAGGACAAGGGTCTGATTGAGGCCTTCAAGAACGGCGAGGACATCCATACCCGCACCGCCGCCGAGGTGTACGGGATTACCATCGAAGACGTGACCTCAGAGCAAAGGCGGGCCGCCAAGACGGCCAATTTCGCCGTCATTTACGGTGTGACGGCACATGGTCTCTCGCAGCAGACGGAACTTGACCTGACCAGTGCCAAACAGTTCATAGACACGTATTTCGAACGTTATCCGGGAATCAGGACATATATAGAGACCACCAAACAGGCCGCACGCGACCAGGGATTTGTGACCACCATGCTCAATCGCCGTCGTTATCTCCCGGAGATTAACAGCCGGAACTTCAACGTCCGCCAGTTCGCCGAGCGAACGGCCATAAACACTCCCATCCAGGGGACGGCGGCCGATATGATAAAACTGGCGATGGTCAGGATCTTCGAACGGATGCAGGGGATGCGTTCCCGCATGGTGCTCCAGGTGCACGACGAACTGGTCTTTGACGCCCACAAAGACGAACTTGCCGCGCTTGAGAAGATCGTCAAGACCGCCATGGAGAAAGCCGTTCGGCTCAATGTGCCGGTGGTTGTGGATATGGGTATCGGTGACAACTGGCTGGAGGCCAAGTAGCGGACACCGGCGAGGCGCTCTTGCCGAACGGGATTGAATTCCTTTAATTCCTTCTCATGTTAATCGGTGTCACAGGCCAAATTGGCTCCGGGAAAACGACGGCGGCACGGATACTGGCCGATTTAGGGGCGGCCGTCATCGACGCCGACAGGATCGGCCATGCGGTGGTGGAGCAATCGGCTGCGCTTCAGGCAAAGCTGGCCGGCCGCTTCGGCCGCGATATCTTCACGCGTTCCGGCAGGCTGAACCGCAAGCGGCTGGCCGCCCGGGCTTTCGCCGACCAGACGACCAAGCAGGCTCTCGACCGACTCGTTCACCCCTACCTGCTCAAAGAACTGCGACGCCGGATGAAGGATCAGGCGCGCAAGTCACCTGTCGTAGTGGTCGACGCCGCCCTCCTCCTGGACTGGAAGATGGATCGCGAAATGGACCTGACTCTGGTCATCCATGCCTCGTGGGATACTCGCTTGCGGCGACTCAAGGCGCGGGGCATTTCGGTCGCAGACGCCCGCGCCCGGCAGAAATCCCAGTTGCCGTTCGCGGTGTACCGGGAGCGCTCAGACCGGCTGATTCTCAACAACGGATCGGTTCGGGCGCTACGGGCAAAGCTCGTCGTCTTCTTTGAAAAGTTTGTGCGAAAACAGTTGACTAACGGTTGACTTGCCGGTGCAAACCCGTTTATTTTGAGTCAACAGGTATGTTAATTATTTCACAAATGAAGAGGTTGCTGGTATGCCATTAACCGATTCCAAGACGAACCAAACGATACAGGACTACTCGATTGAGCAGTTGAAGGAACGGGCCAATTACATGCGCGGGCTGAATCTCATCGCGCTGTGTTCGGCCGCCTCGGGTCACTCCGGCGGCACCCTGGGTTTGATGGATGTGTGCGCCGCGCTTTACCTGAAAATCGCCCGCCACAATCCGGGAGATCCCCTCTGGCAGGACCGGGATCGGATCATCTGGTCGGCCGGTCACAAGGCTCCGGCTTTGTATCTTTCTCTGGCCATGGCCGGATACTTCCCGGAGCAGGAACTGATGAAACTGCGCATGTTGGGTTCTCCTTTTCAGGGGCACCCCCATCGCAAGGATCTACCGGGTGTCGAGATTTCATCCGGGTCGCTTGGACAGGGTTTCTCGGTCGGCGTAGGAGTCGCTCTAGCGGCGAAACTGGACAAGAAAGATCACAGCGTCTTTGTGATTTCATCGGACGGTGAACATCAGGAGGGTTCCATCTGGGAAGCGGCCATGGCCGGCGCTCACTATAAACTGGATAATCTCGTCCTCATCCTGGATCGCAACCGGCTGCAGATCGACGGCGACACCGAGGACGTGATGAGTATCGACCCGATCACGGACAAGTACCGGGCTTTCGGATGGCACGTGCTCGATGTCGACGGTCACGACATGGTGGATATCGTCGACAAGCTCGATTTCGCCCGCAACTATAACGATACCGGTAAGCCGGTGGCTCTGATCTGTCACACCACCAAGGGTAAGGGCGTCTCGTTCATGGAAGATGCTGTCGGCTGGCACGGCAAGCCGCCCAGTCGGGAGGAAATGGAACAGGGTCTTCAGGAGCTTGGGCTGACCGAGCAGTTCGATGTCGAGGCTCTGCTGGCAATCGGTCGCGATTACCAGGCTGAGGTGGAGGCGAAACTGTCGTTGAAGCTGCCCCGGTTCTCCGGGGATTTCTGGTGGAACAGTTCCGACAAGATGAAGGTGAAGATGGATCCGACTCGGAAAGGGTTCGGACGGGCGCTCGACAAGTATGGTGACGACGAACGCATTGTCTGTATCGGGGCCGACATCTCCGGATCCATCACGATCTCCCAGTTCTACGAGAATCACCCGGAGCGAAAAGACCGCTGGATTTCACTGGGTGTAGCGGAACAGAACTGTACCACGGTTGCCGTGGGACTGGCCAAGGAGGGTAAAATCCCGGTCTTTGGAACCTACGGCGTGTTTGCCTCTGCCCGCAATCTCGACCAGTTGCGGGTGTCCGTCTGCTACGGGGATTACAACGTCCTGATAGTGGGCGCCCACGGCGGGATATCAGTCGGCCCGGACGGCGCTACCCACCAGGAGTTGGAGGCTCTGTTTCAGATGACCGGCCTGCCCAACATGCAGGTGGGGGTGCCGTGCGATTCAATTGAGACCGAGAAAATGACCAAGACGCTTCTGTTTGCCGTTGTCGGTCCCAAGTATATCCGTTTCGCCCGGGAAGCGACACCTATCGTCACTAAGGAAGACTCGCCTTTCCAGTTCGGCGAGGCAAACATCTTCCGGCTCCGTCGTGAGGCGGAGAACATGGTTGATGCCTTTGATATCTGCTTGGCTTCCGAGTATAAGAATGAAAATGAGCAGTTGACCATCATCTCGTGCGGCCCGGAGACTCCCGAAGCGCTCCGGGCGGCCTGGATGCTCAAGACCGACTTCGGTATCGAGACGCGCGTGATCAACATGCACACCGTCAAGCCGCTCGACAAGGAGGCCATAGTACGTGCCGCCGCAGAGACCGGCGTCATCCTCACTGCCGAGGAACACCAGGTGGGTGGCCTGGGCAATCTTGTAGCCGCTGCTGTCTGTCGCCAGCCGTCGCTCTGGGACAGGAATCTCCGCTTTGACATGGTCGGGGTTCAGGATCGATTCGGAGAGTCCGGCAAACCCTGGCAGCTTATCAAGGAGTTCGGTGTCGCGGCCGAGCATATTGCCGATAAAGCGAAAACGCTATTGAAACTGTAGAAGTGGGGAAAGAAGCTATGCAGTATGCAGATAGAATGTCCCGTCTCGGCACGGAAAGCGCTTTTGAAGTGCTGGCGCGCGCCAAGGCGCTCGAAGCGCAGGGGAAATCGATAATCCACCTTGAGATCGGCGAGCCGGATTTCGACACACCGGCCAATATCAGCGATGCCGCTATCCAGGCTATTCGCGACGGCAAGACTCATTACTGCCCATCGGCGGGTGTCCCCGAGGCTCGGAAGATCGTGGCCGACTACGTATCCCGCACGCGCAAAACCGACGTGGACGCCGAAAACGTTGTTATCATGCCCGGCGCCAAGCCGGTCATTTTCACCGCCATTTTTGCCATTGTTAACAAAGGGGATGAGGTGATCGTCCCCAACCCCGGTTACCCGATCTACGAATCGGTCGTTTCCTACGTGGGCGCCACGCCGGTGCCGATGAAGCTCCGTGAGGAGAGTGATTTCCGATTCTCCGTCAAGGAACTCCGCGCCCTCATAACACCCCGAACGAGCATGATAATCATCAATTCACCGCAGAATCCGACCGGCGGTGTCCTGACGATGGACGACCTTCAGGCCATATACGAAATGGCCGAGGAACACGACCTGTGGATTCTCACCGACGAAATCTACTCACGAATCATCTACGATACCGAGTTCCGGTCCATCTGCTCCATTCCGGGCGCACTCAAACGGACAATTATGCTCGACGGCATGTCCAAAACCTATTCCATGACGGGATGGCGTCTGGGTTACGGGGTCATGCCGTTCAAACTGGCCCAGTGGCTGACGCAACTGGCGATAAACAATTTCTCCTGCACCGCCACCTTCGCCCAGACAGCCCTGATGGAGGCCCTCACCGGCCCGCAGGATGATGTGGACAACATGGTCGCCGAGTTCAAACGCCGCCGGGATGTTTTCGTGGAAGGTCTCAACAGGATTGATCGTGTCAGTTGCACCAACCCGCTGGGCGCGTTCTATGTCTTCCCCAACGTTACCAAAGTCGGATTGCCATCTGCCGACCTGGCCCGCAGACTTCTGGATGAAACCGGCGTGGCTTGTCTGTCCGGGACGGCCTTCGGGGAGTATGGAGAGGGATACCTGCGGTTCTCATACGCCAACTCGGTGGAGAACATCCGCGAAGCGCTCAACCGGCTGGAGAAGTTCGTGGCCGGTATTTAGGTCGGCAGAGCGATCAGACGGCGGGCCTTAAGTATGTTGAAGGTCGGGCAGTAACACCCGGCCTTTTTTTGTTTGATTGCGCGGTCGGTGACCGTAACGTTAACTGTGAAGTATGCTTTCGCGACAAACAACCTGCTTGATCTACGAGCCGAACCGAAACACGAGAGCGAGCGGCTCAGCCAACTGCTCTGGTGTGAGCCGGTGGAGATCACCGCCGAGAAGAATGGGTTCGCGCATGTTCGCCAGAGCGACGGGTATGCCGGATGGATCGATGAGCGGTTCCTTACGCCGATGTCAAAGGCACGGCATCACGATCAATTGTCGGCGCCCAACAGCGTTGTCACGTCACCCACGGCAAGGATCTTCGCCCGCGCCGGCGGGGCGAACATCTCTCCTTATTTTCTGTACTATGGAACCATGCTTAAGACGCGCTCAGCCGGGCACGCTTTCGCAAGGATCACGGCTCCCGACGGCAGGGGCTTCTATATAAAGCGAAACAACATCAGACCGATAAATGGAAAAACGAAGGCTTCTATGACTGCCGGCACGCTGCTTGCCGAGGCGAAGAAGTTCCTGGGTGTACCGTATCTATGGGGTGGCGTCACGAGCGCCGGCTTTGACTGCTCCGGGTTTGTCAGAGCAGTCTTTTCGGTGTTCGGTGTTTATCTGCCGCGAGATACATGCGACCAGGTCCGGGCGGGAAGGAAGCTTGATCGCAGTGAAGTCCGAACCGGCGACCTTCTTTTCTTTGAGAGACATGTCGGGTTGGCCGTCGGTCGCACCCGGATCATCCACGCTTCCCGAGGCGGCGGTGGAGTCAGGATGAACAGTCTTGACCCCGAAGGATGCGACTACACCGAAGAACTGGCTGCGGCTTTTGATCAGGCAAGGAGAGTTCTGTGATACACCTCGAAAGCTTCAAGATATCTATTCCGCTCAAGAAGAAATTTGCCGTGGCCGGGGGACAGGCGACCGTCAAAACGAACCTGCTGACGGTTCTGAACAACCGCTACAACGGCGAAGCGTCGCCGTCCGTCCAGTACGGCCCATCCGTGGAACATCTCCAGTCTGATATCCGGAAAGGACTCGAACGCCTCAGTATGGAAGAACGGATTGACGTCGATGCCCTGGCCGCAATCGACGAGTACGATATCCATTCCATGGCCCGTTCGGCGCTGATGGCGATGGCGCTCAATTACATATCGGGCGAAACCGGGCGTTACCCGTGGGAGGTGCTGTCTCTGGGCAGCCCGGTGGGTATCAAGAGCTCGTTCACGGTGGCCATCGACACACCCTCTGAAATGATCGAGGCTATCAATAGCTGCGAGTATCCGATAGTGAAAGTTAAGATGGGGCACGAGGAGGACATTCTTCTGCTCGACGCGCTGGCCCAGATAAACGACAAGGAAATCCGCGTGGACGCCAACGGCGGCTGGTCGTGCGCCAAGGCCGAAGAGATGATTCATCGCCTGGCCACGCACGGTGTGAGAATCATCGAGCAGCCCACCGACGAGGGCTACGTCAAGGAATGGAGACACCTCAAGGGCAAGCACACCGAGGTTGAGCTCATCATGGACGAAGGCCTGAACAACCTGCAGGATTATGCCGGGCATACCGCTCTGGTCGACGGTATCAACATCAAGATGGAGAAGTGTGGCGGTATCCTAGAAGGTGTCAAGCTGGCCAGGCAGGCGCGCCGGGACAAGAAGAAAGTGATGTTGGGTTGCATGGTGGGATCGTCGGTAGGTATCGCCCAGTCGGTGTACATGTCGTCACAGGCGGACTACTTCGATCTGGACGGCCCGCTGCTTCTGGAAAACGATATCGCGCGTGGAATTCGGTACAACAGGGAGTCGATTGAGGTCGACCGTGAGATGATCGGCGGCCCCAAGCTGAAACGGGATGTGGTGGAAAAATACATCCAGGACTAACTGGTTTCTTCTGTCGGTCGCTCAGGTCGCCCTGGTCTTCTGGGGGGCTGTCGCCGGAACGCACGACTTACCGTCGCACAAGGCGGAGATTGTAGTCGTGTACCCCAAGCCGGACCAGTGCATCGGCGCGGTGGACTCCACATTCATTTTCGGCCATATGCCACCGCAACAGCGAGACTGGTCATACCGACTGACGATAAACCAACGTCCCGTGGCCGTCCATCCCGGCGGTGGTTTCCTCGCTTTTCTGCCCCTGTCCCCTGGTGAATTCGCATTTCATCTTGAGGCTGAACTCACCCACCGCCGACACGATGACTGGCGGACACGTCGCAAACAGGTTCGAGAGCGGGAGCAAATCGGGTACGCCGAAAGACTGACATGCACTCTGTCTGTGCAGGTTCCCGAACCGCTGAGGCCGTTGAGCACTGATTCGGTTCAAATTGCCGGGGAGTACAACCCGCCGGAAGGAGATCTCGCTCTTACCGCGGGAGACAGACTGGAAGTTGCCTTTCGCGGCACTCCTGGCTGTCGGGCCTGGTTCTCGTTACCAGGCATCGCTGATTCCGTCCCTATGATAGAAACACAACCACGTCCTCAACCGTACTGGGGTGAAGCCGTGTTCGGGAAAGGAGCCATACCCGACTCGCTCAAACTTCGAGGAATCTATTCCGGGTTCATCGTTTTGCCTCCCTCGGTTGAGATACTCAGCAGCCATCTGGAGTACCATCTGGCGCCACCCTCGATTATTGATGTCGCACAGCGTCTGTTCACTCATACGTCGGCGCCGTATCAACTTGAACTCATCGAGTACTTTGATCTGGCCCGCTGCGACCCGGATATGGCGGTCAGTTCTTTCTCCGTTTCGCTGGGTGACGGCACCTTCCCGTTTGTCGTGAGATTCACCGACTCGGTTCAGACGGTCAGGCACGGTCCCCGCCGCGGGTACCTCTCGATCTTTCAGCCCGAGGGTGTCGAAGCGCTGGTCGTGGGCGCTGAGGGCGACTGGTACAAGGTGCAACTGTCGAGAACCCGGTTCGGGTGGGTGAACAAAATATCTGTCAGGAAGCTGCCGCGGGGCGTTCTGCCCCCACGATCATACCTGTCTTCGATACGAACGTTCGGCTCCGACAGCGCCCTGCTTATTGAGTTCCCGCTTTCGGGCCGGCACCCGTACTGCGTGATTGAGGAAGATCGGCGTACACTGCGCGTTCAGCTTTTCGGAGTGACGAGCGACACCGACTGGATCCGTTATGATTTCGGTGATGACCTCGTCGATCTGGCAACCTGGTCACAGCCGGAGGATGGGCTGTATGAATTGACGCTGCATCTGGCACATGAGATATGGGGATACGACAGCCGCTACGAGAGCAACAACCTCTGTTTGAGAATCAACAAACCTCCTGCTCGTGTGGGTAAACTGAAGGGCAAAACGGTCGTGCTCGATCCGGGACATTCCCGGGATCCGGGAGCGATCGGCCCTACGGGATACACCGAGGCGGAGGCTAACCTGGAAATCGCGCTGGTCCTGCGTGAAAGGTTGCAAAAGCGGGGAGCCCGAGTGGTGATGACGCGCGATGACGACCGCCACGTGGACCTGTACGACCGCCCGGCCATCGCCGGAGCGTGTGACGCCGATCTGTTCATATCCATCCATAACAACGCCCTGCCGGACGGTGTCAACCCGTTTGTGAATCACGGTGTCTCAACCTACTACTATCATCCCCATTCGATTGACCTGGCGCGGCGCATTCAGGAGGAATTGCTCAAGGCCACCCGGTTGGGCGACTTCGGTCTCTATCATGGAAACCTGGCGGTGAACCGTCCCACTCAATACCCGGCCGTGCTGGTGGAGTGCGCATTCATGATGATCCCGGAGCATGAAGCCCTGCTCAAGACGGAGAAGTTCCGCAAGAAGGTGGCCAAAGCCATCAGCAAGGGCATCGAGGAGTTCCTGGAGGAGTACGATCGTGGCCGGTAGCGACAAACAATCGGCAAAGAAAAAACAGCCATACTGGCTCGTCTACCTGGCGCTGCTGATCGGCGGAATGTTGATGTTGGCCGACGCCTACCAGATCACGCACCTGCACCGCTGGACAGCGCGTATCGGCATTGCATTGATGTATTCGGCCATTGCTCTGCTGGTTGGAAATGGTCGCCGGGCCGGATTCATGGCCACGGCGGTTGTCTGGCTCGCGGTGGTGGCAACATACTTCTTGTAGCGGGAGGGGCCTCGCCGGGTTTTTTCACAAACTGGAAGCTGACGCTACCGGCGCACATTGTCATGTCCATTGCGGTGATCTACATGAACCATCTTTTCGTGTGATGAACGGCGTCACCAAACCGACGCATGAAGTCCATGTCCTCCGCACCAAGAGGTCCCCGGCGAAAGGCGGCGAGATTCTCTTCAAGCTGAGCGACATTCCGAGGAGCCGTCAGGCAGACGTGGACGTGCGGGTTTGACAAAACGAAACGGTAGCACATGCCGGGGGTGGGCAATCGGCCCTCTCTCGGCCAGCCCCGCGGTCTCTTGAGCAAATAGCGCCACCGGGTGGCGGTGAAACTGATTACACCCGGATTGTGCCGCTCAAGATACGGGAATATATCCTGCTCTGCCCCCCGGTGAGCGGCGTTGTAGCGCATCATAACGACGTCCAGAGCGCCCTCGGAGCACAACCTGCCGGCGAATTTACGGTCGTGAGTGGATATACCCACAGCGCCGACCTTGCCCTCCTCTCGCAGGTGGTGGAGTTCCTCGCGGGTGCGCTGTGGGAAGTGACTTTCCTTCGTCACGCCTAAAAGGAGAAAGACGTCGATCTGATCCGCGCCGATTTGCCGGAGCCGCTTTTCTACAGTGCGACGCAGATCGGGGTGCCCCCATCCGAGATTGTAGGCCCCGGTGGCCACTACGTATGTCTCCCGGTCGGATCTCAGAACGTCGCGCAGCACGGCTGTCATCTGAGTGTCGACTCCGAAAAAGAACAGGAAATTGAGGCCTTCATCCAGCGCTTTGTATATTGCTTTCCTGCCGGGGCGATAGGTGGCCGACAGACCCAATCGGCAGACTTTCTTACCGGTTTTTCCGAGAACGGTATCGAAGAAGTCAGGATTCACAGGTTTCCCCTGTATTAGAGTATAGCTCCGTATTGAGCGATTCGCGAACCATCACATTTGGATTTAGTCGATTCAGGGTGTGGCAATAGTTGTCTACTCTTGATTTGCGCCGGAGTCGCGCAAGGGGACTCCAGATGGGCGAGATTCCGTCACGCGCTTAACAGCTTCGTCGAAAGTCTCAGACGGAATTATAGTCACGGACCAGGCTCCGTTTTTATATGCAACACTGTAATGCTTCGAAAAGTACATTGGCGGTCCGGCAGACCGCTGCTCCCAATAATACGCGAAGTTGATATTGAAGAGAGTCTTCAAACCCTTTACGACGGCCAGATTGGATACCACCGCGATCAAATCGGTTGGAGTAACAACAATGTTCGTATAAATGCTCGTATCTTTTACCACGACTCCAGCGGCCACGGAAGAATAGTGAATCGTGTCAATTGTGGCCGGAGAATTCCCCACATTGCGAATCGTGAAATGCAACGCGAAGTACCGAGTTGAATCAGTCACTCGTTCTCCCGTTGATAAGCTTACAGTGTCCAAGATTGGCGTAATGTCCTTGCGTGGATCGAATGCGTCAAGCTTGAGTAGGGGCCTATTGGAGTACCAGACGGCCTCAGTTTGCTTCATCGCTGTGTTTACCTGGTCCCGTATGGCACAGAGAGTGAACAGTCCTGTCGTAATACCACCAGTGAGTAATACGAGTCCGATGATATCTTTGAAACGCGGCAACAAACGGGGCCATGGTGCAGCCGGTTCTCCCTTCACGAAACCAACTTCAGGCAAGGAATCATTGGAGTTGGTTGCAGATGAATGATCACTCTGATCTTGAACTCCGCCTTCTGAGTTATCTGATGTGTCCTCAGGCATAAATAGCCTCCCATCTTGATTAGCCGAACTATAATACTGTAGCAGTGGTCCGTCAATGATATTTCTCGCTTGCCGAAGCCCTGGCAATCTGTGCCTGTGCTGCTCAATGTTGCTTGGAGTATGTCTTTGGCGCGTGGCAAGAAATTTTACCCCCGCCAGGAATCGAACCTGGATTTACGGCTCCGGAGGCCGACGCGTTATCCGTTACACCACGGGGGCACAGGCGGCGTCCGATGCCCTGGCGGCAGGTGCGTTTCATCAGACGACCGCATGATAGATAACGGGTTGATCGCTCGTACGCAATAGCAAATGTGTGAGCAGATAGCACCCCGTCAGGCTTTCGAGAGGTCGAATCGCGTAAGCCCCACGGGTTGTTGCCGTTAGGCGTCGGCGGACGTGCATGAGGGGTGGTCCACAAGACCCCGCAAAAAGCACCGGGGAACCACAAAACCGAGCATAAAATTGTTGCATTGGAAGCAGTTAGTAAGTAACTTAATAAGTTCTGGTGGGTTCATACCCACCTTTTGCGTACCGTAGACTATGGCTGACGACATAAAGGATGAGGTTAGAGAGCTTGTTGAGAGGCCGCTTCTGCAGGAAGGTGCAGAACTGGTCGACGTGGTCGTTTCGCGATACAAGGGACGAGCGACGCTGCGGCTGTTCGTCTATTCACAGAACGGAACCACCGTCGGCGAATGTGCGCGGCTTTCGCGTATCGTGAGTGACATAATTGACGGAGCCGGCCTGTTCGAATCCGGTTATACCCTGGAAGTCTCCTCGCCGGGACTGGATCGCCCGCTCAGGACCGCTCGGGATTTCAGGTTTCGCATCGGCGAGACGGTAGAGGTTGGTTTCATCGATCGCACGAAAAAAAACGTTACGGGCCGGATTGTTGCGGCTACAAGTGACGATGTTGAATTGGAGAACGAGTCCGGAGTTTTTACTCTGGAGCTCTCGGAAATCGAGCAGGCAAAGATAGCCTTTTGACGGGGAGCCGATAGATGGCGTTTGACATGGTAGAGGCGATCACTCTGATTGCCCGCGAAAAGAACATCGACTTCGACGCGGTGCTGGAAACGCTTCAGGCAAGCCTTCTGGCTGCCGCCAAGAAGAAGTATGACTACATCGACAACATCACTTTCAAGTTCGATCGCAAGGCGAACGATCTGTTGATGATAGCGACCAAGATGGTGGCGGAGAAGGTGGAAGACGCCAACATCGAGATATCGCTTGAGGACGCCAGGGAGATCGACCCCGAGGCCGGGCTGGGTGATGAGCTCGATATCTACATCGACTACGAGACGGAGTTCGGCCGCAACGCCATTGCGTCCGCGAAACAGACGCTCGTTCAGAAGGTGCGCGAGGCGGAACGCGACCGCGTCTATGATGAATATGTCGACAAGGTCGGGACACTGGCATCCGGCGTGGTACAGCAGATTGACAAGGGGAACGTGATCGTGAACCTGGGTCGCGCCGAGGCGCTGCTGCCGATCAAGGAGCAGATCCCTCGGGAGCGGTTCCGTCAGGGAGAGCGGGTTCGCGCCTACATTCTCGATGTTCAGAAGAGCCTGCGCGGACCTCAGATAATCTTGTCGCGGGTCAACAACGAATTCCTGCGAGGGCTGTTTGCGCTCGAGGTTCCCGAGATATATGAAAAGGTAATCGAAATCCGGGCCATTGCCCGGGAGCCGGGGGAGAGGGCCAAGATCGCCGTTTATTCCTCTGACGATCGCATCGACCCGGTCGGCGCCTGTGTCGGCATCAAGGGAGTGCGGGTGCAGTCCATCGTCCGGGAACTCAGCAACGAACGTATTGACATCGTACCCTTTACCTCCAGTCCCCAGATGTTTGTGACACGCGCCCTGGCGCCGGCAAAGGTGGTCAATGTCGAGACCTTTGAGCTTGAAGCAAAAATGACCGTTGTCGTCGAGGACGAAAAGCTGTCGTTGGCTATCGGGCGCAATGGTCAGAATGCCCGCCTGGCTTCCAAACTGACCGGCTGGAAGGTGAACATACTCTCGGAGACGGAGTACAACGAGGCTCAGCACCGCGAGGCGGAGATGCTGGTGCCGGTGGGCCAGTTGGAGGGTATCGGGATCAAGATTCGTGAGCGCCTGATCGAGGCCGACATCAATTCCGTTCAGCGTCTGGCCGCGACCTCTACGGAGATACTTATGAAAATCCCGGGCATCGGCCAGAAGACGGCTGAGACTCTGATCGAGAAGGCGAAGACCCTGGTCCACCAACTCGAAAAGGATTACGAGCGGCGTAAAGCTGAGCAGGTAGCCGAGGCCCCGGACAAGGGCGCCAAGGACGAGAAGCTGTCCGAAGAAGACGTTTTTGAAACCGACGCCGATTTCGTCACTGAGGTGGATGACGTGCCGGAAGTGACCGCTCCCGAGTTCGACGAAATCGAAGACGGGGACGAGAGTGACACCCAGCAGAAGACCGAACAGGATGAATAGGCTCCTTTACCCATATAGCACTCCGAGGAGGTGAGACCAGGATGGCCAAAGACTCCATCAGGATTTATCAACTGGCCAAGGATTTCAAGATTTCCTCGGCAGCCATGGTGAAGATACTACAGGACCTGAAATTCGCGCCCAAATCTCACATGTCCGTTGCCACGCCCGACATGGTAGCGGCGGTCAAAAAAAAATTCGCTCAGAAAAAACAGGAAGCCAAGAATGAGATGGCGCATCAGGAACAGGTCAGGCAATCCGCGAGTCCGAGTGCGAAAATCGGCGCGATAACCGTGAAAGACTCCGGCTCTGACGTAGCCGGACTTATGCGCAAGATCGTCAAGAAGCAGCGCAAGAAGGAGCGGCGCCGCAGGAAGGACCGCCGATCCGTGGATAAGACGGCGGTGGCCAAGAGTTTCAAGGCGACAATGGCCAACCTGACCGGCGCCAAGACGCGTCGGAAATACAAGCGGTCGGGGATTGCCGGCGCCGACGCCGACGCAGGTGCTGAAAACCTGCTCGAAGTAAATGAATTCATGTCGGTGGCGGAACTGGCCAAAGTTATGGATCGCAAGCCGGCGGAGTTGATCGCCAAACTGTTTGAACTGGGTATGATGGCCACTATCAATCAGCGCCTTGATATGGATACGATTGAAATGCTTGCCGCCGAGCTGGGATTCGAGGCAACGCAGGTGGCCGAAGTCGGCGAAGACGCTCTCGAAGAAGAACACGATGAGTCTCTCGCAGCGCGGGCCCCGGTTGTCACGGTCATGGGTCATGTTGATCACGGTAAGACATCGCTGCTGGACTATATTCGCCAGACCAACGTCGTGGCCGGTGAGGCGGGGGCCATAACTCAGCATATCGGCGCTTACCAGGTGGGGCACGATGGCGGCCTCATCACCTTCCTGGATACGCCTGGTCACGAGGCGTTCACCGCCATGCGCGCCCGCGGCGCCCATCTTACTGATATCGTGGTCCTCGTGGTGGCCTCCGATGACGGCGTCAGGCCACAGACGATTGAAGCGATAGACCACGCCCGGGCGGCAAACGTGCCGATCATCGTTGCCATTAACAAAATCGACAAGCCGACCTCCAATCCGGACGCCGTCCGCACCCAGTTGACCGAGCACAACCTTGTTGCCGAAGACTGGGGCGGCAAAGCGATTATGGTTGAGGTTTCGGCCAAGTCCGGCGAGAGCATCGACAAGCTGCTGGAAATGATCCTGCTCCAGGCTGAGATGATGGACCTGACTGCGGACCCCACGATTCGCGGCCAGGGAACAGTGGTCGACGCCAGACTTGAGAAGGGCCGTGGACCTGTGGTGACAGGACTGATTCGCAGGGGAACGTGCCGGATCGGTGATTCCATTGTCGCCGGCTCTTTTTCCGGCCACGTCAGAACGATGACCAATGACCGCGATCAGAGCCTGGCAGCGGTAGGGCCATCCACCCCCGTGCAGATAACCGGGCTTCACGGGGTACCGCAGGCCGGCGACAGCTTGATGGTTGTAAAGAACGACCAGGAAGCCAGGGAGATAACTCTTCGCCGCAGCCAGATAAAGAGGGAACAGGATGCCCGGAGGTCGCACGGGCGAATGACCTTAGACCGCGTGTTTGACCGCATCAAAGAGGGCCAGATCAAAGAGGTGCGTCTGATTCTCAAGGGTGATGTGGACGGCTCCGTGGAAGTGCTTTCCGACACACTCGGCAGGATCGCCACCGAGGAGGTAAAGGCGAACATCATCCACCAGGGAGTCGGTTCAATCACCGAATCGGACGTGCTCCTGGCGGCCGCCTCGGATGCTATCGTGATAGGGTTCCAGGTGTCGCCCGACGGTAGGGCCCGGGAGGCCGCAAACCGTGAGCACGTCGATATCAAACTGTATGACGTCATCTACGAGGCCGAGAACGATGTCAAGAAGGCGCTCGAGGGCCTTCTGGCACCCGAAGTCACGGAGAAGTTCGTGGGGGCGGCCGAGGTTCGTAATCTGTTCAAGATTCCCAGGGTCGGTACCATCGCGGGCAGCGCCATCCGTGAGGGAAGAGTCAGTCGCAAGGACCGCATTCACATTGTCAGAGACGGCAAGATCATCTACAAGGGCTTTTTGAGTTCGCTAAAACGATTCAAGGATGACGTGCGAGAAGTCAAGGAGGGGTTCGAATGCGGTATCGGCGTGGAAAACTATAACGATATCAAAGTCGGTGATGTTGTCGAGGCCTTCGAGGTAGTGGAAACAGCGCGGACTCTTTAGGTGCTTGCAGTTTTGGTTACCGTTATTCTGACCATTCGTCTGGAGCTCCCGTCGGCGGAGTCGTTGAAAGACAAGCGGCGCCTTCTCAAGCCCCTGATGACACGGTTGAGAAAGGATTTCAATATCTCTATCGCTGAGGTAGACAGCAACGATCGACACCGTGAGGCTCTGATCGGTGCCGCTGTGATCTCCAACAACGGTAGTTTCGGTCATCAGGTGATTTCCAGGGTAGTGAACAGAATCGAATCGAATCCGGCTGTTGTCGTAGCCGACTATCAAGTGGAGTCGTACTGAACGTGAAGCAGTTCAAGCGTTCCGACCGCGTGGGCGAGGAAGCCCTTCGCACCATATCGCGCACGATGGAGACCGAACTGGCGGAGCATTTCTCAGGGATGGTCACCTTTACTCACGTTCGCATGTCTGCCGATCTCCGTTACGCTACGGTGTACTATTCGTTTCTGGGCAAGGAGGACGACCGTAAGTCGGTAGCCGAGTTCTTCCTCCGGGAAAACGGTCGCATCAGGCATAAACTTGGCGCAAACCTGCGGCTCCGGCATATCCCTGAGTTGACTTTCAAGTACGATCCGTCCATCGAGGAAGGAATGCGCATTGAGCGCCTGCTCAATGAAATCAAAAGTGACAAACAGGAATAGTCCGTCCGCAGCCGGCTTTGGTGACCTGATCACTGAGATAGCGAGGTTACTGGCGAGCAGCCGGCGGGTGTTGGTGGCCTCGCATGAGGATCCGGACGGCGACGCGATCGGTTCGCAGTTGGCCCTTGCCTCCTACCTGCGTCACCTGGGCAAGGAGGTCTTCCTCGTTTGCGCAAATGTCATTCCGGAGAAGTACCTGTTTCTGCCCGGAGCTAAGGATATTCCCCATGTTGAATCTCTCGGCGAAGGTTTCGCTGTTGATACGGCCGTTGTGCTGGATTGCCCTGTCCTCGACCGCACCGGCGCGGCCATTCGCTTCCTCGACGACGGTGTAAGAATCGTCAATGTGGATCATCACCGTGGCAATACGGAGTTCGGAGAAATCGCCTGGGTCAACAGCGAGGCCTCGTCGGTCGGAGAGATGGTCTTCGAGTTCTTCCAGCAGGTTGGATACCCGGTTTCAAAGGAGATCGCCTGGCAACTCTATACCGCCATTCTCACCGACACCGGTCGCTTCCGGTTTTCCTCGACCACCCTGCGCACGATGGAGATTGCCGGGCTTCTGATCGAGGCCGGAGCTGACCCGCACAAGATATGCGATATGGTATACTACGCCAAACCTTCCTCGACCATGAAGCTGGAGGGCATGGTCCTCGGCAGTGTCGAGTTCCATGATGACGACCGCATCTGTTTTCTAACGCTGACGCGGGAAATGTTGGCGCAGTCGGGAGCGCACGAATCGGAGGGGGAGGGTCTGGCCGATTTCACCCTGCACGGCAGAAATGTCAGAGCGGGTGCCCTTCTCAGAGAGATCAACAACGGCCGGACCAAGGTGTCGTTGCGTTCGCGAGACAGTATTGACGTAGCTGCCCTGGCGGCCAAACTGGGCGGCGGCGGACACGACAACGCATCCGGGTGCACCATGTTGATGCCCTTAGCACAGGCCAGGCAGGAATTACTGCGACTGATTCGTGAGGTGGTCAATGATTGACAGCGGTGGATACTACCACGGAGTCCTCCTGCTTGACAAGCGGGCCGGCCTTACCAGCCACGACACCGTCATGGAGGTGCGCCACGCAATTCGGCAACGGCGCGTGGGTCATGCCGGTACGCTTGACAAGCTGGCCGAAGGGCTGCTGGTCGTATGCATCGGTCGGGCCACCAAGATAGTGCAGTTCCTGTCCGGCTTTGACAAAACGTACGTGGCGGAGATATGTCTGGGCCGGAGATCCAAAACATTCGATTCTGAGGGCGTATCCGTGGATGAGGCGGTGCTATCGCCGCCGGATCTCAATTCCGCTGCGCTGGCGAAGCTGGTATCGGAGTTCACCGGCAGAATCAAGCAACGGGTACCCGTATATTCAGCCGTCCGGATCAACGGCGTGAGACTGCACCGGTTAGCGCGCGAAGGCGTCGATGTCGTCCCTCCGGAGCGTGAAGTGGAAATCAGGGAGATTGCCGTTCTGGAGTATCACAAGCCGCACCTGCGTCTGAGGATAACCTGTTCCAGCGGTACCTACATCCGTTCCCTGGCCGATGATCTTGGCAAGCGGTTGGGATGCGGGGGATACCTGTCGAAGTTGCGCAGGACCGCGGTGGGCACGCTCACATTGGATGGTGCCGTCAGCTCGGATGACGTGCCACGGCTTCATGGAGCGGGGAAACTGGCCGACCACCTGCTTCCTTTCTCCAGTGTGCTGACGTTCAGCGCCATCAGAATCAACGATGATTATGAGCCATACGTGGTCTCCGGCAAATCCCTGCGGGCATGTGATGTGATCGGTGTCGAAGGCAGTTTCGGTGTCGGTGACAAGATTGTCCTGAAGAACACTCGGGGGGAGGTCCTGGCCGTGGGAACTGCCGGCCGTTCGTCTCACGGCGTTGGCAATAACGGCGACGGAGAGTTGTTCAACTACATAAGGGTGCTGAATTGAGCATTGAGATCATCAGAGGGCTGCAAAACTACCAGCGTCCATCCGGGCACCCGGTGGTGGCGACGATCGGCACCTTCGACGGCATTCATCGCGGCCACCAGGAAATCCTGCGAAGGGTCCTCGCCGCCGGTGAGGCAACCGGTTATGCTCCGGTGCTGGTGACCTTTCACCCTCACCCGCGAGTGCTGGTGACGCCCGACGACGCGCCGTCGCTTCTGACGACGATCGAGGAAAAGGGAAAATTTCTGCCGGACTTCTTCCGCGGGACGGTCCTTGTGCTGGACTTCACGTCGGAGTTAATGAGCCTTTCAGCGGAGCAGTTTGTCAGAGATATCCTCATTGACAAGTTGGGGATGAAGAAACTGGTGGTCGGGCATGACCATGCCTTCGGCAAAAACCGGAGCGGGAGCGCCGATGAGCTTGGGGCTCTGGGAAAACGCTGGGGATTTGACGTGGAAGTTGTGGGACCGGTGATGTACAACAACCATCGGATCTCATCCACCTATATTCGAACGCTCCTGAAAGAAGGCAGGGTCGGCGAAGCGGTGCGCGTTCTGGGGCATCCTTATGCCATCTACGGCACGGTGGAGAGAGGCATCGGTCTCGGGCGCAAGCTCGGTTACCCCACCGCCAACGTGCGTTACAATCCACGCAAGCTGCTTCCCCGCCAGGGAGTATACGCCTGTCGGGTCCAGAGCAGGGGACTCAGGAAGAACGGGATGATGTTTATCGGAAGAAACCACTTCAATCCCCAGGAACGCGTCTCCGTGGAGATCAACCTGTTTGACTTTGACGAAGATCTCTACGATACTGACATTGTAGTCTGCCCCGTACGATTCGTCAGGGAAGGCAGGAAGTTCGAATCAGCCGAGGAGCTCGCCAGGCAGATCAGAAAAGACAAAGATGAAATTATGAAGATAATCCAAAGGGAGAAACGCGATGACCGCGACAAAAGAGCGGAAAGCAGAGATTGTTGCTGAGAACCGCTTGCACGAAAAAGATACCGGCTCACCCGAGGTTCAGATCGGGCTGCTGACGGAACGCATCAACCACCTGACGGAGCACATGAAAACGCACAAGAAGGATTTCCACACACGCCTGGGACTTCTCAAAATGGTGGGCAGAAGACGCCGCCTGCTGGACTACCTGAAAAACACCGACATCAACAGCTATCGCCAGGTGATTGCCAGTCTCGGACTGCGGCGATAAGGAGAAACGAGATCAGTATATGACACACAAAGTAGAAATTGAACTTGGAGGACGAACTCTCACTATCGAAAGTGGGAAACTGGCCAGGCAGGCCAACGGGGCGGTAACGGTCAGGTATTGTGATTCGATGATCATCTCCACCGTCTGCTCCAACACGGAACCGAGGATCGGTTTCGATTTCTTTCCACTGACGGTGGAATACCGGGAGAAGGCATACGCGGCCGGCAAGATCCCGGGCGGGTTCTTCAAGAGGGAGGGGAGACCATCCGAGAAAGAGGTCGTTTCCGCCAGGATCATAGATCGACCCATCAGGCCTCTGTTTCCCGATGATTTCAAGGGAGAGACGCAGGTTATCAATTTCATCATCTCTCATGACCGTGAGAATGACACCGATGTCCTGGCCCTGGTGGGAACCGGCGCCGCTCTGGCTATCTCCGATATCCCGATAGAGAAAGCTGTCTCCGGCGTGCGCGTGGGTCGCATCGGCGGGCAATTGGTTATCAACCCGACCATTGGCCAGATCGCCGAATGCGAGTTATCCATTACGCTGGCGGGATCCGAGGACGCCATTACCATGGTTGAAGGTGGCGGCCGTGAGATTGCCGAGGCCGACATGGTCGAGGCGCTGACGTTCGGCCACGATCATATCAAGATGATCCTGGAGAAGGTCAAAGAACTTAAGGCGATGTGCGGCCGCGAGCCTTTCGAGTACACGCCCGTGATTATCGACGAAGCCCTGACAACTAAAGTAAAGGAGATGGCGGGCGAAAAACTGGACGAGTTCAACCGTATCGCCGACAAAAACCAGCGCCATACCGAAAAGAAGAACCTCACCAGGGAAATCGTGGAAGCTCTCGGCGAGGAGTTTCCGGAGCAAGAGAAAGATATCAAGACAATAGTTCACGACCTCGACGCCGGGGTCATGCGGGCGATGATACTCAATGAGAACCGTCGCATTGACGGCCGCGGCCCCGATGATATTCGCGAGATTACCTGCGAAGTGGGTTTCCTGCCACGCGCGCACGGTTCGGGCCTATTCACTCGCGGGCAAACGCAGGCGCTGGTGGCCATTACGCTGGGAACCAAGATCGACGAGCAACGCCTGGATGAACTGGAAGGCGAGTCGACCAAGAGCTACATGCTCCACTATAATTTCCCACCGTTTTCCACGGGCGAGACAAAACCGATTCGCGGCACCAATCGGAGGGAAACCGGACATGGGGCGCTGGCCGAGCGGGCTCTCTTCCCGGTAATTCCGGCCGAGGAAGGTTTCCCGTACACCATCCGTGTGGTTTCCGACATCCTGGAGTCGAACGGCTCGTCGTCGATGGCGAGCGTATGCGGAGGCTCTCTGGCCCTGATGGATGCCGGTGTTCCCATCAAGTCGGCCGTGGCCGGTATCGCAATGGGCCTGATTAAGAGCGACGACAAAGTAGTGATCCTGACCGACATTCTCGGCGACGAAGATCATTTCGGAGACATGGATTTCAAAGTCACCGGCACCACTGAGGGCATCACCGCTATCCAGATGGACATCAAGATCGCCGGGCTTGACGTTGAGACCATGCGTCAGGCTCTCGACAAGGCCCGCATCGCGCGACTGAAGATCCTGGAGAAAATGAATGCCGCCATGCCCAAACATCGCGACCAGCTTTCCGAGTTCGCTCCCCGGATCATCACCATTAAGATCCCGCCGTCGAAGATCGGCGACGTTATCGGTCCCGGTGGCAAAATCATCCGGGCCATTGTTGAGGAAACCGGCGCCAAGATCGACATCGACGACGACGGCACGGTGCTGATTGCATCCGTTGACGGCGACGCCGGTCGCCGAGCCCTGGCGCGCGTCCAGGAACTCGTAGAAGAGCCTGAAATCGGCAAGGTCTACACCGGTGTCGTCCGGCGGGTGACGACGTTCGGCGCTTTTGTGGAGATTATCCCCGGCACCGACGGCCTGATCCACATATCGGAACTCGACCACACCCGCGTGAGGCGGGTGGAGGACGTTCTGAACGTCGGTGACAAAGTTGACGTCAAGGTTCTCAGTATCGACCCGGAGGGCAAGGTCCGTTTATCCCGCAAGGCCATTCTCGACAACGGCGGCGCCGGCAGCCGCCATGCAGAAAGACCCCGATAGCCCGTGACGAAATACAGGATGGCATCCCAGAAAGCCATCTACCACAAAACCACGCTGAGGAATGGACTGAGGGTAGTGACCGAGAAAACCCCCGCGGTCCGTTCCCTTTCGTTGGGTGTCTGGATAGACGTGGGATCGCGCCACGAAAGCACGTCCGAAAGCGGCGTCAGTCACCTGGTTGAACACATGGTCTTCAAAGGCACCCGGAAACGAACGGCCAGGCAGATCGCCTTGTCGCTGGAGTCGCTCGGAGGCGGGCTGAACGCCTTTACCTCCCGCGAGCAGACCTGTTACACCGCCAGGGTTCTTGACGATCACCTGGATACGGCAGTCGACGTGCTGTCGGATCTCACCTGTCATGCTACGCTGACACCGACCAATCTCAAGCGTGAGAAGTCGGTCATAATCGAGGAAATCAGGGAATCGCTCGAGAATCCGTCCGACCACATCCATGACATTTTTGCCGGGACGTTCTGGACCGATCACCCGCTGGGCCGCCCGATCATGGGCACTGCTCAGAACCTCTCCCGTATGCCGCGGGCGAAGATACTGGATTATATCAGGCGCAACTACCGCTCGGGATCAATTGTCATTGCCGCCGCCGGCTCGGTGTCACATGACCGGTTGGTGAAACTGGCTAGTCGGAAGTTCGAGTACGCTACTGGCCGGGCCGAGACTGCCCCGAAGGCGTCGCACGGCACCGGATTCAAGCTGAACCTGGTGCCTTCTGAAAACGGCCAGACTCATCTCTGCTTAGGCTATCCCGGTCTGCGCTATGCCTCGCGGTGGAGAATGGACCTTATGGCGCTCAACACCTACCTCGGCGGCGGGATGTCATCGACGCTGTTTCAGAAGGTACGGGAAGCCCGGGGCCTGGCCTATTCTGTCTATAGTTACCACGAGACATACCGTGACGCCGGTGTTTTCGGCGTCTACCTGGCCACCGACAAGCGTCGAGTGCGCGAGGCCTTTGACATTGTTCTCGGGGAGGTCGGTCGGGTCAAACGGCGGCGCGTCTCTGCGACGCGGCTGGACCAGATCAAGCAGCAACTCAAGGGCCAACTGATGCTGAGCATGGAGTTCACAGCCTCGCGTATGAACCGGCTGGCCCGCCTTGAACTCCTAACGGGCAAATACACCTCGCTGGAACAGACCATGCGTGAGATCGACACCGTCACTCCGTCCCGGCTGATGGAGGCGGCCAACCGCGTCTTCGACGATTCCCACCTGACCGTCGCCGTCCTGGGCCCCGCCTCCAGAAACGATTTCAGGAGCGCCACAGGCAAATGAGAGGCGGGCGTCAAGCCCGGGAAATGCCTTGCGGCGGCTTTTCAATTATGCTAATTTTGCCGACTATTAACTGAAACTGCTGCGGATATCAACATGGCAACATCCGAGACGGCAAAACGGAAATACGACTTCCGTCGGATCGAAAGCAAATGGCAACAGCGCTGGGCTGATGAGAACCTGTATGCCGCGCCCGAAACGGCGGACCCCGCCAACAAGTTCTACATGCTGGTGATGTTTCTCTATCCTTCGGGTGACATCCACATGGGCCATTTCCGCAACTACATAATAGGCGACGCTGTCGCGCGCTACCAGATGATGCTCGGCAGGGACGTTCTGCATCCGTTCGGCTGGGATTCGTTTGGGCTGCCCGCCGAGCGAGCCGCGATACAGCGCGGAATCCATCCACAGGTATGGACTGCTCAAAATATCGCGGTGTCGCGCACCACCCTGCAAAAGGCCGGCATCTCCTATGACTGGTCGCGGGAAGTCACTTCCAGCGAACCCGACTACTACAAGTGGACCCAGTGGATGTTCATCCAGTTGTTCAAGAAAGGCCTGGCCTACCGCAAGAAGGGATTCGTCAACTGGTGCCCGGAAGACCGAACGGTACTAGCCAACGAACAGGTCAAGGACGGTCGCTGCGAACGGTGTGGCACCGTCGTCGAGAAGAAGAACCAGATACAGTGGTATTTCAAGATCACTGAGTACGCCGACCAGTTGCTCGATGACCTGGACAGACTGCCGCACTGGCCCGACAACGTCAGAACCATGCAGCGCGAATGGATCGGGCGCTCATACGGAACCGAGGTTGATTTCAATATCGAGGATTCCGGCGAGAAGCTGCCGGTCTTCACGACACGTCCTGACACTATCTATGGGGTGACCTACATGGCTGTGGCTCCCGAGGCGGAACTGCTGGACAGACTCGGCCTGACGGGTGAGTTCGCCGAGCGGGTGGCTGCCTACCGGGAGAAAGCCCTGCGCCGCACGGAAATCGAACGAGCGTCCGTCACCGAGGAAAAGGACGGCGTTTTCACCGGCAAGTACGCCATAAATCCCTTCAACGGCGAGCGCGTCCAATTGTGGGTGGCCGACTACGTTCTGGCAGGATACGGCACCGGCGCGGTCATGGCCGTACCCGCACACGACAGCCGCGATTTCGCCTTTGCTCGCAAGTATGGCATCCCGATCAGGATCGTAATCCATCCCGACGCCGACACATCATTAGACGCCGCTCAAATGGATGATGCTTTTGTCGAATACGGCCCGATGGTCAACTCCGGCCGGTTTGACGGCCTGGCGGACAAAGATGCTCTCAAGGCAGTCACGGCCTACGCCGAGGAAAAGGGATTTGGGCGCAGCAAAGTGAATTACAGGCTCAAGGACTGGCTCATCTCGCGCCAGCGGTACTGGGGTTGCCCCATTCCCATTATCCACTGTGAGAAATGCGGCGAAGTGACGGTGCCGGAGTCGGATCTGCCGGTACTGCTGCCGAACGTCGAGAACTTCATGCCGAAAGGCCGCTCACCACTGGCCGACATCCCCGAGTACGTGAGCGTCCAGTGCCCGGAATGCGGGGGAGAGGCAGAGCGCGATCCGGATACGATGGATACATACGTCTGCTCGTCCTGGTATTACCTGCGCTACGTCGACGCCCGTAATGACAGCGAACCGTTCGCGCGCGAGAAAGCTAACGCCTGGCTACCGATTGATCTGTATGTGGGCGGCATTACTCACGCGACCGGGCATCTGATCTATTACCGCTTTTTTCACAAGTTCCTGCGTGATATTGGGTGGGTCAGCGGCGATGAGCCTGCAGAGAGACTCTTCTGTCTCGGCATGGTTATGGATGAAAACGGCGCGGTGATGTCCAAGTCCAAAGGCAACGTCGTGTCACCGGAGCTGCTGATGGAGCGTCACGGTAACGATGTCGCGCGCCTGGCCATGTTCTTCACCGCTCCGACGGAACGTGAAGTGCTCTGGAGCGAGACCACCGTTACCGGTGTTGAGAAGTTCGTGATAAACCGCTTGTGTCCGATTGTAAACCACTACCGCGGTACCCACTCGGACTTAAAGCAACACTTTAACCAGGCGCAGTTGTCGACAGGCGAACGCGAGCTGTACGTCAAGCTGAACCGGACGATCAAGAAGGCTAGCGAAGATATCGACCGGCTGCAATTCAACACGGTGATCGCCGCCTTGATGGAACTGGTGCGCGACTTCCAACCGGAGAAGATCGCTAACGATAAGCTCAATGACGTTGTCATTCTCAGGATAATTCAAATGATGGCGCCGTTAGCGCCTCATCTGGCCGAAGAATTGTGGGAAAGTGCGGGTTGCTCCGGGTCCGTGTTCAAATCGCAATGGCCTGAATATGACGTGCAGGCAATCATCGGTGACACAATCGAGGTTGCGGTACAGGTCAACGGAAGGCTGAGAGATTCGGTGATAGTGCCCGCAGATGCGAATCAGGAGGCTGTTGAGGAGGCTGCGTTCGGCAGCGACAAGATCAAGGCGCACACTGAAGGTAAGGAGATTGTGCGTAAGATATTCGTCAGGGGCCGCATTCTGAACATCGTGGTAAAGGGGTAAGCTGTGTCAGGTTGGTTGCCAAGCAATAGACATGTTTTGGGTGATTTGAGCAGGGTGCGTTTGGATTGTGGTGACGTTGGTGACGGCAGCGTGGTGGTTGGGGAGCGGTGGGTTAACATAATATATCTTATGGGACGTTTGCGTGGTTCTCTATGAAGCTCTCCGTCGTCATCCCGGTATATAATGAGGTCTCCACTATTGAAGCTCTCCTCTCTCGCGTCAATGCCTCACCAATCCCCGATAAGCAGATCATCCTGATCGACGATTGCTCTACCGACGGCACGCGCGAGCTTATCAGGGAGCGGCTCGAAAGTCACGTTGACCGTGTCATCTACCAACCCAAAAACTACGGCAAGGGATTCGCTTTGAAGACCGGCTTTGAGCATGCTACCGGTGATATTGTCCTGATCCAGGACGCCGATCTGGAATACGACCCCCGCCAATACCCGATTCTGATCGATCCGATAGTCAACGACATGGCCGATGTCGTGTTCGGTTCCCGCTTCGTGGGCGCCGGCCCTCATCGAGTAGTCTATTTCTGGCACTACGTCGGCAACCGTCTGCTGACCCTCTTGTCCAATATGCTCACCAACATCAATCTCACTGACATGGAGACCTGCTACAAAGTCTTCCGGCGGGAGGTTATCCAGTCGATCGATATCAAAGAGAAGCGCTTCGGATTCGAACCTGAAATAACGGCCAAAATCGCCCGCAAGCGGGTGCGTATCTACGAGATCGGGATAAGCTATTACGGTCGGACCTACGAAGAAGGCAAGAAAATCGGCTGGAGAGACGGTGTGAAGGCGGTCTGGTGTATTCTCAAGTACAATCTGTTCTCGCGTTGAGCGGCCACTCAGTTCAATATGTCCTTCAGTATGGTAGGTCGAAACCCCTGTGGTTTCGACAATCGCTGTCAGGAGCGCAGGGCTCCTGACCTACGGGCTGCTTCTTTTTGCTCCAACCGGCAGGTCGCCTGTCGGTTTGTAGAGGAATTCCTATTGCGATTTCACCGTAAGGGAAGGAAGTGTAAAAGGAAGGAATTGGGAACTAATTGCACCGAAAACCTGCCTCGAGGCGAACGCGCTATAAGGGCACGTACCAAGGCTGGTCAATGTTGATTACCCCCTTCGGTATTCTTGGTCAACATATCCTGTATTGTTGAATTGATGGTGTCGACTGTCCGCTTGTCTAAGGGGAAATCCACATCCAACTTCGCAATATGAGTAGCTTGACCTTGACTAACGCGATAGGATTCAATTCGAATCCTCGCCAATCCCTTGGGTCTTTCTCTGCTCAGTGATTTTGCGAAAGTAGACACAATCTCGGAGATCGGCTTAAGCAAAGAGGCTATTTGGCTACACCACTGAGTCAAGAGAAGTATGATCTCGGGGCCACTTTCGTGTGATTCGATAACCAGAGGCACGGCACCAACCGTAATGAGGCTGTCTCCTTCGTGAGGCACTGGTTGTGCTGGCGCAATGGTCCTGTTGATCTCTCGCCACGTATTGGGCCAACAATCAGAACAGCAACAGGAAGCTGGCTGTGGTAAGAGCTTGAGTAGAAAGTACTCATCATCTTTTTCAGATTTGAGCAGAGTCAAAGCGCGATCAACGCTTCGTGATGGATTCATGCTGGTTTCCTCCTACACTAAATGTGGCAGCATGGTAGGTCGAAATCCATGTGATTTCGACAATCGCTGTCGGGAGCGCGGGGCTCCTGACTTACTTAGCCGACTTGACCCGTGCTACAGCCAGCCCCTTCTGGCCAGGTTGCGGCGCTGGCTCTCGTACACACGGCGCTCTTTCATAGCCTGCACATACCAGCCGATGTTCTCGATCAGGCCGTCCTCAAGTGATACTTGCGGTTTGTATGCCAAGTGTCGCGTCGCCAAAGAGATATCGCCGACATACGACGATATCTCCCCAGTCCGCTTTGACGAGGATGAAATCTTCGAAGAAGAACCGACAACGTCGGCGATCATGCGCGCCAGATCGAGAAGCCTCTCCCCTTTTCCGGCGGAGATGTTGAACGTCATTCCGGCGACCTTGTCAAATCTCTCTACAATCGCCATCAGGCCGGCGGTGCAGTCGTCAATGTAGGTGAAGTCGAGTTTCTTCTCGCGGCCGAAGACGGTCAGCGTGCGATCCCGCAAGGCGTAGTAGAGAAACACCGGGATCACGCGCTCCGAGACATCGTACCGCCCATAGACATTGGACAGTCGCGCGATCACCGGCTTTATGCCATAGCATTCATGGCAGGCGTGGATCAGGGCCTCGGCGGCGTATTTCGAGGCGGTGTACGGCGCTTTGATGCCGGTGATGTCTGTTGAGTCTTCCCGACGTGGGAGGCCTGGTTTCGATTCCCCGTAGACCTCACGGGACGATGAGAAAAGCAGGCGGCCGATTCCGTTGTGACGGGCGTACTCAAGAACATTGTGCGTCATGACGTAGTTGTCGAGCGCCAGCCCCGGCTTGACGACCAGGTCGTGCACGCGCGCGTTGGCCGCCAGGTGGACGATCAGGTCCGGCCGCGGGCGCAGCCGAAGTTTGTCAAGCGGCCGGCGCAGATCATGGAAGATGGTCTTGCGCTCGATCCTCGCATCCCAGTATGAATGCCTGACATCAAGGGGGATAACACGATAGCCCCGCCTCATCAGCGCCTGGGTCAGCGCCGTGCCGACGGTTCCCGATGAACCGGTGACGAGGATTGTTTTTATCATAAAGTTCGCTCTACCTCGCCATCAGGTGCAACTGCGGCCCCCGTCAGATGAACTGGAAACCATGTTTCTCCCATCGTCGACGAGCCAACGCTGCCGGGCGGTCGACAACCAGACGCTTCCTGACCAGCGGTGCTATGGACTGCGGCTTGAGCAATCGAAACCGGCGGTGGGCGGTGCCGATTACAATTGCTGAAGCGTTGCTCACAGCCGCCTCAAGGTTGTGCTCAAGCGGGAGATTGCCCACTAAGATGCACTCTGCCGATTTCAGAAACGGTTCATGGATTGCAATTCGAGCGCCGCGTCGTTTCAGCTTAAGAGCCAGTTCCACTGCCTGGGAGCCGCGCGTATCGTCCGTTTCCGGTTTGAAGGCCGCACCCAGCAGGGCTATCTTTCGTCCTTTGAGCTTACCCAACTGTAACTGCAGGGCGTCGACAACGCCGTCCAGAATGCGGCTGTTGACGGCCAGCGCCGTTTGGGCCGTCAGGAACGAGAACTCCCCGCCAAGCTCACGCGAGTTTATCAGGTGGCAGTCCTTGGGCAGACACGACCCGCCAAAACCCAGGCCGGGCTCGAAATAGTGCTGACCGATGCGCGGATCAAGGCCTATCCCCCGCCTGACGGCATCGATGTCCAGTTCCTCCCGCCGGGCGTACTCCGCAACTTCGTTTATGAACGCCAGCCGGTGCGAAAGATAGAGATTCGACGAGAGCTTGATCAGTTCCGCTGACTTCCAGTCGGTGGTAACAAGCGGGATAGTCGATCCATAGACCGACCGGAAAAACCTGACCATGCGCGTGCGCGTGTGAGCATCCCGGGTTCCGATAATGACCCGCCACGGTTTCGCCGTATCTTCGTAAGCAAATCCCTCGCGCAGGAACTCCGGGTTGACGGCCAGTCGTACCGACGACCCGTGCGGGGCGGCGTCAAGCAACTCGCGAAACAATCCCGCAAAACCGAGGACGTTGGTGGACTTGAGCACCACAACGGCCGCCCTTTTTCTCCTGACGCCACCGATCCGCTGAGCCATCCTCTCGAACGCGGCCAGTTTCATCTTCCAAGTAGTCTGATCTGCTGAGTCGATAGCTACAAAGATCATCGAGGAACGCTGATAGCTCTCCTTGGACGGCACGGTGATCTCCAGCCGCCCGGATTTCAGGGTTTTTCCGACCATGCGGCCAAGGGTCGGCTCGTGGAAGTGGAGTCTCCCCTGCCTGAGAGACTCGACGGTAAGCGGGTTCTTTTCGACTACGGTAACTCTGCGGCCCCCGTCGGCAAGAAAGGCGGCTGTCGCCAGACCGACAAAGCCGGCGCCAACCACCAGTATGGAATCGTCGGAAGTCATTAATCAAATAGTATAGCCGGCGTCGACGGAATTGCCAACCAATAATTACGAGACCTTCCGAAAGCCCCAGTCCAGCAGGCGCCGGGATTCCTTGAAACGAAGTCTGTCGCCGGGAACGCCGAGAGTAACAAGCGTGAGCCTCTCCCCTTTACTGTTCCTGACCAGGGCGGTCAGGCAGTAGTCGGCCGCGCGAATGTAGCCGGTTTTGCCGGCCAGGACCCGGTAGGGCGACCAGAGCAGGCGATTGGTATTGGACAGATTACAGTAACTGTTCTTTCTATTGAGCAGTTTCACCCTATGTGTTTTCAACGAGGTGATCCTGGCGATCGCATCATAATCACAGGCATAGTGGATAATCCTGGCTACCTCGTGAGCGGTTGACACATTGCGCGTGTCCAGGCCGGTCGGTTCGTAGAAGACGGTGTGTTCAAGACCCATCCGCTCGGCTTTGTCGTTCATCTCCCGCCCAAAGGCGTCAATCGAACCGGAGGTGGCGCGCGCCAGAGCACGGGTGGCCCGGTTGTCAGAACTGATCAGAGCGGCGTGAAGCAGATCAAGCAGGCTCAGCTTACTGCCCACGCGAAGTCGCGAGCGTGACGAGCGGCGGGCGTCCTCGCGGGTAATGATCGCGGTGCGGTTCAGGTCAATCCCTTTGTCGAGCACCACCATGGCGGCGACCAGTTTGCTTATGGAGGCTACCGGGCGAACCAGGTCGGCGTTCTTGGCGTACAGGACTTCTCCGTTGTCGTAGTTCACGAGTATGGCGCTCTTCAGATTCAGATAGGGGCCTTTGCTCACCTGGTCGAAATCGAAGTGGTAGCCGGTGTTCAGAGTGGCTCCGGTATGACCGTCAGTTGGTTCGAGAAAACAAACGGTGGCCGCGAAAAAGAAAAGAATCACGCCCAACAGGAAGCTCGTCTTGCCGAAGAAGCCGTATGTCCTCATACTCATCAGATCGACACCTCCCCGCTCAGTATTTAACCCATTTGATGATCTCGGGCAAAGTCGGCCTCTTGCCGTACATCAGAATGCCGACGCGGAAAATCCTGCTGGTGAGCCAGATCATGCCGGCCACCGCAGCCACCACGATAAGGAAACTGAGGGTCGCCTCAGCGGCAATACCGGAGAACAAGGAATGCTCGGTCACGGTTGGCGCGATAAACACCACCCGCATCATCATCATGGTCGGCGCCGTGAAAGGAAACAAAGACAGCACCACCGCTAGCGTGGAGTTGGGTTCCTGCACTACCGCTATGCCCAGCAGGAAGGGCAGGACCATCAGTATTGTGATCGGGGCTACGAAGTTCTGCGCTTCTTTCTCGGTGTTGACGATCGAACCGACCAGGGCAAACAACGTCGAGAACAACAGGTAACCCGATACCAAAAACAGTATGAAGAACACGATGATGACCGGGTCGAATACGATGCGGTCGATCGAGGGATCAACACTCACCGCACTCCTCATCATAAACATGACCGCCCCCAGTGCGAACCAGATCGCGACCTGGGTGAGTGTGGCCGCGCCCAGCCCCATGATCTTCCCCAACATCAACTGGAAGGGGCTGACCGACGAGATCAATACCTCCATGATGCGCGAGTTCTTCTCTTCAATGACGGACCGCATGACAAGCTGGCCGTAGCCTATCATCATGCCGAACATGATGCCCACAAAGACAAGGGCGCTGAAATACTTGACCATAAACGGGATTGACTCTCCCTTGGCGTCCTGGATGGTCAGGTCGATCGGCTGGGTCAGGCTGAGCACCGAGTCGATCGACAGGTTGACGTTCGATTTCTCAAGTCGCCTGGCCGAGAGCAGATCGGACAGCCTTTGTTCAAACCGGCTGATCGACCGGAAGTTGTCCGAGTTTGTAACCAGGTAGAGGTCGGCATCGCCCCCGGAGGTTCCCTCCCCCACAACAAGAAAATACTTCAACTCCTTGTCGTTGATAAGTCGGCGCAGAGAGTCTTCGACAGCAGCGCGACCCGATGAGTCGACCCGATCGAGTTCAAAGATCCTTTCGACCGCATAGTACGGGACGGTCTCTTCGTCATCGATGAAGTAGCGTTCGAGCGCCTTAGCGAAACCGGCTCCAATCTCGCAGCCGGACTGATCGATGACGGCCAGGTGTTCCGTCTCGGACGCCTTCTGTCGAGCAAGGAAGGCCGGCAGCATCACGAGGGCGGCCATCAACACCGGGGTCAGGAATATCCCCGCGATGAAGGACTTCTTCTTCACCACCTGTGCGTATTCCCGCTTGAATACCACGAGGAACTTAGACATCGGCCACCTCCCCTGCGCCGCCGGGATCAGCAGGTTCGCCGCCGGCCATGTCGATGAAGATGCTGTACAGTGAAGGTTCCACCAGGGCAAAGCGACGCACCGAGACTCTCTGTGCTACGGACTTTAATATGGCGTCGGTGTCCGCCCCCCCTTCAAGCTCCAGTTCAAGGTAGTTATTGAAATCGGTGACCTTTCTGATCCCTGCCAGCGACGAGACAAATCCGCTGTCGCCGACGACCTCCAGTCGTATGGAGTTTTTTCCGAAACGGCTCCTGACCTCGGCCATGCTGCCGTCGATAACCTTGCGGCCCCGGGATATCATGCAGATATGATCGCATAACTTCTCGGCCTGTTCCATGACGTGGGTCGAAAACAGGATGGTCTTGCCGGCCCGTTTGAGCTCCAGCAGGATACCCTTGATAAGCTCTATGTTCAGGGGATCGAGACCGGAAAAGAGTTCGTCGAGGATAATCAGGTCAGGGTCGTGCAGGATGGTCGTGATGAACTGGAGCTTCTGCTGCATTCCCTTGGAGAGCTCCTCGACCTTCTTGTATTTGTATTCCAGAAGGTCCATGCGCTGAAGCCACTGGTCACAGTTTTCCCTGACGGTTCGGGCCGGATATCCCTTGAGTTCGGCCATGTACAGCATGACCTCTAAGAGAGTCATCTTTCTGTAGAGACCTCGTTCCTCCGGGAGATAGCCCACACGATTCCGGAAACGCCTGTCCGGGCGGTTGCCGTCGATAAGCACCCGGCCGGAGTCGGGCGCGGTGATATCCATGACCATACGTATAGTCGTCGTCTTGCCGGCACCGTTGGGGCCGATGATACCATACAGAACTCCCTCTGGCACTTCAAGCGACAAGTTGTCCACGGCGACTTTGTCGCCGAACGTCTTGCAAATCCTGTCCAGTTTCAGGAACATACCCGGCGTTGATACCTCGTTTTGGGGTGGCCGTCAACCAAAAACTGTCGTTATCCGATTCACTCTCCGAGTCCTGTAGGTCAGAACCCCTGTGGTTCTGACACATGAATCTGTCGAGACCGCAGGGGTCTCGACCTACTGCTGGCTGAATCTGACGTTATCCGATTCACTCTCCGAGTCCTGTAGGTCAGAACCCCTGTGGTTCTGACACATGAATCTGTCGAGACCGCAGGGGTCTCGACCTACTGCTGGCTGAATCTGACGTTATCCGATTCACTCTCCGAGGAGACGAGTGAAGTCCAGAGCGTTGCCGGCCGCCTGCCCCAGGTGGCAGTTGTTGAAAAAAACGTACGCGGCGCTGATCTTCGCCCTGAGTTTCTCAATCTTCTGTTTCCACTCGCGCAGTTCTTCCTGCGAGTAGCTGTAGTCGTAGCGCAGGGGGCCCCCGTCCCACCATTGCTCGGCGTTGCGGCCGTGCAGGCGGACATAGGCCGTGTCGGTGGTAGCGAAACAGTCCGGCCTGAGCAAACCGCGCAACTGCGGCTCGTCGACACAAACATAGCCGATGCCCTCAGCCTTGAGGCGGTCGTACATCTCGCGATTGACCCAGCCCTCATGCCTGAACTCGACAAACAGCCGATGCGGCGAAAGCGCTTCCCGGCAGATGGACAGGTAATCCAGTTCGTCCCGGCTGAACTTGAACGAGTAGGGAAACTGCGCCAGCAGACCCGCTAACTTGCCCGACTCCATCATCGGCTCCAGGGCATCCCGGTAAGGACCGAGGTCCTCTTCCAGGTCGGTCCGGCGGTGAGTAAAGGACTGGGGCACTTTGACCATGAAATCAAAACCACGGGGAGCTTTCCTGACGATGTTGGCCATCACGGCCGGATGGGGAATGCGATAATATGTGGAGTTGATCTCCACCGTGCGAAAATACTGAACGTAGTGATCGAGCATCTTCCCCTTGTCGATTCGCTCGGGATAGAACGGGCCGCGCCAGTCCTCGAAACTGTAGCCCGAAGTACCGACTCTGATATCCATCGCGCCGGTGCCGGGTGTTTTTCCCGTTTTGTCCGCGTCTGATTTCATCGCTGTCATTTACAAGCTTTACGAGGCGCTGCTCACACAGTTTCAGGTTTCACGACGACATTGCTGGTCACTGTGGGGAGTCGGCATGTTACCGGCGCTCAGTTCGCGATGTGCAGGAACTCGGTCAGCAGGAACTCCATGCGCCCGATAAACGTGGACATCCGCGACATCACCGTGTATCCGAAGGTGGTGCCGAAAAATACCATGAGAAACCAGGTGCCGACGGTGGCGGCCGATCCCAGCGCTCCCTTGTGCTCACGGCTGAAATAGAAATAGCACAGGGTCGTCACCACGCCGCAGATTATGACAATCGCCGACAGATCGGGAATCCCTGATGCCGTCACCACCGGCATTACGGTCGCCGACAATTGTTTCAGCGTTCTGGCGTCCAGCATCGCCGGTATGGCCACTCCGGCGCCGGAACCGATCATCACCGCAATCGGCAGCCGCGACAGCGATGAGGTTGTGCGATGGAAACGACCGAACATCAGAAGGCCCAGAACAAGTGGTATGATCAACGGAAGCATCCCGTCGAGAAAGAGCGGCCGGAGCAGCAAATCAACCAACGTGGACGACCAGATGACGACCAGCGTGTACCCGATGGAAACACCGATGAGAAGGGACTCAGCCATCTTGTAGACCGGGTTGTCCCGATACAGAAACGAAAGAACGGCCAGCGTCAGAACACCGGCAATGACAGTCCCGATATCCATCAGCTTGTTTCCTTCTTTCGACGCGCCAGGAAATAGGACAGGTTGCCCAGCCCTATGAGGACGATCACGTACAAGTGCGTGGCCGTCTGGGCCAGCATGCCCCGTTTCCCACCGCCGGGGCGTGCGATGAGATCCTCGTACTCGGCCGCGCCGCGCAGACCGCCCATCATGGCATACATCTGACCAGATGCTAAATACGGATCGTACGTGGTCACCATGGCCGCCGTTACACCGGACACGACTCTTACGCCGTAGCGAGCCCGGCCGTATTCCATCCAGTGGGTGGTGAGTGAGCCGTCGGCTATCGACAAGACCCCGGCCACGTCGGCATAAGTGGCAACGCCGTCGAGAGCCTTCAGGCTTTCGTAGGGCCGACCCAGGTAATCCTTTGGAAAGGTAGCCGGGATCGATTCGCCCATGGATAGAATGGCGGCGATGTACTGAGGCTTGAATCCTAAGTAGGCGTAATCTTTGCCGTATTCCTTGCCGTATTCTGCGGCAGCCTGCTGCATGAGACGGTAGCCGATAGCGGTTCCTTCTGCCAACAGCGCCATTCCGATCAGCCGATGATTTTTGCGGAAGGCATGTCGCAGCAGGGCCTGGCCGATAGGCCTGATTTCCGGAAGTGATGAGGCCTCGTGATCGAACGAAACAAGCAGCACCGAGCCTTCCGGGAGCGATTCAATAAAATCATAGAGTTCCGCCGTCCGATCGGATACGGGAGTATCCAACCTGATGCCGGAACCCATCGCCAGGGCGACAAGAACGAACAGCCCCAGAAAAATCCAGTGGCGGGAGACAACGCGGTTCACTTTCCCCCCCCCAGCCACGTGCGTTCGATTCCCACTATCACCCGCAGCGAAGTCGTGAGCGAGCCCAGGCCGATCCCGATCAGTATCGCCCGCCTGGCGGCCATCGAAGGCTGGTGACGTATCCAGTCGGCGGCGTCGGGCAGCCAGCCGGAAAGCGGTCCGCCGATAGCGCTGCGGCTCAGGAGAATGAGTATGGCCGCTCCGAGCAGTATCGCCGCCGGAACCGACCGTGCCCGGAAGCCGCGAAAGGACGCCGAGGCGACAAAGAAAGCCAACAGCGCGAAGACGGTGGACTGCATCGGTGCCTGAACATTCTCGAAAATCCATAGAAACGGGCTGCCGGCTCCGATGCGCCCGATCACAGCCACAACCGGCATCGCCAGCAGGCCGATGAGCGAAACGATACGATAGGGACGGTCGCTGCCATGCCTGATCTGTCTGACGTTGTTTTGAAAGAAGCTCACCACGCCGAGCAACAGCGCAAAAGCAAAAATGATTTGCCAGTACTCCAGCACCGCCTGATTGACCCCTCGCGCCAGGGGGTGCTGCGAGAAATACTGGGCGAACATGACCACCCCGAATCCGAAACAGATCACCAGGGCTACCCTGCGGTTCATCAAAAACTCCACCAGGATTGTTCGGTGGCACCGGTTAGCTCACAGATCGTATTCCAGACAACGGCCACCACCAGAAGAAGCCCAATCAGCACTTTGAGCATGTCCTGTGCCCGCACCGACGCCAAGATGGAATCATCTCCGGACAAGTAACCCGAGGCTGCAAACAGTTCCTCCCCGATGAGGGTGTAGTCGCAGGCGACAATAAAGAACGAAAGCTGGATGGTGGAATCGGTTCCCGCTATCTGAATGGCGCCGACATTGTTGCCGGTCTCGGCTAAAATCAGCGACTCCGCCTCGAATGTCCCCAGCAGAAACACCGAGGCCGGCTTCAAGCGGCTGATCAGGCCGTCGACCGCCGCCGCATAACCGAATTGGGACGATGTGACGTAGGATATGTCGTCCTGGCGATAACGGTCGGCGCACCCGGTTTGGGCGTATGCCTCCCGCGTCACTTCCTGCGCTACCGTCATAATGACCGGGTCGTGGGTGGGGTAAACCAGCCGGCAGTCATAACGGGCGGTTTTCTCCGCCACGTGGGCCAGGATGTTCATGGATGCGATTGTCGTCGGGCGCTGAATGTCTCCGCCCCATCCGGGTGTGAACAGCAGCGGTCGGGCCATCTCGGTGCAGCGGCCGATGGCGTCCTCTACCGCTTTCAGTCCGGCGATCTCCCGCACCTGGAACTTCCCCCGGCGAGAGCGATGGTAGGTGGCGTAAAAGATGACAATTATCGATACTATGGCCGCTATTAACACGGGCAGCTTATCGACATCAAACCAGGCGGGATCGGTTGCGGCGATTACCAGTAGCAAGGAGCCTGACATGCCGCAGAAGAAGCGATACCACGGGGCGCCATCAACAAAAACATTTTTTGATTGACCACAATAGGCACTTCGCCTATTGTAGAACCCTGATTGATATTGACTATGGAACCCGGAAAGGATGGAAATGAATAGAAGATGCTTACTTGCGGCCCTGCTGTGCTGGCTCTTTGGCGCAGGTGTCCAGGCATCCGAGACAATCGAGTGGTGGCAGTTCTGGACCGATCCCGGTGTTAAGCCGACAATACAGGCCATGGTCGAGGAGTTCGAGGAGGCCAACCCTGACATCAAAGTAAAACTCACCGACCTCACCTGGGCCAACGGCCACGAGAAAATCGTCATTGCCTTCGCATCCGGGAAAGCTCCCGATGTTCTGGAACTGGGTTCGGACTGGATCGCCCAGTTTGCAGTGCACGGACACTTAGCGGAGTTAACGGCGGACGCGCTCAAAGACAGCGCCGATTTCCGGGGCTGGAGCATGGCCACCTATCAGGGAAAAGTCTATGCCCACCCCTGGATACTTGGTACGCGAGTGCTCTTCTCCAACCGTGACCTGCTGACAAAAGCGGGATATGAAAAAGACTTCATACCGGCCGACCAGCAACAGTTCAAAGAAGCCGCGTTCAAGATCGGTAACCTCGGAAGGGATATCTACGGCTGGGGCTCCAACACGGCTGAGAAGCATCGCCTGTACAAGAAATTCCTGCCCTTCTTCTGGACTGCCGGCGCACAGCTTTTCACCGATGACAACAAGTATTGTGTGCTGTCTTCGAAGAAGGCTGCCGACGCGTTGCGGCTGTACAAGGAACTGCACGATTCCTGCGGATACGTCGCCACCCAGCGCGGGATCGAGGATGCCTTTCTCGACGGCAGGATCGGTTTCATTCTCTCCGGTGACTGGTTGCTCAAGAGGATAGAGCTCGAAAAGCGCGACATAAATCTCGTCTCCACCCTGATGCCCGGCCCGAGGTTTCCGGGACGCTCCTTCCTGGGCGGTGAATTTCTGGCATTGGCAGAGGCATCCACGCATAAAGCAGCGGCCGCGAAACTGATAGAGTTCATTACCTCTCCCGATAACCAGGCCAGGTTCTGCAAGGCCGCCCGATCGGCCAACCCGTCAAGCAGGGCGGCTCAGGAGGATGAGTACTTCCGGTCGAATATTCATCTTCAGACGTTCATCAAGCAGATCGCCATGGCCAAACATCCACCGGTCGATCCAAACTGGGTGGAGATGGAAACGGCCATCGAGGAGGCTGTTGAAGATGCCCTGTTCGGATCGGGATTAGTGGCCGAGTCGCTGATGAAAGCGCGTATCAAGATCGACAAGCTAAGGCGGCAATGAACTCGCCGAAATCAACGGCATTGGTGCTGGCTCTCCCCTGGGGAGCGACACTGATTCTGTTCTGGCTTTTCCCGTTAGTGTATTCCTTCGTGATGGGGTTCACCGACTACCGCCTTCTGGTCGCGGACTACCAGTGGGTGGGTTGGTCGAACTACCGTGAGCTTCTCCTTGATCCCGATTTCCGGGCGGCCCTAAAGAACACGTTTGTGTTCGTTGTGGGCACCATCCCCGTCACCACCGTGGTCGCGCTGGGCCTGGCCCTGCTCGTCAGCCAGGGGTTCAAAGGCCGCGGTATTTTCCGCGCCGGATTCTTCCTGCCGTCAGTGACCTCGATGGTGGTTATTGCGCTGATCTTCACCAACCTCTACCAGCGTGGCGGGTACGTCGCCATGTTGGCCGAACTGGTCGGTCTCTCCCCTCCCGAGTATGGTTTCCTCTACGACCGGGGCACGGCCCTGTACTCGATCATGGCCATGGATGTCTGGATGTCGGTCGGCTACTATATGCTTATCTTTCTCGCCGGTCTGAAAGCGATACCGGACGAACTGTATGAAGCGGCGGAAATCGCCGGGGCGGGGAAACTACGGCAGTTCGGCGCAATCACCCTTCCCCTGCTACGCCCGGTGGCCCTTTTCATCGTGGTCATCAACTCCATCAAGTCATTCCAGGTGTTTGTCGAGATATTCGTGATGACCAAAGGCAAATTCGACACCGCCACCGCGGTCTACTTCATATACAGCGAAGGGCTGGCCACTCACTTCCGGTTCGGGTATGCCTCGGCGGCTGCTTATGTCCTCTTTGTCATTATTGCCGTTTTCTCTGTCGTCCAGTTCGCCCTGCTCAGGCGGAGGGAAGCATTGTGGTAAAACCTGAAGGCAAACTCCGCTCCGGCATCAGGTATCTCGCGCTGGCGTTGATCCTCCTGGTTATGGTGTTTCCGCTATTGTGGATGTTCCGGGTCTCGCTTATGGATGTCGGCAGCAGTATCGGAATGGGGCGGCTGCTCAGCGGGAGCGTTACTTTCCGGAATTACGTCGATCTCCTTGGGGCGGGGAATCTCGGGCGGGCGCTGCTGAACTCAGTGCTCGTGGGTGCTTCCGTGACCTTAGGGAACATCCTCTTCTGTTTCATGACCGGATACACTCTGGCTCGTTTTCGGCATATCGCCAACAGGTTGCTTTTCGTCAGTGTCATTGTCGTTCTGATGATACCGGCTCACATTGTAATTATCCCGTTCTATGTGCTGATGCTCAAGGCCGGTCTCTATGACACCTACTGGGCGCTGATCCTGCCGTTCCTGGTTAATCCGATAGGGATATTCCTGGTCAAACAGTACGTGGAGTCGATTCCGCCTTCGATGGAAGAGGCCGCCCGCATGGACGGCGCCGGGGAGTTGCGCATCCTCCTTGCTGTCGTCATGCCGTTGTGCCGTCCGGCCCTGGCGGTGCTGGCCATCCAGGTCTTTTTCACCAACTGGAACTCCTTCCTGTTTCCGTATATCCTGACTACGAGTGATGAACTGCGTACGCTGCCGGTGGCGCTGGCTCTGCTGCAGGGTCATCAGGCAGTCGACTGGCAACATCTCATGGCGGGGTCGTCGATTGCCGTAATCCCCGTTCTCATCCTGTTTATCGTCATGCAGAGGCAGATCGTATCGGGTGTGACGGCGGGGGCCATCAAGCAGTAGGAACGCGTATTTTTTTGTTGCGCTCAGGTTCTCATTTGTTAGGTTTGCTGCCGGTGAACTGGAATATCAGGAGAACAACACTATAGAAAGGAAGCTGTGGTGATGAGAAACACGATGCTGTCCCTGGCCGTTCTGGCCCTGTTGCTGGCAGGATGCGGCGCCAAGAAGGGATATGTCGACGAACAGATCCAGTTGTCTGAGAGCAGGCTGAACTCCCAGATAACATCACTGAACGACAAGACGGACAGCAATACCGGAGAAATCGCGAGACTCCGGTCACTGGCTGCTGAGTTGTCGGACAAGACGATGGAGCTCAGCGAAGCCTCGGGTTTTGAGAACTACCAGATCATCTGGTCGGGCGAGATCAATTTCGATTTCGACAGTTGGGAGATAACACCGACGGCCGAGGGTATCCTCACTGAGGCGGGCGAGGTTATGGAGCAGAACCCGCTTTCGCTGATCGAGATTACCGGACACGCGGATCGCACCGGCGCGGCCAAGTACAACCTCATGTTGGGCGAAAAGCGAGCCAGTTCAGCCAAGAGATTCCTGGCCGAGCGGTTTGGGATGTCACTCTATCGGATGTTCGTGCTCTCCTATGGTGAGGAAAAGCCAATCGCGCTGCCTGACGAGCATCAGGCGGCATCAAGAAACCGGCGCGTAGCCATGAAGGTATGGGGTCCCCAGTAGGGACAGACGGACATGACTGAAAAAGCGGCGCCTGATCGGGCTCCGCTTTTTTTGTTCGCATTTTCCAGTGTCGCTGGCGGCTGGGTGGCATGGTCAAACTTGTTTGGCCATGAATCATGCAGACAATCCTCCCCAAACGAAGTTTGAGACGGCCACCCGACGCATTTTCCAGTGTCGCTGGCGTGGCGCTTCTGGGCCGTATTGTCAACATAATCAGACAATACGCAGCCCAGACAGTTGTAGGTCGAATCCCCTGTGGTCCTGACATCTGAGTATGCCGGGATCGCGGGGATCTCGATCTATAACCAAAAGTAGGGGCAGACCGGGTGTCTACCGCTCACGGAATCTTTTAGGGCAGACTGGGAGCTGCCACTCTCGGATTGACAGTATTGGTTAATCGATCTGCTCATCGATGCTTCTCGTAATCGTCGATTCCACATCACCGGTATGCTTCGTGGTTTTGGGTTCAACAAGCAAGATCCAACACTCTCGTCCGGAACTGATACGGTGTTCGATTCCTTGCGGGACGATGAAGTACTCGCCCTCGGCAAGTGTGAAGGCCTGTTTGCCCTTGAGTTCCATCTGTAGAGAACCCTTTACCATATAAAACATCTCATCTTCACAGTCATGCGTGTGCCATGGCACATCGTTACCAACTACTTTCGTAATCTTGACATACATATCGTTCACCTCACCGATGACCTTTGGCGAATAGTATTCCTGCAGCGTGGGGAACAGTTTCACTAGATTCCGTTCACGAGCTGATATGCCTTTTTTCGAGTGGGATGTTTTACTCACTGGCACTCTCTCCTTTCTCAATTTAGCCGATATTCTCCATATCATATTTATGGGTGGTTACAATTCACAATAATCCTGTTGACAAATGATTATTTCCCTCGTTCCGACGCTCTGCGTCGGAACGCTGCACCACAGGGATTTTGACCTACGGGATTCAGATCCATTATCACACCCCGCAAGACGTCGGACGAGAGCCCGTCCTCAGTCCCCTTCCTCTGCGGAACGGGACACGTCCCCTGTGCCGCTCGAAGGTGTCACCGCCGCCGACGCTGGTGCGGTCAGAGCCGGTGTCTGCTCTTCGGTGCCCGGAACCATCGTAACAACATGTTGCGGGAAGGGGATTTCGATTCCTTCGGAACGAAAACGGTTCAGCACCTGTTCGCGCAGTTCGGAGGCAGTTTGAAACTGTTGTGACACGTCAGCCACCCAGCACCGCATGGAAACATTGAGGCTGCTGTCGCCGAATTCGAGAAAGAAAAAACTCGGTTTGGGGTCGTCAATCACCATCGGGTGGAGATCGGCTTCCTCCAGCATGACCCGACGCACCAGGGCCATGTCGGAATCGTAACCGACACCGACGTCAATCTGGACGCGCAGTTTGGGTTGCGGATAGGTGAGATTGTGCACCGTGGATTTCATCAGGTCGGCGTTGGGTATTATTACCAGCGTGTTGTCGAACGTGCGAAACTTGCTGGAGCGAATGCCGATCTGGTTGACTATGCAGATGGTGCCGTCGCCGAGCCGCACCCGGTCTCCTACGCGGAAGGGCCGGTCAATCATAATGACGAAGCCACCGATCATGTTGGCGATCGTCTCCTGGGCCGCCAGCGCTATTGCCAGCGAGCCGACACCCAGGACAGCCACCAGTCCTTTGATGTCCACATTGAGATGATCCAGAATGATGAGCAGGCTCAACACGTAAATGATGACCTTGACGGCCCGGTCGATCAGGGGTACGAATTCGTCGTCAACGGTCGTATCCGTTCGCGCGGCAATGCTCTGACCATACCAGGCCAGCGCCGCCGCCATCAGACCTACTATCAGGCGGGCGACAAGGACCACGCCGACGGCATAGAGAGCGACATCGACGTAACGAAAAACGACCGGGAAACTGCCCGCGGAAACCTCTTCAAGGTAGTTGACAAGCGCAACCAGCCCGACCAGGTAGACCAGGTAGTAGACCGGTTTGCGACAGGTCGAAAGCAGTCGGTCGTCGAGATCGGTCTTCGTCTGCGCCGCCAGTCTCCGGGCCAGAACGAACAGCACAGCTCGCACCAACCAGGCCAGCAGCAGAGTCGCAAGGACGATCGCCACCAATCCGATCACGGTTTGCAGTTCACCTGACACGGGGATTCTGTTTAGAAGGTCAATCATAGCAATCACCTGATTATGAATTCAACTCCAGCCGTTTCAAACCTGGCTCGAACCGCGATGGTGTCGGCGAAAGTCGCACGTGTCTCAGCCAGACGGAACGGGTCGATGGAGCCATTGCCTCGCTTGCCGTCGTGGTCACTGTCGACAAAACCTGAGACCACATATTTGCCGGCCGGTACTCGCATCTTGAACTCTTTGTCCGGAACTGTAAGGTCGTAGGATTGGGGGGATCCTGTTTTGCTCAGTGTCAGGAGTACGGGATCGCCCTCCTTTCCGGGGATGGCGACAGCCACCTTCCCCGATATCCAGCCCAGGGAATCGTCGGCAATAACCGTAAAAGAGAACTCCCGCAGGCTGTCGCCGAGGCGGTTACCGGCAGTGTCGGCCAGTTCGAATTCGGTCATCTCAAGTCGGTACGCGGGCCCCGACGTAATGCTGTCCGGCGAAAAGGTCAGCCGCAGAGGATCGCTCCAGTGCCAGGTCAGTGGAATCCGCGTTTCAGGCATCTCCCAGAGGACGAAAGTCCCACCGGTCATCACCGAGGTGTCCAGCGACTCGGAAAACAGCGCCTCCATCGCGATCTCCTCTTTGAACTGCGGCACGCTGCCGGGAGAAAAACGCATCAGACGCGGAGCGGTCCGGTCTTCTCGGGGACCGAGCACTACCTCCGGATAAGAGAGAGGTGCCCGGGTGGTATCGTAGATCAACGCCACGCGGTAGGCTCCGTCACCAAGTGGGCCGGGGTGAAAACTGATGGTAGAGGATTCCTCCTGGTCGGTCGCGAGCATGGCCAGGGCACGGTGCGTCTTCAACGTATCTTCCAGAGGCGTAAGAAGCAGAAGACCTGCGTTCTGCATCAATTGATCGAGATTGATTTTCCCTGAGAGGCGAATGCGGACTAAACCATCCGGCGTCTGACCGGCTGACAGGATTTCCGGCACGGTGGTGTCGGCGACGAGCGACATTGTCAAAACGAGGCTGTCCAGGGGCAGCTCCCCCCCAATGATCACCGGCCGGTCGGGGACCGCAAACGGCTCCCGGTCGGAATTGAACCGCTCGCTGCGGTTCCCGTCTTCATAGGCGATGAGACGGTACTCCCTTGTCGGCAGATACTGAAAGGAGAAATAACCATCCTGGTTTGACTGGGTCACGTAATCGCCGTACAGGGAATCGAGCGGCGTCTCGACATCAGTGGCCGACAGATCGTAAAGCGCGACAAGCAGCCCGCTCCTGGGCACTCCGTCGGCGGTAACCACCCGGCCCGCGACATGGCCCGAGTCTATGGTAGGTCCGGTCGAAAAAGCCACCGTGAGAGATGAATCCAGCTTGTTGCCGCGCAGGTCTTCTATCTCCGACCCGGCCGATACAATGTAGGTCTGGTCTTCTTCGAATGGCGAGGGAAGGATTATCCTGATGTGGTCCGATTTCCACTTTATTTCCGGCTCGCGTTGCGGTCGGGGAGAGACATAGACGGCTTTGCCCTTCCTGGGTTGGGTTATGTTCTCGGAGAAGTACAGGGTGACAGTTCTGCCGGGAGCAACGTCGACGGCGCCGTTCGGTGGTTCGGAACTGATCAGACAGGGGCCGGTGCTGTCGATTTCACCGCCCGGTGGCGGTACCACCTCAGCGCAACTGAGTAACAGCAGCACCATCGTTGCAGCACACCACCTGCCGGCAGGACTAAACGCAACGCGGGTTATCGGCTTAACTTTTTCTTTATCTGTTCGTTGTCCGGGTCCTGTTCCAGGGCTTTTTGCCACCATAGCCGCGCCTGCTCCATATCACCGACAGCTTTACAGTTATCACCAAGATGATCGAGAATAACCGGGTCGTTGTCAAGCTCGGCAGCTTTCTTCAGATGAATCATGGCCTCCTCGTAGTCGCCCAGACGGTATAAAGCCCAGCCGTAGCTGTCAAGGAAAGCGGCGTTCTCGGGCTGTATGGACAGCGCTCTTTCGATCAGGCCTTTCGCGTACAGCAGGCTGTCACCCCGATCCACGAGCATGTAGCCGAGGTAGTTAAGGCCGGGGGCGTGATCCGGCGATCGTGACAGGAGTTCTTCAAAAGTGTCAATCGACTTCTGGATGAATCCGTGTTGCTCGCAGGCCGAACCGAGAGCAAAGAGAAGCCGATCCCGGCTTTCATCATCACGTGCGTGAATAAGACCGGTACGATATGCCTCAAGTTCCTTCTGGGGCTCATTGAGCCGGCGATAGACATAGCCAAGATCGAGCCAGCTCTGGCTCACGGAGTCGGCTATCTGCGTGACCAGCGTAAACTCGTCGCGCGCCCTTTCCAGGTCATCACTCAGAATGGCGATGCGTCCTATATAGTAGTGATTGGTTACATTCTGATCCCCATCGTGAATCAGGTAGCTGAATATGGAATCAGCCGTTCTCAGCGAGTCGAGGGCATAGTACAAGATCCCCACTCTTCTTGCGGCAGATCGGTCTTGCGGCGAAATCTCAACGACTTTGCGCGCGTATGGAAGGGCCCGGATAAGCGAGTCGGCTTCCACGTAGAAGGCTGCCATGTACCGGTTGAGAACGAGGTTCTCCGGGTCGATCTCAAGGGCCGTCTCATACACGGCAAGAGCCGAATCGGTAAACCCTTCGGCCTGGTAAAGGTCGCCCAGTTGTGCGAAGGCCAGGATATTCGTTTCGTCGGCACGGACTTCGATCGATCGGCGGAACGACTCCCTGGCGGCCGCGTACTCCTGTTTGCCGGCCTGCATCTTGCCCAGTTCATACCAGATCTCGTGGTCATTCGGTTGCAGCCGGGCCAAGTTGCGGCAGGCCCATATAGCTGAATCGAGGTCCTCACTCTGGCGGTAGCTGGCAGCCAGGAATGCATACGCGCCACGATTGAAAGGATCCAATTCGACCAGATGCAGGTAAGCCGCTCGAGTCGAATCTGCCTGCCCCAAGGCGCGGTAGGCTGCGGCCCGAAGCCGGTAAACATCCGCATCTTCGGGTTCAATCACTTCCAGAGCAGGAATCACATGTTGGAAATGCCGCAATTTGAGAAGCGTCCGTGCAAACGACAATCGGATCTCATGCGAATCCGGGTGATACTGAAGGGCTCGCCTGTAATTCTCCGAGGCGTGGGCGATCTGACCGGCCTGCTCCAGGATGGTAGCATTGACATAATAATGAAAGGCTCGCGGGTCCAAATCATCGACAGGCGCTTCTGCGACAAAAACGATTGTGTCACCTGTATTCGAGGAGTGCGCATGCTGGGCGATCTTGCGACCGACCGCATTCGACCCACAGCCGGACATCCAAACGGCCAAAACCGCAACCAGAAGGCAGGCCAACCGGTCTCGCAGCCGCCTGTTGATCTTAACGTAAATCATTAGATAGCTACCGTAACTTAGTTCCTGAATGGCAGATAGCATTCACGAGGATAGCAATCTCAGAAACCGCCGCTTGCCTACTTTCAGGACCATCTCGCGATCGAGCCTTATCTCGACATCAGGATCACCGACTCTCTCGCCATCTATTGAAACCGCGCCAGCTGTGATTAGTTTCCTGGCTTCCCCGTTGGACCTGGACAGCCCGGTCTTGCATATCAGGTGTACCAGATAGACTCTGTCGAGATCGAAGCCCAGTTCAAGCAGGCGCTTGGGACCTATTTCGGGCACCTCATCGGGGAGTTGTTTCTTTTTGAAAATCCGGTCAAACTCCTCGTGAGCCCGCTTACCGGTCCCTGCAGGATTATACATGTCGACCAGCGTCTCCCCCAACTCCTTCTTGATGTCCATCGGATTGATATCAAGTGACGCCAGTGATTTCCTTATTTCCTGCAGTTTCACCTCTGGCACGTCGGTTGCAAGCTCGAAATAAGAGTAAATCAACTCATCCGGGATGGACATCGCCTTGCCGAAAATCTCGCGCGGGCTTTCGTACACACCGATATAGTTGCCCAGCGACTTCGACATTTTCATCTCGCCGTCCAGACCGATAAGAATGGGCATGGTCAACACCAGTTGTGGTCTTTGCCCGTAGGTCTCCTGGATATTGCGTCCCGCCAACAGGTTGAAAGTCTGCTCGGTTGCTCCGATCTCGACGTCCGCCTCGATGGCCACCGAATCATAACCCTGAAGAAGGGGGTAGAGCAACTCGTGGATGGATATCGGATTGCCCTGTCGCATGCGCTTGGTGAAGTCGTCGCGCTCCAGCATCCTGGCCACGGTAAATTTGGTTGCAAGTTCCATGATGTCGCCAAAAGTCATCTTTTCAAACCATTCGCCATTGCGGCGGACTTCTGTCTTCGATCTGTCAAGTATCTTAAAGAACTGCTCCTGATACGTTTGGGCGTTCTTCATTATTTCGTCGTAGCTCAGTCGTGGTCGTGTGGTCGACTGACCGGCGGGGTCGCCCACCATAGCTGTGTAGTCGCCTATAATCAAGACAACCGTGTGGCCCAGCTCCTGAAATTGCTTAAGCTTGCGAATGCCCACTGTATGTCCGAGATGGATATCGGGAGAGGTCGGGTCAAAACCCTGCTTCACACGGAGAGGGCGTCCCTGACTGATCGATTCGCTCAGTCGGGCGGCAAACTCACCCTCTGGTAGCATATCTACGGTGCCACGGGATATATACCGTAGTTGTTTTTCGACCTCCCGCTGGAGCTGTTGGCTTTCTGTCTTTTCCGTCAAGTCCGACTCCTCCATGGTACTCTCGACCCTCTATCGGCACAAGGCGTTTGCAGGTTGACTCGACCGACGCCCGCGCCCAAGTGACGCCACAAATTAGTATGACGGCGGCTAAAAATCAACGGTATAAGTCTGTAAACGGTTTTAACTTGACTTGAACCAGGCCTCGACCGGAGATTGGCCTTCACAGTGAATACGGTAAACCAGCGCAAATACAAGAGCCATCGATTCCGCAATGGGATCATTACGCTTATCCTACTTGGTTTTATTCTGACCATTATTATCGGTTACAAGACCTACCGCGTGTATCAGTCAGAGTTACCCTCATTCGAACAACTGCACAACATAGAACCCAGCCTCAAGACCAAGATCTACGATCGATCGGGGATCCTGCTTAAGGAGTTCTACACCGAAAATCGGGTCCTGACACCGTTCAAAGACCTGCCGGCGCACCTGGTCGAGATGCTCCTGGCCTCGGAAGACCACGAATTCTACGATCACTGGGGGATAAACCTTCGGCGGGTGGCGATCGTGGCGACTTCCAACATCATGAGATGGCAGCGGGCGGCGGGAGCCTCAACCGTCACGCAGCAACTCGCCCGCATGCTATTTCTGACGAGAAAGAAGACGTTCGAAAGGAAAATCAAGGAAGCCCTGACCGCCGTCAAATTAGAACGCACCTACTCCAAGGAAGAAATCCTGGAGATGTACTTAAACCAGTACTATTTCAGTCGCGGCGCTTATGGTATCGCGGCGGCGACTCATCTGTATTTCTCCAAGAAGGTGCCCGAACTTAACATAAGCGACTGCGCCATTCTGATAGGGATGCTCAAGGCCCCCAATGTCAATTCGCCTCTGAACGACCTGCAGAAGTCACTTAAGGCCCGCAACCGCGTGCTCTATTCATATTACTCCTGGGGCGGGTTGTCGAAGGCGGTCTACGACTCGTTGAGAAGCGAGCCGCTCGTCATCAGCCCGCCGGAAGAAAAAGTAGGCATGTCACCCTACTTCACGGAGACCGTCCGCCAGTACATTCTCGAGAAGTACGGTGAACATACTCTCTACTCAGGTGGGCTGAAGGTGTTTACTTCCCTCGATGCCGGCCTGCAGCAGGCTGCTGAAAACGCCCTGTACAGGAAAGTCGACTCGCTTCGGGCGCGAATCGAACGGAGATACGGCCTGGACAACCTCACCTATACCGAGTTCCTCCCCGACACGGTTGACGGACTGGGCGACTCGATTCGTGTCTACAAGAAAGTCCAGGGCGCCTTCGTGGCGATCGACAACTCCAACGGTGGTGTTCTGGCCATGATCGGAGGTCGTTCGTTCGACGAGACCAAGTTCAACCGGTCGGTTCAATCGACTCTTCAGCCGGGTTCGGCGTTCAAGCCGTTTGTCTATACGGCCTGCATCGACAACGGCTTTCGGACCACCGACATTGTGGACGATAACCCGATCGTGCTCGAGATCCCGGGCACCAGGGAATGGCGGCCGCACAATTTCGACAGCAAGTTCATGGGCCCGATAACGATTCGAGAGGGACTCCAGCACTCCCGCAATCTTGTCGCCATCAAGCTCCTGCTCAAAATTCATCCGGAGCAGGCCATCTTCTACGCGCGCCGCATGGGTCTCACGACGGCGCTCAGCCCGGTTCCGTCCCTGGCAATCGGGGTCAGTGAAGTCAGGTTGGTGGAGCTGGTGTCGGCTTTTTCGACCTTCCCCAACCAGGGTCTCCATATCCCCTACCGGTTGGTGACCCGCATTGTCGATCGCTACAACCGTGTCTTAGAGGACAACAGCGCCGTCCACAAGGATGAGGTGCTCTCGGCGCAGACAGCTTTCATAATGGTCGACATGATGCGCTCGGTGGTCGATGCCGGAACCGGTCGCCGGTCGCGGTGGCTGGGTTTCACGCGCCCCGCCGGGGGCAAGACCGGAACCACCGACAACTTCTGCGACAACTGGTTTGTCGGCTATACGCCGCAGATTACGGCCGGCTGCTGGGTTGGGTTCGATACCAAGATATCGTTGGGGCGAAACCAGGACGGGGCCAAGAACGGCGTCCCGGTATGGACCGAGTTCATGATTGCCGCTCACGATTCGCTTCCGGTGGAGGATTTCGAGGAACCGGACGGGATTGTCCGTCTGGATGTCTGTCTCGAATCGGGCGAGATAGCCACCGACCGTTGCATCAACGTGCGCAATGAGGTGTTCACTGTCGAGAACCAGCCGACTGCCATGTGCCGCCTTCATCCTTCGCGCGGTGCGGACGTCACCAAATCCCCCGACGACCTCCTCCCCCAGGACACCACCGACGAAAGGGTGCATTTCTGAACTGCAAGGCGGGCATGCCCAACCGCACACGAAAAATCCCCCTTGCGTGGCCCGGACGACGGCGGTAACTTGTGGCCGTCAATAAAACAGGCATAGCCTGGCCGGAGTGGTGAAAGCGGTAGACGCAGGGGACTCAAAATCCAATCCGGCGAAAACGAAAGTGATTGATTCTAAGGGATTGATTAGAGACACACCAAGATAAAGGGTGAAGTAGGAAGCCATTAGACGTGGTGGTCTTGAAGGTGCAATATGAAATACTATATTTATATCTCCGAGTCCAAAACTGATATGCTATACACTCAAATACCAAGGAAAATCGTAGAGAGTATTGCAGCAAGACTAACTATAGACTTAAAGCTTGTCAAAACCGAATTTTCAGAAATCCCACCACAAGAAACTTTAATTTACAAACTAAGACTCGTTGAAGAACACATTATGATTAACAGGAGTGTTGGACCTGTGAAAGATAAACAGAGCTATATAAAGGATACTATGTATATGAAATGGGGGCAACTTACCAATGAAATGGTATATTTTTCTGGCTACAAAGAAGACTCAATTCTAGGTTTAGGAGGTTCTCTTAAGCATGTAATTGGCAATGTCGGTGTGACAGTTATTCATGGTCATTCGACAACTCCATACATTGTAGCTGCACTTAAGAATGAAGTTATTAAAGGTGAATTGTGGGAGTATTCGGGACGAGATTTTGAATCATCAGTATTGTCCGCGGTGGAGTTTGTCTCTTTAGAAATGGAAGGCTTAGAGGAAAAGCTATCCTTCCTTGCGAAAAGTCTTGTACATGGCAAGAAAGAAGACTCTGATCAAAGAATAATCGTATTAGGTTCACCAATTTATGTGGCCTTAGAAGACTAACTTTTGGCGAATTATGAAAACATTCCCTCCAGGAACAATTCTTTTCGATAAATATGAAGTTATAAATACATTTCGTGGGGCTATGGGAGCTATTTATGCTACTATTAATCTAGATCGAAAGACTTATTTCGAGCTACCGTTCGTTTGCTTAAAAACCTACGCACCTGGCATTATTCCCGACGAAACTAAAGCAAAGGAATTATTCATCAAAGAAGTTGAAATCTGGATGTTGTTAGGGAAATACGATCTCATCCTAAATGCATACAAAATCGTGTTTATTGAAGAACGACCATATGTTGTTCTTCAATATGCTGACTATGGCACGCTCAATGATCTATCTAAAGGGAATTATAATCCAATTGAGGATTCAAGGGATAAAGCCCGCTCATTATCTTGGTTGTGGCAACTTGCAGCGGGGTTGAAGTACATTTATGATTCACTTGACAGATGTCACGGAGATTTGCACTTAGGAAATGTCTTTTTAACAAATGGTGGTTTGTTATTAAAGATCGGAGATTTTGGGCTTACAGCTCTAAAGCAGCAATCTGGGCCAGAAAGTATAAATGCAGAAAAGGTCAATATATTGAGAATAATTTGGTTTATACTCACTGGCTTAAATGAAGATTATGATACCGTAAAGAAATCAGCAGGGACTAGTTTGATACCGGATGTCTACAGGCAGATCATATTTAATTATATCAATTCTGATGATACAGGTCTTTCTGAATTGATCGCTAGCCATTTGCGATTACATAGCGAATATGTTTGCTTAGAAACTGGTGTTACGCCTCTATTGCCAGAGGAACATCACGCTAATGTTATAAAAGAGAAAATGAGTTCAATAAACAAACTGTTAGGCGGGTTTGGCAGCGAAATAATCAGGTTTGAACATCATAAACTGCCAGAACATTACTTTGATGAATCGGAGGCATTACTTTGGGCAGGTAACAGAGAGAAATCTCTAGACAGGTTCTTGGAGTTTCTAAGATACTATCCCGAGAATTCCGGTATCGAAAATGAGTAATGCTACAATAACTACAGAATGCGTTATTTGTACAAGTATCATCGATATTAGCCCTTCAATAGATCCAAAGCGCTATGATAAGCTACAGGATGGAGAAGGTGTGTTTTTTGTATGCGGACTGTGCAAACACCAAATCGCGCAAGTATTAAAGTGTCCGAAAAGTCATGGTTTAACTATTATAGATTTTACCGAAAAAGGAACACATTATGAACCCAATATGTGCGGATTCTGTGGGAAAGTGGAAGTATATTCAACGGTTGAATTATTGCCAATGTTCAAGATTGATAGAGGGTATCTGTGAATCTTCCTTATAGTAAGATTTTGTCGAAGACTATTCTTTAGCAGTGAGAGAAATGACAATCGATGACTTTCAATTTCTCAGAAGTTTGTTGTCACAATCACTAAATGCGATGTCATTGGGTCGTTTTGAAGACTCCCTCTTATTGTTAAAGAGACTTGAACAGAAATGCATCCAGAAGAACATGATTGGACTATTGTGTTCAACATACAGTGCCATGGGCGAAGCATATCGCCAATTGGGTAACAAGTCTTCTGCTATAGAATTGTTCTCTAAGTCAGTTGAAGCCTGCAAAGAAGTTCTTAGACAGCCCGACTCAACTGAGAGTGTTCTGATCAGACAGAATTTGCGGGGGGCTTTAGGTAATCTTGCGGATTTAACCAAAGATACTGGGGACTTAGACTCCGCTCTTCCAATATACGAAGAAATGGAATTGGTTGCGCGATCCCTGAATGAAATTCATTGGATACAAGCATCTCTTAATAACCAGGGATACATTTACTTGAAATTCAAGAAATATGGATTGGCACTCAAAGCCCTTGAAAAGCAGGGAATAATATGCCGTCAAGAAAGAATGAAAGACGATCTAGCTAGAAGCCTCTATTTTCAAGCCTTAATACACGATAAAAAAGGAAATATAAAGAGATTCCGTAAGCTATTCAAGGATATAGAAAAACTTGCTGAGGAGAATGACAAATACCAAACACTGTTAGATGAATTAAGAAGACTAAGGCCCTAAAAGAGTAACAGACGCAATTGGCACCAGAGTTTTGTTTTCACCTTTACCAGTCACTGATACATATCCGGAGCCATTCGGACACCTGATTTCCGCGGAAAGAGCCACTTGATTATGAGCCGTTGCGCCACCCGGGTACCCTGCTCCACCATATGGTGGGCTCAGGCTAATTGCTGATCAGTGAATCGTTTCTTCCTCACTCTGCTGTCCTCCGTCTAAGAACCACCTACAGTATAATCCTTGGGCTCCTAATGGCCGGTGTAGCCCACAGCCTGCTGTGGGAAGGTGACAGTCATCGGATGCCTGGTCACTTCCTCGTGCGCGACCCACCCGTCAAAATCCCCCTTGCGCCTTTTGGCCTGCATCAGTAACTTGCCACCGTCAACAAAACAGGCATTGCCTGCGCCTGTGTCTGTGCCGGAGTGGTGAAAGTGGTAGACGCAGGGGACTCAAAATCCCCCGGTAGCAATACCATGCCGGTTCGAGTCCGGCCTCCGGCACTTTTTAGACCGAGACAAGACTGTCGCATCTCTCTGTCCCCGTGTAAATCGATTCAGGTAGAAAGTCGTTCCTCGTGGCTTCGGGTCAAATGGATGGTGATTCCTGTGTCCCGCGTACAGGTGCCCTGCCGCTCAGCTTCTAGTGTAGTGTTACAGAAATAACTTAACAAAACATGAGGCCCTAACTGATTGACTGCCACAACCATAACTTTTCGTGAATAGTAATAGTATTTAAGGAACACTACACTAGGAGTCAGGTTGCGTGCCAACGGCAGTTCCACTCGGGAACCGGGGGGAATCGAAACAGGTACAGCCTGCCTAACGCCAGTTCTCGCGTTGTCGCAGTTGACGTCACCCATGTCATAGTCGCAATTCCAGTTAGGGAGATAGCAATGAGCATCTAAGCTCCCGTAGGCGAGGTTGACGTAGTACACCACGACAACGGGGACGACCGTATTCTTCTGGGGGAACATCACCCCAGTGGCCGTGTTTGCCGACTGTCCCGAATTATCGATTGGTTTTTTTCTTCAGGGCCTTTCGTGATTCCTTGGCTTCCTTAAAATCCGGTTCCAAGTCGAGCGATGTTTCGTAACACACATTCGCTGAATCAAGGTCACCCAATTGCTCATAGGCCATCCCCATCCGCCAATATGCGGCGGCATGGCTCGGCTGGTTTCCTTTGGCAGGGTTGGTCAAGTAACGCCGCATGAGCTCAATTGCCTCGCGCGTGAACTTTCCGCACAGTATTGCGGTGCGGCCGGCCTGGTAGATGATCCCCCATTCCTCCGGTTCCACTGCCAAGATGCGCAGGTAGTAGGGGCGGGCCTGGTTGTAGTCCTTCAGATGGTAATTATACAGGTTACCCAGTCCACGGAGGGCGTTAAGCGTGTCCCAGTCGGCGGCCAACATTCGGTTGTAAATGTCTGTGGCAGTTTCATAATCCTCGTCATTAATGGCGATGTCCGCTTGGGCCAAACATCCACGGATCGAATCGCGGGCGTAAATCACTTGCAGTAACCGTTCGGCTTCTTCATTGCTGCCGCCGGCGATGCCGGGCGCCCGCAGATGATAGTGCATCAGACCTTCGAGATATTTGACACTGTGCGGACAGAGTTCGACCGCCCGTTCCCAGTGCTTCTTGCAGGATCTGGCTTTGCTGATCTTGGTGAAAATCGATGCTCTTTGGGCCCGGGCGCCCTGAAGATCACCGTGCACCCAATGATACTCGCAATTATCCGGATCGAGCTCCAGTGCTTTTTCCATTAACTCCGCTGCCTCGTCCAACTTATCGTTTTCAAAGGCGGCCTGCGCTTCGTTGAAGTATGACTCAGCAGTTTTCGTCTGCGCGTCGGCGCGCGTGTAACATGTTGGCGAAACGACAATAGAACCCACCGCCAGAAGTACCATGATACCCATTGATTTCACGTCACCCACCACCACCTGCTTCATCAAGTGTCGATCTGATTGTTTAATCATGGTCTACTCTATGATCCCCGTCTCGCCAAAATGATTTTCTTCGCTTCGGCAGACCTCAATAATCTCATTCCCGGCTGACCGCAGCAGATGTCGGGTCAGCTTTTGCATGTGTTGCAACTGCTTATACGAAGTGTCGTGATGTTTGGTTGCAGCACAAAACCTGGGCGAACATCAACCAGGATTTGTGAGGGGGGACGCTTTCCCATTCTTTGGAAATAGAAAGATTAGCGGTAGTCGTGTTGGAGATAGTGCACTGAAGAACTGGCTGACATACACAGGGGGGATATGGTTTACGCTATCTGCAGGCTCGCTGTCAGTCTCTGCCAAAGGTGGAAACGGTGGTTCGACTCGGGAGGTGGGGGGAATTGAACCATGACTGACAATCGAGATTTCATCGAGTTTGAATTGGTGGAACCTCTGCTGATCAAGAAACGGGAGTCAGCCTGACACACACAGGGGGCATATGGTTTACGCTATCCGTAGGCCCGCTGTTTAGTCCCTGCCACCGACGCCAACGACTGTTCGACTCCGGGGCACGGTATTCTCTTAAGTGCAAAACTCGACTGCCTGGTGACAGTCCCCTTTGAAACCCTCCTAAAACCGGCCTAATCGGCCTTGGGAGAGCCACTTATATATATACACCCCGGAAATATTCCGAGCTCGATCTGTGGCGGGGCGGTGCTGGCGGGCGTCAGGCCGCAGGCCATATGGCGCCTCCGGACCCGTACGGGACGCTTTAGGACCGCCGTTTGCACTGAGGGGGGGGGAATGTGTGTACCGGGCATGACAAAACGTCAGTGGACTTCCCCCGAAAAAGTGGACACCCAGTTAAGTTAGGGTAGCCGTCCTTTCGAAGTCTGCCGGGCTCTGATAGCCCAGGCTCGAATGACGGCGTTCCCAGTTGTAAAACACCTCAATATACTCAAAGATCTTGGCCTTTGCATCTTCTCGAGTG
>CBFDBU010000004.1:0-161995 GCA_965603125.1 uncultured bacterium | reverse complement strand
CACCTCCTTAGCTTGTGCCGTAGCATAACTGTTACCTATGTCGTGGGTCTGTACCTTCTTTGTCCCCACCATGAATGGTGGGCCACCTGGCCCTGGGGGAGTCCAAGGGTGGCACTCGGTGACGAACCGATCCCACCGCTAGTGTAGTGTTCCTTAAATACTATTACTATTCACGAAAAGTTATGGTTGTGGCAGTCAATCAGTTAGGGCCTCATGTTTTGTTAAGTTAGTTCTGTAACACTACACTAGCGAATGGCCCATGTGGCCTGCGACGAAATAGCACGAAATCAACGGATTTGTGCTTGACTTTGAGATATTCTTGGCTATATTGCCAAATAACCAAATAGACCGGAGGCCGTTTTGAACGCGAAAACCAGAGACCGGTATGAAGCCCGGGCAACGATTGTAAAGGCTATGGCTCACCCGACTCGCCTGTTCATCGTCGATACGCTGGCTAAGAAAAGCATGTGCGTGGCCGAGCTTACCGACTTGATCGGAGCCGATATGTCAACCGTATCAAGACATCTGGGGATTCTCAAATCTGCCGGCATCGTTTGGGACAGGAAGAAAGGCGTCCAGGTCTACTACAGGCTGTGCATGCCCTGTATCCTGAACTTCTTCGGGTGCGTGGAGACGGTTATCAAATCGACAGCGATAACCCAGTTGTCGTTGGTGAAGAAGTGACGATGTCGCCTGACATGGATCCTGCAGTAGCCACCTGGCCGGACAGCGGGAGTTGCCGCGGGGGCGAAGCCTGTTGATGGACTGGAAAAAAGACAGCCGGTCGCTGGTAGCTGTGGGCGGAGTGTTTTTGACCTGTTTCTATCTGCCGGTGGAGGAGTTCGGGTCCGATAATGCCCTGATCGGGGCGCTGCGTCTGGCCCGGTGGTACGCGCGGGAGCATGTGATTACATGCCTGCTGCCGGCATTCTTCATCGCCGGGGGGATCGCCGTTTTTCTCAGCCAGGCATCGGTTATAAAATACCTCGGCGCCCGGGCCAGGAAGGTTCAGGCCTACGCTGTGGCATCCGTATCCGGTACTATTCTGGCTGTCTGCTCGTGCACGGTTCTCCCCTTGTTTGCCGGAATTCACCGAATGGGTGCAGGACTGGGGCCGGCAACTGCATTTCTCTATTCGGGTCCCGCCATCAATGTTCTGGCTATCGTTCTCACGGCCCGGGTGTTAGGAATCGAGCTGGGCATTGCCCGAGCGGTGGGAGCTATTCTGTTCAGTGTTCTGATCGGTCTTCTCATGCACTTCATCTTTCACAAAGGTGAGGTCGAGAGAGCTGAGGCCCGGATGGCGTTGCCTGAGCAGCAGGTGTCGCGACCCCTGTGGCAGAATGTCGTCTATTTCGCTTCGATGGTGGCGATATTGGTCTTCGCCAACTGGGGCAGACCGGACGACGCGGTCGGCCTCTGGTACGTCTTCTACTCTCTCAAGTGGATCATCACCGGCGCGGCGGCGATCCTTCTGGGGGTCATGTTAGTACTGTGGTTCGGTCTGAAATGGTGGAAGGTCCTTGCCGGCGGGATCGTCACGGCGATACTGGCGCTCGTCTTCCCCGACGAGCCGCTGATCCCCTTTACCGCAGCCCTGTTTGGGCTTTCCTGGTCTGCAAGCACCAGCGACGGTGAGGCGGGAGACTGGTTCACACAATCGTGGGGATTCGCCAGGCAGATACTGCCTTTGTTGTTTGTGGGCGTTCTTGTCGCCGGTCTGCTTTTGGGACGTCCGGGAAATGAAGGATTGATCCCGTCGAGTTGGATCGCTGGTTCCGTGGGCGGCAATTCCCTCAGCGCGAACCTGTTTGCCTCGGTAGCCGGGGCTTTCATGTATTTCGCTACCCTCACGGAGATACCCATTCTGGAAGGGCTTATCGGAAACGGCATGGGCAAAGGCCCGGCGCTGGCGTTGCTGCTGGCCGGTCCGGCGTTATCTCTGCCCAATATGCTGGTGATTCGGTCGGTAATGGGAACCAAGAAGACTGCCGTCTTTGTTGCCCTGGTAGTGGTGATGGCGACAGTAAGCGGAATGACATACGGTTGGCTCTTTTAGGAGGAAGCAATATGTTGGACGTAAAAGTCCTGGGACCCGGTTGTCCCAGGTGCCAGGAACTGATGAAACGGACACAATCGGTCGCCCGGGAACTCGGGCTGAACTGCCGCGTGGAAAAGGTGACCGACATCCGGCAGATTACATCGTACGGCGTGATGATCACTCCCGCTCTGGTTGTCGACGGACAGGTGAAGGTGAGCGGCAAAGTCCCGTCGCTTGATGATCTCAGAAAGATACTGTCATGAAAGCAATGTACGCACTTGCGCGGTGTCTGAGGCGAAGGATGATTGTCATATCGGTAATGGCGGTGATGGTACCTGGGTCGACAGCTTCTCTTTTGGCACAAGACGACCCGACGGAGACAGTCGTAGATAGTGCGGCTGTTGACACATCGCAGAAAGCGGATGAAACCGACAGGGACGACAGGTTTGTAGTCTACTATTTCCACGGCGATCGCCGTTGTGTGACCTGTCGTAAGCTTGAGGCCTATTCCCTGGAGGCGGTAGAGGCAGGTTTCGAGAAGGAGTTGAAGGACAGCGCCTTAGTATGGCAGGTGGTCAACTTTGATGAGAAAGACGACAAGCACTTCATCGGAGACTATAAGCTGTATACCAAGGCTGTGATTCTGTCTCAGGTAAGAAACGGCAGGGAAGACGCCTGGAAAAATCTCGACAAGATCTGGCAACTGGTCGGAGACAAGGACCGATTCATCACCTACGTTCAAGAGGAAATTCGCACCTTCATGAATCAGAAGAGCAAAGAGTAAATATGGATTCATTCCTGCTCGCCATTGGCTCCTCCTGCTGGTTGGGGATTCTGACGTCGATCAGCCCCTGCCCGTTGGCCACGAATGTTGCCGCTGTCTCCTTTATTGGTAAGCGGGTTGATCGGCCGTCATTGGTCCTGGCCTCGGGCATCGTATACACGATTGGCCGAACCCTCACGTACGTCGGGCTGGGCATGTTGACTGTGACCAGCATTCTCTCCATACCGGAAGTCGCCATGTTCCTTCAGCAGTATATGAATAAGGCGCTGGGGCCGGTGCTCATAGTCGTCGGGATGTTCCTGCTTGGTCTGTTTCAGTTCCGTCTGCCCGGCTTGAGTATCAGCCAGGGGCTGCAACGACGGGTGGGAGAACGCGGTCTGTGGGGAGCCGGTGTTCTGGGACTGCTGTTTGCGCTGTCGTTTTGTCCGGTCTCGGCGGCGCTGTATTTCGGCAGCCTCATTCCTCTGGCTGTCGAGTACGAGTCGGGAGTGCTGATGCCGACCGTCTATGGTATCGGGACGGCGTTGCCGGTGGTGGTTTTTGCTGCTCTCATCGCTTCGGGAGCGCGTTTTGTGGGTGCCCTCTTCAACCGTCTGACACAGTTTGAAAAATGGGCGCGCCGGATTACGGGGGGGATATTCATACTTGCCGGCGCTTACTATGTGCTGACCTATTTGGTCGGGATTCAAATCTGGTGATTCGATCTCGAGGGAGTCGCATTCTGATCATTTCGGGTGATGACAAGATGCCGGCAAACCGGCGGGCTGCGGAGCAACAGGAGAACGCATGAGCGCTGAACAGGCAGTGGCCAAACGACTGGGATTCCTGGACAGGTACCTGACGGTCTGGATATTTGCCGCCATGGCGGTTGGTGTGGCGGCAGGATATCTCTCTCCGTCTATTGCCGGATTCTGGGACAAATTCAGTGTCGGCACCACCAATATGCCCATCGCAATCGGACTCATACTGATGATGTATCCCCCCCTGGCAAAAGTGCGCTATGAGGAGATGGGAAGGGTCTTTCGCAATTACCGAATCCTGATCCTCAGTCTCGTTCAAAACTGGCTGATCGGCCCGATACTGATGTTTGCGTTGGCGGTCGTGTTCCTACACGACTATCCCGAGTACATGGTCGGCCTGATCATGATCGGGCTGGCGCGCTGCATTGCGATGGTGATCGTATGGAACGACCTTGCCGACGGCGATCCCGAATATGCCGCCGGGCTGGTCGCCTTCAACTCCGTCTTTCAAGTGGTGTTCTACTCCGTCTTTGCATGGGTTTTCGTTACCAAATTGCCGCCGTTGCTCGGCCTTGAGGGCGCTGTCGTTGATGTGACGATCGGCCAGATTGCCGAGAGTGTGTTCATCTATTTGGGGATTCCCTTTGTCGCGGGCATGTTGACGCGCCTGGTGCTTGTTAAGGCAAAAGGGAAAGAGTGGTATCACAGTGAGTTTGTTCCCCGGATCAGTCCCGTTACGCTCATAGCGTTGCTGTTTACCATATTCGTGATGTTCTCGTTGAAAGGTGAACTCATAGTCAAAATCCCGCTGGCCGTCGTTCGCATCGCAATTCCCCTGCTCATCTACTTCGTGGTCATGTTCCTGATCAGTTTCTATATGAGCAGGAAAGCCAAGGCTGATTACCGTAAAGCCGCGACACTCAGTTTTACGGCTGCCTCAAACAACTTCGAACTGGCTATTGCCGTCGCTATCGCCGTATTCGGCATTAACTCGGGCGTCGCGTTTGCCGCCGTGATTGGTCCGTTAGTAGAAGTACCGGTTCTGATCGGACTGGTGAATGTGGCCTTGTTCTTCCGAAGGAAATACTTTGCCGGCGATGGTATCGCCCTCGCCAGGTAAGAGGCGCTATGCTCCCACCGCTAAAGTATAACTTCCCAATACTGCCGTAACATATTAGCATGGCACCAGATACGATGCGCCACAACTATAGGCACAGTCGGGCCAGCGGAGCTGTTGGCGGCGAGTCAATGAACTGCGTTATTGGCCGTGCAGGGCTGCGGGCCGGGCCGACGCGATTCCTAAGATGACCTCGCGGAATTCCGACAAAACATGATAACGAGGTACAACCACCGAAGTCCCATGCATGTCTCTTGGAAGGGAACATTATGATTGACAGAGTGGTTCAAGCAGATTAACTGCGATGTTATTGAGGATGACAGCGTGAGATTCGAGAATATCCTGGAAGCTATCGGCCGAACACCGTTGATCAGGATAAATCGTCTGATCGCAGACGGAGCCGCCTCGGTGTATGCCAAGATCGAGAGTTTCAATCCCGGTGGCTCGGTCAAGGATCGAATCGGCGTGGCCATGATCGAAACTGCCGAAAGGGAGGGAAAGCTCCGCCCCGGGATGACCATTGTGGAGCCTTCCTCCGGGAATACCGGTATCGGTCTGGCAATGGCGGCCGCGGCCGGGGGATACCGCTGCATCATAACCATGCCGGAGACGATGAGTATCGAACGGCGCGCCATTCTCAGGATGTACGGAGCCGAGGTTGTCCTGACTCCCGGCCCGGAGGGTATGAAGGGTGCTATTGCCAGGGCGTCGGAGTTGGCTGAGAAAGACGGCTGTTTCCAGCCATTCCAGTTCAGCAACCCGGCCAATCCGGGCGTGCATGAGAGGGTCACCGCCGTCGAGATCATCAACGACCTGGGTGATCTCCACCTGGACGCCTTTGTGTGCGGAGTCGGAACCGGCGGCACCGTGAGCGGCGCGGGCCGGGCGCTCAGAGACAAGTACGGATGCCGGGTCTATGCGGTTGAGCCGGACGCTTCGCCGGTGCTGTCAGGCGGTGAACCGGGGCCGCATCCAATTCAGGGAATCGGGGCCGGGTTTCAGCCGGATAACTATCATCCGGCCGTTGTTGACGAAGTAATCCGTGTCAAAAACGAGGAGGCCATTGATACGGCCAGGCGACTGGCCGCCGAGGAAGGAATCCTGGCCGGGATTTCCTCAGGCGCCAATGTCTGGGCTGCTCTGCAGGTGGCGGCAGAGTTGGGATTGGGCAAGATGGTGGTGACGATCGTAGCCGACAGCGGCGAGCGGTATTTGTCGACAGCCCTAACGGCTCCCAGCGGCTAATATCGATCCGATTTGCGCCGATGAGAGTACCTATGTGGAGTATCATCAGAGATATCAAGGCGATCTACCGCAACGATCCGGCGGCAAAGAACATCGAGTTCTTGATATATCCCGGTTTCCAGGCAATAGCGTTCCACCGCTTCATTCACTGGCTCTGGGTGCTTGGGATTCCTTTCCTGCCCCGGCTCTTGTCTCAGATCAGCCGTTTTGTCACCGGTCTTGAGATTCATCCCGGCGCCACCATCGGTGGGGGTTTTTTTGTCGACCACGGCGCCGGCGTCGTGATCGGGGAGACAACCGAAATCGGCGACAACTGCGTTCTCTTTCACAACGTTACCCTGGGCGGCACGGGCAAGCATCAGGGCAAACGGCACCCGACCCTGGGAAACAATGTCTTCGTAGGGACGGGCGCCATTCTCCTGGGCCCGATTACCGCTGGAGACAACGTGAAAATCGGCGCCAACGCTTTTGTGGTGATGCGTGATATTCCTTCCAACTGCTCCGTAGCGGGCACGCCGGCACGGATCATAAAGAGAAACGGCATTCCCTGCGACGAAGCGCTCCCCAGGACGGCCGAACCTCGTCAACCGACGCCGGAATCCACAATGTCGTCAGGCTGAATACGCTCCGGCGACCGGCACGCCGGAGCAAGTTGATGATGCATCGAGACGGGCGTGCATCGGGCCGAGAAAATCGCTTGCAAGATTATCCCCTATTATGTAACAATATCCGTTATGTGCTGGATGACACGATTGGCTTCGCAGGCCCTTTGACGGGCTTTGAGGTTGTCTGGTTTTCACGGAGGGATTATGCTTATTCATATAAGACACCCCATAAAGACAGCATCTCGTTGCAACAGCCTGGGACTTCGTTGCTTATGCTCGAAACGATACCTTGTTCACAGGCGTCTTATCCCGCAATCGGTACAGCATTTGGGTGTTATGCGGATCTGTATAAACGATGTTATGAGTAGAGAAAAGAACAGGATATGATGAACATCACTATCATTGTTCTGATTCTGATCGGGCTGACCATTCATCGGTACTTGAGTTCTTTTTGGGAGCAAGGAATGCTTCCTTACTCAATTGGCTTTATCTTATTCGCGAATTTGTTCGCTATTCTGTATTTAGTTGCTTTTATATGGATGTTCGGGTCAGTCGCAGGGATAATCATCTCAGTGCTGGCCTACTTCCAAGTTGTCTATTCGACAGGCCTATGGGTATTCTCGCTTCCATGGCTCGTTAGTATGCACCGCAATATTGCGGTGCCAAGAGTCAATCCTATGGTCTATGGTGGTTTCTCTTTTCTTGTCATCGTTTTGGGAGTGCTTACAGCAGCTAACTTCTTCATTTCCCAATACATGTCAATTTGGGATGTTCTGGGTCACAACTACAAGATGGCTGCTCTCGTCTTTGTCGTGGTTTTGATACTTGGAAATATTGTCAGAGTTTCTGTCATGTCCAAGCTCATGAAAGAATAGTATCCGATGATAAAATATTCATAACATTTCAGTGCACTTGACCCTCAACCGCTTCGCGGTTTCGGGCAAGTGACCTCGTCATTCGGCCCGCAAAAGAAAAGAGGTCATTATGAAGGTAGTGGTAGCTTATTATTCGATGTATGGGCACATCTACCAACTGGCACAGGCGGTGGAGGAAGGAGTTCGGTCGGTCGCAGGCATTGACGTTCAACTGCGGCGCGTTCCGGAGACGCTGCCTGAGGCGGTTTTGGAGAAGATGGGCGCTGTAGAAGCACAGAAGCAGCAGGCTCAGGTGCCAATCTGCGAAATAGACCACCTGAGTGAAGCCGATGCGATCATCTTCGGCACCCCCACAAGATTTGGGAACATGTGCGGGCAAATGCGGCAGTTCCTTGATGCGACCGGACAGCTTTGGATGAGCAGTGCTCTGGTTGGAAAGGTGGGGAGCGTTTTCACCAGCACGAACACCCAGCATGGAGGTCAGGAATCGACGATCCTCAGCTTCCACATCACGCTGCTTCATCATGGGATGGTTATCATCGGCCTGCCATACACATTCCAGGGACAAATGACAATGGAAGAGATCAGCGGCTGTTCCCCCTATGGCGCTTCTACCATTGCCGGTGGTGATGGAAGTCGCGTCCCCAGTGAGAACGAGTTGGCAGGTGCGCGTTTCCAGGGTGAGCACGTCGCCAAGATTGCCAAGAAGCTGGCGACCTGAGGGGCGCAATCAGGGAGGGCGCGTAAAGTAGGTCGAGCGATTCGAAAGGTGCGAGTCGGTATGTGTGCGCGCAGCGCGTCTGGGCGGTGATAACAGCAGTTATCTGGCTGTTGTGAACTCCCAGCTCAGCATGGACGCGACCGGCGAGGCCTGTGACTCGCTGTATATCGACAGCGCCTTTGCCGTGTATGACGTCGGCAGTAATCCGTACTCGATTTGGCCTGCCGATCTGGACGCTGACGGGTGTTGGGACTTGGCGGTGGCAAACCTGTGGTCATATTCGGTTTCAGCAATAGTAGAGCAGGTTTGTCTTCAAACCTGCCAACAAAGGCGGGTCCGAAGCGGAACCCATCCTACGGATCTACGGACTGTTGGTGTAGGCGGCGGCAGAGGCGCATTTCCCTCCTAAATCATCTTGTACACCAACCCGATAGCCAATGTCTGCTTGACCCGGCCTTTCTGGCTGACCTGCTTGTCGAACAGCAACTGGCTGTAGAAATTCACCGTGACGAGATCGGTAAGCGAGGCGCTGATGATATTCTCCCAGTTGATGTCGACCGCTTTCCAGTAGTCCGCGGACGGCGTATCCCTGACCGCATCCTTCTCCGAGAAATACACGGCTTTGTAGAGCGTCAGTTTCCCGGTGTAGCGCAACTGCGTGCTGAAGATGAGTTCAACGTCGGTGACCGACTCAAAGCCGCCATCAATAAAAGTAGAGTCAAGCGTCTTAAGATCAATGTCGACGGCCTTCTTCAAGGTCTGGCGCAGACCCAGACCCAGGCGGCTGGTGATGAAGCTTTTGTCTTTCTCGTAGAGTTTCCTGGCAATACCGACCGACTCAGTCAACCTGACGGGCGTGAAGTAGAGCTTCTTAGCCGGGTTGGAAGCGTCAAGGAACTGTGTCTCTATCCGGAGAGCGGCGTAGGGATCAACAAACGCCTGCACCGTGAACCTAACGACGTTTTCCCAGTCGATCAGGTCGGTGGACTTGGACGGCTTGCTCCAGCTTCGCGTTTCGGCGTCCTGGTTCAACGTCTGGCCGAAAGAGAGCTTGAGCGCGGTCTTGAGATTGAACCACGGCAGAAACTGCCTTTGGGCATGACCGTTGAGATTGCTGACCCAGTTGACCGAGCCGGCTTCGCCTCCTACCCATGAGTCGGAGTATGAGGTCTGCGTTGTGGTCAGATCAACGGACAGGGATCTCTTCCAACTCCCATTGTCGGCCGCGGTCGCTGCCGATGCAACCACCGCAGCAAAGATCAAGATAGCGGCGCGGGCCGCCCGGCTTCTGGACTGGCAAGGCATACTATCCTCCTGTGGTTGGTGATTTCGCGGTGATGTCAGTCGTTGTTGGAATATGATTCATCGTCGCCCGGGTAGGCGCCACTTCTAACATCGCTGATAAACTCCCCTATCGCCGTGGAGATGACGGGAGGCAGGTCGGCATACTGGCGCAGGAACTTCGGTTTGAACCCTTCCTCGCGCAAGCCAAGGATGTCGTTGATAACCAGTACCTGGCCGTCGCAGTTTCGTCCGGCGCCGATCCCGATCGTGGCCGCCGTCTTAAGGGCCGACGTGATCTCACCGGCCGCTTTGGTCTCGATCAACTCCAGGACCATCGAGAAACAGCCGACCTCCTCAAGAGCCAGCGCCGATTCCATCAGGTAAGCACGGGACTTCTCCCGGCGGCCCTGCACTTTTGGTCCTCCAAAGCGATGGATAGACTGCGGCGTAAGTCCGATGTGCCCCATGACCGGGATACCGCATTCGATAACCCGCTTGATCGTGGCCGCCATTTCAATGCCGCCCTCGATCTTCACGGCGTGAGCCAATCCTTCCTTGAGGAAACGGCCGGCGTTGAGCACCGCCGTCTCGATTGACGGCTGGAACGAGAGAAACGGCATATCGGCCACGATCAGCGCCTTCTCGGTTCCGCGCGCGACGGCGGCCGTGTGGGCGACCATTACGTCCATGCTGATCGGCAGTGTCGAGTCGTGGCCATGAACGACATTGCTGGCCGAGTCCCCCACGAGAATCACGTCGATTCCGGCCCGGTCGAGCAGGCGGGCGATGAAGAAGTCGTAGGCTGTCAGGACCGCAATCGGTTCCCCTTTGGCCTTTTTCCTGATAATGGTCTGAACGGTGATCTTTTTTCTGTCGTTGAGGTATGTCATGGTTGTTTACTGAAGGGCCAGGTCGCCGACCGGCACGTAGTACTTCTTTCCCGTTATCGGTTTGCCGATCTGTTCGATCAGATCGTCGAAATGCTCCGGGTTGTTGACGAAATCGATATCGTCCGTCTTTACGACGAGCAAAGGCGTTTCGCTGTAGTTGAAGAAACAGTAGTCGTAGGCCTTATTGAGCACGTCCACGTAGTCAGGGTCTATCGGCTTTTCAAAGGTGAAGTTGCGTTTGCGGATACGCTGCATGAGCACCTGCGTGGAGGCCTGCAGGTAGATGACGAGATCGGGCCTGGGGATGTCACGCGAGAGAATCGGGGCGATCCTGTCATACAGCGCCAGTTCCCGTTCCGAAAGATTGATGGAGGCAAAGATGGCATCCTTGGCGAACAGGTAGTCGGCCACGATACGTTGCGCAAACAGGTCGCGTACCATGAGTTGTTGTTGCTGCTGAAACCGCGACAGCAGGAAATATATCTGGCATTGGAAGGCGTGACGCTTGCGGTTGCGGTAGAAGTCCACCAGGAAGGGGTTCTCGAAGACCTCTTCGTTCAGCAACTCGGCGCTCAGCCGCTCGGCCAACATGCCGGAGAAAGTGGTCTTGCCGACGCCGATAACACCCTCGACGGCGATGTAGTTGGGTTTAGAGGTTTCCTGCAACATGATCCTTGTACAGCATTACTTCGTGGGCGTCCTCCTCGCTCAGGGACTCAGCCACGGGCGTTCCGGTTACGGGGTGTTTGATATCCGGTTCGATCTGAAGGAGGGGCACCATCGCAAAGGGTCGATTCAGCAATTCGCGGTGCGGTATGGACAACCTCTCAGTCTCGACGATCTGGCGGCCGAACAACAGAATATCCAGGTCGATGGTGCGAGGCAGTTTCTTCCCTTTTCCGGTGCGACCCAGGTTCTTCTCGATCAACTCAAGAGCGTTAAGCAGTTCGGCGGGGGAGAAGCGATAATCGGCCATAACCACCTGGTTCATAACCGCCGGCGCCTGATCGCCCAGGTCCGTGGCCTCGCTCAGGTAAACTCCGGATGTGGCCACTATCTCCAGACCCTCGACAGTCTCCAGCCTGGTCAGGGCGCCGGCCAGGTTCTTTTCGCGGTCTCCCATATTGGAGCCCATAAGTATCGCCACCGTCTCTGCCATGATTCTCCTCTCCGGCTATATATCAATCAGTTTCGACGTGTCACCCTGCAGCCGGGTCAGTTCCACTTCGATGTGCCTGACCTGACCCGCGAGGGGAGGATTAAGTTTGCGCACCCTCAGGGTAACCCGGTATACCGGCAACTGCTCCAGGAGCCGGGCGGTTATCTCAGCGGCCAGGCCCTCCAGCAGAGAGAACGCTTTTCCCTCGACCGTCTCCTTGACGATAGTGTAGGCCCTGGAATAGTCCACCGTGTCCGTGAGCCGGTCCGATTTCCCGGCATCGGCCAGGTCCACTTCCAACTCGCAATCGACCTCAAACACGCGGCCGGTTTCGCGCTCGGCGGCGGTCACACCGTGGTAACCGTAGAACGACATTCCCACAAGACGGATGATATCCTTCATTTGCGCTTCCTCAGTCTGACCATGCGACCCCCGCGCTTGACGCGATCGCAGGCATCGCGGTAGGATTCCGGCGGTGCCGTGAGTGAGAATCTCAGGTATCCTTCGCCGCTCTCCCCGAATGCCGTTCCGGGTGTAACCAGGATGCGTCCGCGCCGATACAACCTGCCGGCCTCACCCGTCGCCGGGCTGCGCCGCTCGATCCTGGTCCACACAAAAGGCACGGCGTCCTGCCCGGCTTTCTCCAGATCCAGGAGTTCCATCGTTTTGTTGGCTTCAGCGCGGCTCTGGCCTATACGTCGACGGGCTGCGCGGATTCCCTCGCCGGGATACTGGCGTAAAGCCGCCAGTGCCATCTCTATCCAGGCTTCCGGTATGAAAGCCGGTGTGAATTGCGAAGCCAGTTGAAGTCCGGCGATCATCTCGGCGTTCCCTACCACGAAGCCAAAGGGCAGGGACGGTAACCCGAAATGATAGGAAAACGACCCAACCTCCACACCCACCTTCTTGCCGCCTGTTGTTGACAACAGGGAGACAGCCTGGTGTTCCGACACCGTCTGATAGGCGGCGTCGTTGGCGATCATGATATTCTCCCGCCCGGCCAGCCATACCAGGTCAGTTAACTCCTTTTCAGTCAGTGCAGCCCCGGTGGGATTGTGGGGGGAATTGAGAAAAAGCATCTTGGCCACCCTGCCCAGGCGGGTGCCGACTCGCTCAAAGCCCGGCCGCCAGTCGTCCCGCCTCCGCAACGAATACCCGATCGACTCCCCGCCACAAGCGGTGATGACTTTGCGGTAAAGAGGAAGACCGAGATCGGGGACGAAGGCGATGTCGCCATTGTCGATGAAAGCCAGGGCTAAGTTGAAAACCAGGGTGGTGATTGAGCCGCCGATGTGTACCTCGCGGGCAGGATTCAATTTTACCCTGTGAGCAGCCGCATACCACAGCGCCAGTTCCTGCTTGAGTCGGCTCAGGCTCTCTTTACTTGCGGGGGGGAATTGTGCCACCTGGGATTGCTTTGCGGTGTCACCGTCCACCGGCCACCGGAAGGTGGCCAGGTCGCAGACTCCCGTTCTCCTGGTCAGCGGTCTCCTGCCGCTGGGTCGAACAAACGATTGGATCTCGGGCGGAAGCTGATAGAGCCGATTGGCTTTCTCCACAATTACCTTTTTGACCGGCATGTGATATCCGCTTCAGGTTTTCTCGTTCCGGACTTCGTCGAGTTTTCGCCGGATGTTCTCCAGACGTTCGAAATCATCAGAGGGAATGGCCTCGACGTTGCCCAATTGGCGTGCCAGGAACAGTATCTTCAGGTAATGCTCAACCAATTCATGTCGGCAGTAGGCCTCCTCAAGCGATCGTCCGATAGTCAGCAGGCCATGATTGCGCATCAGCATGGCGTTGCAGGATTCAAGGTGGGGCTCGATCGATCGACGCACCGCCTCGGTACCGGGCGGAGCATACTCCGTCAGCGGAACCCGGCCCACGGCAACGACCACCTCCGGCAGAACATCGTCTCCCGGTTGAATACCCGCGACGGCGAAGGCCGTCGCATACGGCGCGTGCGAGTGAACGCAAGCCCTGATTTCCGGCCTTGACCGGTAGACGCAAAGATGCATAGCCACTTCCGATGACGGACTGCCGTTGCCCTGCAGGAGCTTGCCGTTGACGTCAACGATGACCATGTCGTTGTCGGCAAGTCGCCCTTTGGCGAGACCCGACGGCGTCACCATAATTCGATCATCATCCAGGCGGACCGAAACATTGCCGTCTGTCCCTGCTACCATGCCGCGTTCGTGAAGCCGGCGGCCGATGTCGACCACGGCTCTTTCGGCGCTGAGAGATGAACCCATAATCAGGCGGCAAGTTAGAAGATTGGCGCTCAAAAGTCAACAATATAGCTCGCCTGCCTGTGCTCACCCTGATGCCGACTGCCACCGGCACAACCTCCCGGTGTGTCCGAAGGCGCACGAGCAGGCTGGAGCGGGGGAGAAGCGTCCCCGGCCGGTCGTTCTCTCGGCCTCGATTCAGGATGCGACGCTGGAATCTGTTGCTGGTCGTTGCGAGCGTCGGAAGTATCGGGCGTCAGTCGTGACCTGTCGTTGTCCGGCTAAAATGTCGTTTCAGTGTCTCTTGATCGCAGCCGTGATGAATTTCAAGCGGTTGGGGGCTCTCGGTGGAGGTTTTCAGTTCTTAACAGTGCCGTATAACGTGATAATGGGGACAACCCGGCGTGTGCCGTTGATCAGAACGTGGGAAGGAGAGAATATACCCCGCTGGTAATCACTTCGCTCCTTATCAAGGGCATAACCAGCCGGCTTTGAAGATAGAGTCTCCGATGATTCCGCGCCTGCGGGTGCCGAACAAGGAGATCTGCGTCTATCTCGCAACCACCGCCTTCATACGTTCCCGGTTCAGCTTGGCAATGAACTTGATGCTGATTTCCTTGGGGCAGACCGCCTCGCATTCATAGTAATTAGTGCAATTGCCGAAGCCCTCCGTATCCATCTGGGCCACCATTTTTCTGACCCGCTCTCGTGCCTCCACTTTTCCTTGTGGGAGAGTAGCAAGGTGTCCCACTTTGGCTGAAACAAAGAGCATAGCCGAGGCATTCTTGCAAGCTGCCACGCAGGCGCCGCAGCCGATGCAGGCGGCGGCGTCCATGGCTGTTTCGGCAACGTCCTTATGAATAGGGATGGCATTCGCATCGGGAGTGCCTCCTGTGTTAACGGAAACAAATCCCCCCGCCTGCATGATCCGACACAAGGCAGAGCGGTCGACCATCAGGTCCCTGATGACCGGAAAGGCTTTGGCGCGGAAAGGCTCAATCGTAATGCTATCGCCATTCTTGAAATTGCGCATACGAAGCTCACAGGTAGTGCAGCCCTTCTTCCCGCCGTGGGGAATGCCGTTTATCACCAGCGAACAAGCACCACAAATTCCCTCGCGGCAGTCATGGTCGAAATGAATCGGCTCAATGCCATTCTTGATCAAATCCTCGTTTACCACATCAAGCATTTCCAGCAACGACATATCTTCGTTGATATCATTCGCTTGGTAGGTTTCCAACCGGCCTTTAGCCTGGGTATTCTTCTGACGCCAAACGCGCAGTGTTAGATTCATTACTTGTAGCTCCTTGTTGATAGCTCAACGTTCTCAAACTTGAGCTCCTCCTTATGCAGTTCCGGTTTGACGTCATCACCCTTGTATTCCCAGGCAGCGACGTATGTGAACTTCTCGTCGTTGCGCAGGGCTTCTCCATCTTCAGTCTGATACTCCTCGCGGAAGTGAGCGCCGCAGGACTCTTCGCGATTGAGGGCGTCATAGCAAAAGATCTCGGCGAACTCGAGGAAATCAGACACGCGGCACGCTTTCTCCAGAGTCTGGTTCATTTCGTTATTGCTTCCAACAAGCTTGACATTCTGCCAGAATTCTTCCCTCAGAGCCGTAATCTGTTTGAGCGCTTTTTTCAGGTCGGTTTCGTTGCGAGCCATGCCCGCTTTCTCCCACATGATTTCACCTAGTGCTTTGTGGAACGAATCCACCGTCCGGTCACCGTTGACCGATAGCAGCTTCTTTGCGCGCGATGCGACAGCTTCTTCAGCCTCGCGAAACTCAGGGCGGTCGGTAGAGATACCCTGTGCCCCTACACGTGCGAAGTAATCGCCGATCGTATACGGCAGGATGAAATAACCGTCTGCTAACCCTTGCATCAAAGCCGAGGCTCCCAGGCGGTTGGCGCCGTGATCAGAGAAATTGGCCTCGCCGATAACATGGAGGCCGGGGATATTGCTCATCAGATTATAATCGACCCAGAGGCCGCCCATAGTGTAATGAGTGGCCGGGTATATGCGCATTGGGACCTTATAGGGGTCTTCGTCGGTGATGAGGTGGTACATCTCAAAGAGGTTTCCGTATCGTTCGGTAATCACCTCTTGGCCCAAGCGCTCAATGGCTTCGGCGAAGTCCAGGTACACACTATATCCGGAAGGGCCGACTCCGCGTCCTTCATCGCAGACCTCCTTGGCGGAGCGCGATGAAATGTCGCGGGGGGCAAGGTTGCCGAAACTGGGATATTTTCGTTCCAGATAGTAATCGCGTTCTTCTTCGGGGATTTCCCCGGGTGGGCGCTTGTCGTTCTTGTTCTTGGGCACCCAGATACGGCCGTCGTTGCGCAACGATTCGGACATCAGGGTAAGCTTGGACTGATAATCTCCCGTGTGCGGAATGCATGTAGGATGTATCTGCGTAAAACTTGGGTTGGCAAAGAGTGCTCCTCTCTTATAGGCCCGATAGACAGCAGTGACGTTGCATCCCAGACCCATCGTAGAAAGGTTGAACACGCGCCCATATCCGCCGGTGCCCAGCACGACGGCATCAGCAGCGTGCGAGCTGATTTCGCCTGTCACGAGGTCGCGTACAACAATCCCCTTGGCGTGACCGTCAATAAGTACGAGATCAAGCATCTCCGTGCGGGGAAACATTTGCACTTTCCCTAGGCCGATCTGGCGCTGGAGTGCCGAGTAAGCACCCAGCAACAACTGCTGTCCGGTCTGCCCACGAGCGTAGAAAGTGCGCGATACCTGAGCGCCTCCAAAGGAGCGATTAGCCAGCGTGCCGCCGTATTCACGCGCAAACGGCACCCCCTGCGCTACGCACTGGTCGATGATATTGACCGACACCTGCGCCAGACGGTATGTGTTGGCTTCTCGCGAGCGGAAATCACCCCCCTTGATGGTATCGAAGAACAAGCGCCAGATGGAATCGCCGTCGTTCTGGTAGTTCTTGGCTGCGTTAATGCCCCCCTGCGCGCCGATGGAGTGCGCCCGTCGGGCACTATCCTGGAAACAGAAAGCCTTGACATTGTAGCCAAGTTCGGCCATGGAGGCGGCCGCCGATGCGCCGGCCAGGCCGGTACCCACTACGATAGCACTGTATTTGCGCTTGTTGGATGGGTTGACCAGCTTCATCTCGAAGCGGTGTTTGTCCCATTTCTCGGCGAGTGGACCGGCTGGGACCTTCGACTCAAGCTTCATATCAGTACACCCCTTCCGGTAGCATGATGATTTTCAACAGGACTGCAGCCGGTATAGCGGAGTACCCGACGAATATCGCTATAGCCACGAGCCATCCCAGAACCTTGAACTTGGGTTTGGTTTTCTCATTGTTGAGCCCCAGAGTCTGGAAGAGCGAAGGAATGGCATGGGTCAAATGATAGCACAGGCATAAGAGCGCCACGAAATAGACAGCTGATATCAACCCATTCTGGTAGCCAAGTATAACCATCGAGTAAACGTCGTGCCGCCCCAGAGAGTCATGGAGATTCGCGTATTGCGGGTTCGTAACGATGAAAGTGTAGTGGAGAAGGTGGTAGACTATGTAGAGGAAAATCCCGGCGCCCGTGAAAATCATCGTGCGCGAAGCCAGCGATGCCTGAACGGTGGAGTTAACGACGTAACGAATCGGCCGCGAGAACCAGTTCTCGAAATAGAGCTGGATGCCGCGCCAGACGTGAATCACCAGACAGACAAGCATTATAACGCGGACCGACCAGGTCAGAGCCGGCAGGTCTTTTAGCGCCTGTGCGTATGCGTTCAACTGGTCCTGACCGATGAAGATCTGGAGATTGCCGACCATATGCCCTACCACGAAGACGGTCATGAAAAGGCCGGTTACAGCGTGTAAGATCTTCTTTCCGATTGAGGAACTGATGAACGTCACCTGATCCTGAACCGGGGTGGGTTTGACTTGAACAGTACTCATATGTAGTTCACCTCTATCTTTGAATAATAGGAGGGCCAATATATCCGATGATCGCATTCATGTCAACACCAACCTTCTACAGAGGTAATATCTTTATAAGTGTGTAAAAGACAGAAGGTGTATCCATGTAAATCATGCCGCTCTTGTTGTTGGACTTGCGACCTTCTTGATTCGCCGTCAGTCCTGTTACCGCAGGCCAACGATTGCTTGTGACAAGGAAAGCCGTCAGGCAAAGATGACTGACGGCTCAACACAAACCATTGCTTTGATCGGATTCCCGCTTACGCTAAGAAATGACCTGTAATGGATGACAATTATTGTTTTGTATTCTGTTTCGAGTTTTTCAAAAACCTACCGAGCCTCATTTCCCCTATTAGAAAAACAACTGGCTCTGGACAATTGCTGTTTTTGTCCACTCACCAACCCCGTTCAGTTTTTGAGCGCCGAGCTGAAACTTGACGTTGGTATTATGTCCCTCTATCCACCAGTTTACACCGCCCAGAATTTCCTGACGTTTGCCCGCATCGCCTGTTTTCGGGGAATACAATTCAAACGCAACAAGGGGTTCTATTTTCTTGATGCGGTACCCAAAGTCACCCCACACACCGGTTCCCTCAGGAAGTGTACCGCCAGGGCCAAAAATGTAGGCATTCAGGGTACCCACAATGCCATTTTCCTCCATGGGAATATCGGCAAAAGCATCAATGGCAAAGGCATAGAAAAGCTCATCACCCGCATCACCGCCTACACCAGGCTGGAGGTCAAAACTTGCACCAAATGATAGTACCTTCTTTTTTCCAAGGTATGTGCCTGCCCAGAAGTAGCTAGGTTCCGGATCATAGACATTGTAGCCAATGCGGCCAACAAAGCGTGGCATGTCGTCTTTGTTTGTTACGATAGCTGAGTCCGGTATGGGAGGAACTACAGTGGTATCACCCGGAATTATTACCTTATCATACTCGACACCATCCACGATAGCGAAGCGATAATCTATCTTTTTTTCTGACAGAAGCCCTCTTACCATGACACCCATATCCCTGTGGCCTATTGCTACTCCGGATCTTGCTAGAAATGAGCCGTGGAAGTCAAGTCCGTGCAGTTTTGCACCTGATTGTTGCATGTGTCTCGAAAACGGCAGTTTCAGCAAACCGGCATTAATCTTCATGTAATCAGAAACATTATATTCCACCCACGCATCTGCAATCAGTGTGCGTGGACTCATGTCTCCGTCTTTACCCATATTCCCGTTCAGGGTACCGATAAAAAACATGACATCCGGAGTTATCTGACCGCCAAACAGAAGTCGGGCACGCTTCAAGTAAAAGTCAGTAATGATTGAGGCGTCTTTCCCCTCATGGTCCACCGGCATATACATCCAAGTTTGTACATACCCGTGGATATCGAGGAAAGCATCATCTGAAATGGTGATCTTTGCCGCTTGGGCATTGGCCATGAAGCAGACAAGACACACAACAAACATCAATGTTGAAATGAGCTTTCTCATCTTCTTCCTCCATCTATTTTAAGATTTAACAATTAGAACCTCTTTCTCTGACGATCTATACGAATTACGTACAGAAAAATCATCTTTCATTTGTCTGCCTTGTTTGCCGCTGGTCAAAAACCTGCAGCTATGATTGCTGATGTGGCCGGACGGCCACAAACTCGCTCAGAATCGTCAGCAGAACGTCAATACAATGTCCGTACCTTCCGTCTCATCCTCAAATATCGCTGCCCCGCCGCCTTCGACGCCCTCGATCAGATTCTCTTCTTTCCGACGGACGATCGAAAAGGCCGCTGAGCAGTCCACGTACTTGGTGTCGCCCTCACGGACGGCATCAATGAATTCCGGCAGTGTTTTCGGGGCGCCTTCAAGCATGGTCTGCTCGGCATCTCCCTTGCGGATAATACTCAACCCATTCCTGGTGAAGAGCAACATCAGTTCCATTTCCATGGCCTGGGACACCCGACATGAACGGGGAAACGCCTTCTGAGGCTCTTACGACCCACAAAAAACCACCATTTACTTTACCATCGCCTCTCCTTATTGATTAGTGAACCAATATCTACCTGTCTTCTACCTAATGCAATCACACTGTCCTTTTTGTAACGACATAAAGCGCAAAAAATTGTGTCATTATAAACGATTGTCAAGATTGAAATTGCAGAAGTATTCCAAAAAAATCTATTGGTAAATATAGAGAAAATTGATATTGCGGCGTCTTGTATTCCTCACATGTGAAACGCCTGCAACAGTCCTCGTTCTGGTACAAATGCAACTGGAGAAACTTGAGAGCGATCTTACGCTTGAACTTGGTGTCGTCAGCCAGATAGACCTCACCCATACCGTTATGGAGGTTTTGTAATGGCCACCTTTACGCACGGTGACGTAAGCATTGAGGTCATCGAGGTCGATGAAGACGGATTCATGCAGGAATCTGAGTTGTAGAACGAGGAGGTCGCCAATGCCTTCGCCACTACCGAGGCTGTGGACGATTTGACCAAGGAACACTGGAAGCTGGCCCACTACCTTCGCGACTACTACCTGAAGTTCGGGATTGCCCCGATGATCCGCAAGTTCTGCAAAGAGACCGGCTTCACGCTCAAGAAAGTACATGAGTTGTTCCCGTCCGATCCGGCCATGGGCGCCTGCAAGGTAACCGGCCTGTCCAAACCACCGGTGGCGTTTTGTGTTTCGGGGGAACCGCGAACGCCGAGAACGTATGCGCACGAGGGTAAAAAAATGACTGTGTCACAAAATAACAATTGACTGGTGGCCATAAGCGCATATCTTCAAAAACTAAAGGCGGCCGAACTTTGTGAAAGATTTAACGATCTTCGGGAGTCGGCTGAGTTTGGTAAAGGCAGCAATCAGGGGGTAGGCGACAGCCTGGAGGTGGAAGATGCTGACGTCTTCTGGCTTGATGTGCGCGAATGCGACAGCTCGACTGCGAACCGGTGGCCGATTGGCCGAAATGTCGGGTAGTAAACATCCCGCTCGACGATCTGCGTGAAAGACTGGGTGAACTTCGCCTGTCGAAGAAGACAATCATACTCTGTGGCAGGGGATTCAGGTCATACCAGGCCACCCTGATGTTGAAACAAGCCGGCTTCGGCGATGCGCACGTTATCGGCGGCGGAACCGTGGCAGGCCGTCACCGAGGGTGCAGACAGCCTGGTCCGGAGGTCGGCGCAAGTAAAGCTCAGGGCTCAGAATCTTATGAGTGGATCGGAGTAGAAAGATATGGCAAACAAATACCTGCCGATCGGTATATCGTTGACCGGGCGAAACTGCCTTGTTGTCGGCGGCGGCAAAGTTGCCCTGCGGAAGATCGACACCTTGTTGGAATACGACACTAAGATCACCGTGATCACCCCCGAACCTGTCGAGAAAATACGCCGCTATGCCGAAAGCAACAAGCTGACGCTGATACAGCGGGAGTACCAGTCAGCGGAAGCTGCCGACTACGGCCTGGTAGTGTCGGCCAGTCCCGATCACGCTGTCAACAAGCAGGTCTATCAGGATGCCACAGGCGCCCGTGTTCCGGTGAACGTGGTCAACAACTCTGCCCTGTGTGATTTCGTGTTCCCGGAGGTCATCCGGCGAGATTGCCTTACGGTGGCGGTGTCGACCGATGGCAAGGCGCCCTTCCTAACAGGATACCTGCGCCTGATTCTTGACGACATTTTCCCGGAACGCTGGAACAGGATTGCCCGGTACGCGGCTGTCTACCGCAAAATGATGCAGGAACGGGGACCTAAGGGACGGGAGGACAAGATGCGATGCCTGAACCGTTTCCTCGGCGCTGACTGGAAGGAAATCCTCAAGGAGAAATCCGAGGATCAGATCAACGAAGAGATGTCCGACTGGCTCAAGGGAGAGAAAGACTGACGTTTCACTTCAGACGTGCATGATCCTCTTCGAGTTCAAGAACTTTGACAAAGAAGAGATTGGGAAGTAAAAGATAAACCAGACTCGACCGGGTGACACGACCTCTTTCAAGTGACGACTTACGGAAACGCAAGGATACTATCAGGTTGCTCCATAACTCGGAACAGAATGTAAAACAGGAAGTGTTTCCCCCTTATCGGCCATTCCCCTCGGAAGCGGGAATCCACTGGTATCAATGACTTCCTGGATACCCGCGTTCGGGCTTGTTGAAAAACGTACTCCAAGGGGTGGCGTCGGGTGTCCCTGCCCGACGCCTCTATGGATTCGTGCTACTGCCAGGCAGAGACGCCTGGCAGCACCAGCATCAATGCTTCGGTGGCCGGCTACTGTGGCTTTTTCAACAGGCCCGTTCGCGGGTATGACAGAGAGGTTGGTTATGCCCGCGTTCGCGGGCATGACGAATCCGGCTGCTTCCAAGTATCAAAGAACGTTTTTTCAACAGCCTGCTATTGCAGCTAAGTTGTGCTGAGGGAGCCTTCAGGCAGAGGTGGGATGGCGTAAGCGCTCAGAGAAAACCTATGATGGAAGGCAGTTGCTGTTTTGCCTTCTGTTCCGAGTTTGGGAGCAGCCTGCTGAGGCTGACACTAATGTTCAACCAAGACCCTGATTTTACGTTAGGTGCCCAGAGTGCTCAGGGCGGTGTTCTATACCAGTCCTCTGGTCGCTTGGCGTGATACACCTGTCCTGGATTCCTATTCATGTGTCTTATCGACGGGTTCCAGTTTACCGCTTTTACCGGTGACGTTTTCTCGAGGGATTTCGTGCTGCTTCTGGCGAACTACTCTCAGAGCATCGACAAGCATCCGGGGAAGTGATTTTTCCGAGTTGACCCGGATAGACGTATAGCATTTGTCGCAGTCGTTGTGGTTCGCAAATGCCCTGACCAGTTCCTTCTGTGAGTCATACATATCACGAAACATTCCGCATGGTGTGAGTTTACCCCAGGGGTTGACAATCAGGAATCGCTTCCCCGCCATACAATTGGGCTGACGGCCATCCCGGAAAAATCGAATCATTTGCCGGAGGGTCCACTCGGAAGAGAGAATAGCATAGCCGTCGCTTTGCATCTCCAGCAATCGGTTAACAATCTGCTCAAGTTCCGCCAGATCCTCCGGCGAACTAATCAGATAGTCTTTATTCCCCGTGCGCAGGGAATTATAGGTGCTGAAATTAACAGCCACGCCCCACTCTCTGGCCAGTTCCGCAATGCGGGGCAAGTCACGAAAATTGTCGCTTTGCACCACACAGGCCATGATCAGATCCTTGTTGCCGTATTGAGCCAGCCTTGGCGCCAATTGAGATATATGCTCGAAATTACGCTTGAGACTTCGAAACTCATTCTGCCGTTCATCAGGATAATCCAGGGAAAGGCAAAACTGATCAATCCCTGCATCACGGAGCTTTAAATATCTTTCCTCATTCAGAGTCTGGGCATTGGTGGTCAGGACGAAAACCGCCACCGGATCACGATCCTTCATGCTGCGGACAATGTCAGTCAGGTCTTTCCGCAACATAGGTTCGCCGCCCGATATCTGTGCTACGACCGGGCGCAATTCTTCAAAGCGATCGGCGAACACCTCCGGACCCAGGCGGGGCTCTTTAACATAATCGCCAAGATCGCAATGCTTGCATTTGGCGTTGCAATTGTAGGTTATTTCAAAAGAGACGCTTATCGGTCTGCCCAGTGCGATATTTTTCAGCGTTCGCCCGGCAATGTTTACCTTTCGTCCCAGGCTGATTTCCGGCATTATCCAATCCTCCGTTGCTCAAGAATGCCGATTCCCTGAAGCGTCCTACATTCAGGGAACCTTGCACCGAACATTATGCCAAGATACTGTCTGCAAACCAACAATCAAGAGAATCCTGCCTCAAATAGTGAAGATTCCGATTGCTCCTTTTCGCACAAGGAGAAGCGTTGACTATTACATGCGGCTCAGGGTCTGCGGTCGGTTGGTACTTACCGTCGGGAATCGGTGCGAACTCCCGCAGTCAAGAATTGTGAGTGTGTTATCTTCAAAAAGACTACCAGGATATATTGAATATCGGTGATTCCATTGCTCTGCGCATGGCGGCAAACCAGTCTTAAATACTGGAGCCTTGTGTCGGAACATGGTAGCGGATTCATCTGAATCACGTAACCTGTTCGAACATTGCACAAATGCTACCATTTTCATTTTACTGATCCTGTCAATTCCGATAAGTAGTTTGAGTTCTTCTCACGCTAAATCGGACAGAAAGTGCTCGAAATAATCTTGACCTAAAGAGGAGATAGATCGATGGGACAGTATGGAAAAGCTGCTATTAAAGCAGCAGGGTTGGTTGCAGGTCAGAAAACAACCCCACAAGATGCGTGGAAGAAGGCTATCCGCAAATCTACTGCTTCAGAATCGAGTCAGAAAAAGCCGTGTCCGCGGAGTGTATTTCTTGGTCTCTGCGAAGGAGGGATGATCGATGGAGTAGATTCAGGTGAGTATGATGCTGGGGAGAAGAACAAAGCATATGCCATTGAAGCTGTAAGAATACTTCAAAAAGATAAATCACAAATTAAAAATAAGACAAAGCTATGGAAAAAGGTGATGAAAGAATTAGGTGAGGAAACAAGTAAATCCCAAAATAATCAGATGGATGTTGTAACCTCGTTGTGGAGCGAAAAGCTGATTGCAGTAGTCCCGTAGGTCAGGCCCCCTGTGGGCCTGACATTGACTACCACGTGCCCCACAGCTTTGAAGTGGTACCTCCTGGCGGACAAGGGACGCCCACACTACCCCAACGCCACGTCGAGGATCATCATCACCACAAAACCCAGAATGGCCCCGGTAGTGGCGGCATGTGAATGGCCACCGGTCTGCGACTCCGGAACCAACTCTTCTATCACCACGAAAATCATGGCTCCTGCGGCGAAGGCCAGAGCGTAGGGAAGGATGGGACGAGCCAGGAGAACCATACTGGCGCCGATAACACCCGCGACCGGCTCGACGACCCCCGACAGTTGCCCGTACCAGAAAGCTTTGCGACGTGATATCCCTTCGCGGCGCAGGGGCATCGAAACGGCCAGGCCCTCCGGGAAATTTTGTATCCCGATGCCTATCGCCAAAGCTACCGCCCCGGCCAAAGTTGCCGATGGCAGGTTGGCTGCCACGGCACCGAAAGCCACACCAATGGCCAGGCCCTCCGGGAAATTGTGCAGCGTTATGGCCAGAACCAGCAGCGTGGAGCGGTGCCAGGTGGTCTTGAGGCCCTCGGCCTCGCCTGACGGGAAATGCGGATGAATGTGCGGTAGAATGCGGTCGATCAGTCGCAGGAAGACGGCCCCTAAAAGGAAACCCACCGCGGCCGGCACCCAGGCAGGCAGCGACTGACCCTCCGACATCTCGATGGCCGGCGCCAGCAGTGACCAGTAACTGGCGGCGATCATTACACCGGCGGCAAATCCAAGCAGAGCGTCAAGAGTCTTGCGTCGTAGTTCGCGCGCAAGGAATACACCGGCCGCGCCCAACGCCGTGACAAGCCAGGTGAAGATGGTAGCAAGCAGAGCCTGCGTTACCGGGTTAAGATCCTTGAACCATTCCAGCAGTTCCATCGTCGCGCCCTTGTTTCTGCTAATCCCGCTGCCACTGGGAGAGACGTCCGATCTCCATCGTGTCGTCTGCTTTTTCAGTCCGCAAGCTACAACCCTTCGAGCCTGGACATCGCGTGGCGGACCTGGTCCGCTCGAGGATCAGCCGTGCAATACTATTGCTAAAGTTCAGGAGCCAACCGGGCAACTGTCCAGTAAAAACAATCAACTGGCAATTCAACACCGCAGGTGCTATCATGCAGCATGGAGACTATCAGCTACCATCCCATTGGCATTATTCACTCATCTTTCAAGGAGCCCGAGGGGACACCGATTCAACCAAAAGCGGCGCGGGGTGTGCCGGGCACTGCGGAGCTGCGGCCTGAGTTCACTGCCGGCTTGAAGGACCTGGACGGTTTCTCGCATATCATCCTTGTCTATCACATGCACCTTTCAAGGAGCTACCGTTTGGAGGTCAAGCCGTTTCTTGACAACAAACTGCGTGGGCTCTTCTCAACCCGGGCGCCGAAACGGCCGAACCCGATTGGTATTTCCATCGTGAAACTGCAAAGGATTGACGGCAACATCCTTCATGTCACTGATCTTGACATCGTCGACGGTACTCCGCTTCTGGATATCAAACCGTACATTCTGCCTTTCGATGAACCGGAAGAAATCCGTATCGGCTGGCTGGAGGAGAAGGTGCACCGGGCGATCGATAAGCGGGCCGACGACCGGTTTGATTCTTAAGGGGCTGTCGAAAATTGGGTTCATCATGCTCGGGGACCAACGGATTCGGCACTTCCGGGAAAGGCCTTGTTGAAAAACGTACACCAAGGGGTGGTGTCGGGTGTCTCTGCCCGACACCTGACGACAGGAGACGAAGGCGCCGTCAGGCAGAGACGCCTGACGGCATAACACATTCTCTTTCATGCCTGGTGCCCCAACAGCCTGACTGTGGGAACTCCCAATTAGCCAGATGGAGCTGGCCGGCGCTCAGCCGATGATCTTCAGTTTGCCGTACTTTGCCATGATCTTTTTGACGCCCAGACCGGTGAACATGATCTCCATCTGGAGGGATTCCCCGTAACCCTCCACCTTGAGGACTTTGCCGCGTCCGAAAGTCGGGTGCTGGACAATGCGTCCCACACTGAGGGCTTCAAGGCCCTCGTACTCGTAGTGAACGCCGATGGGAGAAGCATCGCTTGATGATTCAGCCTTTCCGAGAAATGACGGCTGGAGGGAAGTTGAGTTTCCCTCCCAGGTGCGCCGCCGCCTGAGGTCCACAACGTCCATCAGTTCCTCCGGAATCTCCTTGATGAAACGCGACGGTGTCGACATAATCTCGCCGCGACGGAACCGGACGGTGGCAGTCGCCAGGTAGAGCTTATTTCTGGCGCGGGTAGCGCCGACATAAAAGAGCCGGCGCTCTTCCTCGAGTTCCATCGGTTCAGATAACGTCCTTTGCAGGGGGAAAAGACCTTCCTCCAGACCCGCGAGAAAGATGATATCGTATTCCAGGCCCTTGGCCGAGTGGATGGTCATGAGAGTCACTTTGTTCTCGGTCTCATCGTAGCTGTCGATGTCGGTATACAGCGATATCTCGGCGAGGTAATTGTCCAGGGTTGCCTCGCCGTTGCCGCGGGCGTATTCGACGGCGCCCTCGATGAAAGCCTCCACATTCTCGATCCGCGTCTGGCCGACAACTTCGTCCTCGCTTCGGAGTTCATCGAACAACTTCAGCTCATCCACCAGTTCCTGGGTCAGAAGATCAACCGGGATATCGTCTTTCCTGGCCCGGTACTTATCAATCAGAGTGACGAACGGCTCCAACCGCTTCGACCGTCTGGAGAGTTCGATGTCATCCTCGGCTCGTTTGGCTACGTCAAAGCACGAGAGACCGTCTCGGGTCGCCTGGGTGGAAATATCGGCCAGAGTCTTTTTCCCGACGCCCCGCTTGGGATAGTTGACGATCCTTTCAAACGAGATGTCGTCCCGCGGGTTGGCGATCAACTTCAGGTAGGCCAGGAGGTCTTTTATCTCCTTGCGCTGGTAGAACGTGATACCCCCGACAATCTGGTAAGGCAGGCCCTGCCGTCGCAACTGCTCCTCGAAGGGACGCGACTGGGCATTGGTCCTGTAGAGAACCGCCATTTCGCAGAGGTCTGTCGTGGCTCGTTCGGTATGGATTCGCTCGATGATGCCGGCTGCTTCTTCGTCGGCCGAGTCGACCAGCAGATGCTGCAGCTTATCGCCGCCTTTCTTGTTGCTCCAGAGTGTTTTCGCTTTGCGGGCTTCGTTGTACCCGATCACCGAAGATGCCGCGTCCAGAATGACGCTGGTGGAACGGTAGTTCTGCTCCAACTTGATGACCCTGGCGTCGGAGAAATCCTTCTCGAACTCGAGGATATTGCGAATGTCCGCACCCCGCCAGCCATAGATCGACTGGTCCTCGTCGCCTACGACGCACAAATTCCTGTGCTGGTCGAGAAGGTTGCGCAGCAGCAGGTACTGGACGGGATTGGTATCCTGGTACTCGTCGACCATCAAGTATCGGAAGCGCCGTCGGTAGCCCTCGCCGATTTCCGCGTTGTCTTGCAGCAGTGTCACGGATTTGAACAGAAGATCGTCGAAGTCCATACCCCGGCAGCGGTGCAGATGGTCCTGGTACAACGAATAGATGTGCGAAGTGCAATCCTCGAAATAGCCTGAGGCGCCGGCCGCAAACGCCTCCGGCGAAACCAGGTGATTTTTGGCGTCGGAGATTTTTCGCAGTTGAGCCTTGGGGGTGAACTGATTTGTCGACAGCCCCAGTTCGTTGATGCAGTTCTTGACCAGCGTGAGAGAATCGCTGGTGTCGAATATCGTGAAGGAGCTGTCGAAACCGATGGCGTGGGCCTCGCGTCGCAGAAGCCGGGCGCAAAAGGAGTGAAAGGTGGAAACATTCATGCCCGGCGCAATACCGCCCAGCAGAGCCGTAACACGGTCTTTCATCTCGCCGGCAGCCTTGTTGGTAAAAGTGACGGCAAGAATCTGGTTTGGTTCCGCCAGACGTTGCCCGAGAAGGTAGGCTAATCTGCGTACCAACACCCGGGTCTTGCCTGAACCGGCTCCGGCTATGACCAGGAGCGGCCCTTCGGTTGTCGTGACCGCCTGACGCTGCGCGTCGTTGAGATCATCCAGAATGCGGTTCATATTGCGGTTGAATATAGGTCGGCAGGACGGCTTGGCAACTACATTCCGGCTTTACTGTGGCCAATTGCAGGTACGACGTGGCTGTGGTGACGGGCACGAAAAAAGCCGTCGATCGAAAGCCGTCGACAACTCTGCCGCAGGATTCGCAGGTACAGCCGGATCAACGAGGCATGTCCCTCAGACGCCCGTGTCGGCGCCATCACTCGTACACGGACACCCGGCGGCGGTTTTTGGCGACCCGCTCAAATGTCACGACACCCGTGACTTTGGCAAAGAGAGTACAGTCTTTGCCTATCCCTACGTTGTATCCCGGTTTGATCTTCGTTCCGCACTGACGGACTATGATCGTGCCGGCCGGCACCGCCTGTCCGCCGTATACTTTGGTGCCGCGTCGCTGGCCGTTTGAATCGCGGCCGTTCTTGGAAGAGCCGACGCCTTTCTTGTGTGCCATCTTATACCTCTGTCAAAACCGGTCCGTTCTTCGAGTACTTCGGTCGCCTTCGAGCCGGCAGGTGCAACTCCCCTACGCCCGACCCTCAAGCTCTGCTATTGCCCTGATGGAAAGAGCAATAACTTAACATTATACCTCTCTGGGCAGTAAACGCAAGTGAAAAAAACAGCTTCACTGATGCCCGGTGTAGCCGCGTCATTGTTTTCTGTCGTCCCAACTTGTTGTCGCCCCGGCGCCTCAGTTCACGGGGCGGAACCGTCCTGACGTGGCTGCCGAGGGCGGTCTGAAGTCCTGACCGGTTGCAAGGGATGGGCTACTGTCTTATTGCCTCCTGCTGCTGGTCTTCGTCGTGCGACTGATCCTGCTCCTCAACCGCGGTGAAAGTGAGTCCCTTGTTGCCGGCGCCGATTACTATGTTGCTGTCGCCGGCGTATTGTCCGCGGAGGATTTCCTCTGCCAGAGGGTCCTCAAGGTAACGGCGAAGCGCTCGTTTGAGAGGTCGTGCGCCGTAGGCAGGATCGAATCCCTTTTCGGTAAGGAACTCCTTCGCCTCGTCAGTAAGCCGGAAGCTGATACCTTTCTCAGCCATCCGCTTGGCGATGTCGGCCACGAGAATGTCGATGATCTCCTTGATGTGGTCCCTGTTTAGCGACCGGAAGACAAGCGTCTCGTCGATCCTGTTGAGAAGTTCAGGGTTGAACAGTTTCTTCAGTTCGTCCATGATCTTCTTTTCCATGTGCTCGTGGGACGATTCCACTTTCTGGGCGTCGAAACCCACCGTTTTGTCGTCGCGGATCTGCCTGGTGCCGATGTTGGACGTCATAATCAGGACGGTGTTCTTGAAATCGACCTTGCGACCAAAGGAATCAGTGAGACAGCCGTCGTCTATCAACTGCAGGAGGATATTGAAGACATCGGGATGGGCCTTTTCGATCTCGTCGAGCAGGACCACGGAATACGGTTTGCGACGGACCTTCTCGGTGAGCTGGCCGCCTTCCTCGTATCCGACGTAGCCGGGTGGGGCGCCGACCAGACGAGACACTGCGAATTTCTCCATATACTCCGACATGTCGATGCGTATCAGGGATTCGACGTCTTCGAACAGGAACATGGCCAGCGTTCGGGCCAGTTCCGTTTTGCCGACGCCGGTCGGGCCGAGGAACATAAAGGCGCCTATCGGTCGACGGGGATCGCCCAGCCCGGCCCGTGCGCGACGTATCGCCTTTGCTACGGTCGCGATAGGTTCCGCCTGTCCCACGATGGTCTTCTTGAGTTCATCCTCCATGCGGAGCAGCCGTCGGGATTCGCTTTCCTCGAGGCGGAAGAGAGGGATGCCGGTGATCTTGGCCAGAACCCTGGCCACGTCGTCAGCGGACAGGACGATTTTCTCGCTCTCACGGGCTTCCTCCCAGCTCGTCTGCAGATTCGCCAATTCTTCCCTTTTCAGCTTGATCTCATCGCGCATCTGGGCGGCGGTCTCGAAAGCCTGGTTCTTGACGGCATGCTCCTTTTTCTCCTGCAGTTCCGTGATCTGGTTTTCGATCTCGCTGAATTCTTCGGGGCGGGTGTATGTGGACAGGTGAGCCCGTGAGCCGGCCTCGTCGATCAGATCAATGGCCTTGTCGGGCTGGAATTTGCCGGAGACGTAGCGATTGGACAGCCTGACCGACGCCACTATCGCTTCATCGGAGATGGTTAACTGGTGGTGTTCTTCGTATTTCTGGCGCAGTCCCTTGAGAATTTCGATCGTGTCTTGCTCGGTGGGTGGATCGATCATCACCGTCTGGAAGCGTCTCTCGAGGGCGCCGTCCTTTTCGATGTACTTGCGGTACTCGTTGAGGGTGGTGGCGCCGATGCACCGCAGTTCGCCTCGCGCCAGGGACGGCTTGAAGATATTGGAGGCGTCCAGTGAACCCTCGGCGCCGCCGGCGCCGACGATAGTATGAAGCTCGTCGATGAAAATGATCACGTCGCTGGCGCTGATGATCTCGTTCATCACCGCCTTCAGACGTTCTTCAAACTGGCCGCGGTACTTGGTGCCAGCCACCAGCGAGGCCATGTCGAGAGTAACCACGCGCTTGTTCTCAAGTGTCTGAGGCACCCGGTTCTCGACTATTCGCTGCGCCAGGCCTTCGGCGATGGCCGTCTTCCCGACGCCCGGCTCTCCGATCAGCACCGGGTTATTCTTCTTGCGACGGGAGAGGACCTGGGACACGCGCTCGATCTCGTCATTGCGACCGATGATGGGATCAAGGGCTGCCCGGCGAGCCAACTCGGTAAGATCGCGCCCGAAATGATCCAGCGCCGGGGTCTTGGATTTCTTGCGTTTCTTCTTGAAGGCGGACGGCTTGCCGTTCTGGATGTTGATCAACTCCTCGTATGTTTCCTTGTAGTCGATCTCATACGTGGAGAGGACCTGCGCAGCCACTCCCTCGTCGTCCTTGAGAAGGGCAAGCAGGATATGTTCGGTGTCGATGTCCTTTGATTTCAGCGCCCGTGCCTCCTGGCCGGAGACTTCGAGGGTCTTCTTGGCTCGCGCGGTGAGCGGGAGTTGGCCCATGGTCATGGTCCCCCCGGACGGCTGGACGACCTCCTCGATAGAGATTTTCAGATCACTCAGTTCCAGGCCAAGGTTGGCGATGACCTCAACGGCCTGCCCCTCACCCAGTTTGATCAACCCCAGGAGGAGATGCTCGGTTCCGATATAGTCGTGTCTCAGACGCGCAGCCTCGTCGCGAGCGTATTCGATTGCCTTTCGGGCGCCTTCTGTGAACATCTCGTTCATCGCGTGTTATCCTTCCTGTGTGCTACAAGAGCAGTAGTCCTTACACGAACCGAACTCAGTTGTCGGCTTTCCGCAGCTTCTCGCGCACCATCTGGGCGCGAACGAAATCTCTTCGGTTGGAGTCCATCTCGCGGCCGTAGAACTTCTGAAGGTGAGCCGGCTGCGAGAGCAGAAGCATGTCATTTATCAGGGCGACGTCCAGAAAGTCGATCACCTTCATGGCATGACCCAGCCGGACGGCCGAGAGCAGGTTCATCACTTCCTCGGATGTCAGCACACGGGCATGCTTCAGGATGCCGTAGGCCCGCCAGATCTTGTCCTCGATCATGTCGGCTGCTTCGTCGACCAGGCGCTGGCGAGCGGCAGCCTCCTTTTCGAGAATTTCCTCAGTCATACGGGTGATCTGGCGCAGAGTCTCTTCTTCGGTCACGCCGAGCGTGGTTTGGTTCGACAACTGAAAGAGGTTGCCCGAAACGTCACTGCCCTCACCGTAGGATCCGCGGACGACAAGGCCGCTGCGAGTAATGTGCGAGACTACCTTGTCAATCTCGCGGGTGAGCACCAGACCCGGCAGATGGATCAGCACCGAGGCGCGCATGCCCGTTCCGGCGTTGGTGGGACAGGCCGTCAGGTAGCCGAAATCCTGATCGTAGTCGTACTCGAGATGGTGGCCGATCTCTACGTCGTACTTCGAGGCCAATTCGTAGGCACCATGAGGATCAAGGCCGGGCATCAGGGCCTGGATGCGAAGATGGTCCTCTTCGTTGACCATTATGGAGAGTTGCTCCTCCGGATCGATATAGAGCGCCTTGGACTCTTCGCCGTTGAGGAAAGTGGGGGAGATCAAGTGTCGTTCTATAAGAAAGTCGTTGTCAAGGCCGTTGATCTCACCGGCTCTGTAGTAGAGACCGTTTGAGAGGGTCTCCGATCGACCTCGTGTCGAATCGAAGTAGCCGACGATTCTGCTCCTGGTCTCGCTGTCTGCCGAAGCCGGAAAACCGCAGCCGGCCACGTTGCGGGCCAGGCGTACCCGGCTGGACAGCACCACCAGCGCCTCTTTGCCCTGGCCCGACAGCCACGGCGCCGATGATTTCGCCATATCTTCAAACATCATTTTTAACCTTCAGCCTGCATGATCAGTTTCCCACGGAGAAGGATTTTTTCATGGTCTTGAGCTTGTCGCGGATTTCCGCGGCCCGTTCGAAGTCCTCGGACTCCACGGCTTTCTTGAGTTCTGCCTCCAGGCGCTCCTCTTCTCTCACGGGAAGGGATCCCTTCTCAGCGGGGGAGGCAACCTCGGCCTTAGGGGTTTTTCCCCGGTGCAGCGAGGCGCCGTGTATCTTTCTCATTATCGGTTCCAGCCTGGCCCGGAATGTCCGGTAACACTCACCGCACCCGAACCGACCCTGGCCGGCGAAATCATCAAAGGAGAGACCGCACCGGGGGCATACCAGGGTGTCAGCGGCGCCGCTCCGGGGTGACGTCGACAGGTCCGCCGCCAATCCCGCGAGGATCTCCGCCAGGGGAAAGGGTGCATTTTCCAGCGGCGAATGGAATCCGCGCGCGGCAGCACACTCCCGGCAAAGGCTGAGGGTGGTCTTTTCATTGTTCACTATCTGTGTGAAATGAACCTGCGCTTCACGTTTTCTGCAGTCCTGACATAACATGACGGTATCACTCGCTAAAGGTTCTGCTCCCGAATTTTTCCATCGGCAATCTCCAGCCGGCGGTCACATCGAGCGGCCAGTTCCTGGTTGTGCGTGGCTATAAGAAAAGTGACGTCGTTCTCGGCGTTGAGGTGGAAGAGGAGATCGTGAAGTCTGTGCCCGGTAGCTGTGTCAAGGTTGCCCGACGGTTCGTCCGCAAGTACGATCTCCGGGTCATTAGCCAAGGCCCGAGCAACGGCCACGCGCTGCTGTTCACCGCCCGACAACTGCTTTGGACGATGCATAGCTCTGTCTATTAAACCCACCTGCTCCAGTAGTTGTTCCGCCTTAGTCGAAGCCTCGGTCATCTTTCGTCCCGCCACTATCATGGGCATCATCACGTTTTCAACGGCGCTGAAATCATCCATCAGATAGTGAAACTGGAACACAAAGCCAACTTTATCGTTGCGAAGCCGGGCCAGTGCCTTCTGGGACTGGTCGTTCAACAGCACTCCCTTAATCCTGACCTCCCCATGATTGGGTCGATCCAGCCCCCCCAGAATGTGCAACAGCGTGGATTTTCCAACGCCCGAAGCGCCGGTGACGGTGGTTATCTCCCCGCTTCGCATGGTGATGGAAAGCCCGGTCAGCACCGGCAGGATGGTGGCACCGGTCACGAACGTACGCTCGATTCCCATAGCTGTCAATATTTGCTCACCGTGTTCCATGTTTTCCGCTTTCCGTCCCATGGTTTCGCCCATCACCGGGTACAGTAGTGTTTTCGCCACTTTCGCGCAAAGTTTTAGTTCGGCCGACTTGATTCATGCGGTTATTGCCTCAAGACCTCGATTACCGACAGCCGTGCCGCCTGGGTGGCCGGGTAGAGCGCCGCCAGAAAACAGACTGCAAGCGATACCAGCCCGGCCAGCAGGAAATCCGGCAGGTGGGTCTCAATCGGCAGGTAGCTGATGAAGTAGATATCGGGCGAAAGCGAGATCAGTTCGTAGCGGTTCTGGATGTAGGCCGCCGCCAATGCAAGAGCCCAGCCGACCAGCACGCCGACAAGTCCTATAGCTAATCCTTTGTACACGAATATCTTGCGTATCGAGGCCGGGGTGCACCCGATAGTCTTCATTATCCCGATTTCAGCCCGCTTTTCCATCGTCAGCATCACCAGCGTTGATATGATTGAAAAGGCGGCTACGACTACGATCAGAATAAAGCCCAAAAACAGGATTTTCTTTTCTATGGCAATCCAGGCGAACAGGTTCTTGTGCAGAACGTTCCATGGCACAACGTCGTACCGATAGCCAAGAACCGAATCAATGACAGCGGCGGCCTCGTCCGATTTATAGATGTCATCGAGCTTGAGATGGGCAGCCGTGACAGCATCGCCGATCTTGAAAAGCTTTTGCGCCGACGCAAGGGAGATGTAAATCATCTGCGCGTCGAACTCAAACATGCCGGTCTCGAAAATTCCGGTCACGTGAAATTTAGCCACGCGCGGTCGCGCTTTTCTATGCAGGTCCTCGCCGCTCAGGGAGTACAGCAATATCGGCTCACCCAGGTAGAGGCCCAGGCGGCCGGCTAACGCGCTGCCGATGAGCAGGCCCGGTATCGTGTCGTCGTCGAGAACAGCCGGTTCAAAGGAGTACTCACCGGCTATCAGGTCGCGGGCGATGTTGGCCGTGCCGCGTTCTTGCTCCAGATCGATGCCGCGAATGACCGCGCCGTCTCCGGCTGAGGCGGAAGAAACGGCCGCCTTGTAGTAGATGAAAGGCGATGCCGCGACCACGCCGTCGATTGCTTCAAGCTGATCCACCAGTTTCTCGTAGTCCTCGATCAACTCGTCGCCCAGTGGAAAAACCGAAATGTGTGAAGTGGTGCCCAGCAGGCGCGTGCGAATCTCCGTCTCGAAACCGTTGTGGAGTGACATCACGAAACAGACCACCGCCACGCCCAACGTTACGCCCAGGGCTGTAATCCACGTTGAGACCGAGACGAAGAACCGCCCTGATCTGAGATAACGTCTGGCTATGAAACTCTCGTACTTCATCAGGCGCACTGCTCTCGGATGCAACTGGCCACACTATCACGGAGCCGTACTGAACTGCTCCTGCAGGTCAGGGGTCATGCGCCCCTGACGTCACGGACGCGCCGAAATTGCGGGGTTTCAACTCGCAACTCCGGCCAACGGCCTGCGGCATATCGCTCTTCCGCGTTAGAATATACCGCGAACGCACTCAAAGGCAATGTTTTTCGAGGAGACCAGGAGGTCTGCCGAGTACGGACTCCACCTTCTTTGTCATGCCCGCGAAAGGGGCTGTTGAAAAACGTACTCAAAGGGGTGGCGCCGGGTGTCCCTGCCCGACACCTCTATGGATTCGTGCTACTGCCAGGCAGAGACGCCTGGCAGCACCAGCATCTGAAGATTTGTCAGCCCGCGAAAGGGCTTGTCAAAAAAGCATTTTGTCATACTCGGAAGCAGGTGGATTTGTCATAAGCGTGGTGTCGGGTGTCCCTGCCCGACACCTCTATGGATTCGTGCTACTGCCAGGCAGAGACGCCTGGCAGCACCAGCATCTGAAGATTTGTCAGCCCGCGAAAGGGCTTGTCAAAAAAGCATTTTGTCATACTCGGAAGCAGGCGGATTTGTCATAAGCGTGGTGTCGGGTGTCCCTGCCCGACACCTGACGACTGGTGACGAGAGAGCCTTCAGGCAGAGACGCCTGACAGCGCAATACCATGACAGAGGAAGGGGAATGATATTATGGGCGGGAATGCGGTCGGGGATTTTTGTTGTCATTTCGCTTAGCTGGTACTATAGTCCGGCCGATATGACTGACAAGCAACGGGGTCGCGTCCCTTGAAAAGCAGCCGCAGAGGCCTGTTACGGGGCGCTGCGGCCTCAAGCCGACCGCATAAATACAGGATGAGTGAGAAGTGAGCGCCAACAGCCAGCAAAACGCAATATCACCGACAAGGCGGGAAGATTACCCGGAATGGTATCAGCAGGTCATCAAGGCCGCTGACATGGCCGAGATGTCAAGTGTCCGGGGGTGTATGGTCATCAGACCCTGGGGTTACGGGATATGGGAGAAGCTCCAGCGCGGCCTGGACGACCGAATAAAAGCCACCGGACACGAGAATGCCTACTTCCCGCTGTTTATCCCGTTGAGCTTCTTAGAGAAAGAAGCGAGTCACGTCGAGGGTTTCGCCAAGGAGTGTGCGGTAGTCACGCACCACCGTCTGGTCGAGAAGTCCGGCAGACTTGTTCCCACCGGGGAACTGGAAGAACCACTGATCGTGCGGCCGACATCGGAGACGATCATCGGTCGCTCTTTTGCCCGCTGGATTCAATCCTATCGTGATTTGCCGCTTTTGATCAACCAGTGGGCTAATATCGTTAGATGGGAGATGCGCCCCCGCATATTCCTGCGCACCACGGAATTCCTCTGGCAGGAGGGGCACACCGCTCATGCCAGCGAGAAGGAGGCGATGGAAGAAACGCTTATGATTCTGCACCGTGTCTATCGCCCGTTCGTGGAGGAGGAACTGGCCATTCCCGTAATCGCCGGCGAGAAGACGCCCGTGGAACGCTTCCCGGGCGCCGTCAACACCTACTGCATCGAGGGCATGATGCAGGACCGCAAGGCGCTTCAGGCGGGAACATCGCACTACCTCGGCCAGAACTTCTCGCGCGCGTTCGAGATTCAGTTCTCGAATCGGGACGGCGAACAGGAGGACGCTTACACCACTTCCTGGGGAGTTTCGAGCCGTCTGGTGGGGGCCCTTGTTATGGTCCACGCTGACGACGACGGCCTGCGTCTGCCACCTCGAATCGCGCCGAGGCAGGTAGTGGTGATTCCCATGCTCAACAAGCCGGGACAGGAAGACCGGATCATGGCTTACGCTCAATCGGTGGCTGATGATATCGGGCGCGCATCCTACGGTGGTAGCAATATCGCGGTGCAGGTGGACAAAAGGGACATGCGCCCGGTCGAGAAGAAATGGGAGTGGGTCAAAAGGGGCGCCCCGATTCGGCTGGAGATCGGTTTCCGCGACATGGATTCCGGGAGTGTCTTCATGGGGCGGCGCGATGAGCCGGTAAAGGCCGCTCGAAGTGTAAACCGGGAAGAGGTCACCACTACCGTCGTTACTGCTCTTCCAGAGATACAGGCCAACTACTTCCGCCAGGCCAAGGCTCTGTTGGATGAGCACACCAATCGCGACATTGATGACTTTGAAACGTTTCGGAAATACTTCACCCCGGAGGATGCTGAGAAACCGGAAATCCACGGCGGTTTTGTTCTGGCCAAGTGGTGTGAGAACCCGGCCTGCGAGGAGAAATCGGCGGAGCTGAAGGTTACGATCCGTTGCCTGCCGTTTGAGCAGAGTGGGACGGCGGGCAGATGCGTGATCTGCGGGGCACCGGCCAAGATCGACGCCGTCTTCGCCAAGGCGTATTAGCGGGCTGTACAAGCACTCGGGACACAGGACAAAGCAGAAGCGTTGTGCCGTCAGGCGTCTCTGCCTGACGGCTCCCTCGTCACCAGTCGTCAAGTGTCGGGCAGGGACACCCGACACCACGCTGATGAGGAAACCGCCTGTTTACGAGGATAAATCGACGCGCCTCGCGCGGCACCCTTTGCTTGACTAAGGATTCAACTCAGGCTATATTTCTGCCGGAAGTTGCGAAAGTGGCGGAATCGGCAGACGCGCTGGATTTAGGATCCAGTTCCGAAAGGAATGGGGGTTCGAATCCCCCCTTTCGCAGAAATGTGACGGCAGGCTGCCTCCGGTCGCAGCGGCTGATGGCGCTTGCCTGTCCACGCTTGAAGATCACGGTCGGCAAGCAGGTGGGACAAGGAGTACGACATCTTGAAAGTTGAAGTAAGGGAACTCGAGGGTCTGATGCGTGAGATATCGGTCGAGATACCGGCTGAGACCGTGGCTGACGAGATCGAGAAGAAATTCACGGAACTCCGCAGGGACACAACCGTGAAGGGTTTCCGAAAGGGAAAAGCCCCGATGGCACGCATCAAAGCTGAATTCGGCGACGATGTGAAAGCCGATGTTGCCACTGAACTTGTGAAGGCGACTTACCCGGATGCAACCCGCCGGGAGAATCTTCGCGTGGCATCGTTCGGCAACGTCATAGACGCCGATTACAGCGACGACGGTGGTTTTCAGTATACGGCGCAGCTTGAGGTCATGCCGGTTATTGAGAGCGTCTCTTACGGCGGGCTTGAAGTCACGGTTGAGGAAGTGGAGGTCGGTGATGATGAGGTCGACGAGTTCGTCGAGCTGCTGCGCAAGCGCTTCTCCGTCCCTCGTCCGGTTGATCGTGAGGCGCGTGACGGCGACGTTGTGGTTGCCGACCTGAAGAAACTGCTTGACCCGGGACTGGTGCTGAAAGAAGATAAGTTTAAGGATCAGCAGATCGACCTGGGCAATCTGCAAACGGTCAGGGAATTTCGAGAGCAGCTTCCTGGTTTGAAAGCCGGAGATGACAAAGAGGTCGAGGTCAATTATCCCGATGATTACTCCGACCCGACCTACGCTGGCGCTCAATTGAAGTACCGGGTTAGCGTTACTGAAATCAGGGAACAGGTACTGCCGGAATTCAACGATGCCTTTGCCAGGCAGACCGGTCAGGCCGAGACCGCCCTCGAGTTGAGGATGAATATCCGCGAGGAGATCAGGGAGCGGGTGAAAGCAGGTCAGAAGAAGGACAAACGGAGGCAGATCATCGAGCAGATATGCAGGCAGAACGAGATCAGCGTTCCGGAGTCGTTTCTGGACAACTACCTGGCCAACGTGACGGATGAATTCAAGAAGCGCTACAAGGACGTTGACGAGGCGGATATCCGCAAGAACTACCGCGATGTGGGGATCCGGACTATTCGCTGGAACATGCTGTATCATAAGCTGTCCGAGTTGGAAAACATTGAGGTTTTGCCCTCGGATACCGAAGATCGAATTAACATGTTTGCCAAGAATTACCAGTTGAGTTTCGAACAGGCCAGGGAGGTTCTGGCCAGGTCGGGGACGGTGGCCGATATCAAAGACTCTATCTTAGAGGAGAAAGTGCTTGATTTCCTGGTGACCAGTGCCAAATTGGTGACCATCGGGAAGCAGGATTAGGACGCTCAGACAACAAGTTCTGGATGAAGGAAGCTATGGACAACACGATTCACTCCAATTTTCTCGTGCCGATGGTGGTCGAGCAAACCGGGCGCGGCGAGAGAGCCTATGACATTTTTTCCCGACTGCTCAAGGATCGTATCATATTCATCGGCTCGCCGATTGATGACAACGTGGCCAATCTGGTCATTGCCCAGATGCTGTTCCTGGAGGCGGAAGACCCCGAAAAGGATATCTTCGTCTACATCAATTCGCCGGGCGGATCGGTGACGGCCGGGCTGGCCATCTACGACACAATGCAGTTCATCAAACCCGACGTGGCTACCACCTGTATGGGCATCGCCGCTTCGATGGGCGCATTCCTTCTGGCATCGGGCAACAAGGGCAAGCGAGCGGCCCTCCCCAACAGCCGGGTGATGATACATCAGCCGATGGCCGGCGCCCAGGGTCAGGTTTCCGACCTTATTATTATGACCCAGGAGTTCACAAAAGCCAGGAAGAAGCTGAACCAGCTTCTGGTGAAGCATACCGGACAATCTCTGAAGGTCATCGAAGCCGACACCGACAGGAACTTCTTCATGTCTCCCGGCGAAGCAAAAGAGTATGGCCTTATCGACAAGGTCTATGACTCGGACGAGGAGAAGAAATAGCGACGTCGAACTGCCTGTGTTGCTATCGACAGTTATACGAAAACCCGAAACCTTTGCCATGGGAAGTCATGCCACGGGATACCAAACATCCAAGAGTGCCGCGGTGCTGTTCGTTCTGCGGTAAACCGGCCAGCCAGGTACACCGGTTGTTTTCAGGACACGAATCGTTCATCTGCGATGAGTGCGTCGAGTTGTGCGGTGACATGCTGCAGCATGCTCCCGAGGTGACGGTCAAGGAAAAGATTTCACGCATACCGACACCCGCCGAGATAAAGAACTTCCTGGATCAGTATGTCATCGGGCAGGAGCAGACCAAGAAGACAGTCTCGGTGGCCGTGTACAACCATTACAAACGGGTCAATGCGAAGTTTCAAACCGGGCCGTCCGGCAAGGTGACGGCCGATGATGACGTTGAACTTGAGAAGTCCAACATCCTGCTGCTTGGCCCCACCGGCACCGGCAAGACACTGATCGCCCGCACTCTGGCGAAGTTCCTCAAGGTGCCCTTCACGATTGCCGACGCCACCGTGCTGACCGAGGCTGGGTACGTGGGTGAGGACGTTGAGAATATCCTGGTGCGCTTGTTTCAGGCGGCGAATTTCAACCAGCAGAAGACCGAGCTCGGCATCATCTACATCGACGAACTGGACAAAATCGCCCGCAAGGACGGCAACCCGTCGATCACGCGCGACGTCTCCGGCGAGGGCGTCCAACAGGGGCTCCTGAAAATACTGGAAGGGACAGTGGCCAACATACCCCCCAAAGGAGGACGCAAGCACCCGGAGCAGTCGTTTGTGCAGATCAACACCAGCAACATCCTGTTCATCTGTGGCGGTGCGTTTGATGGTCTCGACAAAGTCATTGCCCGACGGATGGGCGCCAAGGTTGTCGGTTTCGAAGCCGAGAAAAAGCTGGTTGATCAGAACTCCGTGGATATATTCGACCACGTCCTGCCGGTAGATCTCATCAGCTACGGTCTTATCCCGGAAATGGTCGGGCGTCTGCCCGTGACGACGGCGCTGCGACCGCTTGATGAGGCCGTTCTGCTGGAAATCCTGACCGGGCCGAGGAACGCGCTTACCAAGCAGTACAGCAAGCTCCTGGAGATGGAAGGCGTCAAGCTGTGTTTTGAACAGGGTGCTCTCAAGGCTGCCGTCAAGTTGGCCCGGGAGCGCAAGACCGGAGCCAGGGCGCTCCGCTCGATCTTTGAAAAGACGATGCTGGACATCATGTACGAAGTCCCCTCCAAACCTGAGGTGGCCGAGGTCGTCGTGACCAGGGCATCCATCACTGACGGCAAGAAGCCCAGGATCGTCACTCACGCCAAGAAGAAAAAGAAGAGAGCAGGGTAGACGGCTCAGGCTATCGCTTAAGGCAGGCGGAACAGGCTGGGCGGACATGGCTCTCGGCCTGCACTGCGCGCGCGTTGCCGCCCGGGGTGTTTTGGGTTGGCCCGGCGACTGAGACAACGTATATTCGATCGAATTCCCCTGGAGAAAAGGATGTCTGACAGGGTACAAGAGTTCAAGAAAGAGCGTGAGAAGCTCAACAAAATCGTCCTCACTCGTGCAAATGCAAACATCAAGCGTTTCTTCGGCATCGACAACGCCGTCTACCGTGACGGCGCTCTTGACGCCCGTACGAAGGAACTGCTGGGGCTGGTTGCTTCGCTGGTTCTCAGGTGCGACGACTGTATCAGCTACCACGCCATCAGAGCACACGAGTTGGGCACCAGCGACGAGGAATTTGACGAAGTTTTGTCGATCGCCATGGTGGTAGGAGGTTCGATCGCCATACCACACGTCAGGCGGGCCAGCCGCCTCTGGGAAGAGATGAAGGAGAAATGATGGCGATGCGCCCCTTCAGCGTTCTTGCGGCAACCTGCCTGCTGACCGCCGGTTCGATCCTGGGTGAGAAGAACCCGGACGACAGTGGATTGATCGCCTTTTACCGGCAGCACTATCCGTTCGCGACGATGAAGGACACGATCTATACGTTCCAGTCGGAGTTCGCACTGCCGGAGGGCTACCGGCAACCGGATTCGTCGCAGTTGACAGCGTTTCAGAACTGGGTGGCTAATTTCCCGCTGTGGCATCGTTATATATCAGTCGGCAATTGGAAGGGCAGCAAGGCGTTCGCGTATGACGAGATTTCACGACCGGTGCATCTACCCTGGCGAGGGATGGACTTCAAGGACAAGGCCATTCCGATAAGGATTCTCGCCGAGTTCCTGCACTATCAGGGACGTGAGTTTGATTTGAGAATCCTGCCGCCAACTGGAGACACATTGCGCTATGAGAAGTTCCTGGGCGGGAGGCTGCGCTACACCTCGCGCCGGGAACCGTTTTTTGAGCAGGAGGTCGAAAGGGAACCCTCACTCTCGGAGTTCTACCGCTTTATGAAGGTGTGCATTTATAGCACCACTTACGCGAACCTGCCCGCAAACTGTGATTCAGTTGCCGCCGACGACCTCAAGCCGGGTGATCTTTTCGTCGCCCATGATGAGCGGGGCGCCACCGGCGTGGTATACGTCGTCATGCATCTCCTGGTCAGTGAAAAAGGTCCCCGCCTGTATGCCGTGGCCACCGGTTGTTCCGACGCCTGCGATTTCCACATCCCGCTTCTGACTGAAGACCGAAACGAACCCTGGATAACGGCCGATCAGATACGGTCGTTGGCGAACGGGTTGCCTTTTTCGGGTTTCTTCCGTTTCCGCTGTCTGCAGTAAGAGGTCTCCTGATTCGATCTGTTTGGTATCGGGTGGTACTTCGCCCTGACTCCGGTGGCGTGAAAGGCGGAGAGAACTCTTGTTCTGAACCGTAACGGTTGATATATTTGTTGAGATGAATGTCAGCGCAGGTTGTGTACAAGACCACGACAAAGAACGCCGCGGGTATGGGCTCGAGGCTGGTCCCGGCCTGCGGCTGACAAGATACTTGTAAGGAGTGACCTGGCTCATGGAAGCGCACGTACTTCATCCCTGGCCCGTTACAAGGGCTGAAGCGTTTGCAATTCAGGAAGAAATGGCTGCCCGAATTGAACCGGGAGGAGGTGGGGGAGATCCCGGTCTGATCGCTGCCGTCGATACCGCCCACGGATTTGGTGGTGTGACTCTTTATGCCTGTGCCGTTGCCATCACGTTCCCTGAGCTTGAAGAAGTCGAGCGGGTTTTTTATCATGCACCGCTGCGGTTTCCCTACGAGCCTGGTTTGTTGTACTTTCGCGAGGGACCGATCATCACGGGAGCCCTGAGCCGGCTTGCGTGCGCCCCGGGTCTGATCATCGTCCAGGGACACGGACTGGCTCATCCGCGTCAATGCGGTGTGGCCTGCCATGTCGGTCTGGTCTTTGACCGGCCTACGATTGGCTGCGCTCGCCGACTCCTGTCCGGGAAGCATCGTCCGGTTGCAGCGGCAAAAGGGAGCTGGCAGCCAATCATAATCGGCTCCAGGGAGGTGGGCGTTGCTTACCGGAGCCGGGCCGAGGTCAAGCCGATCTACATCTCCCCCGGTCACCGCTGCGATATCGCCCAAGCCAGGGACGTGGTGGTCCGGAGCCTGCGCGGTTTCCGTCTCCCGGAACCACTGCGTCTGGCTCACTCGCAGGTGAACAAGTACAAACGGCGTCACGAAAGGGGCAACAGGACCAAATCAACAGTGACCGACGCAACGAACTGAGGCGCGCTCGTCATGACAAACATAAATGCGAAGCGTTCTCTCCCGGATATCCTGAAAAGAGCCCGGCGACTTCGCGGTCGGCAGGTGAAGTGGAGACGCCATCTGCATCGTTATCCCGAACTCTCCTTCATGGAGCACAAAACGACCGCCTATTTAACCGAAGTTGTACGCAAGCTCGCCCTGATCGTTCGGCCCATCAAGTTGCAGACCGGTCTCCTGGCGGAGTTGAGGGGAGAGAGACCGGGGCCAACTGTGGCAATCCGCGCCGATATGGACGGCCTTCCCGTTCATGAGCAGACCTCCCTTCCGTTCCGGTCACGAAACGACGGCCGCATGCATGCTTGCGGCCACGATATGCACATGGCGGTGGCGCTGGGTACCGCCGCTATTCTGTCCCGGATGAAGGAGAACCTGCCGGGCGTCGTACGTTTCATTTTTCAGCCAGGCGAAGAAATGCCGCCCGGCGGAGCGCGACCGATGATCGAAAACGGCGCTCTGGATAATGTCAAGATCATCTTCGGCCTGCATGTGGATCCGACTGTGGAAACGGGGAGTATCGGGCTCAGGGATGGTGGCACCATGGGATCAGTGACGGATTTCGACCTCACCATTCATGGCCGGAGCGGTCATGCCGCCCGACCGCACGAAGCGGTTGATGCCATTGCCGTTGCCGGTGAGGTGGTCCAGGCGATTCAGCAGCTAGTGTCCCGCGAGATCGACCCAATTATGCCGGTAGTGGTATCGTTCGGTCGGATTGAAGGCGGCAGTGCTCGCAATGTAATTGCAGATCAGGTGAAGCTGACCGGCACCGCCCGCGCTCTGTCGGTTAAAGCGGGCAGAGAGCTTACGCGCCGAATCAAACGGGTGGGCGGCGCTGTCTGCCGAGCCAGGTCGGCCCGCATGGAGATGACGGTCGTGGGTGCTTACCCTCCGTTGGTCAACCACCCGGCGGCCAATCGAATACTGAGGCGTTGCTACGAGGGCCTGTTCCCGAAAGGAAAGATCACCCTGACACCCCCGGTGCTGGGAGGTGAGGATTTCGCCTGTTACCTTGAGCGTGTACACGGCGCCATGTTTCGCCTCGGGATAAGAAACGGCAAGATCGGGGCGGACAAACCCTGGCATTCTCCTGAGTTCATCGCCGACGAGGAGGCCCTTGTTGTCGGAACGTCTCTTCTCGTTGCGTCCGTCATGGACTATCTTGATGTTGTAGCCAAATGAAGAGGTACACCGGATTCGCATTCGCCGGCCTGTGCCTGACGATGATGGCCGCATCCGTATCAGCCGCCTGGCTGAAAGGTCAGGCTGTTACGTGGGCGGACTTCAGCCGCATCAAACATGTTACCAGCTCGGCCGACTACGCCTACTTTGCCACCACGGCGGGGATAATCCGCTACGACAAGATGCAGCGGGAGTGGGAGGAACCTCTCACCGGTTCACCCGGGGTGGACAACACTGATATCGGCCGCATCTGGGTGGACCTCTTTGACGAAAAGCTGTTCGCTGAAACGTCGATCGGCCTTTTCCAGTATGATCTTTTCTTCGACAGGTGGTATCAGGTTTCGAAAGTACCGTCCCTGGACAACAACTGCGTTCACATCAGGGCGCCGGTGGTAATGTACCCCCCCATTCGGCACAACTACGCTGCCGACGGGCGCATCATCGACCCCTACGGGCGATATTTCTTCTTCACCGATGTAGTGGATGACCGCTCCGGGAATCTCTGGATGGGTACCTGGGGTCATGGCGCGGCCACGGCCGGGAGTTCATCGCATATCGTGGAGCTTCTGCCCTATGGTCTGATTCAAAACCGCGTCAATGCCATAATGGCTCTCGGTGAGGAAATCTGGGTATCCGGGGCCGCAGTCGATCCGGGACGCACCGGCATTTCCATTATGGACCCGAGGACCAACAGCTTTCGACACATCGAATCCGGTGTGGACGACGACTTCCCCGCTGTGGATATCAACTTCCTTGAGGGGGATGACAGCATGGTCTACGTCGGCACCCCTCTGGGGCTTCTTTGCCTGGACAGCGAGACCGGCTCTGTCAGAAGGAGACTGACGGCTCGTTCCGGACTGGCCGAGGACAATGTCCTCTGCATAGGAAAGCTCGGCGATTCCCTGCTGGTGGGTACTGAGAATGGCCTGAGCCTGATTACCGGTTCAGGTGACTCGATTTCGGTCATTCGACCGCACGAGTTCTCGAATCGTCTCGTTTACGACGTTCTGACCCTTGACTCGATGGTCTGGATAGCCACCTCGGCCGGGGCTTACCGTTTCCGGTTGCCCTCGGGACGTCTTCAGCAGATTCAGGACCCGAATTTCTATCTGAACGGACGCGTGTATGACATCGAACCATTCGATAATGACCTTTGGTTTGCCACCGAGGACGCCGTTGTTCGCGTGAATACGGTTTCGGGTGATATCGAGCCGTTTCCCACATCCGACCGCACCGGAGACGCACGCGCCCTGGCCGTCAACGAGTGGATAGTCGCCTATAGTTCGGATCGGGGGGTAACGATCATCTATTACACGGACAAGAACCGCAACACCCGCGAGTTCACGACGGACGACGGTCTCGCCTCGAACTACGTTTACAGCCTGCTTATGGATGGCGACTATCTTTGGATTGGAAGCGACAGGGGGTTGACGCGCTTTCTGTGGAATAATCCCGACCGTGTTGACTGACCGGGGCGATGATTGTTGGGGCAGACCGGCCCGAATAGGTGAGTCGTAACCGTGCGGAAAGAAGAACAAAAGCATTGACAACGACCTTTTCATAGGTGAGCGAAGTCGAAGGGTGGCGACTGAGTGGCAAGGATTTAGTCATGGTTCGACTCCGCTCACCATGACTTCCCAGATGTCCTGAATGGCACTTATGAACCTTATGGGACAGCCTCAGGGCGTTTTCCGCCCACAGCAAATGGGTTTGTTTTGCTGGTTTTCATCTTCGGTTGACAGGATCGGCAGTGTTTTTGAATCGTGCATGGGTTGTCGGACGAGGCGTATTTCATCAGCTAAGGGACGACAGTCGCCTTTTGGGAGTGGTTGGTGGTGTTTTTGTAGCGGAGAGGGTGGCAATTCACCCATAAATGGGCTCTTGGCGCTTCGCGCGCACCTAATGTCATAGGTGAGCGCAGTCGAAGGGTGACACTCGATGGCTGACCGATCCCACAGCAAGCTGTGGGGCACCCGGCAGCTATCGTCTTTCAGGGGATTGAAGGCAAGCGGTTCACCTATACGAGAACCTCATACGCGAGGCCATAAAGCATGGGAAAGAAGAAGAAAGAGACAAAGCCCAAAAAGCGAAAAGACGAAGAAGTCGACCAAGAAGAAAAAAACTCGATGAGATTGTAGAGGTACTATTGAAGGTGCCCAAGAAGAAGCGCAAGAATAAATGACATCATTGCTGTTTACGTTTTCTGAAATGTTTGTCATGTGTGAGGCGCTCACGCATAACCTCTTCCAATTCTTCACGACGCCATAGCCTAATCGTCCTCATATCGTGATTGTCAATTAACTCTTGAAGTGCAGGCTCCATAGTATCTGTTCCCAAATGAGGGTGATACTTATAAACCTTATGGACGAGCAAATCTGCTGCTTGAAGTGGGGGAAGTTCCTTTGGATCAAAAGATATCTCAGTAATATTCATTAGTCTTCTCCCATTTGGGTCTTGGCTTCCCCGAATATAAAGATCGTTGATAAAACTTGCCTTCTTGTTCCCCAACTCTACGGAGATTTTCAGAGTATCATTAGGTGGCAGTCTCTGCGCCCAATCCCCCAATCGATGAAAGCAAAGCTCAAGCAGCATTCTATAGACATCATTCCTTACGCCAATATCCGATAGCCTTAGCCCCTTCCATACGGAAGAAAAATCTGTTGGGCTTGTACCATAAGCCATAATATCGCTTGCATGCCGAGAAACAATTCTCGACAACTCAAGGCTCAAGGAGCGACGCCTCTCTTTGGGCCAACCACCGAATTCTCCATATCCGGCATCGCAATCGGCACTATGAAATATCCTCACCCCATGATCTGCCAAGGTTTTGTGCCATGCCTTTTGAAAGTCATCCATCCCTTTTTCAGATAAGATAACTCCACCAACTACAGCAAGCGGGGAACCGTCGTGAGTCCCACTATCATCAAGAAATGCCGAAAAAACAGCCATATAATCCCAATGTGGGCCAATACGCTTAATGGTGGCCCATTTCTTATATTCCCTATCGTGATAACCTTCTATATTTAACATATTCTTTACCTCATGGTTTGTCAAGTATACAAACGCCCTAGAAAAGGCGGATTCGAAGACGAATCCACCATACTACGGAACTTGGGGTGTGCATGCGGCCAGGTCCAAACGAGTTTGAACCTGCCCCCCGCCAGAAATGAAGTTGATTGTTGCGTCGGAATTGATTAGAATAGCCGCAACGTGACCTGTCCGGTCGTCACCGTCATGCAAAGGGAAAGGCGATGGCCTCGGTTTTTGACAATCTATCCATCAAGTTGGTGGCCCTGGGACTGGGTTTGCTGCTGTGGTTTCATGTGGCTACGGAGAAGGTCTACAACTATGAACTGCAGCTTCCCGTTACCAGGGTTGCCCTGAATGACGGGCTTACCCTGTCCCGCTATCCGCCGGAATCGCTCAAGGTCGTGGTTTCCGCCACCGGCAAGCAACTACTGCGGCAGAAGTGGCGCGAGCGCGGCCTGCAAATAAACGCCGTACAGTTCCCCCCGGGTCGGCATAATATCGATCTGACAGCGATCAACACGTCACTGTCCAACGCCGGGAACCTGGTTTCCTTAGATAAGATTGTCTACCCGACGACCACCGAGCTATACGTCGACCGCCGATCCGAGACCCGCCTTCCGGTAACCTCGGATCTGACCGCTCTTGCGGATGACGGTTTCGCGGTGGCTTCGATTACCAGACCGGAGCCCTCCGAGGTAACCCTGACCGGTCCCCGCACCCTGTTAGGGGCTATCGGCACCGTCTTCACGGAGCACAAAGAGCTGGTCGGTTTGAGAAACAGCCTCACGGTTCTGCTTCCCCTGGTCAAGCCGGAAGGCTACGGCATGACCCTGGATCCCGATTCGGTAACGCTGTCGGTCGAGGTGGTGCCGGTGCGGACGAGGGTGTTCGAGGACGTGCCGATTCTCCTGTTCAACGTCCCTCCCGATTCCGAGGTAACAGTCAATCCCGCATGGATCACGGTGATTCTGACCGGTCCCCCTGTCGTGATTGACTCTCTGCGTCTGGACGCCGTGGTAGCTTCGGCCGACTATATGCAGGCCGTGGGGTCAGGGAAAGTCCCGGTGAAGATCGATTGTCCGTCCAGCCTCAGGGTAAAAAGCATTTCCGTGGACTCGGTAGCTGTTGTCCATCGATAGTCATGCTGGTGCTGGGAATCGAGACATCGTGCGACGAGACCGCTGTGGCCGTTGTACGAGACGGTCGGGAAATCCTGTCCAACGTGATTCTTTCCCAGGCGGAACACAGCTATTTCGGGGGCGTGGTGCCGGAGATTGCCAGTCGCGCTCATTTGCGGACGCTGGTCCCGGTGTACCGGCAATCGCTGGAGGAAGCCGGTGTGACCCTTGACGAGATCGGTCTCATAGCCGCCACCATGGGACCGGGCCTAGTAGGTCCGCTGCTGGTGGGTCTGACTTTCGCCAAGGGTCTGGCATTCGCATCGCGGAAACCGTTCATCCCGGTCCACCACGTCGAGGGCCACATTGCAGCGAACTGCCTGATTCACCCGGACCTGGACGAGCACCACCTGACGCTAATTGTTTCCGGCGGGCACACTATGTTGGTGGAGGTACGGTCGTTCGGTGAGTTCAAGGTGTTAGGACAGACAAGAGATGATGCTGCCGGCGAGGCTTTCGACAAAGTGGCCAAGCTGATGGGATTGGGATACCCTGGCGGAGCACGTCTGGAGAAACTGGCGCAGAACGGGGATCCGGGCTATGTCAGGTTCCCCCGGGCCATGAAAAACGAGCCCGGTTACAGTTTCTCATATTCCGGGCTGAAAACCGCCGTAGCCCTCCATTTGAAGCGACTGAGCCGCGAGGAATTGGAAACGCACCGGGCGGATATTGCCGCCTCGTTTCAGGAAGCGGCGGTGGAGGTGCTGGTGGAAAAGACGACTCGCGCCGCCAGCGAGCTTGCTGTCTCGCACGTCACTATCTCGGGCGGTGTGGCGGCCAATAGCCGTCTGCGGGAGTGGCTTGCCCGGAGTCTCGCGGATTGCGGCCGTCGCCTGTTTTTCCCGAGCACGTCGTTGTGCACCGACAACGGCGCCATGATCGCCGCCGCCGGTTACTATCGCTACCAGCGCGACGGTCCCGGGGAGCTTGTGGCCAACGCCGTGCCCTATCTGAAGCTGAACGGCGGGACGGCGTAGGCGGGGGACGAAGCCCACTCAATTTATCTGACGTTTTCGGATAAGGCTCAGGGTCTTAAACCCAGTCGTTGTTTTTACGGCGCGATGTGGCTGAGATTATAGACGGGAGATAGCAATGAGCGGCGTGTGATTCACGTAAAAAAACCGGAGAAATAGAGCGCCACGAAAACCAGCCCGATGATGCCCACACTTACGAGAGCATAGACCCAGGCCGGGGTCTTCTTCGGCGATGGCTCGGTGACACTCGGTTTGACAGCCCTCCTTGCCAGGCGCTCCTGGCGGCGCTGTTCGAAGTCCTCCCAATCGAGGAGAAACTCTTCGCAAGTCTTGTAGCGGTAGGTGACGCGGATCGCCAGCAGCTTGGAAAGCATGTCACAGATCTCGGTGGGAATGCTTCCCCGCATGTCGTCAAAGCGAACATTGTTGCCTGAATCGTAGCTGGGGTGACGCCCGGTCACCATCTGATGGAGAATGACGCCCATACCGTAGATGTCTCCCTGGCGGGTCCTCTTGCGCTCCGGGGGTGAATACCAATTTTTCTTCTTCGGGCCGTCGTAGTGGAGGGGCATTCCAAAATCGGTCAGCTTGGCACAGTCCTCGGCGTCAAATAGTATGTTGGAAGGCCTCAGGTCGCCGTGGACGATATTGTTCTTGTGGGCAAAGTCCAGTCCGGCGGCAACGTCCAGGATGATTTTCATGCCCTTTTCCCAGTCATACCTGCGGACCATGCGATCCGCCAGTGAACCGCCCTGGGCATACTCGACTATGATCACCGTTGATTTCTTGTCGCCACCGGAACCGTATACGTTGACAATGTTCCTGTGCTTGAGCGATTTGAGCACCTTGGCCTCTTTGCACCCCGCCTCGCCCTTGCTGTGTCTCTTGATTACATACAGCTTCTTGTTGAGCTTGTTCTCTACCAGAATCGTTGAACCGAACCGGGTCTCCTTAATCGTGTCCAGGTAACGGCATTTGCCCAGGAAGGACTTTGAACCTGACACCGAGAACTCATCAGTCTTGGCAGCCCCGTGCTCGTCACCCATGGCGTTCAATATGGCGTCCTTGAGCTCGACCGCTGTCTGGAGACGGTCCTTGGGTTCCTGGGCCAGGCAACTCTGGATTATTCCGTCATATTTCGTGCCCAGGCTCGAGTCGATTTCGCCGGGCAGTTTGAAATGCCCGAGCGGTTTCTTGCCACAAAGGATCTCGTAGAGCATCACGCCGACAGCATAGATATCGGTGGTCTGATCGACGTTCGTCGAACTCATTTTTTGTTCCGGTGACATGTAAGCCAGCGTTCCCATGATGACATCGGTGGATGTCATCTCGCTCTCAGGAGTACTGATGATCTGGGCGATACCGAAATCGGCCACCAGGGCGTTGCCCTGACGATCTATGAGAACGTTGGTTGGCTTGATGTCGCGGTGAATAACACCGTTCTTGTGGGCGTAGTCGAGCGCTTTGGAGACCTGGACGATCATTTCCAGCTTGGTCTTGAGGGCTATGCGATCGGAGTCAATCACCTCTCGCAGCGAGGCGCCGTCGACGTACTCCATGACGAAGTAGTACCTGTTGCCGGCGATCCCCTTGTCTATGACATGCACTATATTGGGATGGTTGAGGCCGGCTATGACCATCGATTCGCGTTCAAAACGACGGACGATGTCCGCGTCCGCCGTCATTTTCGCGTTCAGAATCTTGATCGCTACGTCGCGGTTCAATGATTCCTGGCGAGCCCGGTAGATCTCGGCGATTCCCCCCTGACCGATCTTGCCGGTCAGAGTATACTCCCCGATTTTGACTTCCTTTTTTTCCTGAACGCTTGTTGCCATATCAGTCCGTACCGCAATAAAAAACAGGGACAGCGGTGTCAGGCTGTCCCTGATATAGTCGGCAGGATGCCGGTAAACCATTATTTAACAAGAATCATTTTCCTGGTCTGGGCTCCTTCGCTGTGAGTCAGTCGGTAGAAGTAGATGCCGCTGGGCTGATCAGCCCCGTCCCACTGGACCTGGTGAGCACCCACCCCCAAAGCCCTGTCAATCAGGGTCACCACCCGTTGACCGAGGACATTGAACACCTCCAACCTGGTGTGTCCGGCCAGCGGCAACGTGAACTCGATCATGGTGGTAGGGTTGAAGGGATTCGGGTAATTCTGAGCCAGCGCCAGGCGGGAGGGCAGCGTCTGGATAGCCTCGTCGTCGATTGCAGTAGGGGCCAAAACCATCACCACTCCCGGTACGAAACCCTGGGGCCTATATATGCGGTTCCCCTGGGCGTCAACGAAACCAATCCCGGACCAGATCGTGGAGCCGTAACCGTGGTCTATCTCCGTTATCGCGATCGGGCCGGAAGGTGCTGTCGCGGCCAGGCTGAAGTAGACAGTTGCCAGCACACCGATCGGGGTGTCTGCAGTCACGATCGGAAAGCGGTTGCAGTCCGGATAATAGAACAGCGAAACGGTGTCCGACAGGTTGTCAATTGTCGCCGTCGCCACCATGCCGGACGTTTTCAGCGACCCTGCAAACGAAACGGAATCCACGCTCAGGTAAGGGCTGCTGAACCTCAGTGGCAGTTGCAGACCGGCAATTCCAAGCGTATTGTTGGAAAGCCGAACGGCCACGCCGAAATGGGAACCAGGCATCACCACCACGGAATCAACCGCCACTTTACCCGGAAAGACCGAAAATTGCGCAACGGACAGTGAAGGCAAAGCAACAAAAACTGCCAGGATCATCAGAAAAGCTCGGTGTCTCATGGTATTATCCTTTCGGTTCGACAAACCGTCATTCATCTGTTGTACCTCTGGCGGGCTCAAGTGGTATGGCCGGTCCCGCCGACCGTCTTCACGCAAACCTTATGCCCTTGCAGGGAAAAGCAGACAGGCCCGGTCAGTCGTCCTGTCGTCCGCTCGTGAGCGCACCTAAGAGACAGCCCCGCCCCATGTTAGCTGTGCGTTGTTAAACTATCGGGCGAACTTGATATCGACCGATCCATAACGCCGGGATCGGCAAGAGTGCGCAATCATCTTCACAGCAGGATAGATCATTGCAGGCGTTGCCGGGAGCAGTCGGGAGACACCCGGGGCTGAATCCGCAGAGACGCGCGGCGTTTCGGGCGGCGGCATTACCTGCCGTATTCTGTAATTTCAGCCGGAAATCCCTGCGCCACCCGAGTGAATTCGGTTTCAGAGCCAGTATTACGGGAAGGGCGAGCAAGAGTTGGCAACCACAGTCGGGTTGTTGGAGCTAATCCCAGTCGGTCTTGACGTTTACAAACATCGTCTGGTTGTCTCTCCAGATGAAGAAGATAACTTCGCGCGGCCGATCCTGTTCCAACTGCTCCATGATAGCTTGAAGCTCATCGGCTGAACGCGCCGTGATGTCTCCTACCCGTTGGATGACATCTCCGAAGCGGAGACCTCCAACGCTGGCTAATCCGCCCTGCTTCAGCTTGGACACGACGGCTCCATTGAAAACCTCGGGGTCTTGATTCATAAACAGGTAGTCGCCGAAAACCAGGTCCCGCACGGTGAATTCAAGAGCCTCGCTTTCATACTCCGGCGCGTCAGCGGCCGCCAGCGGCGCTTCCTTCAGAGTGACCACGACACTGAGCGTTTTCATCGCCTGCTCCGTCGGTCTGAATACGGAAAACTCCACGTTAGCTCCAGGACCCATCTCGGCAATCATGCGCTGGAATACCAGCAGATTTTCATCACGGTCAATCTCGATAGGCAGGCCGTCGACCTGGTATATGATGTCCCCGACCTGCAGGCCGGATTCCTCGGCGGGTGAGCCATTGATGATCTCGTTGACGATGATCCCGCCCGGTACGGACAAAGCCCAGAACTCAGCCATTTCGCTGGTCAGGGCCTGCAACCGGATTCCCAGCCAGCCGCGATCAACAGCTCCCCGTGCAGGCGGATCGGCGATCAGTTTCTGCAGCCGATCACCGGTGACTATTCCCAGTAGAGGGATGCCGAACTGGCTGACGGACTCCATCAGACCCGCAGCTTCGGCGCCCGCTGCCGACGGATCGACAAGTAACCCTAAAATGCCCAGCGGCTGAAGGTTTTCGTCGAAAATAACCGACGTCAACTGCAGAGTGCCGAATCCAACCGTCAGAGGAAAGAAGTCCGGTGTCACTACCAATGACGAGATCATGCCCACGTCAGCCGCCAGCGGGGGATCGATGAACTCAGGCAAAAGCATGTAGAGCGCCACCCAGGAACCAACCTTGTAGCGACCGCCGGAAGAGAATCCGACCGGCTTGAAGCGCACACTGTCTCCTGCAACAATTCTCAGAAAGCCGATCCGGGTGAAGCGGTCTGCCCCGATGAACTCACCAGCGTACTTTTTGCCGTCAAGCGTCGAAACCTCAATGTTGACCGGATCGGTCCTGACTCCGAATCCGGACAGGGAGGAGTACGCGTTGTCGGTGGCAAGATCAGCGCCATTGAACAACACCAGGCCGTCCTCGGAAACAATGGTACCGAGATATCTTGCCTGTTGTTCGCTCGCATGAACGCCGAATGAGAACGCGATTTTCATCTGTATGATTACAGAGAAATCCGCCACTCGCTTCTGAAGACGTTCAAAGTCGAACTGCTGGGCCCGGACTGCCGTCCCCGGCGTCGCCGACAGCAGCAGGATCGCCACCCATCCGATTACCGATGGAAGCTTGCGACCGGTCTTATTCACGGAGAAGCTCTCCCTTACTCTCATCAGTTTTCATCAATACGTAGCGCACCGCACCGCCGCGGTTGACGGTGAGGAGTATCCGCGGGTCGACCGCCGTTCTCAGATCGTTGTAGAGGACCGCGAATTCCGTCAACGAAGCGACCGGCCTCGTGTTCAAGGTTATGATTACATCCTCGCGGCGCAGACCGCCCTCAGATGCCGCACCGGCGCGCTTCACGCCCACCACCATCACGCCGGATGTGTCATCGAGCTGGTTTTCAATCTGCATCTGTCGCGTGATGGCTTTGACCGTGAAACCCCAACCCTTGCACTCGAAATCCTCACCCATGAGGTCTCCCAATTGCCTGGTGCGAACACCGAAGTTGTAAGTTTGCTCGCCTCGCAGGACCTTGAGATTCAACTCGCTGCCCGGCTCTTTATCGGCGATCATGGCATAGAACCGCGGGAGTTCCTCCACGAAACGGGCCGAAACCTGCCAGCTGTTCAATTCAAGGATGATATCACCTGCCTTCAGGAACGCCGCCTCAGCGGGGGATCCGGGATCAATCGACGAGATCAGGACACCCGTGTTGCGAGCGGTGCCGAAGTGATTCTCCAACTCCTGAAGGGCTTGACAGTGCAGCCCAATCCAACTCCGAGTGACACTGCCGTGTTCGATTATAGCCCCCGTGACATCTTTGACCACGTTCACGGGTATGGCGAAACCGAGGTTGTTGGCAAGAAAGGTGGCCCGCGAGTTGATGCCGATTACGCGGCCGGACATATCCACCAGAGGACCACCGGAGTTCCCGGGATTGATGGCGGCGTCGGTCTGAATCCAGAGGTTATAACGACCGGTCCGCTCGCCGCTCGGAAGGCGAACGTCGCTGCTGAAGTAGCGGTCCCGGGTGCTGATGACCCCCGCCGAGACCGATCGTGACAAAGAAAGGGGCGAGCCCATAGCCAGAACGTACTGGCCAACCTGCGCCGAGTCGGAGTTTCCGAACTGCGCCACATGAATCTCCCCCGGGTACTCACTGAGGTCAAGCTTGATAACGGCAAGGTCGGTGGAGGGATCACCTCCGATGAATCGGGCCGGGACGACTTCCTTGTCCTCAAGGGTGCATATGATGCGTTCGGCCTTCCCCGCCACGTGGTAGTTGGTAACCACGTAGCCCTCCGGGTGGAATATGACGCCGGACCCGACTACGGCCTGCTTTTCCAGTTCGCCGGTGCGGTAGTTCTTGATTACCGGTTGTATATGCACTACCGCCGGCATGACTCTGTCCCGCGCGCGGTAGATATCGCTCTGGCGGGCGCCCGGCGAGACGGCACCACAGATACTTCCCGCCGCCAGCATAGCCAGAGTCAAAAGTGTTCTGAGCATCCCGTTCCTTCAAACAACAGTTACATTACGTAGCAGCAGCTTGCAGGTCAACAGAACCGCAAAGCCCGCACTTTCACTGCCAGCACCGGAGTATAGCCACATCTTATACTCATCGGCAAGTCCTTTGTTTGGCTGCGGTGATCGAAGAAAAGAGTGGAGCAAACGTAGAATTTGATCGCGGCATCGGCACAATTCGGCGACTGCTGATGGATCCCACATGGCAGGGGATATGTAAATGCCAGCACAAAAAATTCCGTGACCGCCCCACGTTGACGCAGCCACGGAGTTACACAAGTGTCCCGGGCGAGGTTTATTTCTTGAAATATATGTCCACAGCACCCAGGCCAACGTCGAGCTCGACGACGATCCGCGTTCCCGCCTCGTCGAAATCGTCCGATTCCCACAGGCCGTTTCGGATTTCCTCGATGTCATCGTCGTGAATATCCACCGATGATAACCAACCGCCGTTGTCGGTAATGATCTGAACAGGCACTCCGGCAGGCAGGATAATATCGGCCGATCCCAGGCCGATGTCGATGTCTATCATGGATTCACCATGATACTCCCCCCTGAAGTCAAGGTCGAACGACCCGGCGCCGCCGTCGAAGCTGAACTCATCGAAGTTGGCGTTGCCCAGCCTATTGAACTCCAGTGAAGCAGCCCCGGCGTCAATGGAAAAGTGTTCCATCCGGGAGGGGTTGGGGGCTGAGAATTCGATCTCGCCTGACGCGGCACCGATGTCCATGCGGAACTCCTCCAAGGGCATCCCACCTAGGTCGACCTGCGCGTCACAAGCGCCAAAATCCAGATCAATCGTGGCCGGATACCTGGTCGATAGCGTGAGATGACACAGGTTCCTCTCAGTATCGATGTTTTTCTTGCGCCGCAGAACGCTCTCGACATCGAGAATCCCGGTGCTTCCCTTGACCCGGTAGTTAATCTCGTAGTCGGCCACGTAACGGCGGTCGTACTTCGCCTCCAGAGCGGCGGCCTCAGCCATGTCGGCGACGTCTATGGTGAACTCGCCGGCTCCCAGTTCGACACTTACCTTCAGTTCCTTAGCCCCTTCCGCCTCCACCTTCTTCGTGTACTGTTCCAGATCGCCCGCAAGGGCCACGTTCCACAAAAGAGGCGTCATTACTGCAAATACAACCACAAATCTCGTCATCCGATAACTCCTCTCTTAGCGCACAGCGTTGTTGGTGGGATTATACGAATTTTTCGAGCTGATGTTTCACCGCTCCATCGTTATGGTCCGGGCGGGCGGTCCGGTGACGGATCATTAGGCGGGGAGGGCAAAGCCGGTGAAGAATCGCTCGGGATCGGCGGTGGCGCCGGGGCGGGAGCGGGCGGCTCTGCTTTCAACTCTATACGTTCGCCGGCGCTGACGTACTCCCGGAAACCGAACCTTGTCAGAATAGCCGCTCCTATCCCGGCCGTCACCGGAAAGCTGGTAATCACTATCGATACTACCAGAAAAAACACACCCAGGCCTTCCGAGAGCGGCCCACCAGCACCCATCAGGACCGCCGTAAGGAGCCATAAGAACGCGAACACCGTCACGCCTGCCAATGACTGGAACATGAGACTCCTCTCCTCTCCTGCAAAGCGAATCGAGAAAGCCCTCCCGATCATGATGCCGAAGGAGATGATGCCCATAAGACAGGCGAAGGCATAAAGCAGAGGCACAAACACGACGACCAGTATACCGACTATCGTGATCACCACCAGCACCATGATGACCAGCATCAGGAACAGAAACAGCCATCCCAGGAGCATCGTTTTGATCTTGTGATTGGCAAAACACCGGTAGAAGCTGCTGACCTGCTGCGGCATGAGGGACACGACGAGGAAGGTCAGGAAAACAAGAATCGCCGTAGAGGAGACAACGACTATCAGGAAGTTGGCCGAGAACGGGGCGGAGAAATCACTGAACTCGAGCGGAGTTGTACCCTCGATGATCTTGCCCCGCACCAGACCGCCCTTTCTGATCACCACCTTCGGTGCCTCCACGTCCCCCTCGACGAGACCGCTTTCGGTCACCAACACGCGCTTGCTGTACGATTTCACATCTCCCTGCACCCAGCCCCTGATGGTCACCCGGCCAAAGGTGATGATGTCACCATCTACGTACTCGTCATACCCGACGGTGATTGACCTCCGCTCGAACGGACTCACCTGCTTTTCATCAACGCACCGCTCGTGGACGGGAAGATCAACGGTCTCACCAACATGGTCTCGCCCCGCCGGGACGTCAGGCGATTCGCGCTCAGGGACGCCTGACACGAAAGTCTCCCGGTCGAAATCGTAGGACCACTCATACCCGGCCGTGTCGACCGCGATGACACCATCGTCGGACAGGTGAATCTCGCTGAAGGTAGTATCAGAAGGGGCGTAACCGACGTCCCGATCGGCCTCCTGAGCGCTGACGGCGCCGAAGCAGGCCAAACCGACAAGGGCCGCAACGAAAACAACAATGACCGTAATGTTGGATGAGATCTGCATATCCCGCTTTACTTCCCATGTAAAATCAGGCGCTGTTAGAATCCGCATACCTCCACGTCCCCCGTCGAGGACGAAAGCGTTATCCGTGGCCCCCCGGAGCCGAACTCTCCTACCAGCCGGGTACCCGTCCTTGATCGAATCGCCACCGGTACTTGGGAGGTCACGTTGCCCGATCGCGTTTCGATTGACAGCATTCCCGAGGAGTTCTCGGGCACCTCGAAAGTTATTTTGCCCGTGGTTGTCTCCACGAAGTAGTCCCTGGGGCTGTCGAGCTCGGTCTGTATCCTTACGTCGCCGGTCCGCGATAATACGTCTATGGCGCCGACGACCTGCTTGATCGTAATCCGGCTCGAATTCGAGTTTATCCTGATGTCCCCCTCTACCCATTTCAACTCTATGTCACCCGCGGGCTGACGGACGGTGACAGGCCCGAACAGAAATTCTCCCCGGGTCGAGCCAGAGGCGTTTTCCACGTCGATTTCGGCCTCAATGTTGGACAGTTCTATTTCAGCGGCCGTACTCTTGATTTTGAAAAGGTTGATATCCGGCACCGTGATGTTGAAATCCACGTCGCCGTAGGAGTCGGCGCCCGCCCCCAGCACCTTGCTCCAGAAAGACCGGCTCCTGTTACTGAGTTTCAGGTAGTTGGTCGTGATCTCCACCAGGTTGCCCGTTTGCTCGACCTTGATCTCAATGTGGTTGGCTACTTCCTCGGCTTCATCACGGCCGGTGGCCCTGATTCTTTTGACGGCCTCGATGATCAGGCGGTCGCTCTCACCACCGGAGACGGTCAGATTTCCGCTTGCCATCTCCAGTCTCAGATCTACGGGCTGATCGGTCTCGATGATCTTCTGGTAGTCAAACGTAAATTCTTCAGCCATGACCGGCAGGCCGCCGGCCAGGATGACAAGACCAAGGGCAACTATGACAAGCGGAGTAATCCGCACGAAACCAACTCCTTCCGGCCGTGCTTTACATTGCCGGCCTCAACTTCTTTTTCAGAAGCTCCCGGGCACGGAAAATCCTCGCTTTTACGGTGCCGACAGGTATACGGAGAAGATCGGCTATTTCCTCATACGATTTATCGTCCTTGTGCCGGTAAATAATCACTTCGCGGTACTTGAACGGAAGTGAATTGACTGCTTCGTCGATGGTAGACCTCTGCTCCTTTCGCTCGAGGTCCCGACCAGGGTGATAGGAATAGTCAGCGACTTCAATCTCAACCGTTCCGTTCCTGGTTTCCAGCGGCCGATCCAGCGACAGGGCGCGAATTCGCTTCTTGCGGAGGTGATCGATGGAACTATTGGCGGCGATTTTGTACAGCCAGGTCGAGAACCTGTACTCGGATCGATAACTGGTCAGTGACGCGAAGGCCTTCATAAACGTTTCCTGAACCAGGTCGGCAGCCGTCTCCCGGTCCCGAACGATCTTGAAGACAATTTGGTACACGGATGACCGATGCCTCTCGGTCAACTGCGTATATGCCTTCTGATCTCCCTTCAGGGCCTGCTTGATCAGCGCTCCTTCGTTATCCTGCAAAGGCTTGCTTCTTCCTTTGTGTCAATACGGCGCCGGCATCCGGCAGTTTCACCTCGGCCCTCCATGATAAACAGCCGCCATGTGGCTCACAAGCAAAAACAGCCGGGGCGGCTTGCCGCACAAGTCCATGCCTACAACTCCAGGGTATTTGTGTCTACTGGCTGTGGAGCACAAAGCCGGATTTCTCAAAGGCATCTAACCGGTACTCAGCTTTCCGCGTCCAACCGATGGCTGTTCCGCTCGATACACGAGGTCTTTCCCGCGATACTTGCGGCAGGCCCTCCAGCCAATTTTATGTCTGAGGCTGCTTGGTCGCGTCTACCCAGTGAGCCTGATCGCCCTTCGTGCCTCGACTGTGTGAATGGGTATTCCTCCACGCATGAAACAGGTCGATAGTCATGCCGCCAGCGCGGAGTGACGCCGTTTTTTTTGATTTTTGGGGTTGACAAGCTGTCTACGATGTCAATCCTTGAAACAAGGGTAATTTCGATATCTTTTGCCCAATAACGAACATGGGGTAAAGGCGGTGAACTGGGTCTCATTCAAGCAACTGGAAGGAGGGTAGCGATGGTAGAATGCTACGTGGCATCTTCGTGATGCTCTGTTCGGCTGGTGGGGCCGGTACTTGGTTCGCGGCTGTCAGAGGCATTCTTCCGTTGCCGTTTCATTCGCCCGAAACGCATTCAGTTGGCCGGCTCGTCCGGGCAATGATCTGACTTGTGCTGACCGCGACAGAGAATTGGCTTGTCCAGACCGTTCGATAGTACCGATTGAAAATCTATCTCAAAAGAGGAGGTGCTGTTATGGATAACAGTAGTAATTTGCATGAGAGAAGGGGACGCGTTCTGGCGAGTCTTGGCTTGTTTATGGTCTTACTCCTGGTTCCGCATTGTGCTCCCATCTTCAAGCGTACACCGAAGATTCAGAAAGAGGCGGGCTGGGCTACAGTCACCGGACGCGGTGTGCCGACTTCCTATGATCTGAAGGCAGAGGTATCGACCGACCGGGAACTCGCGCTGAGTCTGAAGGTTGACGGCTTTGTTCAGGAGATAAAGATCGAGAAGCCGGGTCGCTTCCAGAGTATTGCTATTCCGGGGGCAGGCTTTCTGGAGGAGATCGGCAAGCCCAATCTGCCGGTCATCCGCAGACTTGTGGCGGTACCTAAAGGCGCCACGGTGAAGGTCGAGATCGGCGATACGTCGTACGCGATTCGCCGCGGATACAAAATCTATCCCGCTCAGGAACCGGTTGTTGAGCAGGGGGGGCCGTATCGCACGGAATTCACCATGGACAGGAAGTTCTATAGGACGAATCAATTCTATCCCCCTCAGATCGTTTCGGTTTCAGAGCCGATGATCATGGGCGGCCTGAAAGTGGTGCAGTTGGAAGTATTCCCGGTCCAGTACAACCCCTCGCGGGAAATCCTCAAGGTCTTCACAGAGCTTGATGTCAGGGTGGAATTCGTCGACTCGGCAGCGAGACCGCGAACGTTCATCGGCGTCCCCGTCAAGGAGAAGCTGGAGGTCACACCGGCTTATTGGAAACAGTACAAACATCTGGTCAATATCGGCTTGGTGAAAGACTTCCTCGTCTTGTTCCAGAGGGCGCAATACCTGATTATTACCGACGACCAGTTCGTGGATGAAATCACTCCCCTGGCCGAGTGGAAGCGAGCTAAGGGTCTGGGGACCAAGATCGTGAAGATGTCCACTGTCGGCAGTTCCGACGCGGACATTCGCGATTACATCAGTAACGCCTACCACCACTGGGCGACACGACCGTCCTGGGTACTGTTGGTCGGCGATGTTGAACTGGTGCCCACCCATCTTTACACCCACGGCGGTGGTTCCTGTGCCTCGGACCTTTACTATGCCACCGTTGACGGCGATGACTTCCTGCCTGACCTTGCGGTGGGCCGCTTCCCCGCCAAGACGGAGGCGGACGTAATCGGGATGGTGGCCAAGACGATTGGATACGAAAAGACGCCGGTAACGTCTCCCGATGAATGGTATTCCCGGGTATCGTTAGTCTCCGATGAAGGTTACTTTGAGAACACCTCGAACTGGATACACACCTTTCTGACCGACCGGGGATACGAAGTAGATCGCTTCTACCGGTCAACCGGCACGGCAACCAAGACCAACATCGCTGATGCCGCCAATGAAGGCCGCATTATCCTGAATTACCGCGGTCACGGCGGTGTTACCGGCTGGGCGACCGGCGATTTTCGAAATGCCGATGTCCTGAATCTGAACAACAACGGAATGCTGCCGTCGATAATCACGCCCACCTGCCAGACGGGCTGGTTTGACCACGCCACGAGCGATTGTTTCGGAGAAGCCTGGCTGAAAGCAGGCGGTTCCGCGGGACAATCCGGCGCCGTGGCTTTCTGGGGTTCATCTCGTAACAGCTATGGAGGATACAACGACGAGTTGGCCAAGGGGGTCTACAAAGCGGCCTTCAATGACGGCATCGGCTCCTTTGGAGACATTACCAATCAGGCCAAGCTGTACATGTTTGACGTTTACGGCACATCATCTACGGCTCAGCTTGAGTTCAATCTCTTCAATGTTCTGGGCGACCCGGAACTCAATGTCTGGTTCCAGGTGCCGACAGCTCTCCCCGAAGGATGGAAAGCGATCGATCTTGACATCCTGGGCAGTAACAAGACCGGCGGGGTAACGAAAAACATCATCCAGGATGTCGGAACTCAAAACGCGTTTCCCACTCTCAGCTACCCCTATAGCGGGTCCCCGGCCTGCTTCGTGACGTTCAGTGTGCCGTCAGATTGGGACGGCCTTAGTGATTTCCTGGTCGAGTTCATCTGGTATTCCCCGACTCAGGACGGGAACCTCAAGTGGTCGATTGTATACGACCGGAAAGACGCATCCAAGACTCCTTTGAAGGGATTCAACCGTCACGTGAGGTCATTCTGGGGTCTTCGCAAGGAGAGAGTCTCCCACAGTTCAATTGAGATGTGGTCGCTTGCAAAACACGGCCCGATCACACCGGGGGACGTTATCACGCTGGGACTGGAACGCTTCGCGTTCAACCCTGGTGAGGCAGGTGCGGCGGACGCCATCACCAGTGAGATCGATCTGATTGCCGCCAGGGTTCTGTACCAAACGGATTAGCGGCGTTTGATGCCTGGACAGCCACGGGGGAGAAGGATGGCTGTATGGCGACTTCCGTACCGCACAGCGTGGGGCCATGTCTGCGACATATTCGCGGGTGTGGCCCCGCGGAATATGTGCGGCAGAGGTTTCAAGGGCGCAGGCGCCCCAGCCTACTTCGGCTTGCGGGCTTTGAGCGAAAACATCAGCGGGTAGCGTGGGGGACCGCCGGGAGGATACCAGTAACCGTCCTGCTCGTACCAGTCCTCTTGTACGGGATAGTAGCCTTTGTCATACTCGTCCATTCTCTCAATGACGAGTCCGGCCCCGATCAGCGCGTTGACGAATGCCGACAGCGGGTGCTGAAACTCGACCAGTTCAGACTCAATGATATGGTCGCGGTCGCAGTAGTCCGGCTGGTCGGAGTATCGGAAAGGCCCTCCGCTCAGGTAGGAACAGTTAGTATCTTCATATATGGCGCTGATGGGGTGGGAATCGATGATAAAAAAGAAGCCGCCCGGCTTCAAATAGTGTGCGATCACCTGCGCCCACCGGTCGAGGTCGCAGATCCAGCAATGGGTACCATAAGACTGGTAGACGATGTCGAACTTCCCGTCGATGACACCCACCAGGTCCAGTATATCGCAGCGGTAGAATTCGGCCTTAAGGTCGGCCATCTGTTTGAGCTTGTGGGCCCGCTTGATTGACGCGTCGGAGATATCCACCCCGGTCACGATGACGCCGCGGCGTGCCCATGAGAGAGCGTCCATCCCAAACTGACACATCAGGTGCAGCAGCCGCTTACCGCTCACGTCACCGAATTCGCGCAGTTCAATGTTGTGCAGGCTGCACCATCCCTCAAGGAACTCCCTGACTTTGTAATCCGCATGTTTCCAGTGGACTTCGACCATCTCGTTCCAGGCGACGCGGTTCTTCTCGTGATCGGGATGGGACATTATTTTCTCGCTTTGAGCATCGCAATCAGGCCTATCAGCAGGAAGAGACCGTTGACGCCCCATACCGCCAATTCTCTGGGGACTTTCTCATTGTAGCCGGCGGACTGCAAACTCCGGAGAAGCACGAAATAGGCCAGTGAAATCAGCGTCCCAACTGCAATCGAAACGGCAATGCCGCCCCTTTTCGGACTAGCCGCAAAGGGAATGCATATCAGCACCACGATACATGACGACAGCGGGTAGGAGAACTTCATGTCCAGGTCAATCGCCTCCCGCACATAGGGACCGCCGGTGCGTTTCATCGTTTCAATGTAAGTCTTCAGGTCCTGGTAGCCCATGTCTTCCGGTTTTCCTACCCGCTTGGAGAAATCGACAGGCTTTTCCTGGATTTCGCTCAGGATCATAACGTGAAACGGTTCGTAGGATTCTCCCAGGGCGTCGAACGTGCGAACGACACCCTGCTTGGCAACCCACTGGTGATCGGAGTACTCAATGCGAGCGGCGGTAATGATCTCTCGAAGGCGGTTGCCTTCCGTCTTGAAAAGGCGCACGTCTGTTCCCTCGGCCCTCTTGACATTGAAGCTGGCAATGGTGTAGAAATGGCCCTTTTGAATCTGACGGTAAATGTTGGCAATCTGATTGTGCACCCTTTGCGACCGGCGCTCGATAGTGAAGTTCTTGATCTCGAGCCGCTTCATGTTGGCCTGCGGATACAGGAACTCGTTGTAATAGAAATGGCCGCCCGCCAGAAGCAGGGTCGTCAGAAGGAATGGCGCCGCGATCCGGTAGAGCGAAAGCCCTGATGCCTTCATGGCCAAAATTTCATTTCTCCTGGCAAGGATTGAAACCGAGAAGAGCGTAGCCAACAGGACGAACATCGGGAAAAACGACTTGATCACCCAACCGCCGAAATAGACATAGTACTCGACTATCATCGCCAGGGAAACGTTGTGGTCGATGAAGTCGCGCAACTCCTCGACGGCATTTATGACGATGATGGTAAGCCCCACTGCTACAGCTACTACCAGCAGCGACATAAAGAAAAACTTGAGGAGGTAGCGATCGACAATCCTGATCATGGCGCCTGTTACCTCTTCCTCCGAAAGTAGGCCAGCACCGGCTTTTCGCTGACAACAACATAGAGCAGATATAGTCCCAGGACCCCCATGAGGACGTTGGCGCCCCACATAGCCCAGAAGGGCGAGACAAGGCCGCGATCGGCGAGGTCTTCACCGCCGATCAGGAAGGCCCAGTAGATGATGAACAGGAAGATGGAAATGGCGATGGCCAGTCCCATGCCACCACGCCTGGAGAGCACGGCCAGCGGAGCCCCCAGTATGACGAAGGCCAGTGATGCAGCGGGGATGGAGTATTTCTTATGGATCTCGATATTGTATTTATTGGCGGTCTTTCTCTGGGCCAGAATCTGTCGTCGGCCCCTTTCCACTTTGCGGGCGAAAGCGGCAGCGTTGGCCCGGATTTCCTCGTAGGCGGCAGAATCGGTCATCTCGCCCGCCTTATGCCAGGCCAGACTGTCCACGAAAAGTTGGCGCAGAACACCTGACACGCTGGCGTTGATGTTCTCTCGGAAGGGTGTGATGGCGGTCATGGCGCGGTCGACTTTGCTCTGCATCCGGCCAATCGGCATCTCACGGTCATTACGGTAATCCGACTCGGTTCGAACCAGTTGCGACCCGGCGTCGAATACGTTGATAATGTGCTCCTGGAAGTCCACTTTGCGGTAATTGGCCGGTTCGTTGATATCCAGTGAGTGGATCTCCCCGTTGTAGAGAGTGAAGCGCATATTGGTGCCGCCGCTGGTCATTTCCATATAGCCGTGTTCGGCGACGATAATGCGCGGTTTCGTGAACTCCCTGGTCTCCGTGATGCGGACACCTTCGACACGCGAGGTGGCATGGTCTATCTTGTCAATCAGCACCAGAAAACCGGGGATGTCGGAGGTGAAAACATCGGACCGGAAAACAAGTGTCGGGCGCATGACCGATATGTCTCCCCACAGGAGCCGGGAACGCTTGTTCAGATCGGGCAGTATCTTGTCGTTGAAATGGATCATGCCGAACATCACCACCGCAGCCACCATCAGAAGGGGGACGAGGATTCGCAGCAGGTTGATCCCGGAAGCTTTGATGGCGATAATCTCGAAGTCCGAGGTCAGACGGCCGAACGCCATCAGAGTCGCCACCAGCACCGACATGGGTACCGAGAGAGCCAGCATCCAGGCCAGATTCAGTCCGACAATCTCGAGGACAACCCAGATACCGAGGTCCTTGTCGATGACGTGATCGATGATCTTCGGTACCAGGTCGATGATCAGTAGAAACGTTATGGTGAAGAAGGCGAAGAAGAACGGCCCGATGTGTTCCTTCAGGATGTATCTGTTAAGTATAAGCATAAATCAAGCCAATATACCTCTTATACACGCCATAGCAAAGCTTATCTTCGAGCGCCGACACGCAACCGTGTTGCTTTGTCCCCGGGAGCGAGAGGGAGGCGCTCTCGGCAGGCCTGTTGCCGGTGGCGTTGTCTGCCACAGCGGGAGCCGGGCCGCTCGCACCACCGGGCCTGCTTCAAAGATTTGGTTGGTTTATCGACGTCGTTGGTGTTAGATTGACCGGTATGGATGACAAACGCATCACCGATTTCGTTCTCGAGGACCGCGTCACCGGGTTCTTCTCGGTGCGCAAGAAGGTCGTGCGTGAGTTCACACGAGGTAAGTTCATCACACTCGAACTGGGAGACAGTTCGGGCAGAATAGCCGGTGTCATCTGGAAACCGGACCAGTTCAGCTTGGTCGAGTTGGCCGAAGGGATGGTTGTAAAGGTGCAAGGTGTGGTCGGCGAGTACAACAACAGACGGCAGCTTTCAATAGAACGAATCCGGCCGGCCGGGGATGATGAGTACGCGCTGGAGGACATCATGCCGCACTCCGCGCAGCCTCTCGAACAACGTCGCGCGCGCATACTCGCCCTCGCGGACAGGATAGAGAACAACTACATTAAGTCCCTGACCGACTCGTTCCTGAAGGATGAGGAGTACCTGGAGGCCTTCCTTCATGCCGCTGCCGGCAAGCTCTGGCATCACGCGTGTATCGGCGGACTCGCCGAACATTCAGCCAACGTGGCCGAACTGGCCCTGGGCGTAGCGGCCAACTACGATTTCCTCAACAAGGACTACCTTGTTTTCGGCGGACTTTTTCACGATGCGGGGAAGATGGCCCAGTATTCCACCGATATCGTGATCGACTACACCACCGAGGGCCGGCTGGTCGGCCACATCTGTATCGTCGACCGGTGGATATCGGAGCGCGCCGCGACAATCGAGGCCTTCCCCGACTCGCTCTTGACCGAACTCAGACACATGCTTCTCGCCCATCACGGCGAGCTCGAGTACGCATCACCGGTGGTGCCGCAGATGCCCGAGGCGTTCGTGCTGTACTACTGTGACGAGATAGACAGCAAGATGGGCGCCATAGACCGAATTCGTGAAAGACAGGGCGAAACCGGCTGGTCCGAATACGTAAAACTGCTCAATCGCTATCTGTACTTCGGCAACACCCCGGAGGAGTAAACAGTGTCATCCGCCGTTGCTCTTGAGCTGAGAGGTCTTTCGCGATCAGTCTCGACGGGCAAAGGAACCAGGGCGATCGTGGACGATTTCACGTACTCCTTCCAGAGAGGAAAAATCCACTGTATTCTGGGTCCTTCCGGGGCCGGAAAAACCTCGCTGCTGCGCCTTGTAAACCGTCTCGATGAACCAGGTGGTGGAAAGGTCCTTTTCGATGGTGTGGATGTGGAAACGATCCCGCCCTGTGAACTGCGCCGTCGCGTGGGCTGTCTTTTTCAGACGCCTTACCTGTTTGAGGGCACCGCGCGCGACAATATCCGCTATGCCGACGCCGGGCTTACCGATGAAGAACTGGTAAGTCTGGCGAACCTGGCGCAGATCACGGGCGAACTGATTGATGCCGACGGGGACAACCTGAGCGTCGGGGAGAAGCAGCGCGTGGCGCTGGCAAGATTGCTGGCGACGGAACCATCCGTAGCTCTCCTCGATGAGCCGACCTCGGCTCTGGATCCCGGCCATTCGGAGGCGATTGAGTCGCTCATAAGGCGCATGGCAGACGAGAAGGGATTGACGGTCATCATGGTCAGTCACAATCCGGAGCAGGCGATTCGCATGGGGGGAGAGGCTCTGCTGATGGTCGACGGCAAGTTGGTGGAGTCCGGCCCTTGCGAAGAAGTGGTCAGCAGGCCCCGGACAGCGCTGGGCCGCAAGTACCGGGATCGGGAGTTGACATGACGTCACCGGGATTCACGGAGGTCCTGCTGGCGCTGGTGCTCGTCGCCGTTGCAGTGGGAGTCGGCCGCTGGCGCGGTCTGTCGGTAGCTAAGGATATGGCCTTCGGGTCGATTCGCGCCGTCATCCAGCTTGTGGCGGTAGGTTACGCGCTTCAGTTCATTTTCGACCTGGAGTCAATCTGGCTCATTGTGCTGGCAATGCTGATCATGCTGACTGTCGGCGCTCGCGCCGCCTCGGGGCGCGTGAAATCTCTCAAAGGTTCGTTCGCGGTCGCCGTGGCGGCGATGTTTGTCGGATCTTCTCTTACCTTAGGTACGATGCTGGTCCTGGACATCATCACGTTTGAGGCCCGCTACGTTATCCCGCTTTCAGGGATGATCATCGGCAACGCCATGAACGCCTCGGCTCTGACCATAGATCGCCTCACCTCCGATATCAGAAGCAACCGACTGCGCCTTGAGACCTCACTGGCCCTGGGGAAAAGCTGGCGGTGCGCGTCGGGCGACTATCAGCGCGCCGCCGCCCGCACGGGAATGATTTCCATACTCAACTTCCTGAAGACGGTCGGCATAGTTGCCCTGCCCGGCGCTATGACGGGTATGATCTTAGCCGGAGCCGATCCGTTGGAGGCGGTGCTGCTGCAGGTTATTGTGGCATACATGCTCCTCGCCGCGGTGACGGTCACTTCGGTGGTGGCGGTTGAATTGACGGTACGGAAGTTCTTCACCGGGCACCACCAACTCAAACACGGCGTCTGACCGGACTGAGCAGCGCATCATCGCGGCTCGGTAATTGAGCTTGTCTTTCGATCGATTTGGCATTAATTAGCGGCTTGTGTGTCGGTCACAGAGGGGCCGATTATGCTCGTACGGAGAGGTGTCCGAGTGGTTTAAGGAGCACGCCTGGAAAGCGTGTATAGGTAACCCCTATCCAGGGTTCGAATCCCTGCCTCTCCGCTTTATTTCTGCTTGATTACGTAAGGTTTTACTTGACAACGGATTAGATATGCCGATATTGGGGGTGGAAAGTGGCTGTGCCTAATACGTGCCAACTTGGAGAAGCCCATTATGGCAAGAATCTACAAGAGAGGAAAACAGTGGTGCATCGATATCCGGGTGAAAGGCCGGCGTATCAGGAGGAAAGTTGGCACTTCCAAGAAGATTGCCGAACTGGCTCTTAAGGACGCCGAAGTCAAGATCGCTCGCGACGAGTTCGGTTTCACCAAGAATGACATCGGTACTGAGAAGTTCTTCGAACGCGTTCTGGAATACTCCCGGACCAACCATCAGCCAACGACGACGAGTCGATACCGTGCTGTCATAGAGCACTTCCTGGCCTTCCTGAAGGCCAAATACTCCGGCATTGGCTTTGTGTCTCAAGTCACAACCGAAGTGATTGATCGATACAAGACAACCCGCAAGAATAACTGGACCAATCCCAACGGTCAGCCTGTTGAATCGGAGGATGATGTCCGGGAGTACACTCGTCGTGGTGCGCGGGCGCATACCATCAACTTCGAGGTCGGTGTTCTAAGGACCGTGTTCAACCTGGGCATCAAGTGGGGGTACCTTCGTGAGAACCCGACCAAGAATGTCCTGAAGCTGAAGGTCAACGATGCCAAGCCGGCGCGGTTCCTGACCAAGGATGAGTGTCGACGGCTGTTGGATGCCAGTTCCGACGACCTCTATCCAATCTACTTCACTTTTCTCAACAGTGGCATGCGCAAGGCGGAGCTGGAGAATCTGATCTGGGATGATGTCGACTTTGAGCGCCGGAAGATCAGTATTCGCCGTAAGGAGTTCTGGCAACCCAAGACAGGCGAGAGAGAGATACCAATTGGCGGCCAGTTGTTGGAACTGCTTCGTCGACTGAAAGAGGGGAACGATCAACATCTGCAGAGCGACTTCGTGTTTTCCCATAGGGATGGTGGTAAGATTCGCACCAAGTTGCGGGAGCAATTGATTCGGACAGCCAAGCAGGCTGATATCGATGGCCTGACCAAGGTTCACACGTTGCGACATACGTTTGCTTCCCATTTGGTGATGAGCGGCGTTGATCTCCCCACAGTTCAGAAGCTCATGGGCCACTCCGATATTCAGACCACCATGATCTATGCCCACCTGGCGCCCGAACATCTGGCAGATGCAGTGGATAAGCTGGAGTTTGGGTAGACAAAAGTCAGTGAGTTCGAGTCTTTTCCACCCCGCTGAGTTTAATAACGCGCTGCAAAACAGCGAGTTATCTCTTTTCCCCTAAGTCGGCACTGGCCTAACCATCGAACCGGCCACCGAGTGTCACGATCCAACTCCGTCGGACCAGAACCCTGCAGAACATGAAAACCGAATCGATGGGACAACCGCGGAATGCCGGTCGCCCACAGCACCGGGTTTCTCACCCTGTCTCCGGCTGGATTCGGAACCGCGATCTATAGCGGGGGGGGGGGGGGCTTGGAGACATCACCCGCTACTGGCAATGACAATATGCCGCGGCTATAATAAGAGAGTGAGGATCGTTTCCTTGTCGGGAACGGAGCGGACGGTGAGAGTGCCGCGATGGAGACGCATTATCTGTCGGGATAAACTCAAACCGATTCCCGAGCCGCCCTTCTTGGCCGTGTAGAACGGGACAAAGATTTGCTCGAGAGCCTCCGCTACGATTCCGGGACCGTTGTCGCTGACTGAAATCGCCACGCGTCCGTCGGCAGTCCCGAAAGCTCTCATAGTTACACTTGCATCCGGCCGGTGGAACAAGGCATCGACGGCATTTCGAAGCAGGTTCAGCAGCACCTGCTCGACCAACTGCCTGTCAGCAACCAGTTCGAGATTATCCGGTTCGACTGAACACTCCAACCGGCTGCCATGAGCGGTGATTTCCGGCATAACAAGTTGTGCTGTGTCATGCAGCAATTCGCTCACCCGGAAGAGACGGAATATCGGTTTGGGCAGGCGGGTCAGGCGCCGATAGGCATCTACGAAGCTTAAGAGGCCATCGCACCTTTGGCGGATTGTCCCTAACGCTTCGCGCAGGTCTTGATTGCCATCCTGGCCGGCCGTTTCATCAGTCGGACTTGGGGTCGTCACCATATCCTCGACCGTCGCCGCCAGGGAACTGATCGGCGTGAGAGAGTTGCGAATCTCGTGGGTCAGGACGCGAATGAGATTTTGCCAGGCGTCCATTTCCCGGGCACTCAATTCACTGCTGATGTTCTGGAATGACGCTAGGATTATATGCCGGTATCTCAGGTGCAGGCGCGTGGTGTACACTGACAACTGGAGGACATCATTGGTATTTCGTACGGTCACCAGCTGTTGCTGCCCCGGTTGGGCGGCGCGCAACCGTTCGACGAGATCAACGCTGAAGGCTTTGAGCTTTTCGATGTTTTTCAGGCTGGCCGCGTGAAAAAGTCGCCGGGCGGCTTTGTTGATAAGCTCGACCTCGCCCTTTTCATCAAAGGCGATAAGCCCCATACCGACGTGCTGAATCACCGTCTGCAGGTAGCGGTAGTTTTCCTCTCGGTCCTGGCGCAGATCGCGGAAACGTTGGGTGACATCGGCAAAGGCGGCGTTCAATTCGTCAAAGGACTTCCCGCGCAGACCGGAGGTGATTTGGTCGGAAAAATCAGAATACTTGATTGATTCGAGGAAGCTGGTGACGCTTCGGTTGGTCTTTTCCACGAAGTCAATCAGTCCATGTACTTGATAGATCACAGCCAGCCCCGCCATGATCATCGTGGCATAGAGGGAAGTATTGAAAACCAAATAGGCCAGGAGCATCACAGTAGCGGTAAGAATAAGAATGCGCACGATGCAGACGACACGGAACCGTCTATATACCATACTTCTCCAGTCGCCGGTACAAAGCAGCGCGAGTCAGTCCGAGGGTTTTGGCGGCACGAGTTATGTTTCCGCCGCACCGAGTCAACACCCGGCGGATGACTGTTTCTTCAACCGAACTGAGTCTAACGTCGTCGACAACCACATCGCCATCCTTGCGTAATCGCTTGGCGAGGAGGAAATCGTCGACTTCTAGGACGGGGGCATCTCCCAGAATGAGAGCCCGTTCCACCGCATGCTGGAGTTCGCGCACGTTGCCCGGCCAGGGGTATTCCATAAGGTGCGTCTTGGCGGGGGAGTTGATTCGTTTAAGCGGCTTGCGGTATTTACGGCAATAACCGATTCTTTGAAGAAAATATACTCTACGCCGATTCTCAATTCTTCAGCGTCTTCACGTTTCCCCTGGTTCAGGGAGATCCCCAGACGGCCCTGGCAAAGGCCCACAGCCTTGTAATTACCCGAGACATCGCCCGCAAGTACTTTGGCGATGAGGACCCGCTGGGCAAAATCCTGCGATCCTGGGGAGACGAATACACGGTGACAGGCGTGATCGACAAGGTCCCACCAAACTCCCACCTTTCATTTGACCTTCTCCGCTCCTATCGCTCTCTTTACTCAACCGAGCTTAATGATGTGTGGCGGTGGGGAAACATAGATAAATTTACCTATATAAGGGCCGCTCCCGACGCCAGGGTCGAGGATCTTGAAGGGAAGGTTTCCTCGGTCATAGACGAGGGTTTCGGAAACACATTAAAACAGAAAGGGATCCTTCTGACTGTCCATCTTCAGCCGTTGACAGAAGTACATTTGTACTCGGATTTTGAGGGAGAGATAGGCGAGCGAAGAGGAAACGTTGCGTATATCATGCTTTTCATCGGCATAGCCATAGGAGTATTGTTGATTGCCTGCGCGAATTTCATCAACCTGACGATGGCCGGATCGGCCCACCGCGTGAAGGAAATCGGCGTCAGGAAGACGTTCGGCGCGGATCATGGCAGATTGACGTTTCAGCTCCTGATGGAATCGATACTCCTCAGCCTCGCGGCCCTCGTCATCGCGTTGATTTTGATCGAGCTCGCCTTGCCGTCATTCAATACGATGACTCAGCGTGACCTTGAATTGGCGTACCTCGCTCCCCCCTGGATTATACCTGGAATTGTCCTGTTTGCCATACTTGTGGGCTTGGTCGCTGGAATTTATCCCGCCGTTTCCCTGTCGTCGATGAAGCCGGCGGCGGCATTGAAAGGTCTGTACTGCCCGACCGATTCGCGTTCGATGCTCAGACGCGTTTTGGTAGTCGGACAATACACCATCTCAATCGCTCTTATAATCGGTACGACCACGATATACGACTAGGTGAATTTCATGAAAGACAAGAATCTGGGTTTCGCCGAGGACCAGCTGCTGGTCCTTCGCGGCGTGGGCAATTTGGCGGCTGCCGCTGCCGCCACGATGAAGAGTGAGATGGTACGTACCCGCGGAGTTATCCAGGCGAGTCTATCGTCGGCCGTGCCGGGTGAGGAAGCCCTGATGACAAATTTCCAGCCCGAGGGGTTCAACGAGGAAGGCATGCTTATGGTTGAGATGTTTGCCGATGAATCCTGCCAGCCGACGTTTGGATTGGAGCTGACAGCGGGGAGGAACTTCTCACCTCAGATGGGAAGCGACAGCGTTGATGCCCTGCTTATTAATGAAGCGGCGGCTCGAAAATTGGGCTGGGAAGACGCCATTGGAAAAACCATCAGAGTGCGAATCTCAACGCCAGAGGGACCTGGCTGGCATCCAAGAAAAGTAATCGGCGTCATCAAAGACTTCCATTACACGAATCTCCACGAATCGATCGAACCTCTCGTCATCATTTGGTCATCGCCATCACCCTTTACGTATCTTTCGATTCGGATAGAGACAACGGATATCTCGCGTACGCTGGATATGATCCGCGACCGGTGGGATCAACTGTCCGGCGGGGCGCCGTTCGATTATTTCTTTGTGGATCAAAGATTCGCAGAACAATATCGGGCGGAGGAGCGGCTGGGGAAGATTGCCATTTCCTTCAGCCTGCTGGCTATCTTCGTCGCCTGCCTCGGTCTGTTCGGGATGGCATCGCATTCGGCTCGACGGCGCACTAAAGAAATCGGCGTGCGCAAGGTACACGGAGCGACGACTCGGGGAATAGCCGCTCTATTGACCACTGAGCTGGTCAAATGGGTATTGATAGCCAATGTTATCGCCTGGCCGATTGCCTACTATATTATGCATCGTTGGCTGCAAACCTTTGCGTTTAGGACCAGCATTAGTCCCAGTATCTTCGTCCTCTCCGGAGCGATGACCCTGGTCGTGGCCATCGCCACCGTTGGCTACCAGGCTGTTCAGGCGGCCCGGGCCAACCCCGTAGACAGCCTGAAATATGAATAGGAGTATGGTATGCTGAAGAGCTATATGAAAAGCGCCATAAGGAATCTGGCGCGGCATAAATGGTACACGGCCGTCAATGTCATCGGGCTGAGCATGGGCATTGCCTTGTACGTCTTCAGACAATCCGGACAGGGTGTGTTAAAATCTAAGCCACAGTCTGTACTCTGGCAATGGCCTTTTTCTGCAGCTGTTCAGCCGAACCCGATCAAACCCAAGTAATACATGCACGGCGTCTCAGGCCATATCAAGAGTGGCAGCGGGCATAAATGAGGCTGAAATCCTATCCTTGACGAAAGGACTCTCCTATAATATATTTGAATTACACAAGAAAGGAGGTGGTCGAATGATATCAGACAAATGTGAGGTGACTGCTACCTAGTGTCGTGTCCCGGCAATAACCTTACAAAGTCGTTTGATCTTATCAAGGATCGAATCAGCCGTTGCGATCCATGCGAACGGTCGAGATTTGGCATTGTAGCTTTTGATAAAGCGCTCGATCTTGGGGGCCAATTAACATTCTAAGGGACGTCTTGTCAACAGATTATGTCAAGTGAATTGCGCCCAAACGCCACCGTGCCGGCCGCAGGCAAGCCTGTCTTATGCCTGTGTGGCTGGCGTGGACCACCATTTCAGAGCACCCCTCGGGCGGCCTTTCCTTTTTCGCACGGCTTCTTCTTTGCATGAGCAGTGGTTGAATTGGCCGCCAAGCAAGATAAATCCTTTCAGGTGCACACGGGGGAGCCCGCCGATTAAGGCGCGGAAATGGGTTCGTTTTGTGGGTTTTCATTTTCGGTTGACAGGATCGGTGGTGATTTTGCGGTCTGCATGAGTTGCAAGTGATACAGGAGGCGGAGGGCGCGTGTGAGTTGTCGGTCGAGGCGCAGTTCGTAGTGCAAGAGGCTGGTGCGAAACGACTCGCTCGGAACTGATTGGGAGCCGATAAGATTGGCGTCGCGTGAGGATGTATCGTCATCATCTGAGTCCGGGTCGTCGGGGTCGTCGAGGATGCACCGGTGATATCCGAGGCGGATATCCTCGGCGGCGGATTCGAGTTGCCGGTTGATCTGTGCGGTTTCGGCGTTGATGACGCGGCGGTAGCGCCAAAGGCAGTTGGCTATTTTCAGGACGAGGTGTTCCTGGAGGACGCCTTTTGGTTTGAGTTCGTCGATCAAGGAGTCGAGGAGATGTTCGTATTGTGAACGGTCCTCGGACAGATGGGGAGATTTGAGGATAATGTCGCAGGCATGGAGGCCGTGGGTGATGGCGTTGCGGCTGGAAACAGCCCTGCCCTCGGGGGTGCGGGGTCCGGTGGATTTCCTGGCGTTGCGCCGGTTGGCGGCGATCTGTTTGGCGCTGGTAGCCATGCACGGGTCCTTTGTAGAAGAATGCGAAGGCGCAATTTGGGGGGAAGTTGTGGTGTTTTAGTGGCGGGGGGGAGACGGACCCACCGTATTACTGTCCCCACCATGAATGATCTCGCGGCCGGAAGGATAAATTACTCGGAGATAGCGGCGAAATCACCTCATGCCAGAGTATTCATTTCGCGATAGTTTTCGGGATTTCAGCGGTGCGTAGCCGACCATGTCGATCATTATTAGCCTCGTAGAGCTTTGTTCCTTCCGGGAAACATACTCTCGAGCATTCTCCTCAGATATGAGAAGCGAGAACTCGTGTGAGAAATCTGCCTTCTCGTCCCAGTCCGTCCAAACAAGTAGTTCCGCGTTGTACACTCCCGCAGCCAAGGGAAACGGCTCATCCGCATCATAAAGGAAGTTACAAATCCGTGTTGCTTGCTCCTTGCCTTGCAGGTAGATCGGTAGCAACTTCTCTGATGGACCGAAAGCAGATTTGTCCTCCGACATGATCCTGAACGAATTGAAAGTCAAGAGGTACCTGTCGTCGCGGCTATTGGAGTGTGCCAGCAGGAGGCACACTTGCGTTATATACCCAGACCGATAAGTATCATTCAGAAACGCTGACGTGACGTACATACCGAATTGTCCGAGCTTTTGCTGAATCTGAAGTGTAGGTTGGACTGTTATGTCGATATTAAAGGAACGGAGTTGCGTAGTCCACAACATGTAAGCCGCAATCACAATTGATATCGCTCCTGTTGCGAACCCTGTCCATGCTGGCCAATGTCTACCCTTTTGCTGCATATCGATCCCTTTTCAACTCCCCCCCCCCCTAAATCATCCGAGAATAGTCGACCAGCATCCGGGGGCGGGTGAAGGTGGGCATATCTTCCAATCACACTCTATTGATTCTTCAGCCATTAAAGTCCTTGGCAAAAGGAAACGCCTGTGGACGGCAGGGTCAAGTTTTTTGTGGTGGAGGAGGTAGGATTTGAACATAGGAGCCCACCAGCCGCTTCGCTCTGGAGGAGGTAGGATTTGAACATAGGAGCCCACCAGCCGCTTCGCTCTGGAGGAGGTAGGATTTGAACATAGGAGCCCACCAGCCGCTTCGCTCTTGGTGGGGTTTGTGCGCGGTGGACGTCCTCGTCTACCGTGTTCACCCCGAAAAGTTGTCGGCGCACGGGGACGTACGCCGACCACAAAAACAATAGTAGGGTAGGTTTGTCTTCAAACCTGCCAACAAAGGTGGGTCCGAAGACGGACCCACCCTACCCCATCTACTCCCACCGCAAGCTGTGGGCCACAGAGCGGAATCGGTAAGCCCCCCCACCCGCGGCTGTCCGCCTGTGATTCGAATCTTGACACCGCCGGGAGCGACGTCTATATTCGCTCTAAAATGATGGAAGCGACCAATACGAAAGGGAAAACACCAATGAAAACCGCCGCCGTGACACTGCTGGCCAGTTTCCTCCTGACGATAGGGCAAGCCGGGTGTTCCAGTAAACAGGAGGCCGAGAGTGACAGCACCAAGAAGGCCGAAGCCCAGACACCGGCCAAGGAAGAAGTGACGCCCGCCGCGAAGCGCTTCCCTATCCGCGATGAGAACAATAAGTTCGTTACCGTGGTTACCGATTTCGGAAACATGACCTTTGAGCTGTATCGCGACGTAGCCCCCGCTCACGCCGACTCTTTCGTCGCCCGCACCGTGGACGGCTTCTATAACGGCACCATCTTCCACCGAATCATCAAGGGCTTCATGATACAAGGCGGCGACCCCCAGGGAACAGGCTTGGGTAATGCCGGGTACTACCTCCCGGCTGAGTTTTCCAAGCTGCCGCATCAGGAGGGTACGCTCTCCATGGCCCGGTCCCGATCACCGAATTCCGCATCCAGTCAGTTTTTCATCTGTCTCACCCGGGAGGGATGCCGAAGGCTTGACGGCCAGTATACCATATTCGGTCATCTGATCAAGGGATACGATGTTCTTCAAGCGCTGGCCGCGGTTCCGGTGGTACCCAATCCCCAGGGTGAAACGGCCAAGCCCGAGCCGGATGTCTACCTGCGGAAGGCGTTCCTATCGGATGCCGAGGGAAATCAACCTGAAGAATAGGGCGCCGGGTTCCCGCGTATCCGATCGGGGAAAACGGTTATTCCTCCCGGAAGCTTTACTTGAGTTTTGACACGAAACAGTAGTGCCGCCGGCACGTTAAGTAATCGTATGGCTGATCGCGATCTCGTTCTCCTGGGCTCCACAGGTTCAATTGGCCGCTCGACACTTGAAGTGGTCAAGCAACATCCGGGGCGGTTCAACATCCGGGCCTTGGCAACATTTGCCAACGTCGATCTGCTGGCCGGGCAGTGCCGGCAGTTCCAACCGGAGTACGCCTGCGTGGTCGACTCATCCAAAAGGGATGAGGCAACCGCGGCCCTGAAAGATCAGTCGATCAGTCTGCTGGTCGGTGAAGCCGAGATGATCGAGTTGGCGTCGCTGGACGGCGTCGACATGGTCGTCAATGCCGTTGTGGGTGCCGCCGGTCTCAAGGCCTCGCTGGCCGCCGTTGAGGCAGGCAAATCACTGGCTCTGGCCAACAAGGAATCGCTGGTCGCCGGGGGGCCTCTTTTCCCGCCCCTGCTCAGAAAAACCGGCGCGAAAATTCTCCCCATAGATTCCGAACACTCGGCCATCTGGCAGGCCCTGTCGGCCGGCCGCGAGGACGAACTGAAACGTATCATTATTACCGCCTCCGGCGGGCCGTTCCGCGGCCACCCGCTCGACAGCTTTGAGCACATAACTCCGGAGCAAGCCCTGAATCATCCGACCTGGAACATGGGACGCAAGATCACGATCGATTCTGCGACGCTCGTCAACAAAGGACTGGAGGTGATCGAGGCGGTGGCGCTGTTTCAAGTACCGGTCGCGAAGATCACGGTGCTGATTCATCCGCAATCCATCGTACACTCCATGGTCGAGTTCGTCGACTCCTCAATCATTGCCCAGCTTTCCAGCCCCGATATGCGCCTGCCGATCACGTACGCTCTCTTCTGGCCGAAAAGAGTGGCCTCGGAGTTTGGTCGTCTGGACTTAGGCAGGCTGTCCCAACTCACGTTTGAACAACCGGACTACGAACGCTTTCCCGCCCTGAGACTGGCCTTCTCTGTGGCGCGCACGGGAGGAACGGCCCCGGCCGTCTTTAACGCCGCCAACGAAGTAGCCGTGGAGATGTTTCTTGGGGGCGCCATAAGTTTTCCCCGGATTGCGACGATCATTGAGAAGACGGTCGACGAAATAAAAGTTGTCTCCGATCCGGGATTGGATGATATTCTGAGTGCCGACCGTATGGCAAGGCAAAAGGCCGCGAAAAACGCCGGATTGTGAGTATGGTAACTGTTGTTTCATTCATTTTTGTTCTGGGAGTGTTGATCTTCATCCACGAGTTGGGCCACTTCCTGGTGGCCAAGAAGGTGGGAATCAGGGTGGAGACCTTCTCGCTTGGTTTTCCGCCGAACCTGCTCTCGAAAAAGATCGGCGAGACCAGATACTGCATCGGTGTAATTCCCTTAGGCGGCTACGTCAAGATGGCCGGGGACAATCCCCACGAGGGAGTAAGCGGAGCGCCGTGGGAGTTCATGTCCAAGTCGATTCTGCAGCGCGCGGCCGTGATATTTGCCGGGCCGTTCATGAACTATGTACTGGCGATCGTGCTTCTGATCGGTGTTGTCTACTTCGGTGGCCGGCCTGTTGTTGACCCCGAGCAGGTTGTTGTCGGTGAGGTTACTCCCGATGCGCCCGCCGACAGGGCAGGTCTCATGCCGAATGATGTCATCATCGCGATCGACGACCTGGCCGTCTCGAGCATGGACTCTCTCAGAAATCGAATCAACGCCAGGATCGAGCAGCCGGTGATACTGACCTGGGTACATGAGAGCGACACGTTGACGGCCGAGATGGTTACGATCGTGACCAGCGTGCCTAACGCCGACGGTGGTCTTGATTCGGTGGGCATCGTCGGCTTCAGCCAGCAGATCATGCGCTATGACAAGGTGAGCTTCCTGGAGTCTATTCAGACCGGTTTCGTGACGGCACACGTTCTGGTGGCAGGTACCGTCCAGTTTCTCGGTAAGTTCGTGACGGGTGAGGTGTCCGTCAAGGCTATCGGCGGTCCGCTTTTCATCGCTCGGCAGTCGGGCCGGGAAGCGCGCAAAGGGGCCGCCAGTCTCTTCATATTCATGGCCCTGCTGTCGATCAACTTGGCAATTCTGAACGTCCTGCCCATCCCCATTCTCGACGGAGGCCATCTCTGTTTTCTGGTGGCCGAGAAGATCCGGGGCGGGCCGCTACCGATAAAAGCCCGCGTCTGGGCGCAGCAGGTAGGCTTGGTTTTGATTCTGACTCTCATTCTGTTTGTGACGTACAATGACGTGCTACGATTCGTGCAGGGGTATTGGGATTGATGCTCGACGGGTCGTCGGAAGAAACGCTGCTTGCCGCCGACCGCGGGTTGTTGAATCTTTCCGGCTCCGACATGCGTAGAAAGGGAAGGAATTCAAACACGGCCACGGCGGCCTGAGAATATGTCGGGAATCTGATTATGACCAAATCTACTTTCGCGGCTTCGGTCTGGGACAACTTCAAACAGATTCTGATAGCGGTTGTTTTCGCTGTCCTCATCAAGACGTCAATCGTCGAGGCGTACAAGATCCCCTCGCAGTCGATGGAGGATACGCTGCTGGTGGGTGACTTCCTCCTGGCCAACAAAGTCATCTACGGCGCCCGTTTGCCCCTTGTGGACTGGCGGCTGCCGGCCGTACGGAATCCCGAGCCGGGCGACGTGGTGATCTTCATCTTCCCGAGAGACGGCGTGACCAAGTACATCAAGCGCTGTGTTGCCGTCGACGGCGATACGGTCTTCATCAAGGACAAGGTTCTCTATGTCAACGGGGAGGAGTTTCCCGACCCGGAACTGTCGAAGTATGTCAAATCACGGATAACACCCCGCGGTCCGGGCGGGGTAAGCAGCCCCGACAATTTCGGGCCTCATGTCGTGGCGCCGGAGAGCTACTTCATGATGGGGGATAACCGCGACAACTCGTATGATTCCCGCTGGTGGGGCGAGGTCCCGCAACGCAACATACTCGGTGAGGCAATTCTTATCCACTGGTCCTGGGATGACGACAAGTATCCCTCGCCGGAGGTGTCGGTGACGGACCCGCTGTCGGTCCCGCGGCTGTTTGCGTATAACTTCGTTCACTTTTTCCAGAAGGTTCGCTGGGGACGGCTGTTCAGCCTGGTGTCATAAGGTGAACTGCGTCCGCGCCCGGTCATGGCTATATTCCCCCGTCATCGAGCGCTTATGGTTTCAGAGACAAAGGCCGGTGCTGTCCGGCTTGAATGCTATGTGCAGGAACTAACTTGAGTAGAGTGAAGAACACTGTTCTCTTTGCGCTTCCGGTTGTTGCAGTTTTGACATCGATGGCGATGGCAGGCCCGATGATCGAGATACCGGAGAGTACGTTTGACTTTGGGCGCGTTTCGCAGCACGCCGTGGTCAGCCACCGTTTCTGGATCAAATCAACAGGCGACGACACGTTGCGAATCACCAGGATTGAATCAGGGTGCGGATGCACTGAGGCGCCGCTGCGCGATTCAGTTCTGGCGCCGGGCGACAGTACCGTGCTCGAGATTCTGTTTTCCACCAAGTCTTACCGAGGGCCGATCTCGAAAAGTCCGAATCTGGAAACGAATGTTGACGACGCCAAGGTTTACCTGAAAATCAAGGCCGACCTGCTGGCTGATCCCCAGCAAGCCCGACCGATCATGCTCGATCCGTACCGCCTCGATGTCTCCCAGTACAAGGCCAAGCCACGCCTGCGGGCCAGGTTCCAGATCCACAACAGGGATACGGTCGACTACCGGATAACCCTGATCGACCATGCCGACGAGTTCTTCGACGTCAGGCTGCCGGAGGTAGTCAAAGCCGGCGACTCGGCCTGGGGCGGAGTCAAGGTACATAAGAGCGTTGCGGAGAAAGAGTTCGAGCACTCACTCACTTTCGAGATAAACGACGACGATGCGACACGCTTCACTCTTCCCGTGAAACGCCTGTACCGGGTGCAGGATCGAGGTTCCCGTTAAGAGCCGGGCTATTGGCGCTCTGCGCTTCAGCACGACGATCGCCGGCGGGCCACAAGACTCATGATCCCTTCCTGCCTGCTTTTTTGCTTGCATCGACGGCAGGTTTCTTCACCTTGCCGGATATGTTTCGACTCGCAGTAAAGGATCTGGCCAGGCGGTTCGGCCCGCGCGAGGTCTTCTCCCGGATATCTTTTGAGCTGTCGACCGGCCAGTCTCTGGCGGTGACCGGGCCCAACGGATCGGGTAAGACGACCCTGTTGATGATCCTGCTGGGCCTGCTCCGTCCCACCGACGGCAGCGCCGAGTTCTTTGTCGACGGCGCCCGGCTTTCGGAATCCAACCTTCGCGCCCGCGTGGCGTTTGTGGCTCCCTATCTGAATTTGTACGACCAGCTCACGGCCGAAGAGAACCTCAAGTTCCTGACCAGTGTAGCCGGGGATGCAATCACCGGCAAGGCTATTGACAACTCTCTCGCCAGGGTGGGTCTGCAGGGGCGCGGTCATGATCGGGTGGGGGAGTATTCATCAGGTATGAAACAACGGCTCAAGTATGCTCTGGCGCTTCTTGGCAATCCGGATTTCCTTCTGCTGGACGAACCCACTTCCGGCATGGACGACGATGGAAAGCGCCTAGTGTCGGAGATCATTGAGGAACACCGCGATCACAGCGTGGTAGTTATCGCCACCAACGAAGAACAGGAGCGCAGCCTTGCCCACGAGCAATGCCGGCTTGATTAGTAAGGCCGCGGCGGTTTATGCCAAGGACTTTCGGCTCGAACTGCGCAGCCGGTATTCGTTGAATGCGATCCTGATGTTCGCCGTGACGACCCTGGCGGTAGTGTCATTCTCGCTCGGACAGAGCGGCCTCTCTCCCAAACTGCTTTCGGCGCTGTTCTGGATAGTGCTGTTTTTCTCCGCCATGTCGGGGCTGGCCCATGTGTTCATCCGGGAGGAGGAGACCGGCACCGCGCTGATCCTGCGGCTCAAGGCCGACCCCGATGCCGTCTACCTGGGCAAGCTGCTGATCAATTTCTCCCTTCTGTCTGTGATGACAGTTGTCATAACGCCGATTTTCTTCATCTTCACCGACGCCGGCGGGCAGTACGTCCTGCCGTTTGTGCCCATCCTGATCTTAGGAGTGGTCGGCCTGTGTAGCGCCACGACGCTGGTGGCGGCTATCATTGCCAGAGCGTCGATGAAAACGGCGCTTTTTGCGGCGCTCTCATTTCCCATTCTGATGCCGCTGCTCCTGGCGCTGGTAAGTGCAAGCGAGAAGGCCCTCGGCGGGCAGGGCCTGTCTGCCTGTTGGTCGGAGTTGCAGGCCCTCGTTGCTTACGCTGTGGTGATGATCACCGGGTCGCTGATGCTCTTCAAGTTCGTGTGGCAGGAATGAAGCGCTCATGTTTGTGGATCAGGTTGACAAGACCGAAAAAATCCTGCTTTGTATGACGGTTCGCAATTGCTTAAGATGGAGAAAGTGACCGACCCCAGCCATGATCTGGAAGCTGCTGATATTTATTCTGATGACGGCTGTAATCGTCCTGAGCTTTACCACTCCGGCGCCGCAGCAGGCTATCGGCGAAGCCAGCCGGATCATGTATTATCACGTGCCGATGGCCTGGATATCTGTGCTGGCCTTCGCGATGTCCATGGTCTATTCGATTCAATATCTTAGAGGCAGACAGCTCTCTTATGATGAGAGGGCGCTTGACGCCGCCAGGCTGGGGTTTGTCTTCTGTGTTCTGGCTGCGATCAGCGGTTCTGTCTTTGCGCGGGTCGCCTGGGGATCGTTTTGGAACTGGGACCCGCGGGAAACATCAATCTTTGTCCTGCTGCTGATATATGGCGCGTATTTCGCCCTTCGCGGCGCGGTTGAAGAAGAAGACAGGCGAGCCGCTCTGACGGCGGTGTATTCGATCTTCGCATTTCTGACGGTGCCCTTTCTCGTATTCGTGATGCCCCGCATCATGCCGTCACTGCACCCGGCGGATTCGGTGGTGGACGCCACAATCTCCATCACCATGGGGCCGACCGTGGGGCTGATTCTCCTGGCGTCGCTGGTTCTGTTTACATCGTTGTTTCTGTGGGTGTTCTACATTGCCGTGAGGATCAGGCGTTTACAGCGCTCCGATCTGAAAAAGGAGGACTGAATGGACGGGAATTACGTGGCTATGACGGTGACGATAGTTGTCTGGGCGGGGCTGTTTCTGTTCCTGTTACGCCTTGACAGGAAAGTCAGAAAGCTTGAAGGCAGGTGGCGGTGAAAGCCAGGTACGTAGTCGGGGGCGTGGTGATCGTGCTCTTTACCCTCTGGGGGGCGTTTGCTTTTTTCAAGACTACCATCCGGTATGTGTCGATCGAACAGGCACGCCATTCCCGCACGACCGTACAGGTAATGGGAAATGTGGATTTCGGCAGCGTCGCCTATGACACGGAGCAGTTGCGCCTCGAGTTCGTCATTTACGACGCTGAGGCTGATGACGCTGCGACCGCGGCGCGGATGCCGGTTGTTTACTATGGCGTCGTCCCGGGCAACTTCGATCAAGCATCGGCGGTGGTGCTCAAGGGCAAGGGCGATGGTTCGGTCTTTGTGGCCGAGCAGATGCTGGTCAAGTGTCCCTCGAAGTACCAGGGAGACGACGCTGACGACTATCAGGACATGCGCCGGCACGGCGACAGCGCTGGCCAGGCCGGGGCTTAGGCTTCATGGAGTACAACGTCCCCGGTGATCTGCTGGTACTGGCGGCGCTGGCTTTCAACGTAGCCGCCGGTCTTGCATTTTTCCGTGTGGCTCGCGGGAACGACTCCTGCCACCGCTGGGCGCTCAGGAGCTACAACCTCTTCACGCTGACCGTCACGCTGGCCGCAGTGTACTTGTGGTACCTGTTCTTCAGCCATAACTATGCCGTCAGGTACGTGTACGAGTACTCCGAGCGTTCCCTGCCCTTTTCATACCTGCTCTCGGCTTTCTGGGGCGGGCAGGAGGGCACTTATCTTCTGTGGCTGCTGCTCAACGCCTGGTGCGGGTATCTGGTCATCAGATGGGGCGGACGCTATCGTGATTACGGCATGGCGGTGTTTTCGCTGGTAAACACGTTCTTCCTGCTGATTCTGGTCAAACTGTCGCCTTTCGCCCTTCTGGACTTCCCCGCCACCGACGGCGCCGGACTCAACCCCCTGCTGCAGGACCCGTGGATGGTTGTTCATCCCCCGGTCATATTCATCGGTTATGCCCTGACCGCGGTCCCGTTTGCGATCACACTGGCGGCCCTGATAAGAGGCCAATATTCCGACTGGGTGAAGCGGGTATTCCCGTGGGTGGTGGCGGCGGCGCTGATGCTTGGGGCCGGAAACATCATGGGCGGTTACTGGGCCTACAAGACGCTGGGCTGGGGCGGTTACTGGGCCTGGGACCCGGTTGAGAATTCCTCGTTTATCCCCTGGTTCGCCTCGCTGGCGCTGGTGCACGGCCTGATTATCCAGAAACGATCAGGCGCTTTGCGCAAGTCGAATATCCTGCTGACCGCCTTTCTATTCATACTCGTTATCTACGGGACCTTTCTGACGCGAAGCGGGGTGCTGGCTGATTTCTCCGTGCACAGTTTCGTGGACCTGGGAACCAATATATGTCTGATCGCCTTTCTTCTGTTCTTTGTCCTGTTGACGATTGCCCTCTTTGTTCCACGGATCGGGGACTTGAAGGCGACAGCCCTCAGCTACAATTACTACGGTAGGGAGTTTACACTGTTCGCCGCTACAGCCCTGCTTTTTGTGTTCTCGGTGATTGTCCTCTTCTGGAGCTCACTGCCTCTTGTGACCTCACTGCTGACGTCGCAGCCGCGCGCGGCCGATCCGGCCACGTACAATGATTTCGCGCTGCCTATGGCGGTTCTCTATTCACTGGTGCTGGCCGTGTTCCCCCAGGCCGGGCGCGAGACCTACCGCCCGCCGCATTGGGTGCGCAGGCTCGTTTTCGTTGCCGTCGCTGCGGCCGTTGTTGGTTTGGGGCTTTTCTACCTTGTGCTGAGCACAACACTGACGTTCGCCCTGCTGTTTGGCCTCGTCGCTACCGGCCTGACGATGTATCTGATGCGGCCGAAGTTAGTCGGCCGGCTCATCCCGGCGCTGGCCGCGCTTGCCGGAACGATCCCCTTAGCGCTGGCTATGGGAGTCAGGGACCCGATGTATGTCATGTTCTTTGCGGTGGCCGCCATGGCGACGGTGTCCAACCTGACGGCAATGGCGGGCTTGCTGCCGGGCAGGTGGAGGTTGGCCGGATCGCATCTGGCGCACTTCGGTTTCGGTCTTATGCTGATCGGAGTGCTGGCCTCGTCGGCCTTCTCCACCAGCGAGCGGGTGGTTCTGTCACGGCAGGACGGCAGCCGGGCCTTTGGTCTTGACCTCAAGTATCACGGCATGGCTCACGACATCACCTATCCCAGGAACGAACTGGTCCTCACCGCGGATAACGGAGAAAATCGCCGCGAATTCCGTCCGCAGTTATACTACTCGGAACGGCTCGACGGCATCATGCGCAGACCGTCAATCGACCGCCGTCTGTTTCACGATTTGTACTTCTCTCCCCAGCAGGTGGAGCAGCCAGAGCATGGCGGTGGGCTCCGATTGGCAAAGGGAGATACAGAGCAACTGGGCGAGTTCAGCGTCACCTTTCAGGATTTCGTCACCAACCGGCATGGAGATTCGACTGGTTACCTGAATGTCGCTGCCGTGCTTGAGGTCTTCTGGGACGGCGCAGTGGACACAATACGACCGGCTGTTGAGTTGATAGTCGGCGCCGGCGGCCGGTCCGAGTTTGTCGATCATCCGGCTTTTCTGGATGAGGCGAAGCAACACGAAGTCAGGATCGAGAAGATAGAGGCGGACGATGGAGCCGTCATCCTGGCAATCGGTGGTCTGGCGGAGATCGATGCCACCGGAATCCTGATCCTGGACATATCACGAAAGCCGCTGATGAACTTAGTGTGGGCGGGGACGACGCTGATCCTCGTCGGCTGCCTGGTGGCATATTTTCGCCGCCGTCACGAGTTGACAAGCTAAACAATTTCACGGACCGGTTCGATCTGTTTCATAGAGGCCGGCAATATGAGAAACAAGTTTGCATTCCGTCGCCGCAGAGTGCTGCCTGCGCTCCTGATCCTGGTGATCTTCGCCATGATTCCGCTTGCGGCCGAGGAGATACCATTCGATCCCGTGCGCGGCCTGGTGGAAGTGGAGGTCACCCTCGACGGCCGGGTCAAAGGGAGATTCGGCATCGACACCGGGGCCGACCGCCTCTATATCGATAGCGCCTTTGCCGACAAGAACCGCCTGACCTTTGCCGCGAAGGTTCCCCAGCGCGAGGTGGTAGGAATCGAAGGGCGTAGCGAGGCCCGATTGCTGAAACTCCGGTCGCTGCAGATCGGTCACGAGCGTTTGTACAACCTCACGCCCACGGCTATCGACCTGGGCAGCTTGATCAAGAACAAGCGCCTGGGATATCCCGACGGGCTTCTGGGCCACGAGGTCCTGCGCCGGTTCTATGTCACGGTCGATTACCCGCGCCATAAGCTCCGCTTGCAGATGCGTGAGCCGGATTTTCTCGAGAAGCGGGAGTATCTCGCGATATCGTTCGAGAACCATCGCCATCTTATCCTTGTCGACGTCGTCCTTGACGATTCCGTGAAAGCCCCGATGATTCTCGATTACTGCGCCTCTTATACCGTCATCACACCAGCGCTGGCCCGCAGGCTGGGGGTCGCTTCAGAACCGGACAGCAGACCGGTGATCGGGTCCGTCCGCATGGGTGGTCAGACCCTTACGCGCAACGTCAGCGTCATCGTGACTGATCTGAGCAGAATTCAGAAGTCCGTTCCACGGGCCGAGTTCGAGGGTATCTTAGGGGCAAGTTTTCTCTACCGGCACAAGATCACGGTCGACTACCGGCGCCGGCAGATCTACGTGCACCGGCAGTAAGAGATCGGTGACTCCTGCGCCATCCACTGCGTAGGGCGATACTTCAATTCCAATTAATCCTTGACAACCGCGCCTCATAAGAGTAACCTGTTACCAAACGTCACGGTGCCGTCCACGGGGACGGATAATAGGGAAGACGGTGAAAGTCCGTCGCAGCCCCGCTACTGTGAGGGATACTCTCCGGGCACGAAGCCACCTGTCCTGGACGGGGAAGGCGCCCGCGAGGGGTTTGAGACCCAAGCCAGGAAACCTGCCGTGACCTGATCCTTGCGTGTTGCTGTCAGCGCGGGCTGATCTGTAATGCATTTCCCGACGCCGGTGGCAACGGTAGGAGGCGGCCACGATTCGGCGTCGTTTCAGCTATCTGCATAACACCGTTCTCGGTTGTGCGATCTGCCTGCTTGCAATCGTGGTGCCTTCCGGGAAGACCTCGGCCCAGTCATCAACGAGTCTCACCGGACGCGTACACGACCGCGAAGACGGCGCTCCCGTGGTCGGGGTGGAGGTAGTGCTGGTCAGCACGTCGTACAGCTCGCCGACCGACCAGCGCGGCCGCTTTGCGTTTGACCACTTGCCGCCGGGATCATATCAGATCGAAATAAAAGCGCCCGGCTATGTGGGCTACGTTTCGCAGCCCGTCCCGGTGGTGGTGGACATCACGCGATCGGTATCCATCGGTCTCAAGCGGGACTACTATCCCGTGGAGGGGATCACCGTGAGGGGGCCGCCCGAACGGGGCGGGGGCAGTGTGGTGACCGTGATCGGCAGAGAGCGGATCGCCGAGTTGCAGCCGCGAGACCTGTCCGATATCCTGCAATCGGTGGAGGGCGTCTACGTCCAGCGCAACGGAAGCGAGTCACGGATACGTGTCCGGGGTTCCGCTTCCAAGCATGTTCTCGTGCTGGTCGACGGACAGAAGATAAACTCATCGGCGACCGGCACGGCCGATCTCAACAGCATCCCGGTTGAAATGCTGGAAAGAATTGAGATCCACAAATCGGGCGCCTCGGCCAGGTTCGGGCCCGATGCTCTCGGAGGCGTGGTGAATATCATAACTCAGCAGCAGTCGCTGCTTAACCCGACCACTGTCGATGGAGAAACGCGCGTCGGCAGATGGCGAACGCGCCGGAGCAGCGTCACGGTGACCAACCCGGTGCGCGTCAGGAACATGTCTTCCCGGATGGCTTTCAGTTCGCGCGAATCGGAGGGCGATTTCGAGTACTCGTATTCAGTAGCGCCCGAGACCACTACTCACCGCGATACCCGGATCAACAACCGGACGGGGGCCGACAGTTACTTCGCGTCCGGCCTGTGGCAGCCGGGCGCCGGCGTCAGCGTCAGCTACTCGGCGCAGGTGTACGACTCGCGAAACGGCCTGCCGGGCCGCGCTTCTGATCAGAACCCACATGCCTTTCGCGAAGACAGGCGGTCCCTGGCCGGTCTGAAACTGGAGCGCGCTTTCCGTTCCGGCGCCCGCGTGAATCTGCGTGTAGGGTATGCGCGGTTCAGGCAATTTTTCATGGATCGCGATACGGCCCCACTGGAGCAATATGAGACCCGGTTTGTCAATGACAGGTATACGGCGCGGTTAGGTTATGAGTCGGTTCTCTTCAAAGGGAACCGCTTCGACTGTGGCGCGGAACTCGTGGGAGAAATCCTTGACCACGCTGACCTGTTGCGTGAAAGGCAGTCCATGGGCGAGACCGTAAGAAAGATCTATTCGGTGTTCCTCGCCGATAACCAGGCCGTCGATCTGTCGCCGACGGGCGTGCTGGACAGGCTGAGTGTGGATATCGCCGCGCGTCACGACAGGTCGACCACGCAGCCGGACGCTGTGACCCCGGCGTTTCCCTGGGAACCTGTCCGCAGCGAGAGCCGGATCGACGCCCTCTCGCCCGGGATCGGCGTCGCTGTCACAAAAGGCGACCGGCTGCGGTTGGTGCTGCGTGCAAGCTATGGGAAATCGTTCCGGCTGCCGTCAATCAACGCCCTGTTCTGGAAGGGTGACGTTCGCGCCAAAGGAAACCCCGACCTACGGCCCGAGCGATCCGAGCACGTCGAGGGGGGCATGGAGATCAGGCACGAGAAAGCGCCGTTTGTCGTCTCCGGTGGGGTTACTTTCTTTCACAATCGGGTGACGGACATGGTTGTCTGGACCCAGGGACTAAACGGAGTATGGCGCCCAATCAATCTTGGGCACGCTCGTATTGTCGGCCACGAGGACTATCTCGATCTCGTCGCATGGGATGGGCTGATGAAGCTATCCTACCGGAACACGGTAACAGATGCCCGCAACAAGGTGACCGGACACAACAGCTATGACAAGTACCTTACCTACACGCCTCGTTATGTGACGACTGTCACGGCGCGTCTGAGTTGCCGTTTCCTGTTTGCCTCGTATTCGGTTCGCATGGTTGACCGGCGCTATGCTCTTGAGGGCAACGAGAAGTGGTATGAGCCGTACCGGTTGGATGACCTGTCGGTGGGAGTGAAACTGAACCTGTCGCGCAAGCTCCACATTCGCGCCGACTGGCGTTTGTACAACGTTCGCAACGAGGAGTATGTGCTGATAACGCATCACCCCATGCCGGGCCGCGAGTACAGTATTGGAATTAGGCTTTCGTACGGCGTCGAACAGTAGAGAGCAGCGCTCGTCGGACGGGCGCACCGAGGACAATGACAAACCGGGACGAATTGGAATGAATAGCATGAGAGGAACTGACAATGACAAAAAACCTGCCGGCACTAGCATTCACGATCTTTCTGCTGTCGGCGTCGCTGTGGGCACGCGATCCGGTGGCGTGGGTGCTGAACGGCTCCGGTGAAACCCTGTCGAAGATAAATCTGAACACCGGCGCTGCCATGAACAACGTCGTTACCGTCGGATCCGACGTGCTCTGCTATCCGAACCAGATAGTGGTGCGGGATACGATGGCCTACGTGGTTGTCTCGGGTACGGACGAGATTCAGCTTATCGACCTGAACTCGGAAACGACAGTCGCTTTCATTTCTCTCAGCGACGGTTTCAGTCCCTTCTGGATGGCGTTTCTGGACAGCCGGTACGTATACGTGACCGGCTTTGCCGACAACAGTCTGGCGAAAGTGGATGTTGTCAGTCGCGCGGTCGTTGACTATTGGCCGGTGGGGCTCAGCCCGGAGGGGATATTGATCTGCAACCGGAAGGCTTACATCGGCATCACCGCCTTCGACCCGATGACCTGGCAGTACGGCCAGGGAAAGGTGGTCGTATTCGACACGAAGGGCGACAGTCTGCTCATGGAGCTCAATGTCGGCGTAAACCCGCAGTATCTGACCGGCGACACAGCCGGGCTGATCCACGTCGTTTGCACGGGAGACTACTGGTCCGCGTTCGGAATGATCTACGTGCTCGACCCGGCCGTCGATGCCGTGATCGACTCCTTTGCAACCGGAGGTTTCCCCGGCAACATCACTATCGGCCCGGACAATATCGCCTACCTTGCCGCCGGGGGATGGGTCAGCGATGGTCAGGTGTACAGCTACGATGCTACCACAAGAGAATTGCTGCACGGCGCGGAAAACCCGATCGTGGTGGATTCCGGCTGCATGATGGTGGCGGCCTATCAGGATACCAGCGCCTTTGTGGGGACATTCAAGGATTTCGTAACGTCAATAGACTCGGCCGGGAACGAACTGGCTCGCTACCCGGTGGGCGACGGCCCGGTGCACGCTGCCTTCAACTATCTTCCGGGCGATCTTAACGGCGATTTCGTGATCGACATCTCCGACCTGGTCTACCTGGTGGATTACATGTTCGTCGACGGACCGCCACCTCGATACCCTCGATGGCGGGGCAATATCAACGGCGTCGGAGGAATAGACATCATCGATATCTCCGACCTGGTTTACCTAGTAGATTATATGTTCTGTCAGGGGCCACCCCCCAAGGTCGGATCGACCTGGCCGGGCTGACGGTTGCTTCGACTGACTCCGTCGGCGTCGGGCAGGCAGACCAGGTCTACCCTGGCCTTCCTTGAGTCCATCGTGGGAACTGCGCCCCTGATCGGATGAAAGCACCCCCCGCTGGACTTGGCCCGACTCTCGGTACGCCAGCCTGGTGTGGCGGTGATATACATGATTGTCCGCAGGGCGGAGCGTGGAGTGGTCGGTTTAACATGTTGTGTTGTTGGCAATACCGGAGATAGCGGGGATGTCTAATTTGTGAAAAAGGGCACGTTTTATTATTGACATTGGGTAGTTATCGGTTTAATTGACACTGTCGATTGTATAACTTCTGAAATCTCAAGTGCATCGTTTCTTTTGAGTCTGTGGAGTAATCATGACCGGGTGGAGTCTTGAGTATGGTATTGATGTCGATCTCCCCAATCGAATCATCTACGAAAAGATATTCGGTGTCTGGAGAGTTGAGACAGCGGAAAGCTACATAGAGGATTTCCAGGAGGAGGTCGTCGATCTGATCAAGAAGCCCTGGGCGAAAATGGTCGATCTTTCGAACTGGAAAATCGGATACCCGGAAATCGTTGAGCTTATCGGGAAGCATATGGAGTGGTGTCGCGAGCACAACATGGTCTGGTCGGTGAATGTGATCAATAATCCACCGACCTACCGGCAGCTTCATCAGATGATCGCTAAGGGGGGGATTAAGAGCATCTCGAAAACATTCCGTACCCGAGTGGAGTCGGAAGCCTTCCTGATGCAACAGGGGTTCACGGTCAGGTCGGCCGACGGGCTTATCAGGCGCCCTTCCCCTCTGTAGCCCGCGACTCATGTCTGCGGCGGAAGGTCTTGCCGCGTCGCGACGATCTCTTCAGGCAGAAGGGTCTTTGCTACCTCTTAAGGTATTTCCTGAACCATTTCTCGATCCATTCGAGCCTGGCGATACGGCGGTCGGGCCGGCCATGGCGCGAAAGGCCGTGTGGTTCATCCGGGAACCGGACCATCTCGACTTTCTTCCGGAGCGCTTTCAGCTTGACGAACATCTGTTCCGCCTGTTCGATACTGCAGCGGAGGTCCTTCTCGCTGTGGATGATGAGCACCGGCGTCCTGACGTTCTTGTAGTATGTAATCGGAGACCGCTTCTCGTAGTTCTCGGGGTCGGTCCACGGCCAGCCCTTAAACTCGCGCTCGAGGGACCAGCCAAAATCCGATGACCCCACGAACGATTTCAGGTCGACCACCGACCTCTGCGTCACAGCGGCGGCAAACCGGTCCGTGTGACCAATTATCCAGTTAGTCATGTAACCACCGTATGATCCGCCGGTCACGCCCATTTTCTTGGGATTGACATATTTCTGCCGCGCGAGATAGTCGGCGGCCGCCATGCAGTCCTTGTAGTCCAGGTCGCCCCAACTGGCCTCGATCGCCTCGGCCCAGGTCTCGCCGCGACCGGCCCCACCCCTGGGATTCGTGTACAGCACTAGGTAACCTTTGGCGGCCAAAAACTGCATTTCGTGGAAGAACGTAAAGGCATACTGCACGCGCGGTCCGCCATGGATTTCGAGAATGGCCGGGTATTTCCCGGTCTGCTTGAAATTGGGTGGGTGCACAAGCCATCCCTGGACCTCGGTGCCGTCGAACGACCTGAATCGCACTTCCCGCGTCCGGCACAGCTTCACGTCCGTTCTAAGGAAGCGATTGAGGTCAGTGTGTCGTACGGCTTTTTTCTCGCCGCCGTACATGGTCGGGCAGGTCATAATCTCGCCCGGGTTGGTCAGATCGGAGTATATCAGGGCGGCGGTTTTCGTATTGCCGTTGACGGAGTACCCCTTGATGTGGCACCGGCCTCTGATAATGCGGGTCGGCTTGCCCCCCCTGTGAGGCACACTATACAGGTTGGTCGTTCCCATATCGGAAGACAGGAAGAACACTTTCCTGCCGTCGTCCGACCAGAACAGGGGGGAGGTGTCGCCAGCATCGCCGCTGTCGGTAATCGACTGATCGTAGGCCATGCGATCAAAGGCGGACATCAGGTCTCTGGCTTTCGGCGAACCGCTCACGCCCACTTTCCAGACGTGAAAGTTAGCGATACCCCAGGCGTCGCGGGGCTTGTCGTGCCCTAAGTAGGCGATGTGCCTGCCGTCCGGTGAGAAGGCCGGAGCAAACACCGGCCCCGCGGGTGTCGGAATACGTCTTTCCTTGCCGCCTTTGTACGGGGTGATGAACAAGTCGAGTTTGAGGTGATCCATGTCCTGGTCTTTGGCCCGGTTGGAAACGTAGGCGACCCACTTTCCGCTGGGAGAAACCCGGGCGAAGAAGCTGTCGCGCCTGCCCGCCGTGATCCGCCGGAGTTTGGGGTTATCCATGTTGAGGGAATAGACGCGGAAGATGTCCTTGGGCTCAAAACCGGAGCCGTCGAGGCGGTAGAAAAGGCGCGTCACGTGCCGATAGACCGGAGGTTGTTTTTTCTTTTTCTCGTCTTTGATGAAATGCGAGTCGTTGTACCGAAGGCAGAAGACAAGGTCGGCGCTGTCCGGTGTCCACTGCAGGTCCGTTATAGCGCCGTCCAGTTCCAAGAGCTGGTTTTCCGCCCCGCCGCGGGTCGGCATGACGTAGATCCCGGTCTTCTTGTCGCGGGTGGAGACGAAGGCCAGGTAACGTCCGTCCGGAGACCATACCGGCTGGCCGTCATTATGGTCGCCGTGCGTAAATTGGCGTTCCTCTCCTGCAGTCAAGTCATAAACGTAGATGTTGGAGAAGTACTTGTTTTCCTTCTTGTCCATTCGCTCTACGGTGTGGGCGACCAGTTTCTCGTCGGGGGAAATCGCGACGGAGGTCGGCAGACGGAGCTTGAACAGATCTTGGGCCCTTAGCGGCCGTTTCCTTGCGCTGCGGCGAGTTGTTTTCTTCATGACACATCCCGTATTGTTATCGGTGAGTCTGTTCTGCGGGCAAGCTAAGCTTCTGCCGGTCGGACGACAAGCATAATGTTGATGCGGACCGATCACACCGATACGGAGAAGAGGTGGTCTATCAAGGCAAGAAATCGCTTGCAACCTCACCGCGACGATTCTATATTTCCAGTGTGAGCAGACCTGTACCGTTATCACCATGATCCCACTCCACGGTATCCCTCTACCGGTTGCAGGCTCGGCAGATAAGACTATCAACAGGATGCGAGGTGAACGGATGAAGCACAAATTAGTTCTGGCGTTGGCCTGCCTGCTGATGCTTGCGGCCGGATGCAGCGAACGGTCCACCGAACCGGTCACGCAGGCTGTGCAGGAGGTGGAGCAGTTCCCGGTACCCGAAGAGATTATTCCCTGGCAGGACGGCCAGGGCGGGCTTGAGGAATACTATACTCTGATCGAGGAGGCAACCGGGCTGGATGAACAGGTCGCTTCCGCGACGGTCACCCACTATGACGCTTATGAGGTCAAGCTTCTCTGGGGTAGTCTGACAGGCAGCGGCGGGTCGTACGATCCGACCCCGACTGACTGGTCGGGCTTATTGAGTCTTGAGGGCGAAGGGATGATCGTCGTAACAGAGACGATCGACTTCGAACCAGGGCAGGATTCGGTTCTGCCATACAGCACCGGGCGAGCGGTTGCCTGGGTGTCGCAGACGGCCGGGGATTTCGACGGCCTTGCCCTGCAGGTCTATGTAAACACCAATGTCACCTACATCACGGCGCCGTTCTTGAATCTCGTGACAGCGCCCTGCTCGGTGAGAATTCCTCTCCCGGCTGAGTCGTTCGATACGGTCATTCATGTTGACAATGTCAACTCGGTGGCGATTGGAGTCGTCAAACTCGGCAACAACAACTGTCCGCACGGCACTCTTCACGGTCGCTGGGTGGCCAAAGACCGGCACGGGGGCTTTTTCTTCGGCAGGCGATTCGACGCCTACAGTCACCACATCGGCTACCTGGCCGGTCGATACCGGACGTGCAACGATGGCCGACGCACCTTCTGCGGGATGTTTGTGGATCTCTGTTTCCACTGGGAAGGCCGCATCTGGGGAGTGTGGGATTACACACCGTGGACGTTCTCGTGCGTCAACTGCCGCTGGCCGCACGGCTATTTCGAGGGATACTACTCCGACCGGAATAGCGAGATTCAGGGTGAACTTGGCGGCCGCTTCGGACTTCCCACGACCGAGGCCGTCTATACCGGCTCGTACTTCTCCGGCTGGTGGCGCGCAAACTGTCCTGCGGCCATGAACAAGTAGACCGCCGTACGGACTTCTGAAAAACAGAGTCGGCCTCAGGTGTGATTTTCAGTTCCTCCAGAACCAGCACCTGGGGCCGGTTGTTTTGTGGGTCGCGCTGCTTATGCCTGCGTGCGCCGGGAGCGTAAACGGCAGGTCATGCAGCGCCGCTCACCTTCTGTAGAAAAGCTCGACAACCCGCAGGCGATCATCCGGCCGCAGAACAAAGCGATAACCGATGGCGCCCGAAACCAGGACAACGGTGATAATGTTGATGGCAAAGGCGGCCCAGGTATCGGGAGGCAGCAATTGCTGAACCAGAATCGTAACCGGGACTGCCACCATAACCGCTGCCAGGCCGCTCTTCAACCCGCACCAGATCAGACGCGCGAACGAAACCTGCAACTGGCGAGCCAACAGCCAGGGGAAGAGGCTCAGATAGACGACCACCTGGGGGATCGCCGATGCCAGGGCCATCCCGAGGAGTCCGTATTCCCCGACCAGAATCAGGGCCAGAGTGATTTTGGCCACGGTTTCAACCGCCAGGACACGGAGAATGTACCGGTGTTTCTCGATGCCGAAGAGGACGGCGTTGCCGATGATCTGGGGGAGGAAGACCGCTGCGCCCGCCGCCAGAACGATTATCACGACAGCCGTCTCGGCGAACTCCGGCGCCAGCCACAGGTAGACAAAAGACCGGGCGTAAGCGATCAGGCCGACGGCCAGTAGGAAAGACAGGTAAGAGGTGTATCGGAGGCCCTTGAAATAGACCTCGTTGATTCTGCTTCGGCCTGTTGTGGCGTCGAGGTGCGAGATCGCCGGGATCAGCGGCGTTCCGATGGAATTGACCAGATTGCGAAAGTGAAGCAGCAATTGAGCCCCCGGATAGTAGATGCCGGCAGCCGCGGCCGAATTCAGCAGGCCGATAAGAAAGACATCGGTATTGAAAATAGCCAGCCAGCCCACGGTAATGCCGAACGATATCCTGGAGTAGCCCAGAAGCATCGTGGCTGTTTTGGCGTCAGCCAGGCCGGGAGCGAATCGCAGTTGGGGGTGCAGTCTTTTCAGCAAGGCAAGGGCGACCAGGTGTCGTGCCACCGATACCGCCACCAGCGACAGGGCCAGCGAGAGAAGGCCATATCCCTGGCTGAGCAGCCAGACCATGATGGCCGTTCGCACCAGTTCCTCGGCAAGTTTGAGACCGGCGGCGATATCCTGGCGCTGGAAAGCCACCAACGTGTTGCCGAACGGGAGCAGGTAAAAACTGCAGGCGATAAACAGCCCCAGGACAAGCAGGGCCTTTCTGCCTTCTTCGGCCAGGGCCGGGTCGCCGATCTTGAAGTAATCGAAAAACAACACCGTGAAAAGATAAACCCCCGCCAGGGCAAGGCTGCCAAGCGCCAGGCAGGCGAGGTTGGAAGTGTTGAGCACGCGGTTGATGCCGCCGAAGTCCCGCTTACTGAGAAACTTCGACACGTACCTGGTGATGGCGGAACTCATCCCGATGTCAAGCAGCGAAAAGTAGTTAATTGTCTGAAAGGCGATTACCCAGACCCCGTAGCGGCTGTCGCCCAGCACGGTGGTTATATACGGTACGAAAAGAAACGCGACCACCGCCCGAATCGCATACCCCAGCCATGATGTATATACGTTCCTGAGAAATTGCTGTCCTAAACCGGGCAACTTCTTACCTTTCCCGTGGCGAAATCATCCTGCGCCGGGCGATTCGCCGCCGACCGGCCGGTGAACTCCGTCCCATCTGCGTTGAGCCGGCCCGCGCAAGGTAAACAATATGACCGGACAACTCAAACAGGAAGTAGACTGCGCGGCAACGCGGGCAGGCGTCCACGGATCAGTTCCACCTGTTCAAAATCTGCACAGCCTGTGGCTGCGAGCGGTATCGTCATCGGTTCCAAAATGGTTGACAGCGAGGTGGGCATGATCCCCGCCGCTTGTGCGGTAGAGCCGGGTACTGCGGGAGAAAAGCCCGCTGACACACGGTCTGAACGCATACTGGCCGGGTATCGCGCAACAGGTGTCAGGAGTCCTCGACTTGGCGGTGTCCGAGTGTGTACGATGCTCGCGGCGGGACTCCCGATTGATTGCGCCACCCGGCCGAAATCACTTCGGTGCTTAAGGAATTTCCAAAACAGCCGACTAATTCTGGGAGTGAATGTGCATCGATTCAGCAGGCCAAGAGACCGAATTGCTTATGTTCGGGACAGAGCGCCGACGGCACCACCCTTCGACGGGTTTGCGAAAGGGCATTGTTATTAATGTGCAACCTGACGCGGGGAGGTCGGCTTCGGCCAGGGGTTATTTCAAAAAGCCAGTAAAACCGCAAGAATACAATGGTGTACAAACCAATCACACACAGGAGGATTGCAAATGAAAAAGGCAATCAGCATTTTCGGACTGTGGGCTCTCGCCTTTGCAGTCGTGATGCCCGCTGCGGCGTCCGGCTCCGAGCTCGACATCTCCGGTTTCTTCGACGTCACGAGTACCTACCAGGACTCGCGGGGAGATCGGAACGAATTCGGCCTGGGCCAGGCCGAGGTTGACATCGAGAGCGAGTTGTCAGAGAAGGCCGCAATCAAGGTGGCCGTGGCCTACAACAACCAGACTTCCGGTTTTGAACTGGGAGAAGCTGAGATCGACATTAACCTGTACTCCTACGAGAGCGGCCCGGTGTCCTCGGTTAACATCGCTGCCGGACTGTTCGACGTACCCTTCGGAATCGACTACTGGGTGTATCCTTCGATCGACCGCAAACTCGTCACGGCGCCCCTGGTGGTTGAAATGACCCACGGCTGCTGGAATGATTTCGGTTTCAGGCTCAATGTCACCTCGGATGTCGCTAACCTTATTGTCTTTGGTGTCAACGGTTTCGAATCCTCTTTCGACGTCATCGATCAGGCCCAAAGCCTCGCGCTGGGAGTGCCCATCGGTACGGAAGTCAACACCACCCCGGCCAATGCTTTCGGAGGCCGGCTCGGGTTTACCCCGGTCGAGCATCTCGAGGTCGGCGGTTCCTTTGCTGTGGGCCTGAATGAGTCGGACAAGGATGAGATGGTTCTGATGGGAGGAGACTTCCAGTACTGGATCAGCAACTTCGACTTCAAGGGCGAGTACATAACCCATTCGCTCAACCGTTCAATCACCGAGGAAAAGAACAAGGGGTATTACTTCCAGTCCGTCTATGATTTTGGCCGGACTTTTCTGGTTGGACGGTACGATTCCTTCAAGCCGGACGGGGTCGACTGGACAACCCTGTACTCACTCGGGGCCGGTTATGCCGTCACAAACGGAGTGGAACTCCGTTTTGAGACGGTCATTGACAGCGACAACAGCACCAACAACGCCAATATCCTGCAGTTGGTCGCTGGATTCTAACAACTCGGTGGACAGTGTCTGCCAAGGTTTCGTATCGACACCGCTGACGTGAGCGAGACGCTGGGTATGACGAAGGCCTAGGGGGGTGCTCACGAAAGGCTCCACGGGTGGTCTCCGGCAAAAGGTCGGAGACCACCCTTTTTTGATCGGTTTTGCTGAGCGTGGTCGGAATCCAGAACGACCCGTCGCTACTGTACTTCGTGCACAGCCAGGCACACTTCACGGATTCTTTTTGTCCCGGCCCTCAGACGGCGGTCGTGTCGTCCAGCGGCGCTTCCGGGACGATGATCCACGCCACGATGTACGCCAATCCTCCTCCGCCACCGGCAAGAAACAATACTACCGCTAACAGTCTCACCAGGGTAGGATCGATCTCGAAGTATTCGCCTAAGCCGCCACAGACACCGGCGATCTTTCGGTCGCGGATTGATCGGTACAGTCTTTTCATGGTTCTGTTCCCACTTGTGCTGTTGGTCTGAGTGCTACAATAGTGCTGTCAGGTTTCAAACACAACTCCGATTGAGCCAAAGCAGTATCGGCAACTGTGTCGTCTCACAGTCAATACGCCGCAGGGCATTCGATTATTCAGAGGCGTTCAGGCTCCGCAGCCAAGCGATTCGCCATGCCTGCGAACGGGCATTTTGCGGCTGGTGAACGCCCTCGTGCACCGGCTATCCCTTACCTGGCAGACGAGGGCGTCTGCCGGACACGGTAGTGTAATTATTCAGAGGTGTTCAGGGCCTGCGCTCCGCCGGTGCGTTCAGGCGTCGGCGTTTCAGGACTCTCGTGGCAAGCGCGACGACAAGGTATGTCGCCCCGGCGCAGATGATTATAGTCGCGCCGGCTGGCAGGTCGGATTGATAACTGAGCGCCAGTCCGGCGGTGGTAAACATGGCACTGAGACCGATGGCGGCGAGCATTGTCCGCCCCAGGGTGCGAGAAAAACCTCCGGCGACAGCGGCGGGTATTGTAAGCAGAGCGATGACCATCACCACCCCCACCACGGTCACGAGGATGACAATCGTTAGGGCCGTCAGGCAAAGTAGTAGCAAGTAATAGAACTCGACTGCCAATCCACGCACACGGGCGAACTCCTCGTCAAAACAGATCGCCAAGAACCGGTTGTAACAAAGGAGTACCGTGCCGACAACCAGAATATTCAAGCCAAGCATGAGCCTTAAGTCCGAAGGCCCCACCATAAGAATGTTGCCGAACAGATAGCTCATCAGTTCCTGGTTGTATCCGGGTGTCTGCGAGATGAAGATGATCCCCACCGCCATACCGATAGCCCAGATGGCGCCGATGACGGTGTCCTCGCGTTCCCTGGCGCGCAGGCTTACCCATCCGATCACCGCGGCCGACAGGAGGGCTGCCGCTATCGCGCCGTGTATCGGCCTGAGAGCCGGCCAGCCGTTGACGACCGACAGGTAGTGCGCCGCTCCCATCCCGCCCAGTACGCTGTGGGCGATGGCTCCGGCCAGGTATGTGATACGTCGCGCCACGACGTAGCTGCCGACGATGCCGCAGGCCACGCTGGCCAAAGCGCCCGCTAACAGAGCATGCTGCAGGAAGGTGTGACGCGCGAGGGCCTGGAGAAACTCAATCATATGATTTGCCGTTACCGAAGTGCTGATCATGCCTGACGATGCGCAGGGGTTCTTCGCCGTACAACTCGCTCAACATAGCCCCGTCGAGTTCACCGGTCGGGTGGACGTGGACCTTCCGATTGACGCACACAACCTGTTGCACAAACTCTGAAACAAACGCCGGATCGTGGGAGACCATGACAACCGTGAGACGGCTGCTCAACTCGCGAAGGAGATCGTGCAGTTCACGCTGCACCAGTGGATCAAGATTGGCCGTGGGTTCGTCAAGCACCAGGAGTTCCGGCTCGCAGGCCAATGCCCGCGCGATAAACAAACGGCGCAACTGGCCGCCTGAAAGCTCCCCGTATGGCTTGCAGCGCAGTTCGAACAACCCGACCGCCCGTAAAGCCGACTCGGCCGCCTCACGGTCGGAGGAACGATACCGGCTCGTTGGGGACCCGCGGCCGAGCCTTCCCATCAAGACGACGTCTAATACGTCGACAGGAAAACGTGGATCAAGAGACACCTGCTGTGGCATGTAGCCGATACGAGAACGCGCTTGCCGTGGCGCCTGAGCAAGAACCCGCACGCGGCCGGCGGTCGGTTTCAGCAAGCCCAGGATGAGTTTCAGCAGTGTCGTCTTGCCGCCGCCGTTGGGACCGACAATCCAGACGAACTCCCGTTCCTGTATCCGGAGAGACACGTTTTCCAGAACAGAGGCGCCGTCGTAGGAAAACCAGACGTCCTCCAGGTGGATGGTTGGTTCTGGCGTCACGGGATGCTCTCTCCCATCAGCACGTTGCCGTGGCTGTCTGCTGAGTCAGTGTCAGTTTCCGACCTGTCCTTTGTCATTCCAAATTCAGGCCCCTCGCAACGGCCTCAGCAACCTGTTCCAGATTATCGAGATAATCACGTGCGAGGGGGTCAATCGGCACAACGGTGGCGCCGATTGCATCTGCTATCGCCTGAGCGCCCTTGCTTGAAAACTGGGGCTGGACGAAGATCACCTTTGCGCCGTCGGCCCGGGCGCGCTCCATCAAGGCAGCCAGTTCCTTCGCGCCGGGTTCCTTGCCGTCCCCTTCTATCGCAACCTGCCGAAGGTCGAATGCCCGACCAAAATAACCGTAGGCCGGGTGAAAGACGAAGAAGCTCTTTCCCTTGTGTGGTGCCAGGAGCGCAGCAATACGAGACCTCAGGCTGTCAAGCTCGACAACAAAGGCGTCCCGGTTACCCCGGTAATTCCGGGCATGTGCGGAGTCGAGGCGGCACAACTCATCACATGTGTTCCGGGCCATGATCTTAACCAGATCGGGATCGAGCCAGACATGCGGATCGAGTTCGGTTGGCCTGCTCTGACGACTCTCGTCGGCGACGCCTCGGTCATCTCCTTCATGTCGGTGTTGATGCCCATCCTCGATCTCCAGCAGTTCGATACCCTCACGCAGGTCGCACACCTTCAGGTCGGGATAGATAGCCTGGACTTCCGGCAGCAGTGTGTTTTCAAATGGCACGCCGATTCGGAAGTAGACCTGCGCCTCGTCGAGCCGGGTCATCTGGCGGGGTGTGGGTTCGAATGTCGCCGGGGATTGTCCCGGCCCCACAAGAACTTCCACCGTGACATGATCACCGCCTACCCGCTCGACTAGGTATGCCTGAGGCGGCACGCTCACGAAAGCAATCACGGCCGGCTCGAATTGTCCTGCCTTCTCCGCGTGGCAGGCCACGCAGCAAAGACACAGCGCCAACAAAGCGTTGAACCCATAGGCGTCAGAAACCGGAGGGGGGTTGTCGAGAGTCCGCATCAGACCGTCTCCGAGATCTCTTTCACCTCACCCCACACCGTCCGGCTCAGCCTCGATTCGAGCAGACCAGACGGAATTCGTGGCAATCATCGCATTCTTCCAACGGGTGGTTCCGGGCGAAGCTGTCCCAGTGTTCTTTCTGCCTCGGCGTCAGAACCCCGGTTCCCGCACAGAGCGGACAGGCGCAATCAAGCGCCACCGTGACTGCCTGGCGGATGAAGTCGGAGCGATTGGGAATGCCCTTCATTGCCTCAAGGAGCGATTCGTCTACTTTGAAAGTGACAATCTCCGACTTGCTCTGTCTCACTGGTATATCTCCTTCGTTACGGCTCCAGCCATACTATTGACCCCTCAAGGTAATACCTGGTATTACCGAATGTCAACAGGTATGACGGCCGCTTGCTCCACGCGGCAGTCGGGAGGTCAGTCGCGTGCTTCAGAAGATCTGCCTGAGATCTGCCACCGAGCCAATCACGAGATCGGGTTTGATCTCCGATTTGGCAAAAATGTCTGGTCGGTACTTGCCTGTCTTGACAAGGATGCCGGTCATTCCGGCCTGCTGCGCCCCTCCAATGTCGGAGTTGATATCGTCTCCCACCATCGCCACCTTCTCCGGTGGCAGCCCCATGTCCGCCAACGCCAGCTCGAAAAACGACCGTGACGGTTTGCCGATGATCGTGGCCGATTTGCCCGTTACGTATTCTAAACCCGCGACAAAGGCACCGATATCCATCTGCAAACCGCTTTCCGTCTGCCAGTAGCGCCCCTTGTGCAGGGCCACCATCCTGGCCCCGTTCATGACCATCAGAAACGTCTCATGCAGAACGTCGTAGCTCCAGCTTTTGCATAGGTCGCCGATCACGACAAAGTCCGGGTTGTCCTTTGATTGCGGGAACTCGGCAAAGTCCTGTTTGGGGTCGTCGGTCAAAAGGAAGTGGCACCTCGGCCTGTCGTAGCGGCGCAGGTATGAGATTGCCGCCCGGATGGAGCCGAAGACTTCGTCTTTCTCTATGGGCAGGCCCAGGGAGACAAGCTTGCGATAAAGGGAATCGTTGGAAAGGACGGTGGTGTTGGTGGTGAACCGGCAGGGGATTCCCCGCGCTTTGAGGTAGCTGATCGTATCGGCGGCGCCTTCGATTGGGCGCTGACCGACATACAACACACCGTCGATGTCAAACAGCAACCCGGAGATATTCTCAAAAGATGTCACAGCCTACGCCAGCTTTTCGAGCAATTCCTCGGGGATGTCGAAGTTGGCGTAAATTTTCTGAACGTCGTCGAGGTCCTCAAGCAGTTCGTAAAGCTTCAGCATGGAGTTTACCTGGGATTCCTTGTCCAGCCTGACCGAGTTCTGGGGAGTCATCGTCACTTCAGCAGAGACCATCGGGATGCCTTTGGCTTCAACGGCCGTGCGCACGGCGTCGATATCCTCGGATTTGGTGATAATCTCATACGACCCGGAGTCGGTGATGATATCCTCGGCGCCGGCGTCCATGGCCACCTCCATGACGGTGTCCTCGTCGGTTGTGTCCAGGTCGATGGTGATGATCCCCTGCTTCTCAAACATCCAGGCGACGCAGCCGCTGGAGCCGAGTTTGCCGCCGTACTTGGTCAGCACGTGACGGATTTCCGACACGCAGCGGTTCTTGTTGTCGGTCAGGGCCTCCATGTATATCGCCGTCCCCCCCGGCCCGTAGCCTTCGTAAGTGACCGATTCGTAGGTCACGCCGGGAAGTTCCCCGGTGCCTTTCTGGATGGCGCGCTTGATGTTGTCGGCCGGCATATTGGATGCCTTGGCCGCGGCGATGGCTGAGCGCAGGCGCGGGTTGCCTTCGGGATCGCCGCCTGCGTCACGGGCGGCGATGGTTATTTCCTTGATGTGCCGTGTGAAAACGCGGCCGCGTTCGGCGTCGGCTTTCCCTTTCTTCCTCTTGATCGTCGCCCATTTGGAGTGACCGGACATGAGATATTTCTCCCTTATATGGAACCGCGTACTTATCGGTTTTGCCGTGACCGGTCTTGCAGCAGGCTGCGGAGCACCTGGCCACATGAAACTATAACAAATCGGACTGAACTTGGCAAGGGGGAGATCAAGAAGTCCGCATTAGCTGATCTTTTTCACTTGAAAAGCAGATGCGAAGGGCTTTCCTTTGCTCAAGCATGGTTTGACTGGAACACCAAAAATGCCCACTGTCTTTACACAGATAATAGCCCGCAAGCTCCCGGCAAACATATTCTACGAAGACGACGAGGTCATCGTCATTACCGATCACCGCCCGCAGGCGCCGGTGCACCTTCTGATTATCCCGAAACAGGAATATCGCAACTTCTACGAGACACCGCCCGATGTTCTCGAAATGATGAACCGCACCGCCAAGCTGATCGCCGAGAAGTTAGGAATAACCGGACACTTCAAGTTGCTTATTCACAACGGTTTCGGTCAGGAAATCGACCATGTCCACTTCCACTTCATGTCCAACCGGGGAGCGGAGAACCTTAAGTTTCTTGAATCGTAAGCGCGCGAGGGTGGGGCTGTCGGCGGGGGAGAGGCAGTGGCGACTGTCGGCCTGACACCACGCAGGCAAAAAGGAACGATTTCTAGTAATATCAGTTGACAATCTCAGGGATTCGGTGGATATTCCGAAAGTTGTATGTATATGAAGATGAGTAAACCCAATAGCGAGGCGGAAGGGGGTGTAACCGTTTGACCGGAGTAAGGATTCGTGATGATGAATCTTTTGAAAGAGCCCTTCGACGCTTCAACAAGTTCTGCGAAAAAGCAGGTATTTTAAGCGACATAAAGAGACATCAACATTTTGAAAAACCGTCCGAGGCCAAGAAACGCAAGATGGCCGCTGCCAGGCGCAAGTCCCGGCGGATGAAGTTCAGAGCTGAGCATTAGCGATGTCTCTTATTGAGAAAATCGATCAGCAGATGAAAGAGGCCCTGAAAGCCGGTGAGAAAGAACGTCTCACCGTGCTCCGGGGCCTCAAATCTGAGCTTAAGTACAGGCGGATCGACAAAAGGGATGACCTTACCGAGCAGGATGCCGTTGCCGTTTTGGCCTCACAGGCTAAAAAAAGGCGGGAGGCTATCGAGCAATTCGAAAAGGGCGGCCGCGACGATCTGGTGAGCAAAGAGAAGCACGAACTCGACATAATCAATTCCTACCTCCCGGAGCAATTGAGCGAAGAGAAACTGCGCGAGATTATCCGTGAGGCCATCGCCGAGGCCGGCGCAGAATCCCCGTCCCATCTGGGGGCGGTTATGAAGTTGGTCATGCCCGAAGTCAAGGGCCGGGCAGACGGAAAACTGGTCAACAGACTGGCGATGGAAATGCTTGCCAAATAATTCAAAAACCGGCTATATTCCGTCAGATTGACTAACGCTCACAAGGGAGTGTGTAGTATGAACTGGATTGACGCCGTTTTGCTGGTGCTGCTTCTGGCCTCGGTGATTGTCGGCTCAAAGAAGGGACTGATCAGGGAATTGATGGCCTTCGTGGTCTTTTTCGCGGCCATAATCGTCTCCGTCAACTATATCGACGGTTTCGCTGTCTGGGTCTATGAGCAGGTAGGAGGCTCCCCGCTCATATCGGCGTTTTTGTCCTTCGCACTTCTGTTGGCCGGTAGTTACGCGGCTTTCAAGCTCCTCGGTATCCTGTTTTACAAGATCGCCAACCTCAAGCAGAGCGGGACCAGGGATCAGATGGGTGGGGCCATGATCGGTTTTCTGCGCGGCTGGGTGGCCATCGGTTTTCTGACTTTCCTTGTCTTCCTGCTGCCGATGCCGGATGCCTTTTACACGTCGTTCGAGGCGTCGTTTTTCGGCCCGGTTGTGGCCAAGACGGTGCCCCTGATGTACGATGGAACAGCCACGCTCCATCCGGGAAAACCGAGCTTTATGGGACAGATGGAGAGAACGCTGCTGGTTTCCCCGGGGCGTGCGGGCTCCAGCGTCAAGCCGCTGGATGAACACCGCCAGCAGGTCCACCAGGTCCTGTACCAGATGGAGAAGTTCTTTGATATCGGGATATCCGGCGACTAAATTGATTTTGATTTCAATCCTGGAATCTTATATTGAAGCCGACCTCCGGTCGGCTTTCTTCTGTTGGGTCGAGTCAGGCAGTCATGATAGACGGACACACCACACAGACGCTTGAGTTTCCCAAGATCGTTTCCCTCATCAGGGGCAAATGTCTGACAGTATACGGCGGGGCGGAGGTTGACGGTATCGGCCCGCTGGACAACAAGGCCGAGATCGAGCAAAGTCTGGCGGAAATCTCCGAGATGAAGGATATCGTCAATTTCGGGACGTCCTTCCCTCTTTGCCGTATTGAGGACGATGGTCGGGTCCTTCTGAACAAAGCACAGGTCGAGGGGAATTTCCTGGATCCGCAGGAGATGCTCCTGGTCCTGGAGCTGGTCGAGATTTCCAGCGGCCTGAACGGCTACGATGAGGATGGGCGCGATAAGTACCCGCTGATAGACGACTACCTGCGCCGCATTCGGGCCTTTCCGGAACTGGCAGCCGAGATCAGAAGAACCGTCGATGAGGACGGTAACGTTCGCGACAAGGCCTCGCCCGCTCTCAAGAGAATCCGCGCCAGTCTGTGGGACAGCCGCCGCAAAATTGTGAGCCGCCTGGAAGGAATCCTCAGCGCTCGCGTCAAGCAGACCGGCTGGCAGGACGATGTCGTCACCCAGCGCAACGACCGCTATGTCATTCCCATTCCTTCCAGCCGGTACCGGGGGGATATGGGCATTCTTCACGACCGTAGCCAGAGCGGCGCCACGTTGTTTATTGAGCCGAAGGAAACAGTTGAGCTGAACAACCGCATCAACCTGCTCATGCAGGAGGAAAAGGCTGAGATCCGCCGCATCCTCCTTGCTCTCACGGCGAAGATCGCATTGCGGTCGGAGCCGCTGCTTGAAAACACGCGCCTGATAGGGACACTGGATCGACTGCATGCCGCAGCGCTGTTCTCCAACCAGATCAAAGGTAATCGCCCGATGATTGTCGCCGAGTCATCGGTCGACCTGGTCGATGCCCGCCACCCGCTGCTGATCGTGCAACTGGGCGGCGTCTCAGGGGTGGTCCCGATCAGTATCGGCCTTGACGAGTCTCGGCAGGTGGTGCTGGTTACCGGACCCAATACCGGAGGGAAGACAATCTGCCTGAAAACGGTCGGCCTTTCGGTCCTCATGGCGCTTTCGGGGCTTCACATTGCCGCCGGCGAGAAGTCGCAGGTGGGACTTTTCCACAATGTGTTTGCCGATATAGGCGACGAGCAGTCTATCGAGTTGTCCCTGTCCACCTTTTCGTCGCACATCAGGAACATCATTCGCGGCTTGGTGAAGGCTTCTGCCAGGACGCTGCTGTTGTTTGACGAAATCGGCGCCGGGACCGACCCCAAGGAAGGCTCCGCCTTGGCCGAAGCGATAATCATCCACGCCATCGAGAGAAAAGCCCGACTGATAGCGACGACCCACTATTCACAACTCAAGACGCTGGCCATGGAGCATACCGACGTGGAAAACGCCTCATTAGAGTTTGACCGCGAGACTCTCGGACCGACCTACCGCCTGCGCATGGGCCTGCCCGGTTCGTCCTATGCCGTCGAGATTGCCGGACGCTTAGGTATGCCGGACTCCATTTGCAGGAAGGCGGCGCAGCTTCGAGGCAGCGATGAGAAGTCGCTGGACAACCTGGTCGCGTCCATCGAGACCGAATTAGCTCGCATCAAGACCGACCGCAAAGAACTCAACGAAAGACTCGCCCGAACCAGGGAGCACGAGGAGCAGTATCGTAAGCTGGCCGACAGGATGAAGACCGAAATCGACGCCGAAAAGCAGAAGGCGCTGGGCGAGACTGAGAGATTTCTCGCGGAAACCCGCCGGGAGGTCGAGAGCCTGGTGGCGAAGATTCGCAAGAGTCAGGCCTCGCAGAAAGCCGTGCGCGATTTCCACAAGAACCTGCGCAAGCGACAAAAGGGCGCCGTTCGTCGCGCGGAGGAACTCAGGCAAAAACCTCGCGGCAGCATTACCTTTCAGCCCGGCGACTCTGTCCGTATAATCTCGCTTAACAAAGATGGCGAGATCACGGAACTGGTCGGTAAAGAGCGGGCGCGAGTAAGAGTGGGCAACGTCGTCACGACGGTTGAACTACGAAACCTGGCGCCGGCGGAAAGTGCCCATCCTCCGAAGGCGCTCAAGAGAGCTGCCGGCTATGCGATCGAGGAGACCGTTCGCCCCGAAATCCACCTGCGCGGGATGACGGGGGATGAAGCCATGGAGCAGCTTGATCGCTACCTGGATCGAGCCATCATGGCCGGGCTGCACCAGGTGTATGTCATTCACGGCAAGGGTACCGGCGCTTTGCAGCGGCTCCTGACCGACTACCTCAAGGGTCACCCGGAAGTGGTTTCGCTAAGGTTAGGTGACTGGAACGAAGGTGGCGCCGGTGTGACGGTCGTCAGGCTGAAGGAATAGCATGATCCCTGAGGAAACCATAGAGCAGATAAGGCAGGCCAGCGACATCGTGCAGGTAATCGGGGAATACCTCCGTTTGAAAAAGCGCGGCAGGAACTTTATCGCTCTCTGCCCCTTTCACACGGAGAAGACGCCGTCCTTCAGCGTCTCTCCCGATAAGCAGATATTCTACTGCTTTGGCTGCGGTAAGGGCGGCAACGTGATTACCTTCCTGATGGAACATGAGAAGATGTCATTTGTGGAGGCTGTCCGGCATCTGGCCCGGCAGGCCAACATCACTATCCGCGAGGAAGCCGGCTCCGATTTCAGACGCCAGGCCATGGAGCGACTCGGCTATGCCAACCAGGTTGCCCAGGAGTACTTTCAGAAAACCTTGCAGCGCTCGAAATACAGTTCGGTTCTGCAGACGTATCTGAAGGAAAAACGCCGGATTACCGACAGCGCTATCGAGCACTTTGCCCTGGGGCTGGCCGCTGAAGACTGGGACGGCCTCATCCGGTACGCCGCCGGCAGGGACCTCACCGCCGAGGACCTGGTCAAAGCCGGTCTGGTCCTGCTTTCGGAGAAGAGGGGTAACTACTTCGACCGCTTTCGACAGCGGCTGATGATCCCGATCTACAACCTCAGCCGCAAGCCGATCGCATTCGGCGGCAGGACTCTCAAGAAAGGCGAGCCGGCCAAGTACGTCAACTCCCCTGAGACGCCGTTGTACGTGAAGGGAAACGTGCTGTACGGGCTGAGCCACGCCCGCGATTTCATTCGCGATACCGGCGCGGCTATTATCGTGGAGGGTTATTTCGACGTCATATCGCTCTGGCAGATCGGTGTGAAAAACGTGGTGGCTTCGTCGGGGACGTCTTTCACGGCGCAGCAGGCCAGGCTCCTGGCCCGGTTCGCTACCGACGCCTACCTCTTTTTCGACGCCGACTCGGCCGGTCAGAACGCAGCCCTGCGGTCGGTTGACGCTCTCTATGACGCCGGACTCGAGGTCAGGGTGATCCTCACGCCGAAGGGAGAGGATCCCGATACCATTGCCCTGAAGTACGGCCGCGACAAGATCGACGAACTCATGCACGAGGCGATAGGCTTTATCCCTTTCCGGGTGCGGGACACGGACGTCGCCTCAGCCGGAATCGTCGGCAAGGAAAAGCTGGTCAAGGAACTCGCGTCGCTGGGCGCCCGTATCGCCGATCCGACTCGCCGAAGCCTGTTCTACGCCGAGGCCGCGAATGCGTTGGGTGTGGACGTTCAGATTCTGCACAGCGGCGCACCCCAGGTGAAGGCCGCCGATGAGCCGACGGCGCGCGGCCCGAAGTACGATCGCTGCGAGTTTGAGTTTATCTCGCTGCTGTTCAACGGCCCCGGTTCCATCGACACTGTATTTGATACCGTGGCGCCGGATGACTTCAGTTCAAAGGAGTTGTCAAGGATTTATGCGGCCATGGTGAACCAGTACCGCCAGTTGGGGGTTGTCGACGCCGGACGGATGCTCGATGGTGTCCAGGACCAGGATTTTGCCTCGCTGCTCTCGGAGATCGTGTCCACCGACTGGCCGGCCGACCGAGTGGATATCGAAACGGCGAGAATGCTTGAACAGATGCGGCAGCGAAAGCAGGCCGGGATACGCGCCCGTCTCAAGGAAGAACTGATCGCGGCCACCGAAGCCGGCGACGAAGAACGCGCCTCGCGAATCCAACGTGAAATCCAGGGCTACGGTTTAGATGCTGACAAGTCTCAGAATTGAGAACATCGCTCTGCTTGAGAAGGCTGAACTCAGTGTCGGGCCGGGCCTCTCCGCTCTCACGGGAGAGACGGGAGCCGGCAAATCGGTTGTCGTTGCCGCTCTTTCACTGGCGCTTGGCGGGCGCGCCGACCGTGACGTCATTCGGCACGGTGCCGACAGCGCCGCCGTCTCGGCCACCTTCGATGTCTCCCGTCTGCCTGCCGCTTACAAAAAGGAATTCGCGGACCTGATAGCCGACAACAGGATTGTCTTGCAGCGCACAATCGCCAAAGAGGGCGGTTCGCGCGTCACCATAAACGGAAACCGGGCGTCTCTGGTTCAACTTCGTACTCTCATGGCGCCCATGGGCGAGATTCTCGGTCAGCATGCCGGCCAGGCGCTGATGGACGAGGATAACCACCTCACATTCCTGGACCGTTTCGCCGGTCATACCGATCAGGTGGACATCCTCAAAACTGTTTTCGAGAACTGGCGCGGCGTGGCTGACGAGCTCAGGCGAATGCAGAACATGCGGGAACGCTTGATACAGGAGCGCGAGTTGTTGCTTTTCCAGAAGGATGAAATCGAGAAGGCCGCCTTGCGTATCGGCGAGGAGGAAGAACTGCTGGTCGAGCGAAAGGTTCTCGATTCAGCCCGCGCGCTGATCGTTTCGGCCTCAGTGATCGGAGAAATCCTTGACAACGAAACCGGTTCCCTGCCTGACATGCTATCAGCGGCGCGCAAAGAACTGGACTCAATGGCCGTCGTCGACCCGGCGCTGACCGAGAAGGCCCTGGACCTGCGCGACGTTCAGATCAGACTCGAAGACCTGAGACGATTCATCGAGCAATATGGCCGCTCGGTGCGGGACGATCCGGTGCGGATCGATCAGATCAACACCCGGCTTGACGAGATCTACAATCTCAAGAAGAAGTACGGGGGTTCCGAAGAGGGAGTCTTGGGCAGCTTGCAGGCAATCGAGGCGAAGCTGGCGCGCCGACCTGACACCGACAGCGCCATCGCGCGTCTTGAGGAAGAGCACCATCGGCTATGTCGGGAGTACACGACTCAGGCGCTGGCCCTCTCGGCCCGTCGGAAAAAGGGTGCGGCAGAGTTGGAGCGGCTGGTCATCGGTGAACTGAAGGATCTGGCCATTGACCACTGCCGGTTCAAGCTGGAGTTTGTATACGAGGACGACCCCGACGGTGTAGTGCTCGACGGCCGGGCGGTAAGGGCGTTTGCACGCGGGCTCGAGAGAGCACGTTTCGTGTTTTCGGCCAATCCCGGTGAACCGCTAAGGCCGCTGGTGAAGACCGCCTCGGGGGGAGAAATCTCGCGGGTGCTGCTGGCTCTCAAGTCGACCGAAAGGGGCCACAACAGGCTGGCGCATTCACTGCTGGTGTTCGACGAAGTAGACGCCGGTATCGGCGGCCGCACGGCGGTGGAAGTCGGCCGGAAGCTCAGGGAACTCTCGGCCGGATGCCAGCTTATCGTGGTAACGCATTTGCACCAGATTGCTCGCCAGGCCGATCATCACCTCGCAGCCGAGAAAGCCCGGGGCGCCGACAGTCGCAACATCATCACCGTCAGGGAACTCAGCCGGCAGGAAATCAAGATCGAACTGGATCGCATGGTCGCACTCCCGGAGGGGGCATAGCCGGTCTTGCCCGTTTCGATGTCCATCATGGCGCACGGCAGCCGGGTCTGGTTCACGGCACCACAGGTGTTGACAACTGCTCGGCGATCTGCATGTACATCCGTGTCAGACGCTGCAACTGCAGAGCGCTTTCTGTCTGCTGATCGGTTATCTCGGCGTCGGTCTCTCCGAGACTGGCCAGTTTATACGTTGTATTGAAACGCCCCAACCACTCTATGTAGAAATATCTCCCGTCGACACTGCCGATACGATCCCCCGCGTTCATTACGGCGAACCCGGCGTCATCCTCTTGCAACCGCAACAGGTCACGTCCCCAACTTGAGTGTTCATAGTCGCCCCCCAATAGACCCATCAACGTCGGCATGATATCGGTCTGGGAGCCGTACTTGTCGACTGTCCGGCCGTCACTTCCCACGATCGCAGGTGAATAGACAAGCAGCGGGATGTGGAATACCTCGGGGTCAAGCATATAACGCCCGGCCCCATACTTGGCATGGTCGGCGGTGAAAAGAACAATAGTGCTATCAAGCACCGCCAGGCGCGCAAGCGCCGCCGCGAACAGACCGACGGCGTGGTCGGCATAGAGTTGAGCGTTGAAAACCCTCGAGCTGTCACTGCTGTCGCGGTATCTCTGCGCCGATGAGTCGGGCAGGTCATACGGCTCATGGTTGGACAGAGTGAGCGCGGTCAGTTGAAACGGGCGCGGCAGAGAGTCAATCAGGGCGATCGTCTTCTCAAAGACAACATGGTCGGGAATACCCCACTTGGAAAAGGCGTTCTCTTTTCCCAGTTGGTTCTCGCCGTAGAGCCGATCGTACTTCTTTGTCGTGAAGAAGCCCTCCATGTTGTCAAAGACGAGATCACCCCCGTAGACAAAGACGTTATGGTATCCGCGTACGTGAAGGATCTCGGAAAGCATGACAAACGGGTGAAGGGCGTCGTACCGTCCCATGATTGAGCGCCCTGGCAGCGACGGAAAACTGCCCAACGTGGCCGGTAGCCCGAAACTGGTGCGGACGCCGCTGGCATAGAAGTTGGAGAACAGGATTCCCCGGGAGGCCAGGCTGTCAAAGTGCGGCGTGAGATCGCGGGGAGAACCAAGCGCGCCTGTGTTACGGGCCGACCAGCTTTCCATGAGGACTACGATTACGTTGGGCTGGAAGCCGAGGTCACTCTCGGCCTGATGAGTGATACGCCTGAGGGAGCTCTCGGGTTCGAGCCACTCGTCGCCCGGCTGGTGCAGCGCGGCGCGTACAGTGTCGAGAGCGGACTGGAAATCCGCGAACGGGAAACGCTCCGACTCGTCGCGGCTGGACAACCTGAGATCGCCGCTGTGCTCGGTCAGGTTGCGTCCGAGCACGTAGACGCCGTTTAAGGCCAACTGATTGAGCAGGCGGTTCCGACAGAAATAGGCCGCACCCCAGTCGATCGGCGCCAGGCCGACGCGGCCACGGATGCCGACGAACATCATAGCCAGTACCGCCAGGAACCAAATAACCTGGCCCACCCAGCTTCGCTGCTCCCGCACACGGTGAGTCCGGCGTGTCAAAGCGACCACAGCCAGTGCGAACAACGCCGTTAGCACCAGCCACAGGGCAAGGAACGGCAGGAACATCGGATCGGCGGTGACCTGGTTCCAGAAAGTAGGTCCTTCTCCGATATATTCATAGGCCAGGAAGTTGAGGTGCGACTCGAAATAGGAGTAGAACCGAATGTCCGCTAAGAGAAGCAGGAAGGCAAACGAGAAGAACGCGGCCAGGTATCCCAAGGTCACTGTCCGGACTAACCGGTATTGCAGGCCGATCCACGGAAGAACCAGGGCTAAAGGCAGCAGGACGTAAAGGACAACGATCTGGTCGAAGCGAGCGCCGATAGCAAAGGCGGTGGCAATCTCTCCGAGAGTGGCGCCATTCAGGAACTCTGTGAAGTTCAGCAGAAAAAACAGGCGCAACAGCGCAAAGACCAGCATGGTCAGAAGATAAACCAGAAACAGGTAGACAAACGGACGCGAGGGCCACAGTCTACTGATAGTGTAAGTTATGTTGTTTGCTGAGTTCAGCATGACCCGAATAAAGCCAGGGTCACCGTAAAGTCAAGGTCGGGCAGGTCATGCCGATCATGTCGCTCGCAAAGGAGTCTGGCGGTGCTTCACTCACTATCGTCGCTGACTGCTACGGCGGTGCCGTAGACCAGAAGCTCCGCAGCGCCCTGCATCATCTCGGATGTCGAGAATCGAACCATGATTACGGCGTTGGCACCCTTGGCCTTGGCATCTTCGACCATCCGATCGATACACTGCTCGCGAGCTTCGGCCAGCAACTTGGTGTATTCCTTCACCTCGCCACCGACGAGGTTGCGAAAGAGCGCCCCGATATCCCGACCCAGGTGGCGGGCGCGGATTGTGTTACCCTTTACGAGACCCAGTGTTCTGATGACTTTCTTGCCGGCGATATGCTCACAACTGGTGACAATCATTTGGTAACCTCTTTGTAGCGATCACGTTTGTAAGCAAATAGCCTTTCCCGTGCGTACGACACAAGCAAAAAGACAAGCCCGCCGCCAAACGCCGTCACGCCGACTTTCAGCCAGAGCGGCTGTGCGGGGTCAAGATAGAGTCCGGACAGCCCCTCGTAGAGTCCGAATCCGAGCAGAACGATAGCCCCGATCGAAAACAGAATCCAGCCGATACCTCGTTCCAGTTTCCGGTATATGGACTGCCAGTAGCTTTCCCAGACTTCGTCGGGAAGGTCAGCGTATTTTGCCATGCCGGTAACCTCCTTGAGTCTCTCGAATTCCGCCAGCTCCGAACGAAGCTCGGGATTTCCTGCCAGTTCCACCTCGAAATCCCGGCGTTCCTGCTCGGTCAGTTCGCCGTCGACATACCCCGCCAGCAGTTCTCGATTATTCTTACGCATCATTCAGCCTCATTAGCATTGCCAGCTTCTTGCGCGCATAGTAGAGCCGCGACATGACCGTACCTTTGGGAATACCGAGAAGGTCGGCGATTTCATCATAAGACATCCCCCGAAAATGTTGCAACGTTATGATCTCCCGATCGGCAAAACTCAGTTGGAGCAGGGCCTGGTTGAGCCTGGCCACCGTCTCCCTGTGAATGGTCACCTTCTCCGGGTCGCGCTCGTCAACGAGCAGGTAGGAGACATCATCGACATCGACCATCCTGTTTTCCCGGCGCGATCGTTTGCGAAGCCACGTCCGCGACAGGTTGGCGATGATAGTGTAGAACCACGGCCGGAAGGGCTGGGATTCGTCGTAGGTTCCGGCCGAACGGTAAACGCGGATAAAGGCTTCCTGCGATATGTCGTGGGCGTCGTCGCGGTTGCCGACCAATCCCAAGGCCATCCGGTAGGCGGATTTCTTGTGTCTCTCTACCAGTTCACCCAGAGCCTTCTTATTACCGGTCTTGATGCTCATCACCAGGGCTACATCCGTTTCCATCTCGCCATTTTTCCCTTCAGTCGTCATACCGGGCAAACAAGGGATTATTCACGGTTACGGGCAAGTTTTTTCGTCTTCGCTGCCGGGTGTAACATACTGATTTGCAGCGGCATACCACCAGCCCTGCCGTCAGGATTGCAGGGTCTATTGTACTCGGTAACCCACCCAGATCGTCAGCGTCGGATGGGTTCAAGAATCCCATGAACGGTGGGCCGCGCGGGGAAGGGCAGAACCGGGGCTGCAGTTGGCGGCAAATGGGTTCGTTTTGTGTAATTTTATCTCCACCTAATAGAATCTGTTGTAATTCTGCGGCCTATATGAGCTGGGGTGGTTCTGAGGGTCGGTGGATTTTCTGGTGTTACGCCGGTTGGCGGCGATCTGTTTTGCGCTGGTGGTTATGGGGCTTGTCCTTTATTGACCAATGTACAGGCGCATCTTGGTTGGAGTCGGTAGTGTTTTTGTGGCGGCTGAGGTCGAGGGTGTCGAAACCCGCCCTTCGGCTGCGCTCAGGCCGGTCCTTCGGACCAGGGGTTTCGACCTACCAGAACTGACGACATGTGACGACGGAACTGTCAGGCAGAGGCGCCTGACAGCACAATACTATAACACTACATCATGCCCAAAAGAGGGCACATTGTGCCTTATGTCTCGGTGACGACCAGGCCCGCCAGAATTACCGCGCCACCGACTATGAAGGCGAGCCCGGCCTGTTCGCCCAGCCAGAGAATGGCAACGGTGGTAGCGACGACCGGTTGCATGTTGTGATAGACGGCGATCCGTGACGCGTCCATGTATTTCAACACCCAGAACCACAGGACATAGACCACCAGCGACAGCCCGATGGCCATATACGCCACGGTCGCCCAGGCCGCCGGTGTCGTTTGTGAATAGTCGAATCTCACGGCATGGTACAATCCAAACGGGAAGTAGATGGCTGACCCGCAGGCCAGCGCGTAGGCGGTCATGCGCAGCGCTCCGTATTTCAGCACCAGTGGTTTGCCGAGGACGGTGTAGTACGCCCACGCAATCACAGAGATAACAATAATAACGTCGCCCAGCAGGTATTCCATTCCCACGTTGAGCGCGCCTGCCGACATTATCGTCGTCACTCCGACCAGGGCCATAGCGATACCGACCGCCCGACGCCAGAGGAATGTTTCCTTGAGATGGATCAACGCCAGTATGAATATCCAGATCGGTGTGGTGGCAAAAAGAAAGGCCCCATGCCCGGCGGCCGTCATCGACTGCCCGACCAGAAACAGAGTCTGGTTAAGCGGGATGATTAGAATGCCCAGGAGCACTATCCTCGGCCAGTCACGCCGCGCGACGGGAACCGTGTGATTTCGGGACCGGGCCAGAACCAGGAGTATTGCCGACGCCAGGCCGAACCGGTAGAAGGCGAACGTGAGCGGCTCGATGATCTCCAGACCGTACTTCGCCAGCGGATAGGCAAAGGACGCCGTGAGTTGCAGAGTGACTATAGCCGACAGGAGCATCCCAAAGGAGGGAGTCCGGCCGGTCGGTGTCTCACTTCCATTGGGGTTCATCTCAGGCAACGGTGACCGGCTCCGATCCAGGTTCGCGTTTGTCGTTCCCGTTCCGGGCTATACCAGGCCACGGTGGTAGCCGCCGTCGACCGGGATGGACGTTCCCGTAATGTAGGCCGCCTTCTCGCCGGCCAGAAACGTGATGAGAGCCGCTAACTCGTCGGGCTGTCCGACCCGTCCGGCCGGGATCGTGGAAGCGAAACCGTCGATCAGCTCCTGAGTGGTCTTGCCGGTGTCCGCGGCCTGTTTTTTGGCGAGGCCAAGTAGTCGCTCGGTAGCTGTGTAGCCGGGGCAGACGCAGTTGAATGTGACGCCATGCTTAGCGTAGTTACCAGACAGAGTTTTGCAGAACCCGGTAACGCCAGCGCGGAAAGTATTGGACAAGATGAGATCGTCGATCGGCTGAAGGACCCCAACGGAAGTGATGAAAATCACGCGCCCCCACCTGCGCTTGAGCATTCCGCCCAGCACGGCGCGGGTGAGATTGATCGCCGAGTAGAGTGTCAGGTCGGCTGCTTCGCGGAAGCGCTGGCCGGGGTTATCGAGAAACTGCCCCGGCGGTGGCCCCCCGGCGTTGGAGACAAGAATATCCACTTGCCCTGCGGCTTCAACGATTCTGCCGATATCGCTCTCCCTGGCGACATCTCCGGGTATCAGCGTCGGCTCTACTCCTGTCGTCTCATGTATTCGCCTGCCGGTTTCCTTGAGCCGCTCCTCGCCCCGGCTGTTGATCGTCACGGCGGCGCCTTCGGCGGCCAATGCCATCGCAGCCGCCGCTCCCAGACCGGAGGAGGCCCCGGTGATGAGGGCGCGTTTTCCTTTGAGTCCGAGGTTCACTTCGACCTCACCCGGGCCAGTTCAGTCGGTAGCGCCGCCGCCGTTTTGCAGCCGCGTTCGAAATCGGCGATGCGGAAGCGCTCGTTCGGCGAGTGGGCGTTGTCTTCGTTCTGGCCGAAGCCGATCAGCAACGTATCCAGACCGAGGATGCTCTTGAAGTCAATCACAATCGGAATCGAACCACCTTCTTTCATGAAGACCGGTTTTTTACCGAATCCTGCCTTGACCGCCCGGCTCGCTGCAGTTAGCCACGGGCTGTCGGTCGGCACCTCGACCGCCCTGGCGCCACCGTGCGTGTCGATTTTGACCCGCACCGATTTTGGTGCAATCTTCTTGAGATATCTCTCAAGCTTCTTGCAGATATCTTTGGGATCCATGCCGGGCACCATGCGCATGGTGATCTTGGCGGAGGCCATAGATGGAATTATCGTTTTGTGACCTTCACCCTGGTAGCCACCGGTGACGCCGTTGACATCGAGTGTCGGGCGGACCCAGGTCCGCTCAAGAGTAGTGAACCCTTTTTCCCCGCCCAGCGCCGTCACACCCAGGGATTTCTTGTAGGCGGCGTCATTGTGAGGCAGTTTTTTGAACTGAGCTTTCTCCCATTTGCCCGGAGCCTTGACACCCTGGTAGAACCCGGGAATAGTCACCCTGCCGTTCTTGTCATGAAGACAACCGATCATTTGGCACAGGGCGTTGACCGGGTTGGTGATGGCGCCTCCAAACGATCCCGAGTGGACATCCCTGTTGGGTCCGTAGACAAAGACCTCGGCGGCGGCAATACCCCGAAGTCCGAACGTGACCGCCGGCTGTGTCCTGCTGAACTGGGCAGTGTCCGAGACAACCACGACATCAGCCTTAAGCATCTTCTTATGTTTGCGAATGAAGGCAGGCAGATGCGACGGATGGGTTTCCTCTTCACCCTCAATCAGCAACTTGACATTGACCGGCAGGCTGCCGGTAGTTTTGAGCACCGCCTCTATCCCCTTGATCTGGGCGAACACCTGGCCTTTGTCATCGGTTGCGCCGCGAGCATAGATGTAGCCCGCGCGCACCTCCGGCTCAAACGGCGGTGACTTCCACAGTTCAAGCGGTTCCGGTGGCTGGACGTCGTAGTGGCCGTAGTAGAGCACTGTCGGAGCTTTGCGGTTGACCAGGTACTCAGCATACACCACCGGGTGACCGGCGGTCGGGTATGCTTTGGACTTAAAGCCGATAGCAGCCAGATGCTTCGTGAGCCAGCCGGCGCAGGCGATCATATCCTTCTTGTGTTCGGACTTGGCCGATACCGACGGGAATCTCAGAAAACGAAACAGATCCTCCCGGCGCTTCTTCTCGGTCTGTTTGAGATACTGAAACGGGGTCATGTCTTTCTCCTCACACTGGCTTCAACAAGTTTCGGGGAATATAGTATGAAGCGACCGGCAAGTAAAGGGAGACGGGAAGAATTGACGGCGATGGGTACGACAGGGTGGCACCCTCAAACTTGTTTGGGGGTGTCTCTTCCCGGGCTGAACTCCCGTTCCAAACAAGTTTGAAACGGCCACCCGACCGCCAATTCTGCTAATAGCTCTTGCGGTTGAAAATCACGATTGTGATGAAGAACAACGCGGCGGCAAAGATCAGCGAACTGTAAAGAGGCATCCACGAATGGGTGGCCCCGGAGACCAACTGATCCGTCAGGTCACATATCTGACTGGTCTTCGGGAAAATGTAGTAGAGCGTGTCGACTACATAGATGGCGATCGGTGAGTCAACAAGCTGTTCGAGGGCATCGTGCATGGTCAGGACACGCTGCACCAACCACATCAGAAAAGCAGCCATTATAGCCATCCCCGACGAACCAGTAGCTATCCCCGCAAAACAGGTAACGCTCAGCCAGACAAGGAAGGTCAGCAGGTTAATGGCGATGATATAAGCGATGCCCCAGGAGAAAGCGTCCAGCATGAGTCCGGCCGCAAGGAACTCGATCAGCACGCAGACCACCATTACGGCGCCGTACACCAGCCAGATACTGAAGACCTTGCCGAGCAACAGCGACGCCCGGGAAACCGGCTTGGAAAGGTAGTAGTCGGCTCGTCCCCGGATCAGCATGCCCGGGATCAAGCCCGCGGTTGCCATTGTTGCCAGAAAGACCAGCAGATACATGAAGAAGTTGAGACCCATCAGCACCGGATTGCCGAGCGCCTGGTTCATCTCTTCCAGGTCAATTCCCTCACCCATCATCTGTATGTTCAGGGAGGCGGAACCGAAGATCGACAGCAGCCCTATGACGGTCACGGCGCCGAAGATATAGAGCACCTTGCGATCGAACAGTTCGAGAACAGTGTCTGCCGTGATCCCTCTCATGCCGGTTTTTCCCCGTCCTCTGTGATCGTCTCCAGGAACGATTGCTCCAGCGACACTTTCATAGGTTTGACGGACCTGATGGCGACATCCTTGCGACGAAGCTGATCAATAACGTGGTTGATGTGCTTTTCTTCCGTGAGCTCGACTATCAGTCCCTGCTTCGTATAAGCGACCACTTTGCCCATCTCCGGCGGCAGTTCGATGTGCTTGTTTCCTATGGCAGCTTCAACCTCGTACTGATTCCGGCGGCTTGTCAGCAGATCAACACTGCCGACTTTCAGAAGTCGGCCCTTCGACAGAATAGCCACGCGGTCGGCGACCGACTCCACCTCGGACAACAGGTGGCTATTGAGTACGATGGATTTCCCCTCGTTGCGAACCTTCTGAAGCACGTCACGGATTTCGATCTTTCCCACCGGATCGACACCGTCGGTAGGCTCATCGAGCAGCAGTATCTCCGGGTCGGCAACCAGAGCCTGGGCCAGGCCGATCCTCTGGGTCATGCCCTTGGAGTACTTCCTAATCTTGATCCCGGCCCACCTGGTCATCCCGACCAGGTCGAACAACTCGTCGGTGCGCGAGTCTATGTCAGCTTGTTTCATGCCATGCAGCCGGCCCGTGAACTCAAGCAGACCGAGTCCGGTCAGGTGGTCAGGAAAGCGATGATTCTCGGGCAGATATCCCACGTTCTGCCGCGATCGCGGATTTGAAGGCGGCAGGTCGGATATGGCGGCAGTTCCGGAGGTCAGTTGCGTAACCCCCAGCAGCACTTTGAACAGGGTTGTCTTGCCGGCGCCGTTGGGACCCAGGAGACCGAATATCTCCCCCTGCCTGATCGAGAGGGAGACGTTGTCAAGTGCGACAATGTTACCCTTGCGGAATCCGGTCTCGTAAACCTTGGTGAGGTCTTCTGTGTCAATGATATTCATAACTGCAGACGCTGCAATTCCGGCTTCCATCCCTCATGGGATACGAGAATCCATTCTGGAAGTTCGGTTTACGTTCCAATCTGCCCTCGATTCTCCCTCGGCTAAACGCCTGAATAAACTAACCGGTGAATCGACAGGGCGCCATAAAAAAAGCCAGCGACCGGGCTCGAACCGATGACCTGCTGATTACAAATCAGCTGCTCTACCAACTGAGCTACGCTGGCCTGACCAATTGCCAATCACAAGAAAGCCGCTCCGCAGCGCGTGTCAAGTGTGATACCTTTCCGGCATTTAGAATAGACAACACCGGGAATGCCGACCTGCCGACCTTTTGAGGGCAGGGGACTGCATTCCTCCTCATCCGGGACACGGTGACAGCCAGGCTGTCATCTCTTGCGTTTCCAGTGTACTCCCTGGGGCGTGTCTTCCAGAACTATTCCCCGGGCCAGCAGGTCTTCCCTGATCTTGTCGGCCAGGGCGAAATCCTTGCTCTTTCTGGCTTCGGTGCGTTTGCGGATCAGCGTTTCGATTTCTGCATCGAGGGATTCCGCTTTCCGGCTGAAGTTCAGTACCGTGTCGAATCTTCGGATCAGGTCCAGCGAACGGTCACGCTCGTCGGCGGAAAGCCGGTCTTCGGCTTTCAGGCGGTTGATGTCGCGAATGAAGTCAAACACAGCACCGAGCGCTCCGGAAATATTGAGGTCATCGTCAAGAGTATTTTCAAAACCGGTGGTCGCTTTCTGGATGACGTCGCCCGTCGACCCGTCGGACTGCCCGCCCGGGTACTCCGACAGGTTGGCTATGAAATCGTTGTATCGTTCGAGGGCGCCGCGGGCTGCGTCGAGTCCCTTATAGGTGAAATTGAGCTGTTGCCGGTAGTGAGTCGCCAGCAACAGGTAGCGCACCGCCGGAGCCGGATACCCTTTGGCCAGTATATCCCGCAGCGTGTAGTAGTTGCCGAGCGATTTGGACATCTTGCGGCCCTCAGCGATCAACCACTCGGAGTGCAACCAGTAGTTGACGAATTTCTCTCCCGTCGCACCCTCGGATTGAGCGATCTCATTCTCATGATGCGGGAACATGTTATCAACGCCGCCGCAATGGATATCGAAATGATGACCCAGGTATTTCATGGACATGGCCGAGCATTCGATGTGCCAGCCCGGACGGCCCTTGCCCAGTTCCGTCTCCCAGGAGACGTCGCCGTCGGCCTCTTCCCAGGCTTTCCACAAAGCAAAATCCGATACCGAGTCCTTCTCATATTCATCGGCGGCCACGCGCGCCCCGGCCTTCAGCCCGGTCAGGTCGAGCTTGGCCAGCTTACCATAGTCGGAAAAAGCTGCAATTTTGAAGTAGTAATTGCCGTCGATTTCATAGGCTAATCCCTTTTCCAGGAGCTTCTTGACAAGCGCGACCATCTCGGGAATATGGTCGGTAGCAGCGGGGTAGTGCTCCGCGCGCTCCATCCCAAGCGCATCAAGGTCCTCAAAGAATGCCTCGATGAGCGGTTGGGTGTGCTTTTTCAAAGGGACACCTGCGGCGCGGGAATCGCGGATAGTCTTGTCATCGACATCGGTCAGATTCATTACTTGAGTGACCTGGTATCCCTTGTATTTCAGATATCTCCGCAACAGATCCTCGAACATGTAAGTGCGGTAATTGCCGATGTGGGCAAAGTCGTAAACAGTAGGTCCGCAGGTGTACATGCGCACCTTTCCGGATTCGATCGGTTTGAAATCCTCTTTTGCACGCGTAAGACTGTTCTTGAATCTGAGCGCCATCTGCTTTATGCCTCCGTAAACGACTTCACCGTCTTGGTGTCGAGCTTCTTGATCACCTCAAAGATGAGCCTGACCGTATTATCATAATCGGTTCGGTTCATAATTCCATTATGGGCGTGGATGTACCTTACCGGAGCGCCCAGGTAGATTGTCGGCACACCGGTACGCGTCACGTGGATGCGTCCGCCGTCACCGGCACCCCTGGCCATGTAGGTCAAGTGGAACGGTATCTTCTTTTCCTTTGCCGTCTTCAGGATCAGATCACGCAGCCGAACGTTGGGTAGCATCATGGCATCGTAAATCAGAATGGATGGTCCGTTGCCCAGTTTTTCCACCTTCTTGAAGCCATCCGGCGGGATATCCTGGGCGACGCCGACATCGACACAGAAGCAGACATCGGGATCAACCAGGTGGGCCAGAGTCTGGGCGCCCCGCAGGCCGACTTCTTCCTGTGACGATGCCCCGCCGTATATGGTATTGGGGTGTTTCACTCTCTGGAACTTGCGGACGACATCGAGCGCCACCGCGCAGCCCATACGATTGTCGAACGCCTTGGATAGGTACTGCTTGCGGTTTCCGAGGATTGTGAACTCGCTGTCCGGGACGATGGGATCGCCGACGCGGATACCGAGCTTCTTCTCGACGTTGAACTTCTCCTGCGTGCCGACGTCGAGAAACATTTCCTCGATCTTGAGCACCTTCTCGCGTTCTTTCTGCTCCAACAGATGCGGCGGTTTCGATCCGATAACGCCGATAACCGGCCCCTTCGTCCCGATAACGCGCATCCGCTGCCCCAACGCCACGTGCGGCCACCAGCCCCCCAGCGGCAGGAACTTGATGAACCCCTCGTCGGTTATCTCCTTGACCATGAAACCGATCTCGTCCATGTGGCCCTCGACCAGTATTCGCGGCCGGTCGGCGGCGCCTTTCTTCACCCCCGCAATGGAGCCCAGTTTGTCGTACAGGATGTCATCGACCATACCCTCAAGCTCTCGGGTCATGATCCTGCGAACATCCCCCTCGTGACCGGAAACGCCGTTGGCTTCGGTCAATTCTTTCAACAGAAGTTCCGTGCGGTCCATTTCTATCTCCACGCTGTGCTGTATTGTATGTTCTCGCGTTCCACTCTTTTCAATTCAAGTTTATATTATACGAAGCGCTCCGGCCCAAGTCTACTCAAAATGTTGATGCCCTCGTTGTAGGTCAGGACCCCTGTGGTCCTGACACTTGAATCTGTCGAAACCGCAGGGGTTTCGACCTACGTTCTCTGTTTAGGACACCTTGGAAGTCGTGCTGAGCGCAGTCGAAGCATGACTAGATCAATACTACTCAGTCGCCACCCTTCGACTTCGCTCAGGATGACGACCTTCTTTGCCATGAGGAACTTGGTCTTGAAACATCCTCCTGCTCGTCTGCCGGGTTAGAAGTCAAAATGCTCGGTCAGTTCCGATAAAGAAGAGACCTGCCGCATGTCGGAGGGTATGGAATCGGGATACTCTTGCGCATTAGACCTCTTGAGGACAGCCGGCATACCGACAGCTTCAGGGCCGGTGATGTCCTCAAAGTAGCGGTCGCCGATGTAGACGCACTCCGAGGGGGCGAACCCTGCGAGGTTGGCCGCCTTGAAGAATATATCCGGATGGGGTTTGCGCAATCCAAAGGTGGAGCTGAAAACCATGAAGTCAAAGAACGGTTCGGCATCGAACCGAATGAGTTCGTCGCGGTGGATCTTCTCCGGAAAGATCGTGTTCGAGATCAGGCCCAGCGTGCCATAGCGGGACTTGATCCGCCCGAGACTCTCGATTGTGTCATCGTAGATGTAGATGTACGGTTTCAGCACTCTGTAATAGGCGTCGAAGGCGTTGTCCAACAGCTCGTCGTGAACGGCGATGCGGATACCCTGAAGCAGCTTCCGGAACGCCTGCGGCACCGTCCATTCCACCAGAGTTTCCTTGGCCACTTTACGGTATTCGTCCCTGAGGTCGAGGAACGCCTGGTGAAACTCGCCCGCTTCGGGAAGGTCGTATCCTTCTCGCAGCAGGTACTCCCGAACGCCGGCCACGCACTCGACCGTGACATCTTCCCAGATGGTCGAGGGATACTCAATCAGGGTTGATCCCAGGTCGAATATGACTGCTTTCGGATTGAGCTTGTCCATCGTGGGTGATGTTGTCAATGGCCGCTCGGTCGCCGTATGCCGGAGTCGATAACCATGCTCATGAGTCGGTCGAACTCTATTCCCGCGGCCCCGGCGGCCATCGGCGCCAGCGAGAGATTGGTCATCCCCGGTACCGTGTTCAATTCCAGGCAGTAGAACCGGCCGTCCTCGGCGAGAATGAAATCCACTCTGGCCAGCCCCGAGGCGCCGATTATGTCGAAGACCCTCCCGGCGGTTTCCTGGAGTCGCGTGGCGGTGGCGGCAGGGATTTCGGCGGGGACAATGTACTCGGATTTGCCTTTGGTGTATTTCGCCTCGTAGTCATAGAGCCCATTGGCAGGCTTGATCTCCACCACCGGGAACGCCCGGCCGTCAAGAATCGCAACGGTGACCTCACGCCCCGGTATATATGTTTCAACAAGTATATTGCGCGAATGTGAGAGCACCTTCTCGAGCGCGGCGGGAAGATCGTCTACCGAATCCACTTTCGACAGCCCGATCGTGGAGCCGCTGTCGTTCGGTTTGACGATTATGGGGAAACTGAACCGATCGGTGATCTCACCGCATAGCGCGTCGTCGATGTGACCCGTTGGCAGACGATACAGCGCCCAGGCGGGGGTGAGGATCCCCTGCGATTCGAAGAGCCGTTTGGCGATGGCTTTGTCCATGGCCACCGCCGACGCCGTCATGTTGGACCCGGTGAACTTCACACCTGAGAGTTCCAGCAAATTTTGAATTGATCCGTTCTCCCCGGCGCCGCCGTGCAAGGCTACGAAAACGATATCGACATCACGCAGATCAGGCGACTCTAAGGCGCCGGCAAGAGTGAGCGGGACAAGTCCGGTCGGGTCAACCGCGCTCGCGTCCGTGGAAAGAGCAATAAAGGCGCCGTCGTTTCCCAGCAGCGATTTGCCTGTGGCGGGATCGATGGCGCGCACGGTGTGACCGAGGCGTAGCAGGGCATCATATACGGCCTTGCCGGAGGTCAGTGAAACTTCGTGCTCACCGGAACCGCCGCCTGCCAACAGAAGAATCTTCAAGCTCTCTCTTTCTTTCTGACCGCCCACACCTTGCGTCCTATCAAGAGGAACACAAGCGCGATCACGATCGGCCAGGCTATCCAGTTGTAGGTCCTGAAATAATACGCAATGAGGTCGAGATTCTCAACCACTTTGGCGCCCACGTACATCAACAGACCCGCGAAGAGGAAGTAGGAGACTGTTGTGTACGCGAGCATCCTGCCGGGCGAGTAACACCCAATGCCGGCCCCAATCGCCAGTGCCACTCGCATGCCGACCACGAACCGGGAGGCGATCAGGATGAGCGCGCCCCAGCGATTGAACTGGTGTTCAATCTGCCGGATGTCGGCTGCCGAGAAGTATTTGAAGTCCTTTCTCAAGAAATACTCCCGGCCGCGGCGTCGTCCCAGCCAGTATAGCAGCATGACTGAGGACAAACCGCCGCAGACAATAACCGCAGAAGTAGCCCACAGTTCCAGACGGTCGACGGCCACCAGGCCACCGGCGAGAACGATGAACGTATCGCCGGGAAAAGGCGGGAAGAGGTTCTCGACAAAACAGGCTGCGAACAACACCAGGTAGATCCAGAAGGGACCGTAGGTGAACACATAATCCAGGAACTGGTCGATCTGTGCCGGGCTGTCACTCATTGCCGCTGATCAAGCAGACCGCAGAGGCAGCAATGCCTTCCCCGCGCCCCACGAACCCCAGTGTTTCGGTCGTAGTGCACTTGATGTTCAGGCGCGATGCATCCACCGCCAGGGCTGTCGCCATTCTCGTTTTCATTTCCGGGACATACGGCGCGAGCTTGGGTTGCTCGGCCATGATCGTGCAATCGATATTGCCGATCCGGTCGTATCCGGCCTTCTCAATTTTTCGGCCCACTTGCTCAAGGAGCAGCAGTGAATCGGCATCCTTGAGGGCCGGGTCAGTGGGCGGGAAATGCCGGCCGATATCGCCCAGACCGGCCGCGCCCAACAGCGCATCCATGACGGCGTGAACCAGCACGTCCGCATCACTGTGTCCCTCAAGACCCTTGTCGAACGGCAACTCCACGCCCCCGATAACGAGCCGGCGTCCGGCCACAAGCCGGTGAACGTCGAAACCGTATCCGATCCTAAGGGATGTCATCGCTCTCCCTCTGAAGGAGCGCTTCCACCAGGACCAGGTCGTCAGGCGTCGTGACTTTTATATTCGGGCCGGACGGTGCCACCACCCTGACTTTGAAGCCTTTAGCTTCGATTAAGGAGGCATCGTCGGTGAAAATCGCAGGATCGTGCAACTCGGCTGCCTGCTGATAAGCCTCAATGATCAGATCGTACTGGAACGCCTGCGGTGTCTGCGCCAGATGGAGCCGGTCGCGGTCGAGGGTGGCCAAAACGAATCCGCCCTCGACTCGCTTGACGGTGTCGGAGGCGGGCATGGCCAGCATCGCCGCTCTCTCTGCGATAGCCGTTTCGACAACGCGGTCAATGTCATCCGGACTGACCAGGGGTCGAACGCCATCATGAATGGCTACATAGCTGGTCGACAGCGGCAGTGCTTTGAGCCCTTTCAGCACCGATTCGGATCGTGTCTCACCTCCGATCAGAATCTTCGTCACCTTCGTGAAGGCGTATGGATCGATCACCTTCTGGCTGACATACAGAAGGTGGTCTTCGGCCACAACGACCACAATGTGGTCGATCCTTGCGGCCGCCTCGAAGCGACTGATCGTCCAGGAAAGCAACGGTCGGCCGCAGACCTCCCGCAACTGCTTGGGCACCCCGCTGCCGAAACGGGAGGCACTGCCGGCAGCCACTATAACTGCACAGGTCATCATCGACTGAGAATATAAGGCAACTGCCTGTCCAAAAGCAACGATGTTGACGGATCCAGAGTGGAAGGGTCATGCGGGGGCGGCCCAGTCGGGCAACTGCCCCGGATCGATACCGAACACAGCGATACCCAGCAGGTAGATGAAGGCCGTTATCAGAACTACCCCGATCAGGTTCATTATTATGCCCACCCGCATCATGTCTCCCATTCTTACCTCACCGCTGCCAAACACGATGGCGTTCGGGGGTGTGGCGACGGGTAACATGAAGGCGCACGACGCCGACAGCGTGGCCGGAATCATCAACAGCAGGGGGTGGGTCTTGATCGCCACCGCCAGCGATCCCAAGAGGGGCAGGATCATCTCGGTGGTGGCGGTGTTGGAGGTCAGTTCGGTCAGGAAGGTCAGTGTCCCACAGACCGACGCCACCAGAAAAACAGGCGAGATATCACTGAGACCGACTAACTGTTCAGCTACCCATACGGACAACCCGGATTCCTTGAAGCCGCCGGCCAGCGCAAACCCGCCCCCGAATAGAATGACAATTCCCCAGTGCAACTTAGTGGCTGTTTGCCAGTTCATCAACCTACCGCCCGACGGCGATCGGGACGGTATCACAAACAGCAGTAGGGCCATCACGATGGCAATGGTACCGTCGTCAATGAATGCGGGTACGGGAAAGACTGACGACCAGCCCGGGATCATAAACCAGCCGGCGTCGATGTCTTTACGGAAAAGCCACAGCAGCGCCAGTATGGAAAACAGCACCAGCACGACCTTTTCTTCATAAGTCATGCGCCCCAAGCGGCGGTATTCATCCTTGAAAAGGGAGATGTCTGCCTCGACAGCCTGTCCCCGCGGCACAAAAATGTGAACCAGGAGCATCCAGGCAATCAGAAGAAAAACGATACTGAACGGCAGCCCGAATATGAACCAGGTGGCGAAACTTATCTCAGGCGCGGCGGGGAAGTAGATGGCGAAAATGCGGGTGAAAGACAGGTTGGGAGGTGTGCCGATCAGGGTTGCGATACCGCCGATCGAAGCCGCGTAGGCGATACCGATCAACAGACCTACCGAGAAGCGCCGCAACGCCGGACCGGGGTCGCTCTCCCTGAGCTTGAAAATGACCGCCAGCGCGATCGGCACCATCATCATGGTCGTGGCGGTGTTGGAAATCCACATCGACAAGAAAGCCGTGGCCACCATAAAGCCCAGCACAATCCGCCTGGGACTGGCGCCGATAAGGAGGATTATCCTCAGCGCGATACGGCGATGCAGGTTCCATCTTTGCATCGCCAGCGCCATTATGAAGCCGCCGATAAACAGGAAGATGATATGGTTGAAATAGGTGCGGGCGACGTCTTTGCCCGTCATTATACCCAGAAGCGGGAAAAGAGCCACCGGAAGCAGGGCTGTGGCCGGTATCGGGATTGCTTCCGTTATCCACCAGACAGCCATCAGCAGCGCCACTGCCGCCGTGCGTGTGACTGTCACGTTCTGTGGATCCAGGTCAAAGAAAAGCAGAATGATCAGCGCCGCCACCGGCCCGGCAATCAGGCCGATTGTCTGTTTCCTGCCTCGGGTACCGTTGTTGTCGTTCTTGGTTTCCACGGTTGAGTGGCTATTATAGCAGCAATGCCGATCTCATGCCAGTGCTTTTTCGCCCGGTGGACGCTCGGGTACCTGCACGAACTCCGACAGAACCTGCTCGCGATTGAGGCTGATGTCTCCGCCCTGACGTTAGTGTCTAAAGCTACAAGATCAACATCGCGTCGCCGTAGCTGTAGAAACGCATCCTCTCCTTTATCGCTTCCTGGTATGCCTGCAAGACCGGTTCGCGCCCGGCAAAGGCGCTCACCAGGATCAGCAGCGAGGATTTCGGCAGGTGAAAGTTTGTCAGCAGGCGATCAACCAGGGTGAACTTGTGACCGGGTCGGATGTACAGGTCGACCATGGCGCTGAAAGGCTGTATCAGTCCATTTTGCACAGGGGCCGATTCGAGCGTCCGCACGCTGGTTGTGCCGACGGCCACGATCCTGCCCCCCCGCTCGCGCACATGGTTCAACACCAAAGCCGCCACCGGGGGCAGCGAGGCCATCTCCGGGTCTACAACATGGTCGTCGATATTGAAGGCAGTCACGGGCTTGAAAGTCCCCGGACCAACGTGCAGACATAACTCCACGAGTTCAACGCCGCGCGCACGGATACTGTCAAGGATCGGTCTTGTGAAATGAAAACCGGCGGTCGGTGCGGCGACGGCCCCGATGTTGTCGGGGTGGGCGAACACGGTCTGGTAGCGGCGGACGTCGCCCGGTTCGTCCTTACGCTTGATGTAGTGCGGTAGCGGGACGTGGCCGAAGCGCGAGATTATCGTCCGGCGTTGCCGGTCTGACTCAAACTCCACCTCCCAGGTGCCGCCCCCGGCGTCTTTTGCCAGGAGCACACCGAATGAATCGAAGAGTATCCGTTCGCCTTCTTTAACGCGCCGCGACGGGTAAACTAAGGCGTACCACCGCCGGGACTGAAGGCGGTCGATGGGCCGAACCAGGAAAATCTCAACTTTGGCCCCCGTGGCGCGCCGACCGAAAAGACGCGCTTTGAAGACCTTCGTATTGTTGACAACTAACGCGTCACCGGGCGCCAGGTAATCGACAATCTTCCGGAAGTGACAGATAGTCTGCAGACCGGGAGGCCTGCAACCGCGGTCAAGCACCATCAGCCGCGATTGGTCCCTGCGCCGGGAGGGAAACTGCGCTATCAGTTCCCGGGGGAGCTTATAGTCGAAAAGAGATATGTCCACACAACTCCGAACACAGTCAGATATCTATCTATCTTCGGAACCTGGTCAGTCGCTCCAGCCATACCTGCACAAGCCGCTGCGTTGTGTTGTGCCGTCAGGCGTCTCTGCCTGACGGCTCCCGCGTCACCTGTCGTCAAGTGTCGGGCAGGGACGCCCGACACCACGTTTATGACGCATCCGTCGGTTTCCGAGTATGACAAAACGCTTTTCCAACACCCACTGATCGTCAGGGCAGCATGACCAGCAGCTCATCTTCGGAACCTGGTCAGTCGCTCCAGCCATATTTGCACGAGCCCCTCCTGGTTGGGAGTCAGTCTGCCCGACGGTGGCAGACCGTTCAGCCGGTTCTGCAGTTCGTCAAGGGCGGCGCGTGTGTCACCGACCGTCAGGATTACGCCCGTCCGTTCTTTCAGGCTGTCGCGAAACCTGACCGTCTCGGAAATCAGTATCGACACTGTTCCGGCCGGGCTGGATTTTCCCCCTAGGGTTTCAAACAGCCGTTCAAGCTCATCGTCGACCGAAGTCACGCTGGTTCCTTTTCGTCCTGCGGTTCGAGGCGCATACCCACTGACGTCAATCCCGGCAGGCGCTGATCCGTGATTGCAGCTGCCCTCCGGGTGAGATGCTGATCGGTTGCGCCGTGTGACTCAAAACAGATCGGACTGTTGCCCTTTGTCATGCGGCTTCAGGCCGAGGTGCTTCATAGCCCGGGCGGAGGCGACTCGTCCCCGTCGCGTACGCTGGACAAAACCGATCTTCAACAGGTACGGTTCGACCATGTCCACCAACGTGTCGACTTCCTCGTTAAGTGTCGCCGCTAACGCCTCGATTCCCACCGGGCCGCCCTGGTAATACTCGATGATGATCTTGAGCAGCTTGCGGTCAAGATTGTCCAGCCCGAGTGAATCCACACCCTCAGCATCCAGCGCCCTTTCAGCCACCTTGTTGCTGGCGGCCCCGTCTTCCTTGACGGCGGCGTAGTCACGCACGCGTCGCAGGAGGCGGTTGGCGACGCGGGGAGTACCGCGGGCGCGAAGAGCGATTGTGTGCGCCGCCTCCGGTTCGATCTGCGTCTCCAGCAGTTTCGCCGACCGGACAACGATCCGGGCCAGTTCCTCCGGCGGGTAGAAATCGATATGGTAGTACAGCCCGAATCGGTCCCGGAGAGGCGAGGACAGACTTCCCGCCCTGGTGGTGGCGCCGATCAGCGTAAAGCGTTTGAGCGGCACGTTGATCACCTTGGCAAAGGCGCCCTTGTCGACTACGAAATCGACCTTGAAATCCTCCATGGCCGGGTACATGAACTCCTCGATCACCGACGACAGGCGATGGATTTCATCGATGAACAGGATGTCGCCTTCGTGCAGGTTGGTCAAAATACCCATCAGGTCGCCCGTGCGCTGCAGGGCCGGCCCGGAAGTGGCGAACAGTTTGCAGCTCATCTCGTTGGCGATAATATGGGCCAGCGTCGTCTTACCCAACCCCGGCGGCCCGTAAAACAGGATGTGTTCGGGTGATTCCAGGCGCTGCCTGGCCGCATCAAGAGTAACTCTCAGCTTGTCGCACAACTCCCGCTGCCCGATGTACTCAGCCAGGCGCGAGGGACGAAGCGTGACCTGGACCTGGTCTTCATCAGGGCTCACCTGCGATCCCGATACCATGCGTTCACGAGCCATCGCTAAGGTGCCTCCCCTTGGTGCTGTTTCCTGAAAATGGCGTTGATGAGGTCCTCGGCGGTGCGGATTGCGGGATCATCCCTTAGGGCATTTTCGATCATCTGCTCTGCTTCGTGCTGTTTGTATTGAAGCTGCATCAGGACCTCGATCGCCTCGTCGGCGAAGGGCGCAACCGGCTTGTCCCTTCTGGCCAGCGGTTCATCTTTCCGGGACAGGGCGAACTTGGCGGTCTTTCCGTGGAGTTCGGCAATGATTTTCTCGGCCAATCTGGCCCCGACACCGGGCAACCGGTTGAGGCGGGCGGCATCCTTCGTCTCTATGGCAGTGGCGATATCCCTGATGGGGATCACCAGCGACTTCAGCGCTTTTTTCACACCCAGGCCTGGTACCTGTGTAAACAGAGAGAAGAACTCCCGCTCCACCGGGTCCAAAAATCCTACCAGCCGGGGATAATGGCTGGACTTCCTGTCGCCTGCTTCGATATAGTGGATTGTCTCAAAGGCGATCTCCTGACCGACCCGGCCAGAATCCTTGAGCCGCTCGGCCAGGGCTGACGGCAGCAGAATCTCGTATGAGACGCCCGCGTTTTCGACAAGCGCGAAGACATCGCTGATCATGCTCAATTTGCCCTGGACACGGCTGATCATACGTGCACCGCGTGATTGTGTTCCCGCGCCCGGCAATGGCAGAGCGCCACGGCTAAGGCGTCGGCCACGTCGGGTGGCTCCGGGACCGCCGTAAGACCGAGAGTGGAGGTAATCATCAACTGTACCTGTTTCTTGGAAGCCCGCCCGTTGCCGGTGAGCGACTTCTTGATACGGGTCGATGCGTACGGAAAAACGGGCAGACCCGCCTCAGCCGCCTTGAGAAGCACAATTCCCCGCGCGTGGCCCATGATAATGGCTGTTTTGGGGTGGCCGTAGTGGGAGTACAACTCCTCGATAGCCACTACCTCCGGATGGAACTGGGCTATTACTTCCTCCATCTCGCGCGCGATCTCAAGCAGCCGGGACGCCAGCGGTTGCCGTGAATCGGAGCGCACCACCCCGGCCTCGACGACCGAGACATCGTCGCCATCAGCATCCAGTATTCCGTACCCGGTGACACCGAGACCCGGATCAACGCCAAGTATCCGCATACGCTGAATAGATAGGCCTTTACGGGGCGAATATCAAACTAAAACTGGGACCAGGCGACGAGGGGGATCCTCCAATAAGCCCCAAAGCGCCGCTGTGGATGCCGTTTGGGCTTGTGGGGAGTATGGAACTTATTATCTTGGCGACAAGCGATAGGGACAACACGCGATGTCTGTAGAAAGTTGGCAGGGCTACTGTACTATGACTCAGCTATTCTCCAGCAGGGTGGGCTCGGTCTTCTGATCCGCACAGGGGAATACCAACCATGAAAATCCTCACCTTAGAACCATACTACGGCGGAAGTCATAAGGCCTTCCTCGACGGGTGGATTGGCCGAAGCCGTCACGAGTGGACAGTTCTGCATCTGCCTGCGTCGAAATGGAAGTGGCGGATGCGGCACGCTGCTATCACTTTCGCCGACGATATCAACACCCGACTCGAACAGGGAGAGAGGTGGGACGCGTTGTTTTGCTCTGACATGCTGAACCTGGCTGAGTTCCTCGGGCTTGCGGACGCTCATGTGCGCGCGTTACCGGCGATCGCGTATTTCCATGAGAACCAGCTCACTTATCCTGATCGCCACCCGAAAGAACGCGACCGTCATTTTGCGCTGACCAATTTTACTACCTGCTTGGCCGCCACGCAGGTCTGGTTCAACTCGGCTTATCATCTTGATTCGTTTACGGCGGCGCTGCCGACCTTCCTGCGTCGGATGCCCGACTATCGGCCGCTCTCGGCTGTTGAACGGATACGACAAAAGGCGGCTGTTCATCCGCCGGGCGTCGATGATTTCCCGCCGCGAGACACAGGCCGTGAGGGGCCGTTGCGAATACTCTGGGCAGCCCGCTGGGAACATGACAAGAACCCCGATGACTTTTTCAAGGCATTGACGCTCCTCAAGGAGCAGGGCGTCAGGTTCCGGGTGTCGGTCATCGGGCAGCAGTTCGAGGAAGTACCACCCGGGTTCGGATGGGCGCGTGAATACTTTCGCAGTGAAATCGAACGGTGGGGATTTCAGGAATCGCGCGACCAGTACACCGCGGGCCTCTCGGAGGCGGACGTGATTGTCTCGACCGCCAACCATGAGTTCTTTGGCATTGGTGTGGTGGAAGGGATCGCTGCCGGTGCCTACCCGCTACTGCCCCGAAGGTTGTCATACCCGGAAATCCTCCCCGACGAGGAAGCAGGCGACACGAGCCGGTTCTTCTATGACGGTTCCGTGAAGGGACTGGCGCGCAAGCTGGCCGACATCGCCGGTCGGGTCGAGCGGGGAACGCTCTGGGCCAGTTGCCCCGAGGGTCTGGCTCAAACGGCTGCGCGGTTCTCGTGGGATCGTCTCGCTCCTCAAATGGATGACGCCCTGGCTACGCTGGTGTGATGCAGGCCGGCGGTCTGCCGGGTTGAAAAGGGGTCTGTTCGGTCAGAATACTCTCACCTATTCTGCATGACGAATGTGAATTGTGGTGCAGCGGTTTAGGCTTGTCCAGCGCTCCTGTTCAGCTTTTGAACAGAGAAAAAGCTGGTTATCCGCCGCTATTTGGGCTATTTTGCTGTTTACGGCTTTTGTAGTACTACTCCGTGGGATTACTGCAGCGAGGCACTCCTTTTGCTCGACCGGGAGTCGAGAGAGTGCTCGCAGGTTACCGACCATGAACGAGAAGATAGACAAATTCGATGTTCTCAGGCAATTAGCTGTAGCCGGTTCTAAGGGAGAAGACCTCGCCCGAGTATCCGAGCAGGCCCTCAAGCAGGCGGCCGAGTTGCTCGCTCTGGCGGCGGGGGCTCTCTATCTCTGGGACGACCGGTTCAAGGTCACTGTCAGCGTCGCCTGGGCAGCTTCCGAGGCAGGCCGAGAGCGCCTTCAGTCGCTCGAGGACGGCCTTTTTTCCGGCCTGCGACAGGACAAGCAACTGGTCGCCGCCTACATGTCGTTCGCGGGTGATTATCCCTGTCATTCTTTCACGCTTCCTCTTCGGCACGGCAAACGTGTTTTTGGAGCCGTGATCGGTCTGCAGGAAGGTGAGGGATCCATCGTGTCCGAAGATCGCTTCCTTGAGGCTCTGGCCGCGTCGCTGGCGCTCAACTATGTCGCCGGCCGCGCACCGGATGCGGCGTCGACTTCCATCACCGAAGAAGCTCTTCAGAAAGAGAAGCTGGCCGGGATCACTGAAACGGCCGTGACGGTCAACCATGAGATCAACAGTCCCCTTACGGCGATTCTCGGCAACGTGCAGTTGCTCCTCCGCGACCGTGACGACCTGGACGAGGAGCTTGTGACCAAGCTCAAGACTATCGAGCAGTCGGCAGAGAGAATCCAGGAGACGACACATCGCCTGCTGCGTGTTACCGCCCCGCGCACGATCCAATATGCCGAAGGCATCAAGATGCTCGACTTGTCAGACAAGGACAAAAAGGAGTAGACTCCCTACTTCTTTCGCCCGGGGTCAAACCCCGACGTTCCCCGCCAACAGCGCTCATGTCCGCTTCCACATGATAGTGTCCCGTATGTGTCCAGCTCAGTTGCTTCGTATTGGCGGTCGGATTCGGCGCTGGGACGGCCGCCTGGCAAGATAAATCCTTTCAGGTGCGCATGGGGGGGCTTGCCGATTAAGGTGCGGAAATGGGTTCGTTTTGTGTGTTTTCATTTTCGACCGGCAGGATCGGTGGTGATTGCGAAGCCTGACTTCGTAGGTCAGGAGCCCCGAGCGCTCCTGACGATTCCTGCTTTTACGGAAAAGGGTAAAGAGGGGGGATGTTGCTTGACAGACGCTGGCTTAGCGCCTATTAATGTACTAAGAGGTACAACATGATTGAAAGTCATTAGGTGGCTAATAGTTTAGCTGACAAAATACCAGATGCACTCAAGGAGGCGCAAAGGCATGGAAGGCTAGTTGTGTTTGCCGGTGCGGGTGTATCCCAAGGCTCTAAGTTGCCTGATTTTCGTGGACTGTGTAATACGATAGCGGATGAACTCGAAAAGCAGACGGGCGACGAGATCAGACGCATCAATGCTTCTGAGAATCCTGAGGACTACTTGGATAAACTGGAGCGTCATGAGTATGATATAAGGTCCATTGTCAGGAAGACATTCGCACGTAAGGAGGTTGAACCAAATAGCTTGCACCAGTTGCTAGTGCGACTGTTCGCCGGTTCTGAAGAATCCAAACTGATTACAACCAATTACGACACACTTCTACAACGTGCTGCCAGTAGAATTGGATACGAATTAACCCCTACGTACAATCCCAACAGCCCATCTTTAAGTCCATTTCAGGGTATATATTACGCTCACGGGTGCGTTGAGTGTGACCTAAAAAACCTTGTGCTGACAACGACCGACTTCGATGATGCATATTCGGGTGCGAGCTACGTTGGACGTGTACTTAACGATATGTTTCACCAGCACAGTGCCTTGTTCGTTGGGTATAGAGTCGCCGATCCATACTGGGAAGTATTAGAGAAACAATGGGCGAAATCACAACATAAACGATATGCCATTGTGCCGGACTCTGAGGTGGACGTGTTCAAGAGAGACACAATTGAACGCATTACATACTTTGCGGGAGAAACCGGGGATGATCACAGTGAGCTTGTCCAGCTTATGGGAGACTGGGTCGAAGAAATACAAAATAAGAAGCCGGTGATTCCTTTAGCGACAGCGAAGTCTCCGGTTGCCATTTCAGATAAGGATTCCACCACGCAAGAGAAAGTGTCTGCTGCCGTCGACTACGTCGAGCGCGGCCAACAGATCAAGAAGCTGGTCCGGGATGCGCCATCAAGTATTGTGGACACGCAGGACTTTCTACTTCCGGTTCTGGAAGATGTTCCGACGGTTCGACTATTCGCTCACAACGCCCTGAAAGTTGAATGGCTGCTGTGGGCAAGTGAAGCCAAGGTGATTGAGACTCTGTTCCTCGCAAACAGTACCCTCTCTGCCGCCCAACGCGTCCTAGCGCAATGGGTTGCCGAGAACTTCGTTGTCCAGCACTCGGACGAAGTATTCAACATCATTCGAAGTCATGGTCAGCACATCAACGATGACTTCTGGGTATTGATAGCTAGGCAGTTGACGCATGGCGAGCCGAAACCGGATGCGAAGGTTATGGCGAAATGGGTGCACTTCCTGCTGCGGCGCGTGCCAGCCGATGCGGAAGGTCGCAACAGTCTTGATTTCTTGCTTAAGACTTGTGCCGAGGTCAAAATAAGAAGTGCCGCTTTGGCTGTTTTCGACTACCTGCTCACACCGACATCAAGGATCGAATCCAGCTTTAGCGTATTGAGGGAGACCAAAGAGAAAACCGAGCATGAGGTCCGACTGCGCGGGGACAACTATTGGGTGAAGGAGGCCTGGGAAGAGTATTTCTCCAAGAATCTGGATGTCTTTTGGATGACTCTGGAACCGATTCTACAAAAGCACTTGGTAGCAGCTAACATGATGAACCGGGACTTTGGACATGCGAACGAAGAATGGGACAGTCAGAGTTTCAGCCGCTCAGCCATCGAGCCACACGAGCAGGACAGTGTTGGATATGAGATAGACAGGCTGATAAATCCGGCGAGGGATCTGCTTGATCATGTCTTCGCTGAGAACGTTGAATCGGGATGGCGGATTGCCCAAGCGTGGTATGCGACCGGTGTACCCCTGCTGAAGCGTATAGCCATTCATGGTATTGCCAAGGCTGAACAGATTGAACCAGAAAAGAAAATCGACTGGCTCCTGAATAGCAGCGCGCTAGACTACACCGCCTACAAAACCGAGAGCTTTCTGTTATACAAGAAAGCCTTCCGTCTGGTGACCAAAGAAGCTCAACAGCGAGTGATTGACAGGGCAATGAAGGGATACAAACGATCAGGCGGTGAAGACGAAGAAGAACAACAGAGCTACGAAGTTTATAATACGCTGTACTGGCTACAGTCCGTCGCCCCCGAATCCAAGATCGCAAAGGATGCCTTTAACGACTACAATAAGAAGACAAATGGAAAGTGGGGACCTCGCGAACACCCTGATCATGATACTTGGGTCAGTTCAACCACAAGGGTAATCCCGGAGAGCCCGGTATCTGCTGAACAACTTGTTGCTGAACCTCCTGAAAAGCATCTAGAGTTGATCCTGACTATTGAAAGGAAGTCGCATTGGGGCGAGCCTGGCCGTGACGGTCTTTTAATGGACCTCCAGAAAGCCGTTACGATGTCTTTTGATTGGTCACATCAATTGGCCGAGTTACTCATCCGTGAAGGGCAATGGAAAGAGGATGTCTGGTGGCGATTAGTAGATGCCTGGAGGAGTTCGGTACATTCAGAACCGGAATGGCAGCAAATCCTCGGAATTCTAAGGCAATCGAGTCCGCTCTACCCTACAACGGTATCCATTGGATCGCTACTGGAGGAAGGAACGAAGCGAGACGAGGGCGGACTGACGGTAAAGCTGCTGCCGGAAGCGGAGGTATTGGCCGATGAATACTGGAAGTCGCTCATGGTGCTTACTCGTGGCGGGGAAGATCAGATGGGCTGGCTCCCAGAGGCAATCAACCACAATGCTGGGCACGTTGCCGAGTTCTGGATACATGCTCTCTGGAAGCGCCAGAAAGATTCTGCTGAGTCTTGGGCGGGGATTCCGAAGGACTACAAGAACCGACTGGATGCGATTATGGGTGACACATCTTATGCCGCACAACTTGCGCGTTGTGTATTCGCCAGCCGTGTGCATTTCTTCTTCGCTATTGATCACCAGTGGACGCGTGAAAAACTCGTGTCTCTATTCGACTTCGATAGAGATGAGCGAGACGCTGAACAAGCTTGGCACGGTTTTCTGTTTTGGGGCAAGGTGCCGCATCCGCTGATAGAGGATTTCAAACCGCTCTTTGAGAAGGCAGCCGCCCGCCTCCAGCCGGGACGTGAAAGCCATCGGCCGCGCCTGCTGGATCATGCTGTTGGAGTGGCATGGCTCAAAATCGCTGACGAGTCAACTCGATCTTGGTTCTATCGTATCATTGAAGGAATCACGCCTGAAGAACGCGTCCATGTAGCACGGCACATTCGCGCCCAACTCCATACCATGAAAGCTGAAGACAAATCGACTCTGTGGAAAAAGTGGCTCGGTCCTTATTGGTCTGATCGAAATCAGAATAATCCCGTTGCCCTGTCTTCCGACGAGGCTGATGAATTCATGGAATGGCTGCCCGATTTGGAACCCATGTTCGGTGATGCGGTCAAAGCAGCCCTGGGCACATCAGGATTTGAACTCTATCAATGCCATCTATACTATGGTTTAGCGAAGAGCGAATTGCCCAAATCCCATCCGGCTGATGTCAACAGACTACTCGCGCATCTGCTGACTGAGACATCTGAAGACTTTCTCCACTGCGACGATGTGAACCAGATATATAACACTCTCAGCAAAGCGCTATCTAAGAAGGACCTTGAACCCCTCCTCAATCAGCTCATCCGCCTCGGCTGCCAGATGGGGTGACGCTTGCCACCTCTGTACCCACAAAAACAGCTTCGTAGGTCGAAATCCCTGGTCCGAAGGATCGCCGAAGGCGGGTTTCGACATTCCGTATTGCGTTTGCGCGACGCACGCCCTATCATTACAATCCAGTGAAACATGGGCTGACATCGAGTCCGTTTGAGTGGAGGTTGTCATCGATTCAGGGTTTTAAGGAGCAGGGTTATTACGAAGATGATTGGGGCGTTGTAGAAAGACCGGAATTCGATTAGGAATACGGCGAGTAGGGAATCGGCTTCGCCGATGTCGAAACCACAGGGGTTTCGACCTACGGTTGCTGTGCGACACTCGAATCACTCACACCGGGACCAATGTCGTGCGTTGAGAGCCCAGAAATAGCTTGACAAAATGTTAAAATTAGCCGATGTTAATAATAGAAAGGACCCCGCCTGGGGTAACCGAGCGAGTAGTCCGAACCCGCCGCCTAAAGCGGCAAAAACGCGGGTGCCCTTTCGTTACATCTATATCAAGTTTTAGGAACCGCCCCCCGGTACCGTCGGGGGGCAGTTTCATGATGCTAAGGGAGCCCACCGGGAATCTCTGAACGAAATCTTCACCGGGCCGTCTTTGGAATGCAAGAGTGAATCACTGGAGTCCGGCGATACAGCATACGCTGCTTGAAGGAAATGAATAGAGAAGCCCACAGGATAGACCGGACTGACAGCCTGGCCCTGGTGAGGATACTCGTGAGTGTCTCGCTGTCGATCTCCGTCGTACTGTCGTTTGCCGGGATGTTGAGGGGTTGTGTCTCATTCGTGATGCCTCCGATGTTGATAGCAGTGACGGTCGCGTGCTGGTGGCTGGCTGGGAGGCTCTCTCAATCGGGTAAAGACGCCAGATGGCTGCTTTGTCTGGCGGCGTTCAACCTTGTCTCGCTGGTGCCGGAATTAGCCCTGAGGACACTGGATTTTCGCTCCGAACCGGGCGATCAGTGCCGCAATCTCCATCCGGCGTTTCACAGTTGTTTTGTGCCCGACAAGGATCTGTTCTGGAAGCGTGAGCCATCCAGTCCCGGTGTGAACTCACTTGGATTCTGTGGTGGAGAGATCAACAGACCGAAGCCGCCCGGAGTTTTTCGAATTCTGTTCCTTGGCGATTCCTGTGCGGAGCAGGACTATGCCCGGCTGGTCGAGAAGTGCCTCAATGGTCCCATCGCATCCGACGTCACACGGTTTGAGTGTATTCCACTGGCTGTTGCGGGTTACAGTTCACATCAGGGTCGCGTGTTGGCTGAACTCTACAGCGCCGCGATGGAGCCTGACCTGGCGGTGGTATGCTTTGGTTGGAATGACCACTGGCAGGCGTATCACACAACCGACGCGGAGGCAGCCATCGGCCCGGTGGAGCAGTTGATCAGGGATGCCTACCAGTATTCCCGACTACTTCAACTCGGCAGCAGAATTGTCGGTGTGGTCCAGGACTTTGATCCGGGCGGTTTTCTCGACCAGGTGAGAGTGCCCCCGGACCAGTACCGGGAGAACATCAGGCTGATCAAGCGGTCATTTGACACCCAGGGTGTGCCGACCATCTACGTCTCAGCTCCTACCTCGCACTACGAGTTGGGCGTGCCGGACTACCTGGTCGAGGAAGGCCTGGCGCCGGACAAGGAGTCGGTGATTCGAAGGCACCGAACGTACAACCGGATCATCAGGGAAGTCGCAGAAGCGTCCGGCGCTCGCGTTCTCGACCTGGAAGTGGAGTTGAGCCATGGCGACAGTCTCGAAAGAGTATTCCTGGCGGATGGGATTCACTTCACGGACGAAGGTCTTCGTATGGTGGCTCTGCGGATGTGCCGATTCTTTGAGCGTGAGATTCCGGTTCCACCAATCCCCGGATGGACATCAACAGGGAGACAAGCGGCGGACAGGTCAGATGTAAACGCAGGGATGACGCATGGGCTAACGGTCAGTTCCGGTCACAAGGGAAGGTGAGCCTCTCGGGTCTACGGCGATGTGAAGATGGCCAGCGCCTCGCCTACCGAGATAAAGCGCTGCCCTGTCCATATCACGGCGCCAAGCGACCCGCTCGAACTGCCGTACGCAGTGCTCCAGTTGACACCGTCGGTGGAGACCACGATTTTGCGATTTCCGCCCACCGCCACATAGACGTCGCCCGATCCGGCCACGCTCTTGAGTTCGGTCTTGCTCTCGTCTGGAATATCCCAGAGGGCTTCCGTCCAGTCAACGCCGTCCGGTGACGTCAGGATGATCCCCCCCAGTCCCACGGCCACAAAGATAGTGTCGATCCAACTGACACCTCGCAGGGAGCGCATGCCCGGCCGTGTGATGGCTGTCCAGCTTTCGCCGTCCTCGGATGTCACCACGGTTCCGGTGTCACCTACAGCCACATAATGAGTGCCCGACCAGGTGATGTCGTAAAGGTGTTCGGTCGTCACGCGATCACCGGCAGGTGCAACCCAGGTCCGGCCGTCGGTCGAGTATACAATCGTCCCGCTTCGTCCCACCGCGACGAACGTGGACGGCGAGGCGATAATACTCTGCAGGTCACCGTACGTCGGCGCGTGCTCACATACGTGCCAGGCTGCCCCGTCAGCAGAATACAGTATCGAATCACCGATGGCCACAAACAGAGGATCGCCGGAACCGGGTCGGTGTGTTATTCCACGCAAGGTGTTGTCCATGCCGGAGAGGCGCAGGCTCCAGGTCTCACCGTTCGGTGAGGCCAGAATGGTTCCGCGCGATCCCACCGCCAGGCAGAGCGTGTCCGAACCGGTGCGGCAGGTGACGTCGTTCAAGTCAATCTCCATGCCCTTTACCCGGGCTGTCCAGGTGACGCCGTCAGGGGAAGTGACAATCGTCTCAGAAAGGCCCGCCGCCACGTAGCGTTGCCGGCCGGGCGACCATACGACGGTGCGCAGGTGATCGCTGATACCGTGCTGCCGAAGTGTCCAGACCTCGCCATTCGGGGATTCAAGGATTATGCCATGCTCGCCTACAGCTGCAAATCCGTTGTCCGATCCGGCTACCCCATACAGAAACACCCGCAGCCGGGATTCCTGAACCGTCCAGTCCTCGGCGTTGCTTGAGGTGAGGATCGTCCCATCCTGGCCGACCGCGACGTACTGTCCGTTGGCCCACGTGACGTCAAGCAGGCTGACGCTGGTGCCGCTCTCCTGAGTTTCCCACACGTTGCCGTTGGTTGAAGTCACTATCGTTCCCGAAGAACCCACCGCCACGAACTTCGCCGAATCTTCCGACCAGGTTACACCATACATGAAAGCAGTGATGTAGAGTGTATCCGGGCGGGACCAGGTCGTGCCATCGACAGAAGTCCGTATCGCGCCGTCCTGTCCCACGGCTACGATCAGGTTTGTGGAAGCGGTCACCCCGTACAGGAACGCCGATCCCATCTCGACAACGTCGGGGTCCACCTGCGTCCACGTTCCGCCGTCCGGAGAAGTCAGAACCGTGCCGCTGTCCCCAACCGCCACAAACTGATCACCGGTCCAGGTTACACCGAAGAGGTATTTGTCGGTTGTAGAGGTTTGCTGAGACCAGCAGATCCCGTCGCTTGACAGCAGTATCGTCCCATTGGCCCCTACTACCGCATATTTCGAGGAATCTTCCGACCAGGCGACATCTATCAGGTAGTTGGTGGTGCCCGAGTATCTCGCGTTCCAATGCAGACCGGGCCGCGAATCAGTGGGTTCCGTTGGCGAGTCGTCGTCACCACAGGAAGAAAGGACGAGGACAGAGATCACCAGCACAGACAACGTGACAAAGCTCACAGGTCGAGGCATGAATCGCTCCTTCAATTCATCATACACAGCTTATACAACCGCGTGCAACAGTAGCACCCGCCTTGACATCAAGGTGTGCCAATTACACGACGGTCGGTAATATTGGTAATCGCCCAGACCAGAGCAAGGAAAAAGGTGCCATACATACCTCGGCCCCGTCAGTTCGCTCGATCCCTGTTTCGCCGTTGCGCGGATTTGATCTAAGCTCGAAGCAGGGCCTCACCGTCAGCGGGACACCAGGCCTATGCAATCAACAGCCGCGGCGACGCTGTCTGTTAGCATGGCGGCGGGGCGGGACCACTGTTGAACATGAAGTCAACGAGATAGACCAAATCGGCAATGTCTATCGGAGCCACTCCGCTGCCGTCAATGTCACCTTCTTCAAAACACACCGGCGGCGGCCCTTGGTTGAACATAAAGTCCACCAGGTAAACCAGATCAGCAATGTCCACTGGTGGAACGCCACTGTGGTCGACATCGCCACGGAAGTTGCAGCAGCCGGCAGAGTTCAGCAGGATAGAGACATTAGCGTCATAGTAGTTGGTTACCGCCAGATCAAGGTCACCATCGCCATCTAGATCGGCCGCGATGACAGAGTAGGGTGCACCTCCGACAGCCATAGGCGGCTGAGCAGTAAAAGAACCGTCACCGTTCCCAAGCAGGATCGAAACATTATCGTCATTGTAGTTGGTTACCGCTAGATCAAGGTCACCGTCCCCATCCAGATCGGCTGCGATGACGGAAGAGGGTTCATCTCCGACGAACACGGACTGATGACCTGAAAAAGACCCGTCACCGTTCCCGAGCAGGATCGAAACATAATCGTCATTGTAGTTGGCCACCGCCAGATCAAGGTCACCGTCCCCATCCAGATCGGCTGCGGCAAGGCCCCAAGGCCCATGTCCTACGCCCACGGACGGCTGAGCCGAAAAAGAACCGTCACCGTTCCCCAGCAGGATCGAAACATAACCGCCAAAGAAGATGGTTACCGCCAGATCAAGGTTACCATCCCCATCTAGATCGGCTGCGATGAGAGAGTAAGGATCATAACCAACGGCCACAGGCGGCTGAGCCGTAAAAGACCCGTCACCGTTCCCCAGCAGGATCGAAACATTAAGGGACCAGTTGTTGACTACCGCCAGATCAAGGTCACCATCCCCATCCAGATCGGCTGCGATGAGGGACAGGGGTGCCGTTCCGACGTCCACAGGCGGCTGAGCCGCAAAAGAACCGTCACCGTTCCCCAGCAGGATCGAGACATTGTTGTTACCCCAGTTGGCTACCGCCAGATCAAGGTCACCATCGCCATTCAGATCGGCTGCGATGACAGAGCGGGGTTCTGTTCCGACGCCCACGGGCGGCTGAGCCGCAAAGGAACCGTCACCGTTCCCCAGCAGGATCGAGACATTGTTGTTACCGTAGTTGGCTACCGCCAGATCAAGGTCACCATCGCCATTCAGATCGGCTGCGATGACGGACAGGGGCTGGTATCCTACGCCCTCGGGCGGCTGAGCCACAAACGTCCCCGGGCTGTTGGGGTCAACCTCACAGGTGAACTGCCAGGAATAGCCAACAAAGGGCCGGCCGCCTGGGCACTGAGCCTGGTTGGTCATCGTGACGGTGACTACTTCGCCGTAGAAAAAGTCATCATTGGGGTTGAACGTCGCCCCCACGATACTCCCGGAATAGTAACTGCCGTAGCTGCCACAGACCTTGTACGCGTTGGCATCTACGGTGCCAAAATCCAGGTCGGGCGTTGTGGCTATCTCGGTCACACCGGAGGTAGATGCAAGGTCGATATCGACACCCACTGAATTGGCGTCGGGGATGACGTCGTCAACCTTCGCGCAGCAGACTATTTCAAAACAATACGGGCCGCCCCAGGCGGGCGCGGTGGTGACCCGGGTCGTATTCCATTGCCAGAAGCCACTCGGCGGGTAAAAGCAGGAATCGACGCACAACGTGTCATTACCTTGGCGAGGGGTGGTCTCAACCCACCAAACCTGCTGGCTGAATCCGTCCGGGATACCGCTAAAGTTAGCATACCCTCCAAAACCGATCGTATCGGCGCCTAAGCCATCGATGCCACGGGGGTCGAAGATAATACCGCCAGAGCCATCATACATAGAACTCCAGCTCGGGGATACCGGCAGCTTGTCATAACTAATCGGGTCGAAGAAGCCGGGCGTTCCCGGGCTCGCCATACTCTGTTTCGTGTAAACCTGGAAACCGTTTGTTGAGCCGTTAATACGGCTTCCGTCGCCGGGAGCGTAGGTCAGGCGAAACGTGAAGCGAACGGTACTGTCGGCATTTACGGAATTATCCGGGTTGAGGCCGGTCACGTCGTCCAGAGTGATTCTGGCCCAGGGGCGTGAAATCCCCCTGCATAGAATGTCGTCGAAATAGCACTGAATGCCCCCGTGGCCGGCACACAGGGCCACGGCTTTGTAGCCTAATCCGCTGTCATACAAGGGCAGGCTGAAGGCCATCAGCACGCCGTCTATCCACACTGAAGCTTCTCTTTGGTTGGCGTCATACTCGACTTTCACGTCATACCATCGGTTCCTTTGGTAGTTCATCAGGTAGTGGTTAAACCCCGATGATGACAAAGAAATGGCGGTGTCGTCGAACATGATCCGACAGTAGTAGACTCCCCAACTGCCTTCGTCCCCATTCCAGAGGCTCAATTCCGCAATGGAAGCGGTAGCGGAACCGTCCTTTACTCTCATCATGGCGCGGCATTCTATCGTTGCCGGCGGGCTTGTAAACTCATGCTCGATTACGGCCGAATTCGACGGTAAACCTCTCATCGTGAAGCTGTTCGGCGGGGATGAGAACTGTTCGTCTGTTACGACCTGGTATTGCCATCCTGCACCCGAGTAGACCTGGGTCCATCCCACCGGGAAACCTCCCGGGGAATAACTGTCAAAATCTTCGTCCAGCAACACTTGTGCGACCGCATGCACCGGCATTAAAGTAGTCACGGCGCAAAGAGCCACCAGTCCTGTCAGCAGTAGCCTCTTCATATGGTTTTTCCTCCTAAGCGTGTTTATATAAAAACTCACCATATATAGTATACCTTTGTTTACACGTTTTGCCAACGGGAAAGCGCATTCACGCCCTTTAGCGGACTTCTGCGGTATTGCGTAAAATTCGTCTTGACTTTTCTTGCAGCCTGTTGCATCTTGGTAATGCCGGACATCACCGTATCCTCCCTCCCCCGGTATGTCTGGTGTCTATTTTGCCCTATACCTCTCCGGTGCCCACCGGAGAGGTGTTTTATGTTTCGGCGCCGGATTCCGACACCGCTCGTTCGCGATATTTCCGGCCCCGTCTTGTACCAGTGCGTTGTCGGACGGCCCTGTTTGCTTGTGGAGCGTTTTCTACAGGGCGTGTGGTTTGTTGCATCTTGGTAGTGCCGGACATCACCGTCAAAGAGAACACTTTTCGACCGCCACTCGGTACACTCTTACTCCGGCGTTTACACCCGACCGGTGGCCTGAGAACGAAAACTGCAGTAAACGTCATTTCCCAGATGTAGAATCCCACCATGAACGGTGTGCCGCCGGGAAGGTCCTATTTACCCACCGATTCTCTGTAGGCTTGGATCTTTTTGATATGGTGCTTATTGTGATCTACGGTGATCTGGCGCAGCCACTTTGGAATGCTCCGCCGCTTTTCGCGATGCGGTCCGACAGATGTGGAGAGATCGGCAATAATGGCCCCGTGGATACTGTTGAGCATCTGAATGACCTTTCTCGCGGATAGATGCTTGAGGTTGTTGATCCAGAAGTCGTTGAATTTCAGGATGGCCTTGCGATCTTTGACGTAGGACCAGTCTACCTGACTCCCGGAACGCCACAGGGCCAGGTTTTTCAAGACCTCGCCATCCCACATTGCCATATGCACTAAAACATCCTTTACCGACCAATCACCAATGGAATGGCGAGCCTCTAATTCTCTGGTAGTCAGACCATTAATCGCGTTCTGCAGGTTCTCATGGGTTCTCTTCAGATCGTTGACAATTGACACCGTGGTCTCCTTTCAGGTCTCGAGAAAGAGTGTATACAAGATTTCCCCTATAAGGGCTGAAAAAACACGGTTTGTCCCTCTCAGTGTTTTGAATATGCAAGAATCTCCTCGAACTGTCAAGGATTTCCCCGTTTCCCATGTGGCGGTTGTGGGCAGCGCAAGATTCGTCTTGACTTTTCTTGCTGCTTGTTGCATCTTGGTAGTGGCGGACATCACCGTATCCTCCCTCCCCCGGTATGTCCAGTGTCTATTTTGCCCTATACCTCTCCGGTGCCCACCGGAGAGGTGTTTTTTATATTTCGCCGTCGGGTTCCGACACCGCTGGCTGGCGGGCTTTCCGGCCCCGTTTTTCCAAGCTTGACAGCCGCCGTCAGTCCTGGCATACTTAGACCGACAACATTTCAAGAGTGAGATATGCCGGAGAGTAACGGAACCGATACCTGGCGCGAGGACTCGCATGACCGCAGGGCCGACCCCCTTGGCATAATCGGCTGGGCGCTGGCGGGCAAGTACATGATCACCGGTTACCTCGGAAGCGGGGGGTTTGGAGACATCTACGAGGGTCACAATGTCTCGCTCCGCGAGCAGCGGGTGGTTGTCAAGTTCCTCAAGAAAGACCACGACGCCGAGAAATTCCAGAAGGAAGCCAAGATACTCTCATTGCTGGATCACCCCAACACGTGTGGTATCGTCGATTTTCTTCCCCAGGACAGGGCCATCGTCACTCCCTTCATTGACGGTGAGGACTGCGAGCGGCTCGTCAAGCGCAGGGGTCCCTTGTCGGAAGCGATGTTTCTCACGATCTCACGCACAGTTGTGGACGCGCTTGCTTTTGCTCACATGAGAAAGGTGGCCCACCGCGACATCAAGCCCAGCAACATAATGATCGACAGGAATGATCACGTCTACCTGATCGACTTCGGTATAGCCAAGCAGATCGGCGGCACCATGACCAAGACGGGATATCGCGCTCTCACGCCTCAGTTTGCCGCGCCGGAACGTCACCGGGATGAGAAAGGATACAATCCTTTCCTGAGCGATATCTACGAGTTCGGCGTTACTCTGTATTACCTGGCGACCGGGCAGTTGCCGTACCGGGATGCTTCCAATCCTGACTTCCGATGGTGGGGAGGCCCCATGGACAAGAATCTGTCCGGGCCTTTGCTGCGGGTATTGAAGCACGCCACCCACCCGGATCCGCAGCAGCGATATGCGTCGGCTGACGAGATGCAGGCGGACCTCAAGCGCCTGCGGCAGGTCCATCGCCGCAACTGGCCGGCGTTTGTGGCAGCGGGTGCAGCCGTTGTGGTAGTTGCGCTCGGTGTGTATTTCCTGAGAGACAGAATACCGGTATGGCAGACCGAGCGCCCGGCGGAGACTCCTGCCTCGATCGTTGACACCGGGTCCGCTCCGTTGGCCGTGTTCGATGAGGGGCCGACGGCAACGGTAAGTCCGCAGGGCAGGGAACAGCCGCCGGCAGATTCCCGACCTGCGTCGGCGGAAAGTGATCAGCCCGCGGAAACCGGTGAGAGTCGGCCCGAACAGCAGCCCTCGACAACGACACAACCAGCCGCCACCATATCAGAAGGCGCTGATGACGGCGAAGCACCTGAGCCGGTTGCGGCCCCGCCGGCGCTTACCGTGCAGGTCGCTCCACCTGGTGACATGAGCCTGTTAGTCGACGGGCTTGCCAGGACGCCGGGCATGGAGATGTCTCTCGAATCCGGCCCCCATGTCATTACTGTCGTACATCCCGATTTTCCCATTGTCGAAAGTCGAATCCGGCTTGAGAAAGATACAACGGTGGTGTATGACCTCAACGAGCATTTCGCAAGTGCCGAGAGTGTAAATTTCCAGATCGGCGTTTCGCCGCGGTTGACGGACGCCATGCTTCGCGTCGGCTTCAACGGTCGCGCCGCCGATTACGAGCGGGTGCCGATCAGGTCCCTGGAGAAGCTGTTGGGCCGGTGGCAGGTGGCGTTCGAGGTTGTCCCCAACAGAGCCGGCGCAGCTCTGGCGCGGGTTGATTCATTCCTGGTACGCCCCGGGCCGACGGGCGAACGTGAACTGGTAAGAGGCGATGGCGCCACGCTTGATTTTGGCGCCATATCATGGACGGGCCGGAAACTATCACGGGTGGTGGTCTACTGGTCTGAGCAATAGACGTTTCAAAACGGAGGATAGATGCTGTTTTCATACCGATTCCTGCGGGTGGCAGCCGTATGCGTGGCGGTTGTCTATTTGCCCGTCAGCACAATTGTAGCGGCCGGACAAGTTTCCGATACTGCGTGCGCTTACAACAGGGAAGAACCTTCAATCAAACACGCCAGGGTGTCGTTCACGGAACTGGATTACGAGTGCGCCCGTCAGGAACTGCAGGATTTCCTGGCAGGTCGCAACCTCACCCCCGAGCAGGAAACTGAGGCCTGGTTCCTGCTTTCGGCAGTTCAGTATTACGCCCTGTTCGGTGAGGATTCGGAACTCATCAAGACGGAAGTGATCACGGCGGGGAAGGCCGCTTTGAGGCTGTCACCGGGGCTGCCCGGTGAGCTTGACATCGACGATCCGGAATACCTCGATTGGATGCAGGAGGCCAGGCAAATGGCTCTGGCGGAACTGGCCGAGGAAAGCCGGGTCCGACAAGAGCAGGAATTGCAGGAAGAACCTGAGGTCGCACCGGCAACGCCCCCGGCCGGGGTGACCGCCGCCGACGATACGGGCGAAGGCAAGAAGTGGTACAAGAAATGGTGGGTCGTAGGCGCGGGTGTCGCGCTCGTGGTTGGAGCGGTGGCTGTTCTCGCGGGAGGCGGTGATGACGGGGGCAACGGGGATGATAATGGGGACGACAACCTGCCCGACTTTCCACCTCCGCCGGAGGGTAAGCGATGAAAGCGATCACTCTCGTATTGATGCTATCCGTTGTTATGGCGCTGCCGTCCAGGGCTGCCTGGCATGGTAAGGACAAGCCGACGCCCCGGATGTCGGCGGATATCGACAACCAGCATTATATCAATGCCAACAACATCCTGATGTTCGTGACCAACCATGGTACCTTCGGCTTTGATGTGGAAAATATCTTTGGCTATAATGCAGGGACCTTTTTCCCATACAACACTGTGCTGGATATCGAAAGCGGCAATATGACCAACAGGTGCCTCTATGCGTCGGGGCTGTGGATCGGGGGGCAGGTAAGCGGTGAGACGCGTGTGACCGTGGCAGAATATGACGGCGAGTACGTACCGGGACCAATTGCCGGCGGAACCGACCAGCCGGACAACCCGTCGTTCCGAGTATACAAGCTCTACAGTGACAGCCTGGCGGGTAATCACAATGATGACTACCTCAACTGGCCGGCAAACCAGGGCGCGCCGGTGGATGCTAACGGCGACCCGGAAATGATCGGCGACCAGATGTTGTGGGCTGTGTTCAACGACGCCGATTCATCGCAGCACACGTGTTTTTCCGGTTCGACCGCTCCGTTAGGTGTGGAAATCCGCCAGACGACGTTCGCATTCGATACTCCGGACGCGCTTGGCAATAGTGTCTTCCTGCGCTACCGGATATACAACAAGAGCGGTGTAACCATAGACAGCTGCTACTTTTCACTCTGGGTCGATCCCGACCTCGGCGGTCGTGCGGACGACCTGGTGGGGTGTGATACCACTCTTAACCTGGCCTATGTTTACAATTTCACCAACAACGATGACCAGTATGGTTCCACACCGCCGGCCCTGGGCTATCGCCTGTTACAGGGGCCGCTTCAGTGGACCGGGAGTTCACTCGATACCGCCACGATGTTCGGCATGGAGCGGTTGGGTTACGCCAACGAGGGGATGACGTCTTTTGCCAAGAACAAATACGACACCGACCCCAATTCCGCCGCCCAGACCTACAACTACATGAAGGGATTGCTGTTATTCGGAGCCCCGTATATATGGAACGGGAATCAGCTCCGGTATCATCACAGCGGCGATCCGGTGTCGGCTCAGGGTGACGTCGACTATGATCCGCTTGACTGTCGCTTCATCATGACTACCGGTCCGATCACATTCGGCGCCGGCGACAGCACTGAGATCGTGGTTGCCATAGTCGTCGCGCAAGGGGCCGACCGCCTGGCGTCAGTGGCTGCTTTGAGAGACGACACCGAACAGGCGCGACTTGCCTACGAGGCCGGGTTTCAACCGGCGGCGCCCGAACTTGCAATTGTCGATCATCTTTCAGACCCGATCGACATGGGTGCGAGCGGCACGGTACGCGTGACCGCGCTGGGCTATCCTGATTCAGTGACGCTGTATTATCGCCAGGGAGGGAGACGCGGGTATTCCAAGCGATCCATGCCGGCAGTCACTACCGACGTTTACGCCAGTACGGTTTCATCAAGCGTTGTCGGATTGAGCGGTGTGGAATACTACGTCGCTGCATACTATGGCCAGGACAGTCTCACGCAGCCTGCTATAGGTGATGAGCCAACGGCCTGGCCCTACCACGTTCAGACTCAGTTCTACGACATTTCGAGTCCCACACTTCCAGACGGTGTCTACCAGATGGTTGGTTTCCCCTTTGAGGTTGACCCTGACGGTGTCTCTGCCGTTATCGAGGATGACTTGGGTTCGCCGGACCCGACCCTGTGGCGATTGGGGCGATGGAACCCGGGAAGAGGAGATTATGACGAATACCACGAGGTTGGACAGATCCAGCACGGCCGAGGCTACTGGCTGGCGGTACGCGGCGGCAAGCGGATTGACGCGAGCGGGCTGTCTACCTTTCCGGATATCCTGATCCAGAATCAGGCGTATTTCACGATCGCGCTCGAACCAGGGTGGAACCAGGTATCCAATCCTTTTGCTTTCGACGTCCCGTGGGGTGAGTGCCGGATCGAAAACGACGTGGAACCCTACCTTCATAGATACACTGGCTCCGGCTATGAATCGGTCAGCACCCTGGAGCCGTTCACGGGGTACTGGGTGAAAAACAACGCCACCGTAATGCGCGAGATGTATGTCATCTACGGTGAAGCGGTAATCGTGGGCGCAGGCTCGGGCAGCGAACCCGGGATAGTCGACCACTGGCGGATAGAACTTCAGTTGACTACTCCCACCGTTGACGATATGGTCAACCGTTGTGGAGTGTCCTCTCAGGCGAGCGATGGCCCCGATCAACTCGATTTCAGCGAACCGCCGGTCTTTGATCGGTACGTGTCGCTGGCCTTCGTGGATCGTGACGAAGGCGGCGATAGGCGACTGCTGGGCGGGGATTTCCGAGCGCCCAGCGACACCGGGTGGCGGTTCGACCTGTTGGTGCGCGGCAACACCGGGGAGCCGATGCGCCTGGCGCTGGGGGATTCCTCCCATCTGCCGGAGGACATGGAGTTGGTGCTGGCGGACGAGAACGGGTTCTGGCTCTGTGATCTTGGGCAGACGGGCTCGGTGAACCTTCCCCGGATACCGGGCGACTCCGGTGTCTATTACCGGCTGCTGATCGGTAAGAGGGATTCCGACCGATCAAGTTCCGATGATGGCAGCGAGAGGCCGTCCGCGGTGGTTCTCTTCCAGAACCGTCCCAATCCCTTCAACCCGATAACCGAGATCTCGTTCTTCCTGCCGGAGGCCTCAGTCGTCTCCGTTGACATATTCAACCTCATGGGGCAGCGGGTTGCAACGCTGTCGGACGAGTACCGAGGCGCCGGAATGCACACGATTTCCTGGGACGCGGGCAGCCTGGCCAGCGGTGTCTACTTCTATCGTCTCAAGGCCGGCGGCCGCGTTTGCACCAGGAAGATGGTCTTGCTCAAGTAGCCGGGGACCCGGAAAAGCAGTTTCGGCGCCGATCAAACGAAGTCCCGGGCGGCAGGAGTAGCTGGCACCGATCTGCCTGTGAAACGCCCTTCAGGGATGCCCGGTCAGCGAAGAAGCGTATAAGACGCGTCTTGCCTAAAGTCCTGGAATGAAGTCGGTTCTGTCGCGATCCGCAAAGTCATCTCGGGTCGGGAGCCGGGAGCCTGGACACGACGGCGCATATTGTGAAACGTTGATTTCACATATGCAGAACAATGCTGCAGCAGCGGTTTCCGTAACCACCTAAGCTCCGGTCATTTAAGGAATTACCCGGTTGGCCCGATTATTGCGTTGGCTGTGGTTCAGCCCAATGTGCCTGTTGACTTTTGGGCAGAAAAAGGTATATTAAAAGGCTTGAGAAAATGAGCATACATACTACGGTATCATACTACGCCTTACCGCCTTATTTGTGTGGCAGTATTGTAGATACAGAAATTGCTTTTTCAGACGGGGGTTTGCTGCCCCTCGCGTAGATAGAATAGAGGTGTTCAGCGAGCACTTTATCTGACAGGCTGACCGAAGGTCGGTCCTGCCGCTCGCGGATTCTACTTCGGAGGAACTCATGAGACGATCCTGGACATTGCCCGGCTTGTTCATAATGGCTTTCGTGCTGCTTCCGGTTACATCAGCCCTTGGAGCCGGGGCGAGCGATCCCGCCACCGTGGGCGGTTCGGGAGACGTTGTTGCCGACGCCGCTCCCGATCCACTGGTGGAGATTTCCGGCAACCGATCTGTGGGCGATACGCTGGCAATCACCGGCACCGGTTTCACCTCCGGTGAGATGGTGTCGGTGTCGGTTGCGCCGTTGGAGCATTCGGGAACTGTCGGTGAGGAATACGGCAGGTGGGATGTTTTGGCCGACGCGGACGGTATGGTAAACTCGACCTGGACTGCCACCGACGAGAGCCAGTCTTGGCAGCCCCTCGTGGTAAAGGCAGTCGGTGAGGAATCCGGGCTTTTGGCACTGGGAGTGTCGAACGAGATCGACTCACGGTTGGCGATCCTGGATATTTCCACTGAGATTCTGGCCGGGTTCCCGTTCGATGTGACTATCCTGCTGGAACAGAATTGCTGCGACGGCAATTTCGCTCCCATGGGCGGGAGGGAAATCCTGTTCTACGCTCACCATGATGAGTGCGGTGTCGATCTCGATCAGGATCCGCTCGCTGTCGCCGTCACGGACGAATACGGCATGGCGACGGCCACACTGACCCTAAACGAGGTGGATCAGTTCACGATCGGCGTCAAGTATGCCGGTGAAGAAGAACCCGGAGAAAGTGACCCGCCCAACAGCGTCTGCTATCCCGACGAGCGGGTCCGGATTATCGCCTCAATTGACTGCACCAAGATAGAGGTAGACTATCCCCCGCCGGACATTCAGTGCGACTCCTGGCAGGGTCTCGCCTGCGATTACGACAATATCTGTCTGGTGACGACGGTGCTTAACGAAGGGGCGGGCCAACTGTCGTTCTCCATCGCTCCGGAGAGCCCGGCCACTATTGACCCCACCACGGGCGAGCTTTGTCTCACTCCCGATGCTACGGGGACGTATGAGATTGAAATAACAGCTACGGACGCCATCGGTCAGACGGCTGCCTGCATGGCCACCTACGTGGTGGAGAAGAATCTGCCGCCGGTGGTCACGTGCCCGGATAACGCGTCGGACACGGTCTGTGATCTGAGCGAGATCTGCGTGGCTGGGTTTGAATATAGCGATCCAAACGGCAACCTGGGCGGCGTTACGGCCGCCGTCAACGGCGTGCCCGCCGCTGTCAGCGAGGGCAGCGTGTGCTTCGTCCCCTCCGAAGGCGTCAACTCGATAGTGCTTACCGCTACCGACGATTGCGGCCTGGAGGTCTCGTGCACCACCGAAATGACGATAGTCCTCAACGCCGATCCCGTGGTTTCCTGTCCGGACAACAGCAATCTGACGGTGTGCGACCTCAACGAAATCTGCGCGGGCCCCTTTGCCTTCAGCGACCCGGACGGGGACCTCTCGGAGGTGCTTGTCACCGTCAATGGGCAACCGGCAAGCATAGTGGAGGGCCAGGTCTGTTTTGTTCCGATCGAGGGCGTCAATTCGATCTCAGTAACGGCCATCGACGCATGCGGCAACGAAAGCTCCTGCGGCACGGCGGTGGATGTTACGCTCAACAGCGCGCCCGTTGTGACCTGCCCTGATGACCGTGCGATGACCGTCTGCGACCTGAGTGAAATCTGTGTCAACGGTTTCGGCTTCAGTGACCCGGACAGGGATATCGCCGAGGTGCTTGTCACCGTCAATGGGCAACCGGCAAGTATGGAGGAGGGACAAGTCTGTTTTGTTCCTGTAGAGGGTGTCAATTCGATTCTTGTGACGGTCACTGACGACTGCGGCAACGAAAGCTCCTGCGCCACGGCGGTTGATGTTTCGCTCAACAGCGCGCCCGTTGTAGTCTACCCACCCGGGAGTGTCATGGAAGTCTGCGATCTCAGCGAAATATGCGTGGGTGGATTCGGTTACAGCGATGCCGACGGCGATGTCGACGATGTTGCCATTGCCGTCAACGGCCGGCCGGTCGAACTGGTCGAGGGGACGATCTGCTTCATGCCGGACGCGGGCGTCAATACCGTGACAATTACGGTCATGGACGCTTGTGGTAACCAGGCCTCCGGCAGCACTGAAATCGACGTGGTGGTCAACATTGCTCCGGTGGTGACTTGCCCGGAGAACTCTTCTCTCCGGGTTTGTAGTCTTGACGATGAGATTGTGATCGAAGGCTTCGACTACTACGATCCGGACGGCAACCTGGTTGCAGCCACAGTCACTGTCAACGGGGCTCCACAGGAGCTTGTCGACGGCGCCGTGCGCTTTGTGCCGTCAGCGGGTATCAACACGGTCGTTCTTACCGTCACCGACGCCTGCGGCGATGTCAGTTGCGAGACCGCCATCGAGGTCGCCGAGACCAGACCGCTGACGGTACAGGTCAGTGACACCGCTATCTACCTGTGCTACCCGCAGCAGATATGTCTGCCTGTCCTTGTGGACGACCCCGACGAGACTCTTGACAACATCGTCATTGACGGGGCCGATTATGTGAACGGCGCAGCCTGTCTCACGCCGTACTCCTCCGGTGTCTACGACATCGTGGTGACGGCTTACGGCCGGTGCAACCAGGCAACCGCCTCGGCGGTGGTGACTATCAGGACCGATCAGGACATTGACATTGTCTGCCCCGGCGATACGACCGTCTTCGCCTGCGGTCTGGATACATTCAGTTTCCCGATTGACAGCATCCCGGAATCCGATGATATCTCGGTCGCAATATCCGGTACTAATGCCTGGTACGAAGCCTACTCCGGCAAAGCCGATACGGTCAGGTTCACTTCGGAGTGTTCCCAGAGTAATCATATAGTAGTGAGCGTCACTACCCCGTGCAGCGACTACACGTGCGACTTCACTGTCTTTGTTGATTGCAACGTGGGGCCGCTGGTTATTCTCCCGCCGGATACGGCGTTTGTCATTTGCGAACCTGCCGAGATCTGTCTGCCGGTGGGAATCAGCGATCCCAATAACAATCTGGATCCCAGCACGGTAGTCATCAACGGCGTTGTGGGAGCCGTGTTCGATCCGGCGACCAGCAGAGTCTGTTTTGTGCCTGATGACGCGAGCGCCGTGTACTCCGTTCAGGTTGAGGCTCGTGACGAGTGTGGAGTTATCAGTTCGGACGAAATCCTTCTCGACGTGACCGTCAACAGCCCGCCTGTCGTTGTCTGCCCGGATGATGCCGCACTGACGATCTGCGATCTGAGCGAGATATGTATTGACGGGTTTGAATACGGTGACCCGGACGGTAACCTTGCCGATGTAGTTATCACCGTCAACGGCGCACCGGCGACACTGGTGGAGGGCGAGGTCTGCTTCATCCCCGTGGAGGGAAGCAATGTCATTGCAATTACGGCGACGGATGAATGCGGCGCGCAGGCCGTTTGCGAAACGATGGTTGATATTACGTTCAACCAGGATCCGACGGTTACCTGTCCGGATAACCGCACGCTGACAGTCTGCGATTTGAGTGAAATATGTATTGACGGATTTAGCTACGGTGACCCGGATGGTGACCTGCTCGATATTACCGTGACCGTCAACGGCGTACCGGCAACACTTGTGGAGGGCGCGGTCTGTTTCATCCCCGTGGAGGGAAGAAATGTCATTGCACTTACTGCTGTTGATCTCTGCGGTAACGAAGCCACATGCGCAACTGAAGTAAGCGTAATCCTCAATAGCGCCCCGGTGGTAACATGTCCCGGCAACACAACTATGGCGGTCTGTGATTTGGGCGAAATCTGTCTGGATGGTTTTGACACCACCGATCCCGACGGCGATATTATCGATGTAACCCTTACTGTCAATGGTGAACCGGCGAATATAGTAGAAGGCTCAGTGTGCTTTGTGCCGCTCGAAGGAAGCAACGTAGTTGCACTGACCGCGACCGACGCCTGCGGCAATGTAACATCGTGCACCACCGAAGCAAACGTGATCCTCAACGGCGCGCCGGTGGTAACCTGCCCTGAAAACCGCACTCTGGAAGTCTGCGATCTCAGCGAGATATGTATTGACGGGTTTGAATACAGTGATCCGGATGATGATATTGTTTTTGTTGCTGTTGATGTCAATGGCATTGCGGTCCAACTTGTCGAGGGCAGTGTTTGCTTTGTTCCAGTTGGCGGTGCCAACATCATAACCGTTACAGTCACCGACGCCTGTGGCAATCAGGTTTCCTGCGCTACCGAGATAGACGTGGTGGTAAACAGCGCCCCGGTCGTTTCGTGTCCGGGCGATCAGACGCGAACCGAGTGCACACTTGATGAGATTTGTGTCAGTGGGTTTGACTACAGTGACCCCGACAATGATCTGTCGGAGATTATCATTACCGTCAACGGTGAGCCGGTCAGTATTATCGAAGGCTCAGTCTGTTTCATCCCCGTGGAGGGAAGCAATGTCATTGCAATTACTGCCGTTGACCTCTGCGGTAACGAGACCTCATGCGCAACTAAAGTAAGCATAATCCTCAATAGCGCCCCGGTTGTCACCTGTCCGGGGACGTCCACCCTGACGCTGTGCGACCTGACGAAAATCTGTGTGGACGGTTTTGATACCACCGATCCCGACGGCGACATTGTCGATGTTATGCTCACCGTCAACGGTGCACCCGCGACTCTCGTAGAAGGCTCGGTGTGCTTCTTCCCGGTTGAAGGGAGCAACATTGTTACACTTACGGCTACCGACGCCTGCGGCAACCAGAGTTCCTGTGTCACTGAGGTGGTTGTCGTTCTCAACTCGCCACCGGAACTGGTGGCGTATGATTCCAAGATGTACCTGTGCCAGTTGCAGGATATCTGTTTCACCGTGGAGGGAAGCGATCCTGATGGTGATTCTTTGGTTATCAGGCAGTGGGAGGGCCCCGGAGGGTTTACGCAACTGGACAGGATTTCCGGACAGACGTGTTTCACCCCGCAGCAGTCGGATTCGGCGACCTATGTTTTCGTCTACTGCGTCGATGATTCGTGCAGCCTGAAGAGTCCATGTGCAGACGGGAAAAACTGCCCGCCGTGCGATGAGCCTGACACTATCAGGATCACGGTGATATTGAACCGCCCGCCGGTTGTTATCTGTCCGGAAGACGCTGCTCTGACAGTCTGCGATTTGAGCGAGATATGTATTGACGGATTTGAATACAGTGACCCGGACGGCGATTTGCCCGACGTTACCGTCACCGTCAACGGCGCACCGGCGACACTGGTGGAAGGCGAGGTCTGCTTCATCCCCGTAGAAGGAAGCAACGTTGTTGCACTTACGGCAACGGACGAATGCGGCGCGCGGGCCGTTTGCGAAACGGTGGTCGATATCACTCTCAACCAGGTTCCGACGGTTACCTGCCCGGATAACCGCACGCTAACAGTCTGCGATTTGAGCGAGATATGTATTGACGGATTTAGCTACGATGACCCGGATGGCGATATGCCTGTTGTTGTCGTGACAGTGAACGGCGCCCCGGCGGCTCTGGTGGAGGGTAGCGTCTGCTTTATCCCGATAGAAGGGGACAACGTCATTGCGCTTACGGCGACGGATGCTTGCGGCGCGCAGGTCGTTTGCGAAACGATGGTTGATATTACTCTCAACCAGGGCCCGATGGTAACCTGTCCGGATAACCGCACGCTGACAGTCTGCGATCTAAGCGAGATATGTATTGACGGATTTAGCTACGGTGACCCGGACGGCGATATGCCTGTTGTTACCGTGACCGTCAACGGCGCACCCGCGACTCTCGTGGAAGGCGAGGTCTGCTTCATCCCCGTGGAAGGAAACAATGTCATTGCACTGACGGCCACCGACGCCTGCGGCAACCAGAGTTCCTGTATCACTGAGGTGGTTGTCGTTCTCAACTCGCCGCCGGAACTGGTGGCGTATGATTCCAAGATTTACCTGTGCCAGTTGCAGGATATTTGTTTCACCGTGGAGGGAAGCGATCCCGACGGTGACTCCCTGATTATTACTCAGTGGGAGGGCCCTGGTGAATTTACGCAACTGGACAGGATTTCCGGGCAGACGTGTTTCACCCCGCAGCAGTCGGATTCGGCGACCTATGTTTTCGTCTACTGCGCCGATGATTCGTGCAGCCTGAGAAATCCATGTGCGGACGGGAAGAACTGCCCGCCGTGCGATGAGCCCGACACAATCAGGATCACGGTGATATTGAACCGTCCGCCGGTTGTTGTCTGTCCGGAAGACGCCGCGCTGACGGTCTGCGATTTGAGTGAGATATGTATTGATGGATTTGAATACAGTGACCCGGACGGTGACCTGCCCAACGTTACCGTGACCGTCAACGGTGTACCGGCGGCTCTGGTGGAGAGCGAGGTCTGCTTCATCCCCGTGGAGGGAAGCAATGTCATTGCTGTTACGGCGACGGATGAATGCGGCGCGCAGGCCGTTTGCGAAACGGTGATCGATATCACTCTCAACCAGGTTCCGACGGTGACCTGCCCGGATAACCGCACGCTAACAGTCTGCGATTTGAGCGAGATATGTATTGATGGGTTTGCATACGGCGATCCGGACGGCGACCTTCCCGTTGTTACCGTGACCGTAAATGGCATACCGGTAACACTGGTGGAGGGCGAGGTCTGCTTAATCCCCGTAGAGGGAAGCAATGTCATTGCTGTTACAGCGACGGATGAATGCGGCGCGCAGGCCGTTTGCGAAACGGTTGTTGATATTACTC